>CALGSZ010000106.1 GCA_937901745.1 uncultured Chloroflexota bacterium | reverse complement strand
CGGGAACCTTTGGCATATCGTTGACGTTTGATTGGTGCGCCGCGGTCGCAATTGGGCGACCGGCCTTGACAGGGACCGAGCATCGTGCAAAGATGCGGCGAACCCCGACGAGAGATTTGCGGAGAGTCGCGTAAAGCGAGCAACGCAACCTCACTCTTGGTCGGAACGTTCTCCGGCTCTTGGCATGATGACTGCCTGGTCCATTAGGGAGTCGTCGGCCACGACGAAGATGTGAGGCAAGCGATGAATCTGCGACGTCTGTCCTCTCGCGCTCTACCCCTGGCAGCATTGGGTATAGCCGGTATGCTCGCGGTCAATGGCGGAACCGGAGCCGGGACGGCGGCAATGCAAACCGACCCGGCCGTGACAGCCCGGGAAGCGGCCGCATCCGACCTAAAGGATCTGGTTTATTCCGGCGCGTCCGGTGGCCTCGCGCGCATCGTGCGTGAGGCGGTACTCGAATCTTCAGCCTCTCCGTTCCTCCAAGATGACACCATCTTAGCGAAGGCGGCCGCTGGCTCGGAGCCGCTCAGCATCGAGGCAGTTGCCGGGCGGACCCGTGCCGTGAGCCGCGCGGCTGTGAGTGACCCGCTGATTCCGACCAGGGCCAACGGGCCAGAGCGGGAATCCTCTCGCCTTACGCGCGAGGCGCTGGTGACCGGCAGCTTTGTTGACGTGGACATCGTCGATAGGTCCGCCGCGCGCGGATCGCTCGACGCCGCCGATGCGCGCGGACGAGGGATGGCCGCCTTCGTCGATCGGCTCGGTGTGGCATCGCCCATCATCGCCCCGGAGGCCGCCGCTCGGGCCGCTTTCCTCGGTTGGCCAGACGAGGCCGTGACGCTGGAGCTGACCGGGCAGGAGGAAATTCCGGCCCAGGCGGAAGCCAGTACGGTCACGGAGGCTGAGCAGCGAGCGATCGAGGAGGCCGCGCAATCGGCCGATATCGTTTCCGTGACTGAGCCGATCACCGAGACGGAGCGCCAGGCGGCGCGCCAGGAGGGTAGCTTGGCGCTCGAGGCCGCATTGGCGGAAGCCGTCACTCCGTTTGAGCGCGAAGCGGCGCGTGAGGCAGCTAGCCTCGACGCCGAGGCTGGCGCCATCATGACCTCATCCCCGATTGAGCGCGAAGCCAGCGCGAGCACCGCCGGCTCGAAGTCGCTCGAGGGGCTGACGGGTGGCTCGTTCGTCGAGCCTGAAGGCGCCTCGGGTATTGAGCGGGAGGCGGGTGAGTCGGAGCAAGGGGCGGCTGCCACCGGAGCCAACGAGGCTCGCGAGGCAGGGCGCGCCGCGCTTGAGGAGGCAGTACCGGGCACGGAATAGCGGCTCCTAGGGGTACGATGGCTATTGCTGGAAGCCTCGTCTAGGTGTCGAATGCCCGGACCCGTTCACCGTGATGTCAGCCGTGCAGGCCGGCGCCATTGGCAGCAATCTTGCTCCCCGATGGGCCGGCCGCAGCTATCCGCGAAGCATCCGGGAGTCACGCGAGCGGAGTTTGGGCATGGCGACGGACGGGGTCAAGAAATGAGGAGCGGAAGATGAGGGCACGCATCTCGTCGCTAGTGACGGCGGCGATCTTGGTGCTCAGCAGCATGGTCGCGATCGGGATCGGTACGCAAGGCGCAAATGCGCAGGACGGCGAGCGGACGGCCGCTGTCTACAGCGGCAGCTGCAGCCGACTCGAAGATGTGCTGAGCGAAGTGCGCGCGCTGTCGGTGCAAGAAGGGGGCGTCGAAACGGCGTTCCGAACGATCTCTGTCTCACTTGCCGATCTGGTCGCTGATGGCAGCGCCGTCGTCGTGACGGACGAGGCGGGCGACCCGGTCGCCTGTGGCGATGTCACGGGCAGCGAATCGGCTGAGGATATCTACATCGGGCTCGCCGAGCAGAACAGCTCCGGCTACAGCGGCGTCGCCTGGCTTCGCGCCCGGGAAGACCGGACGCAGGTGAGCGTCTTCCTCGCGCAGGGCTTGGCCGGAACGACGGCCGGCGGTGATGACACCAGTGATGATGACGATGGCCCGCCACCGCCGCCGGACGATGACGACACCACCGACGATGACGATGGACCGCCGTCGGGCGGGGCGACCTACACCAGCCCGAGCTACGGCTACACGGTGACCTACGATCCGACCGTTTGGCAGGTCGATCAGGAGTCGAGCGAGCCGAGCGATTCCGGCCCGATCGATTTCATCGGCCTCTGGAACGGGCTCAGCTACGTGTCGTTCCTTGGCCAGACCGCGGCGGGTGTGAATGCCCTCGACTGCGTTGACTTCTTCGAGCGGCAATTGCCGACCCGGGAGACGAACAGCGACGTCGAGCCGCGCCTTGATGACGCGGGCGACGAGATTCGCGGCGGCAACGCACGCCGTGCCTGGGTGGCCCTGAACTACACCTTCACGGCTGACAACGGTGACTCTGCCGATTTGACGCTGTACATCGAGTGCCGGCAGCTGCCGGATGACGTGCTCGTCATCTTCCGCCAGAACGTGCCGCAGCGCGCCTACGACCAGCAGGTCGGGCCGCGCGACGATCTTCTCGCCGGATTCGACGAGGGGTAGCAAGCGTCGCTTGCAATTGAAGAGCCGCCGGGGTGACCGCCAAACGGCCGCCCCGGCGGCTCTTCTTTGTGTCCTGCAGCAGTGTCTAGGGATGAATGTAGAGAACCGTGCCGATGTCCGCCCAGTCCCAGAAGAAGCGGGCATCGTCGAGGAGGAGGTTTAGACAGCCGTGGCTGCCCGGGCGGCCGATCGTCTCCGGCGTTCGCCACCAAGCGAAATGGATCGCGTGCCCGACGTCCGTGAAGTACTGGGTGAAGAGGACGTCCTCGAGCTTGTAGTAGTGCTCCGCTCCGATCGCGCCGCTCGTCATCGTCTCATTCGGAACGCGCACGAGGATCTGATAGATCCCCGGCGGAGTCTCCCAGCCGGCCATGCCGGTCGTCGTCACCGCGACGCGGACGGGATCGCGGTCCTCATATGCGGTCATGAGTTGCTGGGTGAGGTGAACGTCGATCCAGCGGCCCACGGATGGCGCGTCGGCCGGGAGCGGTGGCGGGAGAACCGGCGCGTTCCGTCCGATGTTGCGAGAATAGACGTATCGTGACGGTCCAATCAGCGCCCATTGATCGGCGCCTTGGAATACTTCCTCGCCCTTTACCCACGCCGTGACGGTGACCGGGTCGCCGTAGCTGAGCACGTCGACGATTTCGGAATCCGTTGTCGGCTCGGCACGAACGTTCGTTTCGCCGAGCGCTGCGCCCTGCCAGACTTCCGGATTCCATTCCTCGCGCGTGATCTGCGGAAGGGGTGGCGGGTCCTTGAGGTAGTCCGCCGAGACCCAACCGGAGTAGCCATCGGCGTAACCGGGAATCCAGTCGCCACTGCTATTCGGCGCACTGATGAACTCGGCGTTGTCCGGCAGGACGACGATGATCTCATCGTCTAGGCTCGGGCCAGCGCGCAGGCGCAGACCCTCGGGTGATTTCACAAGCTTTGTCTCGCCGCGAGTCGGCGGCGCCGGGAGGAACGCGGGATCGCTCAGCAGCCCGTTTGCCTCCGCGAGCATTTGGGCGACGGGGCGGACGCGCACCCGACCGTTCCGCTCCTCGAGCACGGCGCGCTCAAAGACCTGGAGCGTCGCGCTGGAGTTGGGATCATCGAACGGCTCGGAGAGCGGCATGCCGAAGATCGGGAGATCGCCGTGCTCCGACCAGAACTCGGCGATGCGGCCACTCAGCGTGTGACCCGTCTCGGGAAAGAATCGGCAGGAACCCGAGGAGTTGGAGCAACTGTCGACGCGTCGCCGCGCCGACCCGGGCGCGATCTCGCGGACGAAATCCCGTGGCAAGTGAGCTGCCTGAACGTCCCAGGGCGGCTCCAGGGACGGGTCATAAACGAGCGTCACGGTTTCGAAGGTCTGCGCGATTCCGAGGTCAGGGTCGTACCGTTCTTCGGAGATTGGCAGGCCGAGCGTCCGCTCGCCTCCTGCCTGGCGCCATCGTTCGAGGAACGGATTCTTCAGGTTGTGACCGGTCTCCGCGAAATACCGGCTGCGATCGACCGACGCCTCTTCGACCGTTTCCTGCGCCTTTGCCCAGCCGAGGTGGGCTCCCACCGAGAGTGCCAACCCGCCAGCCAGGCCGGCGCCCGCGCGCAGCGCGCCACGCCTGGACAGACGGGACTTGAGTATCTGTTGATGCGAGCTCCTCGCCATGTTGTGCCTCTCCGTGACCTCCGTGCACTGTCCTGCGCTCATCAACGTGCGGCCGCGATTCCAGGTTTCGACGCTCCAGGGCTGTCAAAGTGATGGAGACACCGGAGGAGTCGACGCGGCCCATAAGCCGGCGCACGTCGTCTGACAAGCGCTCGACTTCGCGCACCTGCCGGAAGTGTACCGAGTGACACTTGTTCTGAGGACACCAAGACGGGGCGGTTTGAGCCGCCCCGCGTGGAATTGCCGGTCCAATTTTGTGCTGAGCGCTACTCGTCGCGCCGTCCGGCAATCAAACTGACGTAGTAGAGGAGCTGGAGGACCGAGATCGCAAACCCGGCGATGTAAGTCCAGGCGGCGGCGTTCAGGACTTGCGCGACGCCCTTGCTCTCGCTCCCGCCGGCCACGCCGCCGTCAACGAGCCCGAGTCGCGCTAGCTCAGCGCGGGCCCGGCGTGAGGCATCGAACTCGACCGGGAGCGTCAGAAGGGCGAAGACGGTCGTCAGCGCGAAAAGTCCAACACCAACCCAGGCCAGCTCCGTAATGCCGATGACGATACCGATCAGCAGGAGAATGAAGCCGAGGTTCGAGCCGATGTTCACGGCAGGTACGATCGCCGTCCGCACCTGGAGAGGCGCGTAGCCCTTCGCGTGCTGAATCGCGTGCCCGGCCTCATGCGCCGCGATGCCGATCGCCGCGACTGACGGCACACCGTACACACCCTGCGACAGGCGCAGCTTGCGACTGCGCGGATCGTAGTGATCGGTCAGCTCACCGGCGACCGGCTCGATCTGGACGTCGTAGATTCCGCTGCTCTGCAGAACCCGGCGCGCCGCCTCGGCGCCCGTGATGCCCATCGAATTGCGAACCCGGCTGTACTTCTGGTATGCACCCCGAGTCTTGCTCTGCGCCCACAGCATGAACAGGATCCCGGGGAGCATGAAAATCAGATACATGGGATCAAAAAACATGCGCTCTCTCCGTCTTTCCGACTCTCGGCGCTTACCGATCCAGACGTTACACTAAGCCAAACGGTCTGGATGGCATCCACACCGCAGTGGACCATTCTCGTTCGTCCACACACCCTTAGTGTACGACAAATACGGGGAATTGGAGGGTCTGGAGGACGACATAACGCTCCGCGAAGCTGGCGTACGGCTGGTCGCGAGAGTTCGGTATGCTGTCCAGAGCGGCCGGCTTCACTCGAAGGATGAGTCGCGAAAAGGGCTGGCAGAACCCTCGATAGGATTCGCGTGAATGGTCAAATCACCTCAATCGCTGCTGCCTGATGTCGACGCGATTATCGAGCCGTATCTGCATGAGGCCGTCGCGGAGCTAGACGGCGACGCGCCGCTGCTCGCGGGCATGGCGCGGTATCACATGGGCTGGCTGACGCCGGATCTGCAGCCCGCGGACGAGCGCGCCACTGTTCGAGGCAAGCGGATTCGACCCACCATCGCCATTCTCAGCTGCGCCGCGGTGGGCGGCGACCCGAAAAGGGCCGCGCCGCTCGCCGCCGCGATCGAGCTACTTCACAACTTCACGCTCGTCCACGACGACATCCAGGACGAAAGCCCGACGCGACGTCATCGCCCGACCGTCTGGTCGCTGTGGGGGAGCAGCCAAGCGATCAACGCGGGCGATGCCCTCTTCGCGTGCTCCCACTTGGCCCTTTATCGCCTGCGCGAGCAGGGAGTCCCCGAATCGTTGACGCTGCGCTTGGCCGCCGAGTTCGACCGGACGACCCTGGCAATCGTGCGCGGGCAGGTGCTCGACCTGCAGTTCGAGGGGCGTGGCGATATCACGCCGGAGCAATACCACACCATGATCGCGGGTAAGACCGCGGACATCGTTCGGTACGCTGCCTGGGCCGGCGCACTGGCGGGCGGCGCCGATGAGGATGTCGCATATCGCTTTGCGGAGTTCGGTCTCGCGCTCGGCCTCGGCTTTCAGGTGCGCGACGATCTTCTCGGCATCTGGGGGACGACGGCCGAGACCGGCAAAGCCGAGGCGGACGATATTCGGCGCAGGAAGCAGACGCTACCGATTCTGCTGCTGCGCGAGCGCGCGAGTGAGGCTGAGCGAGAGGAATTGTCGGCGCTATTCTCCGAAGCGGAGGTGTCGCCAGCCGGCATTGCCCGCGTGCTCGATTTGCTCGAAAAGCACGGGATCCGCTTTATCGTCGAGGCTGAGATCACCGCGTTCCACGACCGAGCCAAGGATGCGCTGCTCGCGGCCACTGGCGACGGCCCGAACGAGGCGCGGGACGGTCTCCTGCGGCTCGTTGAATTCCTCGTGACTCGTAGGCATTAGAGCACAATTGGCGGCGGGCCTTTTTTCCCGGCGGCCGGAGTCGTTTCGTCACCGCGCGATAGGACCGCGCGGCCATGGACGCCCGCGGCCTATCCGTTAGGATGAAAGTACCGATTGTGCGGGTAAGACTGGCTAGAGTAGAGAAAGTTGCCCCGATGCCCGCGTTAGTTGGGTACATCACCGGAAAATCGACGGTAGACCGACGCATCTCGATTCACCGGTGCCAAGAGCTAACTGGCAGCCCGGAAATGGCCGTCGGCGTATTCAGAGAAATAGATCTCTGGCCGAATCCGGCCCCGTAGTAGCGGCTCAAAATTGGAACGTCTCGATTGTCTCTGTGTCCCGGGAGATACTATGAACATTCTCCGCACACTGCGTGCTTATTGGCGCGCCCTCACCAGCAATTACCCGGCCGCGCCGCAGCGCGACCAGCCGGCACATCTGCGCGTGGTTGCCGGCACGGTGCCGGTCCAGCGTCAACGCGAGCAGCAGTCGGCCTTGTGGATCGAGGGCGATGCGCGCAGCATGGCGCTGCGCCGTTGGCGCTGGCAGTAGAAGCTGACCCCCCCTAACTCGCGCCGGGGCGCGCTTCATCCGTGGACGGAAAAGTCTCGGGATGAGGTAGACGTTCCCGGCGCGTGATATGCTTCGTTCGCGGAGCCGCACTGACCTGACCCGATCTTGCAACGAGGAGACGATGCGTGCTCGCGACGATCGATCCGGCGGTGATGGAGACAATGCGCCGGAACGGGTTGTTGCGAGAGGGGCATTTCGTCTACCGCTCTGGTCGTCACAGCGCCGGCCTGCTTGACCGCGATCTCCTCCTGGCCGATCCGGGCTTGGCCAGCCGGATGGGCTACGCGATCGCGAAGCAGTTCTTCACCGAGCACATTCACACGGTGGCGACGCCTTCGATCTGGGGCGCCGGTTTAGCGCAGTGGGTCGGTTATTTCCTCGAGCCGAAGGCCAAAGTCGTTGACGCCACGCCGCGCGACGACGCCTTGACGATCGCGGAGAAGCTGACCGGTCTGATCGAAGGGCAAAGAGTCCTGCTCGTCGACAACCTGATCATCAGCGGCGAGACGATGACGAAGCTTGCGACGCTCGTCGTTGCTCATGGCGCGACGGTCATCGGTGTTGCCACCCTCTGGAGCAGTGGGCCGGATACGATCGCGGGCTTCGACGTCTTCGCCTTGCTCAACGGCATTTACCCGTCGTTCACGCCGGAGGCGTGTCCACTCTGTGCCGCGGGCGTCGCTCCTCCCGAATCTGTCCCCTATTAGGCCAGCCGGGGCGCGGCCGCCTTGCAGGGGAGCGTTGCGGGGCGGTACCGTGGCGGTATGATGCGCCGCCGTCCACGCACGCCAGCCCAATCCGATCCATCCACACCGGTCTCTGGCACCATCACCGCGATATCCGCTCAGGCGCGCGACCCGGAGCGCGTCAACGTCTTTGTTGATGGTCGCTTCGCCTTCGGCATGACGCGCCTCCTCGCGGCGGAGCAAGGCCTCGCGGTCGGCGAAGAGTTGAGCGCGGAGCGCGTCGCGACGCTGCGGGCGCTCGACGACCAGCAGCGTGCCCTCGAGGCCGCGTTCCGCCTCCTGACGCGGCGGCCGCGCTCTGAGCGAGAGATACGCGATCGACTGGAGCGTCATGGCTTCGCGCCGCCGGTGATTGATGCGGTCATCGCCAAGCTCGAAGCGTGGCGCTACGTGGACGATGAAGAATTCGCTCGCTACTGGGTGGAGCAGCGGGAAGCAAATCGGCCGCGTGGCAGGAGGCTGCTCGAGCAAGAGCTTTGGCAGAAGGGGATCGATCGAGAGATCGTCCGCGCCACGCTCGACGAAGCGAATCTGGACGAAACAGCCGCGGCGCTGGAGCTGGCGCGCGCCAAGCTGCCGAGCTATCGCCGGTTAGAGCCAGCTGTCGCTCGGCGTCGGCTCGGAGCCTTCTTACAGCGGAAAGGATTCAGCTACGAGACGGTTCGAACCGTCTTGCGAGAGCTTGGGGAGATAGGGGAGGGAGACCCGGCGCTCGACGACGACGTGTAGCGAAGTCCGACCCCGTTCGATATACTGCGAACGTACGCACCTCTTGCCAGGGAAGCAGGGCTGGCGAGGGGCGCGGTGGCGTGGTACACTGCGAGAGGCTGCGGATGCCTGCTGCCGATGGTGAGTTGGTTGCTCCGCCCGCAGCGCTTCGCCAATAGCGAAGCCGAGGTAGAATCCGGACAGCCCCCTACGACAACTTGACTGTACCGTCATCCGCGAACGCGGCGTTGGCGGTGTTTGGATGCGCTGCGCATCGGCGCGTCGGCGGAACATTGAGTTCATGGCAGAGTTTCGTTGGTACGGGCACAACTGCTTTCGGATTCGCGCGCGGGAGGCGACCATCATCACCGATCCCGTCGGTCGGGTGACCGGCTACGCGATGCCGAAGCAGACCGCGGACATCGTGACGATCTCGCACGATCATCCCGGACACACTAACCTCGACGCCGTCCGCCCGGAATATCAAGTCGTGCGCGGGCCCGGCGAGTACGAGCTACACGAAGTCTTCATCACCGGCATTCGCACCTACCACGATACCGAGCGCGGGGCACAGCGGGGCTACAACACGGTCTACCTCCTTGAGATCGAAGGGATGGTCGTCTGCCATCTCGGCGATCTCGGGCACCCGCTGAGCACCGAGCAAATCGAGACGTTGAGCGCGCCAGACGTGCTCCTCGTGCCGGCAGGCGGCGGAACGGTGATTGATGCCGCGACAGCAGCGGAGATCACCAGCCAGCTCGAGCCGAAAGTCGTCATTCCCATGCAGTTCGCAACCGAGTTCGGCGACAAGACGCTCGGCGGAGTCGACGTCTTCTGCAAGCATCTGGGAGTCCAGGTGCCGCCGGCCGAGGAGAAGCTGAACCTGCGGCCGTCCGATCTCGGAGAGACGATGCGGGTCGTGGTCCTGCGGCCCGATAGCGAGGCGGTCAAGCGATGAACGATCGGCGTGCCATAGCCGGACCTATGCGCGACCGCGAAGCGGCTGCAATCAGCGAGCCAGGACCAACGACTCTAATTCAGCCGACTCAGCGGCCGAGAGGCGACGCACCAGCGCCGCCTCTCGCTCGTTATGGTGGGGCGCCCGATGCGGATGATGTGAGCGCCCCTCTTGAGTGGTCCGCCTTTGCCCGCACGGCCGCGGCACAGACGCCGCTGGCGAACGGATGACTGCAGGGAGGGGAACGATGCCGAAATATATCTTCGTGACTGGCGGCGTGGTCTCGTCCGTGGGCAAGGGGATCACGACAGCGTCGATCGGGCGCCTGATCAAGAGCCGGGGCGCCAGCGTGTCGATCATGAAGCTGGACCCGTATCTCAACGTCGACCCCGGGACGATGTCCCCATACCAGCACGGCGAGGTCTTCGTCACCGACGATGGCGCCGAGACCGACCTCGACCTCGGCCACTACGAGCGCTTCATTGATGAGAATCTCTCCCGGGCGTCGAACGTGACTACCGGGCAGGTCTACTCCGCCGTCATCGCCAAGGAGCGACGCGGCGACTACCTTGGCGGAACGATCCAGGTCATCCCGCACATCACGAACGAGATCAAGAGCCGCATCCGCCTCGCGTCTCGCCAGCACGCGTCCGACATCGTCATCGTGGAAGTCGGCGGGACGGTCGGCGACATCGAGGGTCAAGCCTTCCTGGAGGCGATCCGGCAGATGCGGCGCGAGGTCGGTCGCCAGAACGTCCTCTACATCCACGTGACGCTGCTGCCCCAGATCGGGACGACCGGAGAGCTCAAGACGAAGCCGACACAGCAAAGTGTGCGCGAGCTTCGCTCGATGGGCATCCAGCCCGATGTGATCGTCTGCCGCGCTGATTGCCCGATCCCGGATGAGGTCAAGGAGAAGATCGCGCTCTTCTGCGACGTCGATCCAGAGGCGGTGATCCCCTTGCCGACGGCAGACACGATCTACGAGGTCCCGCTCATGCTCGAAGAGGCGGGTCTTGGCGCGTACATCGCCGATCACCTGCAGCTGGAGCAGCGGACGCCGGATCTGACCGAGTGGCAAGAGCTCGTTGATCGGCTGAAGTCCCCGCGCCGGACGGTCCGGATCGGACTGGTCGGCAAGTACGTCGATCTGCACGACGCCTACATGAGCGTCATGGAGTCGCTGACGCACGCCGCACTGGCGCACGATGCGGCGCCGGAGATCGTCTGGATCAACTCGGAAACCGTGACGGAAGAAGAGTTGGAGCGGCAGCTACGCCGCGTCTCCGGGGTCGTTGTGCCCGGCGGTTTTGGGCCGCGCGGTACCGAGGGCAAGGTAATGGCCGCGCGATGGGCGCGCGAGAACAACGTGCCGTATCTCGGCCTCTGCTACGGACTCCATATGGCCGTAATCGAGGTCGCGCGCAACGTCTGCGGTCTCACTGGCGCGAACTCGACGGAAATCGATCCCGAGACGCCGCACCCGGTGATTGACCTGATGCCGGGTCAGCGCGGCGTCGAAATGGGCGGGACGATGCGTCTCGGACTCTGGCCGTGCCGGTTGGAGCCGGGCACACGAACGGCGGCTGCCTACGGCGAGCCGGTGGTGTTCGAGCGGCACCGGCACCGGTTCGAGGTGAACAACGACTACCGCGAGACGCTGGCCAAGGCAGGACTGATCGCGAGCGGCGTTTCCCCAGATGGTCAGCTGGTCGAAATCATGGAGCTGCGCGACCATCCGTTCTTCGTTGGCGTGCAGTTCCATCCGGAGTTCCGGAGCCGGCCGACGCGGCCGCATCCGCTCTTCCGCGATTTCGTCGGCGCGGCGCTGCAGACGCTCCCGGAGGGGACGCAGCGGGCGCTGCCGCTGAACGGCGCTCTGAGCCACGCCGGCGCGGACTCCGAGCGGTTGGTTGCGGGCACCAGCGACTAATTGCTCACCGGGGCGTAATCTAGATTGACCACCGCCGTGGCCTGATACGATTGGCCACGCGTGGTGTAGGCCGTGGCGTCATCCCGAAACGAGCGGAGCAGGAGGCGAATGGCTAACCAAGAGCGTCGGAAGCTGCGGGTAGCCGACGTTCGGGCGCGAAAGTCGGAAGGCCCGAAGCTGGCGATGATCGCGGCCTACGATTATCAGACGGCGCGCATCGCGGAAGAGTCGGGGATCGACCTGATTCTGGTGGGCGACTCAATGGGGATGGTGGTCCTCGGTTATGACTCAACCGTCCCGGTCACGCTCGACGACATCATCCATCACTGCCGAGCGGTGCGGCGTGGCGCGCCTCAGACGCACATCGTCGCCGACCTCCCATTCTTGACCTACCATCTCAGCGACGAGCAGGCGATCGCCAACGCCGGACGATTGATCCAGGAGGGCGGCGCCGACGCGGTCAAGCTCGAAGGCGGGCGGTCGCGCGCCAGCCGGGTGAGGGCGCTCGTCGAAGCCGACATCCCGGTCATGGGGCACATTGGCCTGACGCCACAGTCGGCCGCGCTGGAGCAAGGGTTTCGCGTGCAGGGCCGGGACCTCGAAGCTGCCCGGGCGATCCTCGAGGATGCCGAGGCTATCGCGGCGGCCGGGGCGTATTCGATGGTCATTGAGATGGTCCCGGCGCAGCTCGCCGCGCTGATCACCGAGCGGGTGCCGATCCCGACAATTGGCATCGGCGCCGGGGCTGGCTGCGATGGCCAGGTCCTCGTCGCGAACGATCTCCTCGGAATGGACGAGCGCTTCGCTCCGCGCTTCGTCAAGCGGTACGCGACGCTCGGAAAGGAGATAGCCCGCGCCTTCGCGGACTACGCTCGCGAGGTGCGAGACGGGACATTCCCCGGTCCGGAGCATTCATTCTCCCTGCCCGCGGATGTCCTGGAGCAGCTCAAAGAAGAGTCTGGCGCTCCCGCCGGCGCATGAGACATCGAGGTGAGTCGAGTGGCTCCCGTCATCTCCGATCCCGATGAGCTGCGTGAAGCGCTAGGCGCGGCACAGGTCGGGTTCGTCCCGACGATGGGAGCCCTACACGCCGGTCATGTGGCGCTGATCGAGCGCGCGGCGCGCGAGAACGCCTGCACCGTCGTCAGCATCTTCGTCAACCCAACGCAGTTCAACGATCCGAGCGACCTCGCGCGGTATCCCCGCAATCTCGACCGCGACGTGGAGGTCGCCTCCGATGCTGGAGCGGATGTCATCTACGCGCCGGACGCGGAGACGGTCTATCCGCCGGGATTCTCGACCTTCGTCGAGGTCGGCGGTCTAACTGATCGCTGGGAAGGGGAGGCGCGGCCTGGCCACTTCCGGGGCGTGGCGACCGTTGTCACCATCCTCTTGAACACGGTGCGGCCACGCCGCGCCTATTTCGGCGAGAAGGATTACCAGCAACTCCTGGTTGTGCGACGCATGCAGCGGGATCTGCGGCTGCCCGGCGAGATCGTCGCTTGTCCCACGGTGCGAGAACCCGATGGCCTCGCGCTCAGCTCCCGTAACGCGCGACTGACGCCCGAGCAGCGCCAGACGGCAGTCGCGTTGCCGCGAAGCCTCTTCGCGATGGCCGCCGCTGCCAAGGAAGGTGAGCGCCGGGCCGCGAATCTCCTCGCGCTCGGTCGTCAACAACTGGAGGAAGCGCCCGGCTTGGAGATCGAGTATCTGGCGGTTGTCGAGCCGGACGAGCTGGCGCCCGTCGAGGAGGTAACCCCCGGCACGCGCGTCATCGCCGCCGTCAGGCTCGGCGATGTCCGTCTCATCGACAATCTGGAGCTGTTGCCAGCGGACGCGCGTTCAACCGCGTAGGGCACGGCCCAGGACTCGCCGCTCCTAGGCGGCGAAAGAAGGCTGATTCGCTAGCGATCCTCGAAGTCGTCCTTAGCGAGACGAGGGCGCGGACTACTGCGTTGATCCGCTCAGGGCCTTTTCCAGCGCCTCTCGATCGAAGTCGACGATGATGGTCCCGTCGATTTCGAACGTCGGGACGGTGCGATAGCCGCCGCTCCAGCGCTCGATCATCTCTGCAGCTTTGGGGTCTTTCTCGATATCGACCTCGAGGTACTCGACCCCGCGTCGCGCCAGGAATCGCTTCGCGGCTTGGCAATCTGGGCACCAAGAGGTGGTGTACATCACGACCTTCCGCCGGCGACCCAAGGACTGATTCTCCGCGGTCCGCGTGACCGGTGACGGGGCGGAGTCGATCACCGCCATCGTCGTGTACGACGCGGCGGGCGCTGGCGCCGGCTCGGGCTTCACCTCGCTCCATTCGATCCGTCGCTCACCGGTGAGATACTCCTCGGCGTCGAGCGCCGCCATTGCTCCGGACGCCGCCGCGGTGATCGCCTGCCGGTAACGACGATCCTGGACATCGCCAGCGGCGAAGACTCCTGGCACGCTCGTCTGGGTGTTCCGCTCGGTCACGATGAAGCCGTCCGGATCGAGCGCGATCTGGCCACGGAACGGGTCCGTATTCGGCCGGTGACCGATCGCGATGAAGAGGCCTGAGACCGGCAAGACCGATTCCTCGCCAGTCCGGGTGTCGCGCAGCCGCACGCCCTTGACGCGCTCGTCTCCCAGGACCTCCACGACCTCCTTGTTCAACTGCCACTCGATGGCGGGGTTCGCCTTGGCGCGTTCCTGGAGGATCTTGGAGGCGCGGAGCTGGTCGCGTCGGTGGATGACAGTGACCTTGCTGGCGTGACGGGTCAGATAGATCGCTTCCTCGAGCGCCGTGTCGCCTCCGCCGACGACTGCCACCTCTTGATCCCTGAAGAAGAAGCCGTCGCATGTCGCGCACGACGAAACGCCGCGACCGCGCAGGCGCTCTTCAGACGGCAAGCCGAGCCAGCGAGCGGAGGCGCCGGTCGCGATGATGACGGCTCGTGCCTCATGCTTCTTCTCGCCGAAGCCGTCTTCCGTGTAGACGACGAAGGGGCGAGTAGAGAAGTCCACCCGGGTGACGTCAGCCTCGATGGTGGAGATGCCAAACCGGAGCGCCTGCCGCTGCATCCGCTCCATCAGCTCCGGTCCGAGGATGCCCTCATCGAAACCGGGATAGTTCTCTACCAACGTCGTCAGCATAAGCTGTCCGCCAGGAGGACCACCGCTCTGCATGCCGGTGACCACGACCGTCCGGAAGTTGGCGCGCGCCGCATAGATCGCGGCTGTCCAGCCCGCCGGTCCGGACCCGACGATAAGCACGTCGTAGACCTGACTCATTTCCGATGTTCCTTGGAGGTAAATAGCATCGAACGCACGCCCAGCCCTGGCGCGCCGTCCACAGCTTTCCAGTGACTACTCACTATAGAAAGTATAGTATTGCCACCCTTTGCTTGCAAGCCGATCTCTCGGGAGGAAGTGGCGGATTCGGCGAGAATGCCGAATCGGATTAGGGGTTGCCGGGCAGCTTAGGCGAAACAGTCGCAACCCACCGAGGTTGGGTTGTTGTCGAAGGAAGGGGTGGTGGGAATAGCCCAGGCTGGCTCCGACTCAGCAGCCTATGTTGCCGCACACTTGCCGTGGCTTCTGTGTATGACGAGACCGGCACGATCGGAGACCCGATGGGTCGGACGGATCAGGAACCGAATTCGCGGCGGACCTTCGCGTCTTTCTCCCGCACGCGCTCTGCCTGCTTACGTTGGAACTGCTCCATCGCCGACCGTAGCTCGGGATCTGATGCGCCGAGGATGCGAACCGCGAGCAGCCCCGCATTTCGGGCGTTGCCGATGGCGACCGTCGCGACCGGCACCCCAGCCGGCATCTGGACGATCGAGAGGAGGGCGTCTACGCCGGCAAGCTGTGTGATCGGCACCGGGACGCCGATGACGGGTAGCGGCGTCGCCGAGGCGAGCATGCCCGGCAAGTGCGCGGCGCCGCCTGCCCCGGCGATGATGACGCGCAGTCCTCGGCCTGCCGCTTCGCGCGCGTAGGCCAGCATATCGTCGGGCGTGCGGTGGGCGGAAAGGATGCGGACCTCGAAGGGGATGCCGAACTCACGAAGGGCGTCAATTGCGCCTTGCATCGTCGGCAGGTCGGAGTCGCTGCCCATCACGACTCCGACGAGTGGCGCAAGAGTCGCGGCGCTCATACGGCGACCGGCTCCGGAAGTGCCGCGCCCAAGATCGCCGCTGCTCGCCGAGCGCGTTCACGAACGTCTTCCATATCCATTCCGCAGACGGTGACATGCCCGAGCTTGCGGCCGGGGCGTGCCTCCTTGCCGTAGAGGTGGACGTGGGCCCCTGGAATCGCAAGTGCCTCGGGCAGGCGGCTTCGTGGGTCCTCACCGGCCTCGTTGCCGAGGATGTTGACCGTGACGACTGCCGGCGCGGTCAGGTCGGTCGCGCCGAGCGGCCAATCGAGGACCGCGCGTAGGTGTTGCTCGAATTGCGAGGTGACGCAGCCCTCGATCGAGTAGTGCCCGGAGTTGTGGGGACGGGTCGCGATCTCGTTGATGATGAGTCGGCCTTCGCTAACGAACAGCTCCACCGCGAGGATGCCGACGAGCCCGATTGACTCCGCGATCCGGAGCGCAATCGCGGCCGCCTCGTCGGTGAGATGAGCGGGAATCGAAGCGGGAGCCACGATCTCCCGGCAAATACCGCGGATTTGCACCGTCTCGACGACGGGATAGACGACGCGCTCGCCGCTTGGCCGGCGAGCGATGAGGATCGCTACCTCGCGTTCGATTGGCACCCATTGCTCCGCGACCGGCTCGATGCCGGTATCGAGGAGCGTGCGCGCGAGTTGCCGCGCCTCGTCGGGGCTCTCAACGACCCAGACGCCGCGACCGTCATACCCGCTGCGGGCCGACTTCACGACGACTGGCCATCGCCACTGCTCGCCGAACGCCACCAGCTCGTCTGGCTGAGCGATGACGGAGAACGGCGGGACCGGCAAGCCGAGCGCCGCAAATGTCTCGCGCTGCTGCCGCTTGTCCTGCGCGAGCGCCATCACGTCTGCCGAAGGGTGCAGCGTCGCTCCTTGGCGCTCCAGATCCCGCAGAACGGCGGCGGATACCAGCTCGTGATCGAACGTGACCACATCGCAGCCGCGCGCGAGCGCCTCGAGCGCCTTAGGATCGTCGGGAGAGCCGAGCATGACATCGGGGGAGACGCGAGCGGCTCCGTCGTCCGGCCGCGCGGCAAGCAGACGGATATGGATGCCAAGCGGGATGGCTGCCTGCACCATCATCCGCGCAAGTTGACCGGCGCCAACGATTCCGATGTCCGCCTTTTCGATTCCGCCCTTGCTCTCCATGGCCCGCAGCATACCAAGCGGCCATTGTCGCTGCCATGGTGTGCCCACGTGGCACGTCACTTGCTACGTCTTCGGTCAGCGGAAATGGCTGAACGATATCTCTTTGCTGGCTCCTGGCCATGCCGTGATACCCGGCGCGATTGACCGACCCGGATCGGATGGCTGAACCGCGATGGAATCTTCTTAGGGTGAGCTGGGAAGAGAAATGAACGCGAATCAACCCCTTGGCACGCTGGCTCATGCGGTGATCGAACAGTTTGGCGACCGAGCGCAGCATGCGCTTGGCAGCGTGGCCGAGAAGCGGCGCACGCGAAACGCCTTTGAGAAGCGGCGGGTGTCTTGGCGATTGCTCAGCGAGCAGGAGTTGGCCAACCAGCCGCTACGACCTGGCAACTGGGTCACCATCGGCGCGATCCGTGAAGGGGGCAAGACGACCCTGGTCGAGTTCAACTTGAGCACCTGGGAGGTGCGCGAGGTTCGCAGCCCGTAACGCTTGGCGCGCTGGCCGCGTATAGGCAGTTCCGCGGGGCGGGTGCCCTGCCCGCCCCGCATTGCCTCCGGTTCGCCTCGACGACCCTATCGCGCCTTACGCGGGTGGAGCCTGAGACTCCGCCTCGGCCAGGATCGACTGTGCCTGCGCCGCGTGAACCCCTTCAAGAATCTCCTCGACCATCTTCCGGCAGAACGCAGGGAGGTCGTTCGGGTTGCGGCTGGTAACGAGACCACGGTCGATGACCACTTCCTCATCAACCCACATCCCGCCGGCGTTGCGGATGTCGGTCTTGAGGCTAGGGTAGGAGGTCACCGTTCGGCCGCGCACGACGTCGGCCTCGACGAGCATCCACGGCCCATGACAGATCGCCGCCACCGGCTTGCCCGCTTCGATGAACGCGCGAACGAATCGCACCGCTCGCTCATCCATGCGCATCGTGTCCGGATTGGCAACGCCACCCGGAATGACCAGGCTGTCGTAGTCGGCCGCTCGTGCCTGGTCGAAGGTCTTGTCAGCGCGGAACGTGTCGGCTTTGTCCATGCCGTTCACGGTCTGAATCTGACCCTTCTTCAGCGAAATCAGCTCCGGCTGACCTCCTGCCTGCTGGATCACGTTCCAAGGCTCGGTCAGCTCGATTTGCTCGACCCCGTCCGTGGCGATGAAGGCGATCCTCTTGCCCTGCAGCTCATTAGCCATCGAAATGCTCCTTTCGGCTCCATCGCCCTCGGGCTCTGCGAATGACAACGTGCGCTGCTGGCGCACCCCCTGCCATGCCGCAGATGCCATGCCACCTGGACGCAAGGCTTCGCGGATGCCGAAGTTCAGGAACGGCGATTAGTGCGCCTGTGCCGTCGCCCGTGACTTGATCATCGCTTGTTGATGTTGCGCGCAACAACATCGCGAAGCAAGGCTGGAGCCGACAACTCGGCTGTTTGGTGTGACTGATACATCTGGAAGGTCAAGCGTTGGCCATGCCTTCGGCCGGAGGGCTGTGGCTTGCTTGGTCCGCCAAGGCGGATGCCTCGAGCTTCCGCTCAGCCATCGAGGGGATCACGAATCGGCGCTCGATCCAGAGCGCCACTACCGCCAACGCGGGTGTCGCCAGCGCCGCAAAGAGGAGCGGCGAGCCGTGGTGCCAGTCGTAGAGCGCCCCGGCCGCAAAGGGGGCCAGGCCGAAGCCGAGCGCTCCCAGCAACTCGGCCAAGGCGAACGCGCGCGCCTGCAGATGCATCGGCACGGTGTCGCTGAGGACGGCCGCGAAGAGAGACCACGCGACGGTCAACCCGCCACGGCCCAGGAAGGCGACAGCCAGAATCCAGATGTTCCCGGTCAGCAGCGGTACCACGCAGACGAGCCCAATGGCGAGCGTAGCCAGGGCGATCGCGCGGATGGCCGTCAACCAAGCCGACCGGCCGACCGCGAATGAAAGGAGGATGCTGCCCACCGCGGCGATCGAGCCGAAGTTGCCGACCGTCGCAAGGCTCAGACCGTGCTCGTCGTGAAGGAAATTCGGCAGGAGCGTCGTGCCGAGTCCGAGCACGCCCAAGACGGCGAGCTGGAACAGCGCGACGGCGCGGATGATCGGCGTGCGCAGCGCACCCATGTAGCTCGTCTTGGCCGTGCTGGATCGAACCAACGGGCGCTCGCTCAGTTGCCATAAGATGATCGTCGCGATCAGGAATGAAATGGCGCTTAGGACGAAAACGAGGCGCATCGAGATGCGATCGGCCAGCCAGCCGCCGCACAGCGGAGCGATGACGAGCGACGCGCTTGGACCGACTGTATAGATCAACGCGAACGCCCGGGCGCGATTCGGCGCTCCGGCCTCCGCGATGTACGACGAATAGGCAGGCGTGCCGAGATTCGCGACGACGAACAAGATCAAGCCTGGGATCAGGTGCCACCACGTTTGGGCCAGCGCATACATGATGGCGGCGGGCGCGGTCGCGAAGGTCGTCCAAATGATGATCAGTCGCCGGCTGTACCGCTCGGCGATGATCCCAGACGGGATGTACATCAAGAAGCGCGCGAGGCCCTGGATACCGACCAGTGTGCCAATTTGCACCGACGTGGCCCCGAGTTCCTGCATGTACAGCGTCAGCAGGTACATGAAGAGCCCGTAACCGAATTCCCACCAAAAGAGCCCCCAGAAGAGGAGAAGGGCGTCGCGGCTCAGCCCAAGCGACAGGCGTCGTCGCCGCCGCGCGGAGGCTCCCCGGCCGGTCAGGCGTGGCTTTCGAGAACGGTCGATCCGGGCGCTCAACGGCAGATTCCTTAGCGTCTGGTCAGGCAGTGGAGGCGCACCGCGAGCGGAAGTATACGGACGCCCGGAAGCAGGCGGATCTGCCACGAGAAAAAGGGGTTGCGTACTCAGCGGCGAAAGCCCGAAACTGCGTGCTGGTGCCCTATCGCGTTGGCGCGTCAGAAACATTGTGATAAAGTTCGCAAGCGGGACGAAGGTCCGGGGGGTGGTGTTTGGAACACCTACCCACTCCAGAGGAACGAGCGCGACTTGGAGCAGCCGGTGCGGCAGCAGGCCTCGGCTGCTCTATTGTGGTGAGCATTGTTCTCTGTATCGGCGGTGGCGTCCTGCTGGATCGCGAGTTCGACACCACACCGATCTTCACGCTCATTGGCGTCGCGCTTGCCCTCGTAGTCGCTGGCTACCAGCTGTTCGAGCTCGCGCAGGTCGGAAGGCGCGATCGCTCGGCGGGGCCGGTGACGCGACAGGTCGAGCGCCTGGCGCTGCGCGGAAAATCCCGAGGATCGGGGCAGGAGTCTCCTCCGGGGGAAGATTCCCGGCGCTGAGCAGGAGGGAAAACGACGAAGCATGGAAGTCCACGTCGAGATCGCAGCGGAGACGTTGTTCCACGTCGGGCCGATCCCGGTCACCAATTCCATGCTGACGATGTTCGTGGTGATGGGATTGCTCCTCCTGGTCGGCTCGCTCATCGCGCGGCGCGCACAAGTCGTCCCGGGACGCCTTCAGAGCGTGTTCGAGATGATCGTCGAGTTCCTCCTCGGTTTGGTGGAGGGCACCGCGGGCCGGCAAGCGGGCCGGCGCATCTTCCCGCTGATCGGCGGCATCTTCATCTTTATTCTGTTTGCCAATTACTCGGGACTGCTGCCCGGCGTCGGCACCATCGGTTACTACCATGAGGAGGAGGCCGAGGTCGCCGAGCACAACGGAGCCGTCGTTGAGGAGACGGACCACAGCGCGACTCCGGAGAACGAAGAGGCGCTCGTCGGCGATGGTCGAACGCTGGCGGCAGTTGGCGAGGCGGCGGCCCTCGCGAGCCAGGGCGCGAACCAGGAAGAAGAGCACGAGGAAGAGTCGCACCGCGTGCTGGTTCCGTTCCTGCGGGCGCCGACGGCTGACATCAACATGACGCTCGCGATGGCGCTGGTCACGTTCGTGTCGGTGCAGGTGCTCGGCGTCCGCGCCATGGGCGTCGGCGGCCGCATCAAGCACATGGCCAATCCCCCATTCCTATTCCCCATCGAAGTCATCTCTGAAATTTCCCGGGTCATCTCACTCTCCGCCCGTCTCTTCGGCAACGTCTTCGCGGGTGAGGTGCTCCTGGGGGTGATGTACGCGATGGCGGCGGCGATCCGCATCGCGGTCGTCCCGTTCCTGTTCCCGGTGGTCTTCATCGTGCTCGAGCTGATGTTCGGTGCCATCCAGGCGCTGGTCTTCGCGCTGCTAACGCTGATTTACATCACGTTGGCGACATCGCACGACCACGACGAGCATCACGAGCATCATGAAGAACACGGAGCGGGCGCTGAAGTTGGTCATGGCGCTGCCTCTGCTCCGGCAGACTAAGCGGCGGCGTTCGCGCTGCGGCGCTGGATTGGCCAGCGCCAGAGGTGCTTTGGGAGGGGGCGGCGGGTGCCGTTCTCGTACGTTGAGTGAGGTGCCCGTGCATCGACGAGAGCCCGGGCGCGAAGGAGGGAACGTCAGTGTTTGACGGGATTACCGATCCGGAAGCCGTACGGTACATGGGTGCGGCGCTTGCCATGGGTCTCGGCGCGCTCGGTCCGGCCTTGGGCATTGGATTGGCAGTCCGCGGCGCGATGGATGCGCTTGGCCGGAACCCGGAGGCGGCAGGCGATATCCGCACCACGATGATCATCGGTGCGGCGCTTGCCGAGGCGGTCGCCATCTACGCGTTCGTCATCGCGATCATCATCGCGTTCGTCTAATCGGGTGCTGGTGCGGCCGGTGAGACGGTCATCGAGGCGGGCCGCGCCAGCGCCTCTCGGACGCGTGCGATGCGCGCGAGGCGGAAAAGGATGCGAGGCGGATGGATGCGTTAGGCATTGACGGCTGGAAGCTGATCGTCCAGCTCGTCGCGTTCTTGGTCTTCATCATCCTCTTCTGGCGCTGGGCGCTCGGACCGATCACGCGGGTCCTCGATCAACGGCAGGAGCGCATCCGGGAGAGCATGGAGGCCGCGGAGCGGATGCAGGCCGAGCTCAAGGCCACGGCGGCGCGCAACGAGGAGATCCTGGCCGAGGCGCGGCGCGAGGCTCAGCAGATCCTGACCCAGGCGCGCGAGCAGGGTGATGCGCTGGTCGCTCGGGCTCAGGAGCAGGCGAACCGCCAGGCCGAGGAGTATCTGGCCCGCGCCCGCGAGACCCTGCAGCAGGAGTCGGAGCAGGCTCGGCTCCAGCTGCGGCAAGAGGTGGCGGAGCTGGCCGTGCTCGCCGCGTCGCGGATCATTCGGAAGGAGCTCGATCCTGCCACCCAGACCCGCCTGATCGAGGAGACCCTCGCCGAGGCGGCGGCTGGTGGCACCGGCCGGACGGACGGGCCGGCGCCGGTCGCGTAGGCAGCGGTGGAGAACAGGCGTCCGGCCGCGTCGGCATTCGGCTGGACGACTGGAGGATGAGATGGCGAGTAGCGCGGCGAAGCGGTACGCGCAAGCGGTATTCAGCCTGGCAAAGGAACAGGGTACGCTCGATCGTTGGCTCGATGACCTCGCGGTTCTCAGCGATCTCATGAGCGAACCCATTGTCGCTGAGTATTTCCGAAATCCGAACGTCCCGAAGGCGGAAAAACTGCGGACCGTGGACCGGGCGCTGGAAAGCGGCCAGCAGGAGGCGCGCAATCTCGCCCACCTGCTCGTCGAGCGTGGCCGAATGGAGATCGCGCCGGAAATCGCGCAGCTCTACGCGCAGATGGTCTTGGAAGAGCGCGGCATCGCGGTGGCCGATGTGGTCACTGCCGAGCCACTCGGCCCGCAAGAGCAGCAAATGGTCCAGCAGCGCCTGACCCAGCTCATCGGTAAGACGGTGCAACCGCGGTTCCACGTCGATCCGTCGATCATCGGCGGCATCGTGGCGCGGGTCGGCGACCAGCTCATTGATGGGAGCGTCGTCAATCAGCTGCGGCGCCTGCGCGCTCGCCTCGTCGCGGCGTAGGTTCGGCGCGGTGGCAAGAACGGGCATAATGGTACGGAGTACATGCGCGGTCAGCACCTGCCTGACCGAGAAACGATGGCGGCAGCGACGCCGCCGACCGTGAGAGGGTTTGACAGATGGCGGTACGGGCAACCGAGATCGCAGATTTTCTCAAGCAGCAGATCGCCGGCACCCTCAACACGGCGACGATGGCGAACGTCGGCACCGTCGTCGAGGTGGGTGATGGCATCGCCCGCGCGTATGGCCTCAGCCAGGTAATGGCGAGCGAGCTGGTCGAATTCACGAAGAACGGCACCCTCGGCATCGCCTTCAACCTGGAGGAGGACTCGGTCGGCATCATCATCATGGGCGAATACACCGACATCGAGGAGGGCGACGAGGTCCGCACGACCGGTCGCATCGCCTCGGTGCCAGTGGGTGACGCCCTGATCGGCCGTGTCGTCAATGCTCTCGGTCAGCCGATCGACGGCAAGGGACCGATCTCGACGGACAAGTTCCGCCCGATCGAGCGGATCGCGCCAGGCGTGGTGCTGCGGCAGGACGTCGATACGGCGCTGCAGACGGGCCTCAAGGCGATCGACTCGATGATTCCGATCGGCCGGGGCCAGCGCGAGCTGATCATCGGCGACCGCCAGACCGGTAAGACGGCGATCGTTCTCGACACGATCATCAATCAAAAAGGTAAGGACGTCATCTGCATCTACGTGGCGATCGGGCAGAAGCGCGCCCAGGTCGCGCAGGCGGTGCGGATCCTGGAAGAGAACGGGGCGATGGATCACACCATCGTCGTCGTCGCCTCGGCGGCGGACCCAGCCCCACTCCAGTACATCGCGCCGTTCGCCGGTTGCGCGATGGGTGAGGAATTCATGGAGTCCGGTCGCGACGCGCTCTGCGTGTACGACGACCTCTCCAAGCACGCGTGGGCCTATCGCCAAGTTTCGCTGCTCCTGCGCCGCCCGCCGGGACGCGAGGCGTATCCGGGCGACATCTTCTATCTCCACTCGCGGTTGCTGGAGCGCGCCGCTCGTATGCGTGACGATCTCGGCGGCGGCTCGCTGACCGCGCTGCCGATCATCGAGACGCAGGCGGGCGACGTGTCAGCCTACATTCCGACGAACGTCATTTCGATCACCGACGGCCAAATCTACCTCGAGTCCGACCTGTTCTACGCCGGTGTCCGCCCGGCGGTGAACGCCGGTATCTCCGTCTCCCGCGTCGGTGGCGCCGCGCAGATCAAGGCGATGCGCCAGGTGGCCAGCCGCTTGCGGTTGGACCTCGCGTCCTATCGCTCGCTGGCGGCGTTCGCGCAGTTCGGTACGAGTGACCTTGACGCGGCGACTCGCTTCCAGCTCGAGCGCGGCGCTCGCATGACGGAGATTCTCAAGCAAGATCAATACAAGCCGATGCCGGTCGAGGAGCAGGTCGCCATCATCTGGGCTGGCACGAACGGCTATCTCGATGATGTCCCGATCGATCAGGTGCGGGCGTTCGAGGCTCAGTACCTCGACTACCTGCGCACTGCCAAGCCGGAGATCCTCCAGCGCATCGCGACCGAGAAGGCGTTGAGCGACGACCTGATCGAGGTGATGAAGAAGGCGACGGAGGAGTTCAAGTCGATCTCGCAGTTCGGCGCGCGACCGGCCGCAGCCGCAGCCGACTAGCGTTCGGAGCATGCGGGGAGCGGGGTCGCGGCTCTTAGGGTAGGCCCTCGCTCCAACCGAGGAAACGAGGATGCCAAGTCCACGCGAGATCCGGCGCCGAATTCGCTCGGTGCGCAATATCTCGCAGATCACGCGCGCGATGGAGATGGTCTCGGCGTCGAAAATGCGCCGGGCTCAGCAGCGCGTGCTCGCGAGCCGGCCATACGCCGAGCGGATGCAGGCGGTGATCGGCGATTTGGCCGCGCTTCAAGCGGATCAGGAGACCCTGGCGCAGTATCCATTGCTCGTCCAGCGGGAAATCAAGAACGCGGCGGTTATCGTCATCACGCCCGACCGCGGGCTGACCGGCCCGCTCATCTCGAACATGCTCCGCCGCCTTAGCCGATACCTGCTCTCGGAGGCGGGCGTGCCGGTCAAGTCCATCGCCGTCGGGAAGAAGGGGCGCGACTTCCTGGTCCGCACGCGTCAGCCGATACTCGCGGAGTTCATCGGGCTTGGCGACCGCGCCTCGCTCGATGAAATTCGGCCGATCGCCCAGATCGTGATCGACGAATTCGTCTCCGGTCGTGTCGACGCGGTCTACGTCCTCTTCCCGCGCTTCATCAACACCCTGACCCAGACGCCGGAGTTGCGCCAGATCGTGCCGATCACGCAGCCGGAGGGAGAGGGCCACTACGTCGACTACATCTTCGAGCCGAGCCCGCGCGAGGTCCTGGAGAATTTGCTGCCTCGCTACGTTGAGATCCAGATCTACCAGGCGTATCTCGAATCGGTGGCGTCGGAGCACTCCGCGCGAATGGTCGCGATGCGCAATGCCACCGACAATGCCAAGGAGCTCCAGGCGGAGCTCACGTTGAGCTACAACAAGGCGCGCCAGGCGCAGATCACCCGCGAGGTCTCGGAGATCGCGGCGGGCGCCGATGCGCTCGGGGAGCAGGAGTAAGGAGTCACTCATGGTCGCCACCGCCCCACAGACGGCTACCGGCGGCGCAGTCGGCACCGTAACGCAGGTGCTCGGCGTCGTCGTGGATATCGAGTTTCCGCCCGATCAGCTGCCGGAGATCTACAACGCGTGTGAGATTACCCTCGATGACGGGCAACGGTTGATCCTGGAGGTCCAGCAGCACCTCGGCAACGACGTCGTGCGCACGGTCGCGATGAGCACGACGGACGGGCTGCGACGCGGTATGAAGGCGCGCGACCTCGGCGCCCCGATCCAGGTGCCAGTCGGCCCGGAGACGCTCGGCCGGATCATGAACGTCGTTGGCGACGCCATCGACCAGCAGGGTCCCGTCGAGGTCAAGACCGCCTATCCGATCCACCGCCCGGCGCCCTCGTTCGAGGAGCAGTCGACCAAGGTTGAGGTCTTCGAGACGGGCATCAAGGTCATCGACCTGATCGCGCCGTTCACGAAGGGCGGTAAGGTTGGCGTCTTCGGCGGCGCCGGCGTCGGCAAGACGGTTATCATCACCGAGCTGATCGCGAACATCGCGCGCGAGCACGGTGGTTACTCCGTCTTCACCGGTGTGGGCGAGCGGACCCGCGAGGGGACGGCGCTCTACCGGGAGATGCAAGAGTCCGGCGTTATCGACAAGACCGTTCTCGTCTTCGGCCAGATGAACGAGCCGCCCGGAGCGCGCCTCCGCGTTGGCCTGACTGGCCTGACGATGGCGGAGTATTTCCGCGACGAGGGACGCGACGTCCTCCTGTTCATCGACAACATCTTCCGCTTCGTTCAGGCCGGTTCCGAAGTGTCGGCGCTCCTCGGCCGCATGCCGAGCGCGGTGGGTTACCAGCCGACGCTGGCGACCGAGATGGGCCAGCTGCAGGAGCGGATTACCTCGACTAAGACTGGCTCGATCACCTCGGTCCAGGCCGTGTACGTCCCGGCTGACGACTACACCGACCCGGCGCCGGCGACCGTGTTCGCCCACCTCGACGGTACGATCGCGCTCGAGCGCTCCATCGCCGAGCGTGGCATCTACCCGGCGGTGGACCCGCTCGCTTCCACCTCGCGCATCCTCGACCCGAACATCGTCGGGCAGGAGCACTACACGGTGGCACGCGAGGTGCAGCGAATCCTGCAGCGCTACCGCGACCTGCAGGACATCATCGCCATCCTCGGCGTTGAGGAGCTGAGCGAAGAGGACAAGCTGATCGTCGCCCGCGCGCGCCGCATCGAGCAGTTCTTCTCGCAGCCGTTCTTCACCGCCGAGCAGTTCACCGGCATTCCTGGCCAGTACGTCCCGCGGGAAGAGACCGTCCGCTCGTTCAAGGAGATCCTCGAAGGGCGCCACGACAATCTGCCGGAGCAGGCCTTCCGTTACGTCGGCAACATCGACATGGCGGTTGAGCAGGCCCAGCGGATGGGTAGCGCTTCGTAGGCACCGAGCAGGCCGTCCGCGCCACCGTAACGTGAGCCGGGCGGCCTGCGTTTCTGATGAGGAGCGAGGCGGATGGCCAAGCTGCGCGTCGAGATCATCACCGGCGAGCGCGTCGTTTACACTGAAGACGACGTGGATATGGTCGTAGCGCCGGGGGCGGAAGGCTCGCTCGGGATTCTGCCGCGTCACGCGCCGCTGATCACGACTCTCTCGGCAGGTGAGCTGCGGGTGAAGAAGGGCGGGCGCGAGGAATCCCTCGTCGTGTTTGGCGGCTTCATGGAGGTTACGCCCGATCGCGTGATCGTCCTTGCCGACACGGCGGAGCGCGCGGAAGAGATCGACCTGGCTCGAGCGGAAGCGGCACGTCGCCGGGCGGAAGAGTCCATGGCGCGCCGACAATCCGCGATGGAATTGGCGGAGGCGGAAGCCGCCTTGCGGCGGGCAGCCATTCGCCTTCGCGTCGGGCAGCGTCGCCAAACCGGGCGGCAGCGCACGCCAGGAGTGGGCGAGGGACCGGGAAGCGCGGTATAGTCCGTCCGTACGCGGACTCTCACATTACCGTGCTCCGCGCGCGAGCGACCTGTTCCCCCGCACTGCCGAGAGGAGCCAGGAATGGTCACGGCACCCCGACTTGAAACTGAGTCGCCCCGACCCTCGACACAGAGTTTGGCAGGGCGCCGCTGGTTGATCGAAGGCGGCGTCCCGCTGCGAGGCGAGGTGACGATCAGCGGGGCGAAGAACGCCGCGCTGCCGTTGCTGGCAGCGACGCTCCTCACCAAAGAGGAGTGCACGCTCTCCAACGTGCCGGATCTTTCCGACATTCGGACAATGATCGCCCTCCTCCGGGCTCTCGGGGTCAAGGTCGAGTTCGACCGTGCCAACCGCCGCATTTGGGTCAAGGCAGATGAGATTCAGAGCACGACCGCGCCGTCGGAGCTCGTCGGCAAGATGCGCGCGTCCTTCCTCGTCGCCGGACCACTGCTCGCGCGCGTTGGTGAGGTGACGTCTTCCACGCCCGGTGGCTGCCAGCTCGGGGCGCGGCCGGTGGATGTCGACGTGCGTGGCTTCCGCCAGATGGGCGCGGAGGTGGACGCGAACGACCAGCTCATCGTCGCTCGCGCCAACGGCCTGCGCGGCGCCCATATCTACATGGATTATCCGAGCCACACCGGCACGGAAAACCTGCTCATGGCGGCCGTATTGGCCGACGGCCGAACTACTATCGTCAACGCCTCCTGCGAACCGGAGATCGTCGCTCTCGGCAACATGCTCAACAGAATGGGAGCGCGCATCTCGGGGCTCGGCTCACCGACCATCGTGATTGAGGGTGTCGATCGGCTGCGCGGCGTCTCTGAGTCGATCCTGCCTGACCGGCTCGAGGCCGGCACCTACGCCATTGCCGCGGCGCTGACGCACGGCGAGGTGACGTTGCACCGGGTGCGCGAGGCAGATCTTCTGCCGGTGCGCGCGAAGCTGGAAGAAGCTGGCGCCGAGCTTTGGTCTCGCGGTGAGTCGCTCCTAGTGCGTGCGCGGGGGGAGCTGCGCGCCGTCGAGATCCAAACGCTTCCCTTCCCTGGCTTCCCGACAGACTGTCAAGCCGCCTTCGCCGTATTGATGACCCAGGCACGTGGCCGCTCGACCATTCGCGAGCGCGTCTTCGAGGACCGGCTGCGCTACACGGACCAGCTCGTGGCGATGGGCGCGAATATTCGCGTCGAGAAGTACGCGCCCAACAAGTACGGCACGATGGCCGAGATCTTCGGACCAACGCCGCTCCACGGGACGCACGTCAAGGCGCTCGACATCCGTGCTGGAGCCGGGCTCGTCCTCGCTGGCTTGATCGCGGATGGGCTGACCGTGCTTTCGGACGTTCACCACATCGATCGCGGCTACGAAGGCATGATCGACAAGATGCGCGCGTTGGGCGCGAAGATCGTCGAAACGAACGCCTGAGCCGCGCTACATCAATCCGTCCAACTCCCTGGTATGCATCGTGCACAGCCGGCATGACCGGCGGACGGGCGTGCGCTTAGCGTACAATGGCCAACTCAGAAGGCAGGCGCAGGTCCAACGTTTGTTGACACCCAATCCTGGGAGGGTGCGGTGCCGCCGAGGATTCTGATCGTTGACGACGAGCCAGCCGTGGCGGATCTCATCGAGGCTGTCCTCCTCGGCGAGGGATACACGGTTGCAATCGCGCGTGACGGTGCGCAGGCGCTGATGCTTGCCCGCGATTGGTGCCCGGACCTCATCTTGATGGACGTGCGGCTGCCGGGCGTGGACGGGGGAACGGCCATCCGTCGCCTCAAGAGTGACCCCGTGACCGCGAACATCCCGATCGTCGCCATGTCCGCCGCGCGAAACATCCGGGAGCAGTCGGACGATCTCACAAACGCGGACGCTGCGCTCTCCAAACCCTTCGATATCGACGCGCTGCTCGCCCAGGTCTCATTCCATCTCTCACGTCGGCGCACGGACGACGAAACCTGACGGTGCTTCCTCCTTCTCACGGATCACCCGAGCTCCCGGCCGACGGCCCGCCCCTCGTCACGGTCGTCATTCCCACGTACAACGAGCGTGACAATCTCGCGCCGCTGGTGCGCCGGGTGCTGGAGGCTGGGCCAGACTTCAGCATTCTCGTCGTGGACGACAACTCGCCGGACGGCACCGGCGAGCTTGCCGACGAGCTATCCAGTAAGCACCCCGGTCGGGTGCGCGTGCTGCATCGCGACAAGAAGAGCGGAATTGGGCCGGCGTATCGGGCGGGATTCCGGGAGGCGCTTGCTCTCGGCAGCCCGATCATCGCCCAGATGGACGCGGATGGTTCGCACGACCCGGCGGCCTTGCCCCGGTTGGTGGCGGTGCTCCAGCAGGCGGATGTCGTGCTCGGCTCGCGCTACGTCGCGGGCGGCAGCACGCGCGGGTGGCCGCTCCACCGACGACTCATCAGCCGGCTAGGCGGGCTCTACGCCCGGATCGTGCTCGGTGTGCCGATTGCCGACCTGACGGGAGGATTCAAGGCGTACCGCCGCGAGGCGCTAATCGCGATCAACCCAGACCAGATCCGCTCCGACGGCTATTGCTTCCAGATCGAGACGACCTACAGGGCGCTTCAATGCGGCTGCCGCGTCGTCGAGGTGCCGATCGTCTTCGTGGACCGGGTCGCCGGCAAGTCGAAACTGTCGCGCCGAATCGTTTTGGAAGCCATGATCATGGTCTGGCGCCTCCGATTCTCCCGGAGGCGAATTATCTGCGGCTCTTAGTCACCGGCCAGCCGGCGCCGCGTCTCGCTGATTGCCATCTCGATCTCCGCGTCGATTGCCTCGAAAAAGCGCTCCTTGCTGAAGCGGGCGGCGTTGGCCATGGCGCGCTCGGGTTCCCAGCACCGTCGCTCGAACTCCAGAATCGCTGCCGCCAGCGACTCGACGGTCGGCGCATCGAAGAGCAGACCAGTCTCACCCGGAATGATTGACTCCAGCGCTCCGCCAGCGCCATAGGCGATGACTGGGCGACCGGCAGCCTGCGCCTCGACCGCGGTCATTCCGAAATCCTCCGCGCCGGGGAGGATCAGCGCCCGGCATCGTTGTAGGTGATCGGTGACCTTGGCATCGCTCAAGACCCCAAGGAACTCGACGGTCGGACCCGCTCGCTGCCGAAGGTCGTTTTCCACGCGGCCCGATCCGATGATCTTGAGCCGCCGTCCTAACGCCGTGCAGGCCTCGACAGCCAGATCGATCCGTTTATGGGGCACAAGCCGCGAGACGACGAGGTACCAGTCTTCGGGCTCACGAGGACGCTCCGGCGCGAAGCGGGCGGTATCAATCGGCGGATAGACGACGGTCGCGTCTCGTCCATAGATCGAGCGGATGCGGCGAGCGATGTTCTGAGAGTTGGCAATGTACCGATCGACCCGAGCAGCCGCGCGGCGGTCGCCACGACGGAGCCAGGCGAAGAGCGGCGGCGTCACTACCCGCAGCGGAGCGGGCAAACGGGCCGGCCGGAGGTAGTGCGGATCGCCGTATAGAAAACGGCCCGGGCTATGGCAATAGCAGACCAGGACCGCATCGGGCCGGACCGGCGCTTGATGCGACCACGCGCTAGAGTCAGCGATCACGAGATCGAACTGGGACAGAGCGTCCGCGAACTCGCGGAATGCTGCTGGGTAGAAGGGCAGCAGCAGGCGATGATTCCTCGTCGCCCATGGGATCCGATTCAGGCGGCTGGTGTGGATCTGCCAGGTGCGATAGTGCGGCGGCAGGGCGTCGAGGTCGAGGATCGAGGTGAATACTGGCGCCTCCGGGAAGCGCTCATGCAGCGCGTCCAGCACGCGCTCCGCGCCGCCATACTGATTGAGATAATCGTGAACGAGCGCAACCCGCATGATCCCTCCCCGGCGTCCAGCCCGGTTCGGAGTATAGTCACCGGCGGCGGGACGGCCGCGCCACTGCGGCAGCGGTGCAGCGCCGCGTTCGATGTGCGCCGGGGGAGGATCCGTGACCAGCGCAACGAGGTTGGAACCACTGCCGCTCTCGGAAGCGCGGGCGATTGCCGTCCTGGCGCAGCGGCTCGAACAGGGCGAACGCGATCAGACGCCTGGGGCGCACGACCTTCTCGCGCTCATCAAGGCGATCGGCTGCGTGCAGCTCGACTCGATCAGCGTCGTCGCCCGGTCCCACGAGACCGTCATTTGGAGCCGGATCGGCGCGTTCGATCCGAGGCTCGTCTGGGAGCTGTATCATCCGCGCCGGCTGGTCGCGGAGTATTGGGCGCACGCTGCGGCGATCGTCCCAGCCTCCATGCTGCCCCTCTTTCGGCGGCGAATGGAACAGTACCGAGATGCATCGTCGCCGCTGCACGCGGCGTGGCGACCGCTGCCTGACCTCAACGCGGCGATTCTTGAGCGGATTCGCGCCGATGGACCCCTAAGCTCCCGCGCGTTCGAGCGGCCGCCCGGCCCGCGCCCGGAAGCCTGGAGCTGGTGGGGAGGAAAGCCGGAGAACAAGGCGCTCGATTTTCTCTGGACCTGCGGATTGCTCGGCATTCACCGGCGCGAGGGATTTATCCGCTTCTACGACCTCATGGAACGTCTCCATCCCGAGCTCGAAACCCTGCCGGCTTCGACCGAGGAGGATGAGCGGCGGACGTTTGTCACCCGCGCGCTCTCAGCTCTTGGCGTTGCCACGCCGCGCTGGGTGGCCGACTATTTCCGAACCGGCGGACGGCCTTATGTTCCTTCCCGGATCGCCGCGAAGGAATTGCAAGCCTTGGAGCGAGAGGGGCAGGCGATCCGGGTGGCCGTGCCCGGCATTGACGAGCCGACGTGGGTGGACGCGTCGTACCTGCCGTGGCTCAAGGCGTTGCGCGGCGGCAGCCTCGAACTCCGCCGCACGACGCTGCTCTCGCCTTTTGACAATCTCATCTGGTATCGCGAGCGCGCCAGCACGCTCTTCGGCTTTGAGTATCGGATCGAGTGCTACACGCCGGCCGCCAAGCGACGCTACGGCTACTACGTGATGCCGATCCTGCACCGTGGGGCGCTCGTCGGACGCCTCGATCCTCAATTCGATCGCCGGCAAGGGCGGCTGACGATCAAGGCGCTTTACCTTGAGCCGGGTGTCCCGCCGAGCGCCGAGCTCGCGGAGGCGATCGCCGAAACGCTCGACCGGTATTGCCGATTCCTCGGGGGACGCGACTGGTGCATCCTCTCAACCGAGCCGCGAGAATTTGGCCACCTGCTTCCGGCGGCGCACCGAACCACACACGGCCATGATTGATCTCTTGCTCCTCGGCACCGGCGGGATGATGCCGCTGCCCGATCGTTGGCTCTCCGCCTTGCTCGTTCGGAGCGGCGGGGATCTGGTGCTGTTCGACTGTGGCGAGGGGACGCAGATTCCTTGGCGTCGCTTCAGTTGGGGATTCCGTCGCTTGGGCGCGATTTGCCTCTCGCACTGGCATGCCGACCACGTGGCCGGTCTGCCAGGGCTCTTGCACACGGTCGCCAACGCCGGAAAAGTCGAGCCACTGCAGATCTTCGGCCCGCCGGGAACGGCTCGCGTCGTCGCCGGGCTACGAGAGATCGCCCCAGTCTTGCCGTATCCCGTCGAAGTCCAGGAGCTCGAAGGTGGAGAGTCGTTCCCGCTGCCGGGCGGGCTCATCGGCCACGCCCTGCGCGTAGAGCACAGCGTGCCGTGCCTGGCCTACCGGGTGGAACGGCCGAGAGCGCCACGGTTCGATGCCGAGCGCGCGGTGGCGATGGGCATTCCGGTCCAGCTCTGGCGCCGCCTGCAGAACGGCGAGTCGGTACAGTGGGACGGAGGCTCCGCCGAGCCGGAACAGGTGCTCGGACCGCCACGGCCGGGCGTTTCCTTTGGCTACGTGACGGACACGCGGCCGGTGCTGGTCCTGACGTCGTTCCTCGCCGGCGTCGAGTTGCTCGTCTGTGAAGGAACCTACGGGAGCTCTGACGACCTACCGAAAGCGATTGAGCGCCAGCACATGACGTTCGCAGAGGCGGCAACCATCGCGCGTGACGCTGGCGCGGGCGAGCTGTGGCTGACTCACTTCAGCCCGGCGCTGGAAAATCCGGAAGCCTTTCTCGCGGAGGCGGCGTCCATCTTTCCCCGGGTCACGATCGGGTACTCCGGCCTCGCCACAACGCTCGCATTCGCGCGAGACGACGCCCCGTCCGTGCGCGAAGGGTGACTCGGACTTGAGCTTGTCGAGAATTTTCTGGCCGCCTCGTCAAGGCTCGGTGACGGTGACGCTCGTGTCGAGCGCCTCGTGGACGAAGGCGACGATCGCGTCGAGATCGCCCGTGTAGACCCAGCGGCCATCAGGAGCGAATCCGCCCTGGAGCAATGGCTCGCCGAGGCTGCTGAGACGAATGTCCTCGCGATCGAGCTGGAGTCCGAGGCGCGCGAGCGTCAGCTGCTCCTCCAGTGTGAAATTCGTCTGAACGGACGCGCCGACCGTCATGATGATCTCATCGGCGCGGGTAATGGAATGGAAACTCTTGCCCTTCTCAAAGATTGCGAGCAGCACGTCGAGCTGCCGGATGCGGCGAGCGTCGTCGCTGTCGGCGTGGCGCGTGCGCACGTACTTGAGCGCGGTGTCGCCGTCCATATGCTGCCGCCCGGCCTTGAACTCAACGGTTTGGACGCCGTAATCCTCGGTCGGGTACTGGTCATCGACGATGTCGTAGGGGACATCCACTTCGATGCCGCCGATCGCGTCGACCACCGCCTCGAACCCGTCGAAGTCGACGAGGACGTAGTAATCGATCGGGACGCGGAACACGTGCTCGATCGTGTCACGCACCTTGGCCACGCCGGCGACAGGGTCATCCGGCCTCGCCTGATAGCCATGGTTATACGAGCTATTGATCTTGTCCTCGCCCACGCCCGGGATCTCGACCAGGAGATCGCGTGGAATACTGACGGCGGAGACGCGGTGATTGACGAGATCAATGTGCGTCAGAATGATGACGTCCGCGTTCTGATCTCCGCCGTCCGGCCGCCGGTCAACGCCGATCGCTAGGACGTAGAGATCGGTCCTCCCATCCCAAACGGCCGACTTGCCGGGATCGCCGTTAGCCATGCTCGCCTCGACGATCTCACGCACGACTTCCAGCCGAGACAGGGATTCCTCTTGCGCCGCGGGCTGATGCGTCGGCGTTGGCGAAGGGCTCGGCTGGCTGACCGACGTCGGTGACGGCGTAGGATCGTCGCTGGTCGGCTCCGCCTCGCTTTCCTGTTCGGCGTTGGTGGTCGGCGCGGATTCCGTCGCCGCGGATTGCGCTTCGGTTGGCGCAATGGTTGGTGTCAGGGCTTGAGACGTTGGAGCGGCGCTCGTCGGCGTCTTCTCCTCGCCGATGGTAAAGGCGATCTCCGCTTCGCGCGTCGGCAGCGGAACGACCGCGACCTTTTCGGCATCAACGATCGCGCTTACCACGCGCCAGCTTTGGATGCCGAGCGCGATGAACGCCAGCGCCAAGACCGCTCCAACGGCGAGAACCAGACGTCGTCGGCTGGAGCGTCGCGGGGCGTGAGGCTCAGTATGCGGGGTCCTCGTGGTCTCTGCCGGATCTGGCTGCAAGCGTTGGATGGCAGGCTCTCCCTTCCCTCGTACCGGAGCCGAAAATCGGGGGCTCGCGCCCCTCGAACGGATGCGCGGCACGCAAGCACATAGTTTACCTGGTACAAGCAGCGTACCGGCAACTCGCTACGTCGCCGCAGTCGCTCCGCAAGAGGCGTGCCGGGCAGAAATACGTCTGATTGGCGACAATGCAGCACACCTGCTCCGGTCGTGGAGTGTGTCGGTTGACCAAGCGCGGAATTCGTCGCGCAAGTGCAAGGGGACGGGAGGCATGGTTGAGGGGCGTGGTGTGCCGGTGCCGGGCGTGCCTGGAGTTTGGGTTGAGCGGAACGTCCCGTGCCGGGTGCGGGACGGGACGACGCTCATGGCGGACGTCTACCGGCCCGAGGGGGAGGGACCATTCCCAGTCATTCTAATCAGGCTTCCCTACGACAAGACGCAATCCGAGAACGTCGCCTACAGTCATCCATCCTGGTACGCGCGTCATGGCTACATCGTCGTCTGTCAGGATACGCGTGGCCGTTACGCCTCTGAGGGGGAGTGGTACCCGTTCCTGCATGAGGCAGAAGACGGGTATGACACGATCGAATGGGCGGCGCGCCTGCCAGGCGCCAACGGGCGCGTCGGCATGTATGGCTTCTCCTATGCCGGCGCGACGCAGCTTCTCCCGGCGACGCTCCGGCCGCCGAGCCTGGTCACGATCTGCCCGGTCATGACCGGGTCACAGTATTACGAAGGCTGGACCTACAACCAAGGAGCGCTCGCACTGGCATTCGCGGCGTCGTGGGCGCTGAGTCTTGGCGTCCAGTGCGCGAAGCGCCGTGGGGACGACGCGGCGGTGCGGGAGTATGCGACCGCGTTCGCCAACGCGCTCAACTGGGACTGGTATCTCCCGCTCGATGAGTACCCGCCGCTGCGCCTCCCAGACACCGCCTACTTCTTCGACTGGCTCGCCCATCCGACCTACGACGACTACTGGCGCCGCTGGAGCATTGACGAGGACTACAGCAGGATCACGGTTCCCGCGCTGCACATCGCCGGCTGGTACGACGTCTTCCTAAGTGGGACGGTCAAGAACTTCCTTGGCTTGCGCGAGCAAGCGGGCTCGGAGGAAGCGCGCCAAGGGCAGAAACTCATCATCGGGCCCTGGTACCACATCCCTTGGCGCTCCCTGGCCGCGAGCACCACTGGCGATAATGCGTCGCCGAGCCTCATTGATGATTGGCAACTTCGGTGGTTCGATCAGTTCCTCAAGGGAAGCTGGACCGGTGTCCTCGAGTCCCCGGTGACGGTGTTCGTGATGGGGGAGGATCGCTGGCGCGACCTGGAGGATTGGCCGCCGAAGGAGATGACTCCGACGCGCTGGTATCTCCATTCCGGTGGCCGGGCAAACTCTTCGTTCGGCGATGGCAAACTCTCGACCGAGCCGCCGGGGGAGGAGCCGGCCGATGTCTACACCTACGACCCGCTGACGCCGAACCTGAGCCAAGGCGGGCACTCATGCTGCTTCACCTGGGTCGCGCCGATGGGACCAGCCGACCAGTCGGCTAGCGAGGAGTGGAACAGCGTCCTCGTCTACACGAGCGAGCCGCTGGTGGAGGATCTCCTGCTGCTCGGGGATGTCACGGTCCGGCTCTTCGCCGCCACCAACGCCGCCGATACGGATTGGACAGCTCGGCTCTGCCGCGTCGATCCGAACGGCGTCTCGATCAATCTCCAAGAGGGTATCGTCCGCGCCCGCTACCGGAACTCGACGACGCACGCGGAGCCGATCGAGCCGAACCGCGTTTACGAGTATGAGATCCGCCTCGGTCCCGTCGGCGCCCGCATTCCCGCGGGGCACCGGATTCGGCTCTCGATCTCCAGCAGCGATTTCCCGCAATGGGATCGCAACCTGAACACCGGCGGCGATCTCGGCAAGGAAGGCCCGTCGAAGGCGGTCGTCGCGACGCAGACGGTCTTGCACGACGCCGCACACCCGTCTTGCGTCATCTTGCCCGTGGTGAAGGAGACATGACACCGCGTCTGGCGCGGAGCGTTCTCTCCGTGCCCGCCTCGGTGCCGCGGATGGCCGAAAAGGCGCTCGCCTCCGAGGCGGACATGGTGTTCCTGGATCTCGAGGATTCGGTCGCGCCAGGCGAGAAAGCCGCGGCTCGGGGGCACGCCATTGCCGCGCTGCGCGATCTCGACTGGCGCGGCCGGCCGCGAGCGATCCGCGTCAATCCCCTTGACTCGCCTTACTGCTACCGCGACCTCGTGGATGTGATCGAGGGGGCAGGCAGCCACGTCGATCTCGTCATCGTCCCAAAGGTGAACCGGCCGGAGGATGTGATCACCGTTGCTACGCTGCTCGGACAGCTGGAGCAGGCCGTCGGCATCCCGCACCGGATAGGGATCGAGGCGCAGATCGAGACGGCTGCTGGCCTGGCGGCGTGCGAGCGCATCGCGACCGCGAGCGACCGGCTCGAGGCGCTGGTGTTCGGTCCAGGCGACTTTGCTGCCTCTGTGGGGATGCCGGGACGTGACATCGGCACGCTCGATGAGTGGGACGCGCGGTATCCCGGGCACAGATGGCACTACGCGATGTCGCGCATCCTCGTCGCGGGGCGGGCCGCAGGATTGCGGGTGATCGACGGCCCGTACGCCGATTACCAGGACTTGGATGGACTCCGGCGGACGAGCGAGATTGCCAGGGCGCTCGGCTACGATGGCAAGTGGTGCATCCATCCTCGCCAGCTCCCGGTCGTCAACGAGGTCTGGACGCCGTCTGAGGAAGAGATCGCGTGGGCGCGGCGGGTGGTCGAAGCCTACGAGGCGGCGACCGCCGAGGGCCGAGGCGCTATCGCGATCGAGGGCATCATGGTGGACGCGGCGAGCGTTCGAATGGCGCAGCGTATGTTAGCTGTAGCCGCGAGCCAAGACGGAAAAGCAGACCGGGCGCCCAATTAGCGGCGCCCGGTCCGTCACATTATGAGTATGAAACGTAGCGCGTGAATTACTCGGCGGACTCTGCTGTCTCCGCGGTTTCAGTCTGCTCAGTTGCAGCCGCGGCTTCCGCGTCGCCAGTCTCGGCCTCAGTCGACTGCTCGCGCGCGGCGCGGGCAGCGGCCTCCTCAGCCGCGGCCTGAGCGGCGAGCTCCTCCTGTCGCCGGCGCTCAGCCTCGAGCCGTGCCTGCCGCTCCCGGAGCCGCTGCTGGCGCTTGGAGACGTACGGCTCGGTGGAGACGTTGCTCAGCCGGCGCATGAAGCGCTCAACCTGGCCGGCCGTGTCGACGATGCGCTGCTCACCGGTGAAGAACGGATGGCAGACGTTGCAGAGGTCGGTGCGCAGCACCGGCTTCGTCGAGCGAGTGGTAAAGGTATTGCCGCATGCGCAGATGACCTGCGCCTCGACGTACTGCGGGTGAATGCCTGGCTTCATGACTGCTCCTTGTCTCCGCCGCCCGTGTCAGTCCGCGGCCGCGGTCGACTGAGGCGCCGGAGTCGAGAGCTCCCCGTTCGGCCGGCCGCCGACCGGATAGACCTCGACCGGATAAACGCTGATGCGGCGCTTGTTGCGGTGAAGCGGCTCGAACTTGACCACGCCGTCAATCAGCGAGTAGATCGTGTGATCCTTGCCGATCCCGACGTTGTTGCCAACCCAGAACTGGGTGCCCCGCTGGCGCACGACGATCGTGCCCGCGCGAACGAACTGGCCGTCGTACCGCTTGACGCCCAGCCGCTTGGATTGGCTGTCGCGGCCGTTCCGAGAGCTTCCTACGCCCTTCTTGTGTGCCATCGTAATTTCTCCTTCAATCCTAGGCCCGCGCCGCTCGCCTGTTCGCTCGGACTGGCCGTGCGCTCTGTGTCAGGACGAGACCGCGACGCCGGCAGCGAGCGGTCGCTCAGGCATTGATTGCCGTAATCGTCAGGTGCGACAGCGGCTGCCGATGGCCGAGCTTGCGGCGATAGCGCTTCTTCGGCTTGTACGTGAAGACGACGATCTTCTCGCCGCGGAAATGGTCCTCGACCTTTGCCCGAACTGTCGCGCCGGGAACGACGGGCGTTCCCACTCGAGTTTGGCCGTCGCCGCCAACCAGGAGCACGCGGTCAATTGTGATCTCCGAGCCAGGCTCGGCCGCCAGCCGCTCGACCGTAATCGTGTCACCGACGCTGACCCGGTACTGCTTGCCACCGGTCTCGATGATCGCGTAGCTGGACGAACGTGGCGCCGCGGGGGCAGGCTGAGCTGCCGGCTCTGCGCTCGTCTCCGGCGCCGCCTCTTGCGTGCTCTCGGCCGGCGCGGCCGTCGCTTCGGATGCAGGATCGCTCATGATTACTTCTCGCCTGGTCCCAATGCCATCGTGCCAAGTGCTGCGCACACGAAATCGGGTGCCGAATGCACCCGCGACAGGGAATTCTACCACACGCCTGCGTTTTCAGGCCACGGCGGCGTTCGACCGGACCTGGATCGCTGGTGGCGATTGCCGCCTTGTCACCAGACTGCCAACGGGGACCCGATATACTCATCGAGGTAACGCCGGAGTCGCGCGATGTTCGCGTTCCGCCGGCGGAGGTGTAGCTGATGGTTGAACCGAGTTCCGAGGCGCGGCGCCCGCTCATCCTGCTGGTGGACGACGAGGCGGCGCTGCACCAGGCGATCGCCTACAACCTCCGCCGCGAGGGATGGGCCGTCGAGATCGCCGAGGATGGTCCTTCCGCGTTGTCCAAGGCGCGATCGCTGCGACCGGACCTCATCATCCTCGACGTGATGCTCCCCGGACTCGACGGTTTCCAGGTGCTGCGCCGGGTGCGCATGGAGTCGAACGTCCCGATCCTATTCCTCTCGGCGCGGGCTGAGGAGGTCGACCGCGTCCTGGGCTTGGAGCTTGGCGGCGACGACTACCTAACCAAGCCGTTCGCAATGCGCGAGCTCATCGCCAGAGTGCGAGCGATGCTGCGACGCGCTCAGGTGATGCCGAATGGCACGGAGCAGGACCGGATGGAGACGGTGGCTGCATCGGTCTCGGCGGTTCCTGAAACGCGCGTCGCCTCCACACTGAGCGCTGGCGGCCTGACTGTCGATTTGCCTCGTCGTGAGGCCCGGCTGGATGGAGCGCCGCTCACGCTGAAGCCGAAAGAGTTCGACCTCCTTGCCTATCTGATGCGTCATCCGGGCATCGTCCTGTCCCGCGAAGCATTGCTGCGGGAGGTCTGGGGCTACGATGTCCCGATCGATACGCGGACGGTGGATGTCCACATCCGCTGGCTCCGGCAGAAGCTCGGCGAGGAGGCATCCGGCCGGCGCTGGATCGAGACGGTCCGAGGGCATGGTTACCGTTTCGTTGCATCGGAATAGCGGCGCCGGCTCGCCCGATTGGCAACTGTCACGGCCGATGCGCCAAGGCGCGGAGTGAGGCGACGTGCCCAGGACGCTTTGGGGCCGGCTTGCCCTCGCGTTTGGGGCCATCATCCTCGTTGTCGCCGCACTGACCTTCTGGATTCTCGTCTCCGTTCGCGATTGGTACGCTGATCGCCTCACAGATCAGCTTGCCAACGAGGCGCTCGTTATGGCGAACGCCTCCAGATCGGCGCTGGTGAGCGGCGCTTCCCAAGCGGAGCTTGCCGACGTCGTCTCGATGCTGGCGAGCGGAACGTCTCGACGCTTCACGTTTCTTGCGCCGGATGGGACGGTCATTACCGACTCGGCAGGCGAGTTGTCGGCTCGCGAGGTCAGCGCCAGGTCGCCGGAAATCGCTGAAGCGCGAAACGCCAGACGGGGAGACCACTGGGCTGCCGAGGAAGTCGCGGTCGCTATCCTGCTAGATGGCGATTATGTGGCGCGAGTGGCGATTCCACGGGAGCAAGCGGAGGATGCCATCGCTCTCATCCGGCGCACGGTGCTTGCCGGCGCGGCCGCGTCTTTGGGATTGATTTTCATTGTCGGCGCAATCAGCGCGCGGTCGGTATTGGGGCCGCTGCAGGCGGTGCGGGAGCGAGCGGTTGGCGCAGCTACCGGGCGATCCAGCGGTGAGCCGGCGCCGACGGCTCCAGTAGAGGTGGCGGACATCTCGCGCGTCATCGATACGCTGTCGGTGAGCGTTCAAGAGCAAATGGCGGAGAGCGAGCGGGAGCGCGCCCAGCAAGCCGCGATCCTGGCAAGCCTTCGCGATGGCGTGGTGACGATCAGCGAGGACGAACGAGTGCTCCACCTCAACGACGCGGCGGCAGCCATGTTTGACATCGAGTCGCGCGACGCTATCGGGCGGCCGTTGGTCGTCGTGACGCGGGATCATGACCTCGTCGCGCTCGTCCGCGCTGCCTTGGAGACGGGTGAGGCGCAGTCGCTAGCGATCGAGTATGCCCGCGCGGCGCGCATCATCGAAGCAGCGGCGCGGCCAGTCTCGGTGGGAGAAACCTGGCTCGCGATCCTGGTTCTGCGCGATGTCACGACGCTTCGGCATCTGGAATCAGTGCGGCGAGAGTTCGTGGCCAATGTCTCGCACGAGCTGCGCACGCCGCTTGCCTCGGTGCGCGCACTGGTAGAGACGCTTCAAGCTGGCGCGGCGGACGATCCGGAGGTCGCGGAAGACTTCCTACAGCGGATTGTGACCGAAGTCGATCGGCTCACCGCGCTCTCCGACGAGCTGCTCGATCTCGCGCGGCTCGAATCCGGCCGCATGCCGCTCGATGTGGAGGAGATCTCGGTCCGCGAGGTGATCGAGCGCGCGGCCGAGCGGCTCCGGCCGCAGACGGAGCGGGCGCGGTTGCACTTGGTTGTAGACATTCCGGTGGCGCTGCCTCGCGTCGCTGCCGACCGCTCGCGCATCGAGCAAGTCCTGCTCAACCTGATTCACAACGCGATCAAGTTCACACCACCCGGAGGGACGATCACCGTTAGCGCCCACTCCGAGGGCTCCGTCGTTCGGGTCGCGGTCTCGGACACTGGAGTTGGCATTTCGCCAGGCGAGCTACCGCGAATCTTCGAGCGCTTTCACAAGGCGGATCGAGCGCGGCGGAGCGAGGGCAGCGGTCTCGGTCTGGCGATCGCCAAGCACATTGTCCAGGCGCACCGGGGCACTATCGAGGCGGCCAGCGAGCTTGGCCGGGGCACAACGATCACGTTCACGCTGCCGGTCGCTGCCGACCGCGGCTAACGTTGCCTGGAGCGGGGATCGAGCGTGTCGCGCAAGCCGTCGCCGAGCGCGTTGAAGGCGAAGACGGTCAGCGTCAGCGCGACTCCCGGAAATGTCATGTACCACCACGCGTCACGGAAATAAGGACGGGCCGAGGCGAGCATCGTTCCCCACTCAGGCGTGGGCGGCTGCGCGCCGAGACCGATGAAGCTGAGGGCGCTGGTCGAAAGGATCACGTAGCCAATGTCGATGGTGATCTGAATGATCACGACGGCGATCGCGTTCGGCAAGATGTGGCGGAACATCAGCCGGCCGGCTGACATCCCGAGACAACGGGCGGCCTCGACGTACTCACGCTCCTTGATCGAAAGAACCTGACCGCGCACCAGGCGCGCGTACCAGGGCCAGAAGACGGTCGAGAGGGCGATCGTCGTGTACCTGAGGTCGCGACCGAGCGATGCCGCGATCGCGATCGCAAGGATGAACGCCGGGAAGGCGAGGAACATGTCGGTGACGCGCATCAAGACCTCATCGGCCAAGCCGCCTAGGTAGCCAGAGACGGCGCCGATGAGCGTGCCGAGGGAAACGGCGAGAGCCAGGACGACGACCGCGGCCTGGAGCGAGACGCGGGCTCCGGTCATGATCCGGCTGAGGAGATCGCGGCCGAGTTCGTCCGTACCGAGCGGGTGATCGAGCGAGGGCGGCTGAAGCTTTTGCTCGACATAATGGTCGGGAGGCGCGTACGGATCGTGCGGAGAGAGGGCCGCGCCGAAGATCGCCAGAAAGAGGAACATGAGGACGATAACGAAGCCGGCGAGGTTGAGCAGGCTACCGAACATGAATCGCTCGAAGCCGCGCCACCTTTCAGCGCGCTGAGAGCGCGGCGGCAGATTGGTGAACGTGACGCTCCGGCTCGTTCTCGGCGTGGTGAAAAAGGTTGGCTCCGCGCTCATTCGTAGCTGATCCGTGGGTCGAGGAAGACGTAGATGATGTCGACGACGAGATTGATCAGCGCGAAGATCACCGCGACGATCAGCGTCGTCGCCATGATGGCGTTGTAGTCCACTGACTCGATCGCGCGGACAGCGTACCGGCCGATGCCGGGCCAGGAAAAGACGATCTCGACGAGGAACGCGCCCGAGAGGAGCAGCCCAATCTGGAGTCCGAGCGAGGTGACCGTCGGGAGGAGGGCGTTCTTGAGCGCGTGCCGAGTGAGGACGGCCGAGCTTGAGAGTCCCTTCGCTCGTGCGGTCCGGATGTAATCCTGGTTGAGGACTTCGAGCATGCAGCCTCGGACCATCCGTGTCACGACGGCCAACGAGCCGTAGGCGAGGACGCTGACGGGCAGGATGAGATGCTCGACCGCCAGCTTCAGGACTGTCCAGTTCCCGGTCAGAAGGGCGTCAATCGTGTACAGCGACGTGATGGAGCGTGGCGGATCGACCGCCTCCGGGAGGCGCTGACCGTCCGGGAGCCAACCGAGCGTCCCGAAGAACAGGAACTGCGCAAGGAGCGCGAGCCAGAAGACCGGCAGCGCCAGACCGGAGATCGAGACGAACCGGGCGGCGTGATCAATCGCGGTGCCGCGCTTGACGGCGGAGGCGACGCCGAGCGGGATGCCAACCGCGGTCGCGATCACAAAGGCGTACAGGCCAAGCTCGACGGTGGCCGGCAGATATCGCCCCAAGTCCTCACGCACCGGCCGGCGCGAGACGAGCGAGCGGCCAAAGTCGAGTTGGACGATGCCTTTGATGTAATTGACGTACTGCAAGGGGAGGGGCTTGTCGAGACCGTAATCCCGCCGGACTTTCTCGACGGCGTTCCGGCTCGCTCGTGGCCCGGCGATCATTCGGGCAGGGTCGGCCGGGACGACGTGAGCCAAGGTGAACGTGATCAGCGAGAGGCCGAAGAGGACGAAGACGAAGAAGAACAGCCTCCGGACAATCAGTCGAACGATCACCGCTGCATCCTTCGCGCGCCTCTCGCGGCGCCACAATGCCGCGCGGTGCAAGTACACGGCCGTTCATTGTCGCGTCGGCCCGCGATTTCAATCACGTTACAGAACTTCCAATGGTCGCTCATCGGACGCGCTCCGCATCCGAAACTCCAGGTTTGCTTCATTGTATGCAAGTTTGGCCAAGAATAAGCGAGTCGTGGAGATTGTGTCCGACTTCGCGTCACAGACGCTTCACATGGGGGTAGCGCCCGCGGGGACGCAAAACGGGCCGTGGCGCTAGACGAATCTGCTATCGTGGCTACAAGATAACATTCGGCTTTCCCGCGCCGCCGTGCCCGCTCGTCACTGTCCGAACAAAGGTGGTACGCTGTTGCCGTCCGAGTTCGGTCCGCCAAGCCGCAGGCGGTCCCGCAGGCGTGGCTGGCGTCGTACCGTGGGGCCGCTGCCGAACGAGGGAGATATTCGCGCCATTGAAGCGCCCAATGGGAACAGTTCCGATCGCTCACACCGGGTCGGTCCGGTGGTTGGCCGTCCTGCGCGCCAGCGTCGTCGCCATCATCCTGGCGCTGGTGCCGATGGCTGCGCGGGGCCAAGCGCCGAGTTGGCTATCCTCGGATTCGGCCGCGCGATTGAATCTCTCCTTTCCGGTCCTCGTCCCGCCGGAAGTGCCGGCTCCCTTTAGCGGGGAGCCAGACATCAATGCGTCGGGCGGCGCCTACAGCCTCTACTGGCTGATTCCCGGCTCTCCGCCGACGTACCTCATGATTACGGGCGAGGTCGGCGGCTCCATCCCCGATTTCTCATACTACGACCGCAACGTCCAGCTTCAGGTCAACGCGCAGGTGCGGGGGTACCCGGCCTATCACGACCTGACGCCGATCTACGACAAGGTCTATTGGGAGGAGAACGGCGTCGTCTACACGGTCGATAGCCAAGGCTTGACCGCAACCGACTCGCTCTCCCTTGCAAACGCGCTGATCCCGCTCGCCACCACTCCAGTCGAGAATGGCGACGAAGGCGGAGATGGCTCGAATTCGCCAGAGGAGCAACCGGCGCCGTCCGATGACACGCCTGTCGAGGCGCCGAGCGTGTCGTACCTGACCTGCCCGCAATCCGTGGTGCCAGGTGACACTGGCTCGATCTACCTCGCCGGGAGCGGATCCGTCACCGTGGACGCCAGTGACGGCACCTTCCCGGCGGCGGAGCCGAATACGTCGTTCGCACCGTCCGCGGACGGCAGCGATGTCCTGCAAGGGCAGCTCACAGGTGCCGAGGTGACGCTTTCCTGGCTCGCGCCGGAGGCCGAGCTGACCGCCTACATCTTCGTTCGCGATTCCGCCGGGAATGTCCTGGCCGAGTGCGGCGTCCAGGTCGTGGCTCAAGCCGAGCCGGAGACCACGCCGACGCCGCTGCCGTCCAACGAATCATCCATCGGCGACGGAACTGGAGTCGATTCGCACATTGATGAGATCGTTGAGCGGATTCTGACGACGAAACAGACGCCGGTGGGAGACGGGACGGGTGGTCCCGACTACGACATCTCGGTGCTCGATCGCGCGGCGGATGTTGCGCAGGCCGCGAGGGCGGAGCCGACACCGACGACCCGCCCACCGACGCCGACTCCCGTTCCCACGCCGACACTCGCGCCTGCGACCGATCCGAGCGGAATGGTCGCGCTCGAGATCGGACCAGAGGGCGGCGAGCTTCATTGCCCGTCCGGCGCAACGCTCGTCGTGCCGCCAGGAGCGCTCGAGGAGCCGGCTGTCGTGGCGATTAGGCCTGTGCCGGACACCAAGCTGCCCGGATCTTCTCGTGTCCAGATCGTCCCGGGCACCGGCTTCGATGTGACGTTCGCGAAAGCGACAGGAGAGCTCGTCGAGCGGCTCCTCAAACCAGCGAAGCTCACGATCGAGCTTCGGAACGGCGCACCAGAAGGGGTGACTCTCTATCGCGTCAGCGGCGTTGGGTTCGAGTCGCTTTCAGGTGTCAGCGTATCCGGGCAGGCGGCCACCACCTCGCTCACCCAGACGACCCGGTTCGTCGCGGGCGTCCCCGCGGCGAGCACCACTGGCGACTCGGAACGCGACCCGCTCCCGTTCATCGCCGCCGGTCTCGGGTTCTTGATCCTGCTCAGCGCCGTGATGCTCGTCGGCAGCGCGGTCCTTCGCGCCCGGCCACGGCCGGTCGCCCCGCGTCGCGCCGCCCCGAGCCGGGTCCGCCTGCGGTAATCATCAATTTCAAAGAAATACAAGGACATTCAGGCCGCGAGCGCCTGTCGCGACAGAGGAAGGTGGACGGTGAACACCGCCCCGCCACCCGGCGCCTCTCCGACTTCGACCCGCCCTCCGTGCGCCGCGACCAGCTCGTGGCAAATGTAGAGACCCAATCCGAGGCCGCCCTGCCCGCCCAAGGTTGCCTCGCTGGTCCGGTAGAACGCGGCAAAGATGCGCTCCCGGTCCTCCGGTGCAATGCCAGGACCATCGTCGATCACTTGGCAGATCGCCTCACGGCCGCGCGATTCGAGGCAGACGTGGACCGTGACGTGTCCGCCCACCGGGGTGTACTTGACGGCGTTGGCGACCAGGTTGTCGACGATCTGATGTAGGCGGTCGGCGTCCCAATCACCCACGATCGCCTGCTCCGATGTGATGAGCCGCACGTGGTGGTCCGGCGCGGCGGCGGCGCGGGATTGGACGACGTCGCGGCAGATTTGGACGAGATCGGTCGGCGCCCGGCGAATCTCCAGCCCGCCGGCGCGTAGCCGCGAGACATCAAGGAGGTCGTCAACCAGGCGCGTCATCCGGTCGACGTGTCCGGCAATGGCGTTCAGCCGCTTTACCTGGGACTCGTGTCCGCCTTCACGGGCCAGGTCTCTCGCCACGAGCTGGACGAAGCCGCGGATCGGCGTCAGCGGCGACCGCAGCTCGTGGGATACGACGGAGATGAACTCTTCCTTGACGCGCGCCGCTGCCTTGAGCGCGGCGATATTCCGGAACACCGCGACGACGGCGGCGATCTCGCCATCCGGCTCGCGGATCGGCGCGGCGCTGCCGAGCACCGGAGTCTGAGTACCCTCCGGCCCGACCGCGATCAGCTCGACGCCGACGACGCCCTCACCCGTCCGCAGAGCGGCGGCGATAGGCAAGTCCTCCTTGCCGCACTCGGAGCCGTCCGCCGCGAGCAGGCGACCGCTCAGATCGGCCTCCCGCAATGGGCCAAACAGCGTGGTTGCCGCGTCGTTGGCGGCGATGATCCGCCCATCTGGCGGCGCGGCGAGCACCACGGCTTCCGGCAGCGCCGTCAGGACGAGCGAGAGTCGGCGCTGCTCGGCGAGGGCGCGTTGGAGCTGCGATTCGCGCTCGGCGCTGGCGCTCATCGCCTCGATGATCGGGGCAATCTGCCCGGCCAACGCTTCGAGCTTCGCGATTTCGACCGATGAGAAGCGGTGGCGCGGCAGTAGCCCGATGACTGAAACCCCGACCAGGCGGCCATCCCGCCCGAAGATGGGGACGCCGACCGCCGACCGGACCGACGAGTCGCGGAGCGCAGCGCGATCGAAGCGTCCGCTGCGAATCAGATCGTCGATCGAGAGAGCGCGGAACTCCCGCGCGACCAGTCCTGCGAGACTTTCTTCAAGGCTCGGCAGCCGGTCAGAGCCATTGCTGCGTGGCCGGAACCCGTAGGTAGCGACCTGAGTCAGCGTTCCTGTTACGTCGTCGGCGAGGAACAGCGCCCCGGCGTGCGCCCGCTGCACGCCAATCATCGCCCGGAGCGCGCCATCGAAGACGCGCCGCCGGCCAGCTTCGTCGCCGGGAGGATCGGCCGCCGCGGCGCGAAGCGCGGCCAGCACGCTCGCCGTCGACCGCGCGACGATCGCCGCGCGCCGATCTTCCAGTCCCTGCTGCTTGACCCGCTCGATCAGCGCGATCATCAGCGTGCCGCAGACGAGCGTCGCGCCGTATCCGAACGCCTCGCTAAGGCTTTGTGGCGCGCTCATCCGTAGGCGGTCGCCGACGAAGAAGAGGTTCAGCGCGACCAGCGCGGTTAGGAGCGAGACGACTCCACCAGCGAGATCGGCGAGATAGGTAGCGAAAGCGACCGCGACAAGGAGGACGATGCCGGGTGTGCTGACGGAAAGGGAGGAGCCGAACGGAGCGAGGATGACCGCCGGCAGCAAGACCACGCCAGCGCCGATGAGGGGCTGGGAGAGCGACTGCGGGAGGCGGCGGCGCGGTCGCACGCGAGGTACCGCGCTCGCGACCCAAGTCAGGAATCTCCCTTGGCTCAACGCCGGAACGCGAGCGTGAGATCGGAGGTGGGACCGGGGCCGGCCGTGGAAAGTGCGATCGAGAAACGCCACGGCGCTCGCCATCTAGCGGGGCGAATCGGCTGGGACGTCCCACGGCGACGCCGGTCAAGAATCCGGCCGCGTTCGGCAGGGCTCGCCCACGCTAACCCTATACGTACACCTTGTGCGCTGTCAAGGCGCGGCATGTCGGCGAGTCAAAGCGGGACTCGTACCGTCAAGACTGGTAAGGCAGTCACGATTTCATCGAGCCTTCTGGACCGATGACCGCCGTGCACGTTTGTGCGCAGTTGGCGGGTCGACGTCGGCACCTTGGGGCTATTCCTTCGCGGTAATCGCGTGATAGAGTGGGAACCGTTCCGATCAACGCTCCGTGCTGGAGTGGTCGCGCTGCTAACTACGCGAGCCGTCAGGCGAATAGATGCCGGCGGCTCGACGGGGATGTTGTGATGCAACGATTGTTGATCTTTGCGCTCGCGCTGGCTTTGACCGGTGCGGCATACCTGCCAACCGCGCTGGCCACTGTGCCAGTCGCGGCACAAGGCACGCCGACTTCGGAGCAACCACCCGTTGAGCCGCCCCCCGATAGCGACGGTGACGGAGTTCCCGATGCCGCGGACAACTGCCCCACCGTCGCCAACGGCGATCAGGCCGACTCAGACGGCGATGGGATCGGCGACGCCTGCGACGCGCCGCCGGTTCCGGACAGCGACGGGGACGGGGTCACCGACGATCTAGACAATTGTCTGACCGTTCCCAATCCGGACCAGGCCGATTCCGATGGTGATGGCATCGGCGATGCCTGCGCGCCGGTGCCGACGCCAGTGCCAACGGAACCGTCGCCCTCACCGACCGAGACGCCGACGACGCCTGGTGGAACCGAGACGCCGACCGGCACGCCCACGGGTACCCCGCCACCGTCACCAACGCCGATCCTGACCGGTCCAGATGACCCCTCGCTGTACGGCTGGCCGTCGCGCATCGGCGGGACGCCGCTCTGGATCTCGCAGGACTTGGTCAGCCGATACTCGCAGCGGGATGTTGTCGCGCGCATCAACGCCGGCGGGCCGGAGCTCATCACCAGTGACGGCGCGGTCTGGAGCGCGGATTTCGGATTCAAAGGCGGCCAGGAGTTCCGCCGACGCTCCGATGCCGAAATCGCGGGGACGGACGATGACGCGCTCTTCCGCACTGAGCGGCGGAGCACGAAGCCAGGCGGCCGCTTCCGCTACGCCATTCCCGTGCCCGAGACAAACCTGTACACCGTTCGTCTCTATTTCGTGGCCGTCACCTACCGTGACCACCACGGCGCGACTCTTACCGGCAAGCGGGTCATGAACGTCAATGTCGAGGGCGGGCCGCGAGAGCTGCACCGCTGGGACGTCTACGGCGAGAACGAACCGCTGGAGCTCATCGTTCAGACTTTCGACGTCGAGGTGTTCGATGGGGAGCTGAACATCGTTTTCGACGGCGTGGAAGGCCGGGCTGGAGTCGCCGCGATCGAAGTGCTTGGGCCAGAGCGGACGGTCGGCGACGCGATTGTGGAGTTCGCACTTCAGTACCTCGGCGCGCCGTACGTCTGGGCGACGCACGGTCCTTCAACATTCGACTGCTCCGGCTTCACCGATTGGGTCGCGCTGAACGTGCTCGGCGTCCATATCGGCTACAACCAAGTCGAGCAGGTCTACTACGGGACCGCTGTTGCCTACGCGGACCTCAGGCCAGGCGACCTCGTCTTCTTCCAGAACACCCACCCGATCCACGAGGGGGTCTCGCACGTCGGCATCTACATCGGCGGTGGGCGCTTCGTCCATGCTTCCACGATGGCCGGCGTGGTGACGATCGATGACCTGACGAGCGGCTACTATGCCGCGCACTACTACGGAGCGGTCCGTCTCGCCTAGCAGCGGCAAATGACCAGGGGCGGGCTGGCGTCTCTCGGATCGACGCAACACCCGCCCCTGAAAGCGAATCGCCACGTGCGTGAGCTAGCCGCGCTCGAGGAGCTCGCCGCGCGCGATCTCGCCGAGGATGCGAATCCCCTCTTCGATCTGGTCCTCTGTCGGGAACGAGAAAGAGAGGCGCATTTGATTGGCGCCTCGGCCGTCGACGTAACAGGTTGCGCCGGGTAGATATTCCACGCCCCGCTCCCGCGCTTGCGGCAGCATCCGCGCCGTGTCGATCCCCTCTGGCAGCGTCACCCAGACGAAGAATCCCCCAGCCGGCGTCGTCCAGGTCGTGCCCTCCGGCATGTAACGCGCCAGGGCGTCCAGCATCACGTCGCGGCGACGGCGGTAGAGGTTGCGGAGTGTCGAGACGTGGTCCTGCATATGCTCCGGCATCCAGGCAGCCGCGATGTGCGAGCCGATGATGTTCGTGCCGCCGTCGACCTTGAGCACCGAAAGCTTCAGGATCAGCTCCTCCGGCGCCACCAGCCAGCCGAGGCGCATCCCGGCGCCCATGGACTTCGAGAATGTGCCGAGGTAGATCGTCGAGCCGCCGCGGTCGAGCGAGTAGATTGGGGAGATGCGCTCGCCGTCGTAGCGAAGGTCGTGATAGGCGTCGTCCTCGACGATGAGCGTGCCGTACTCCTCGGCGAGCTCGATGATGCGCCGGCGTCGCGTCTCTGAGGTGGAGATGCCGGTCGGGTTGTGGAAGTTGCTGATGAGATAGATGAACTTTGGCGTCGTTCCCTCAGCGCGGAGGCGCGCGAGCTCACGCTCCAGCGCCTCGGTGTCCATGCCCTCATCGTCCATCGGGACGGAAACGGCCTGGCCACCAACGTTCTGCAGCGCCCACAGGAATCCCATCCACGTCGGCGCCTCGACAATCACGGTGTCGCCCCAATCGATGAAAAGATCGAGCAGGAGCTGGACGCCCTGCGAGCCACCGGCGGTGATCAGCACTTGCTCAGGCTTTGCGACGATGCCCTGATCGCGCTGTAATTTTTCTCGGAGCGCGTCGATCAAACACGGTGCGCCGGTCGTATTCCCATATTGAAGGGCCCATTCGCCTTCAGTCTCGAGGGCGCGCACGGCCGCCTCGGCGACAGTTCGCTTCGGCAGGGTGCCGGCATCGGGATAGCCATAAAGGAACGTAATCATCTTCGCCGAATCCCGCGGGTCGCCGATCCGCGGCTGCGGCGCTTCACGACCGCGCCGGGAGTAGAGTGATTCGTAGCTGCGGGTTGAGTCGGCGATCGAGGTGGACGTCATGTGTGTGCTCCTCAATCAGATTCGTGCTTACCAACGCGCGGATTGTACTCGTGTCGAGTGTCTCCTTACTGAAACAATCCTGGCGTGCGTCAGTGAGATGCAACGGGGTAGATGTTGCTGCAGTCCGCTGGAACAGCCCCGCTCATCCTTGTGCGCCGCGTACAACTTGGCGCTGAAGGGCCGATGGTAGAATGCCCGCGGGCTTTGGATGAAGATGCTTCAGCCGATCCTGCCACGTCTTGCACCACAGGAGAACTCTCAACGTGAGTGATGGAGTGACCATCTCGACGAATGGGTCCGAGCCGGACATGGACCTGTATGACATCACCATCATCGGGGCCGGGCCGACCGGATTGTTCGCCGCTTTCTACGCGGGCATGCGCCAAGCGCGCACGCAGATCATTGACTCTCTCGAGGAGCCCGGTGGCGCGCTGACGGCCATCTACCCGGAGAAGTACATCTACGATGTCGCCGGCTTCCCGAAGATTCTCGCCAAGGATTTCGTCGAGCAGATGGTGATTCAGGCGATGCGAGACCGGCCAACGCTGCGCCTGAAGGAACAGGTGCTCGGTCTGGAGCGGTTGCCGGACGGCATCCTCAAGCTGACGACGAGCAAGGCCGTCCGGTACAGCAAGACTGTCATCGTCTGCGCGGGCGTTGGCGCGTTCGAGCCGAAGCGGTTGGATGCGCCGGGCGTGCGTGAGCTCGAAGGCAAGGGCGTCCACTACTTCGCCAAGCGCGTCGAAGATTTCCGCGACAAGGACGTAGTGATTGTTGGCGGTGGCGACTCGGCGGTTGACTGGGCGCTGACGCTGGAGCCGATCGCCAAGCACGTGACGCTCATCCACCGCTCGAAGTTCCGGGCGCACGAAGCTTCGGTCAAGGAGCTGGAGCAGTCACGCGTCGAGCTCCGCTACCCGGGCTGCGAGATCGTCGAGGCGCACGCGGGTGACGATGGCCGCTTGAGCGCCGTGACGTACAAGAATGCCGAGGGCGAGCGCTTCAAGATCCCGGCCGATGAGCTGATCGTGGCGATTGGCTTCGTCGCCGATCTCGGGCCGCTCAAGACGTGGGGCTTCGAGCTGCAGAAGAATCAGATCGTCGTCGACAAGATCACGATGGCGACGAACATCCCAGGCGTCTTCGCGGCGGGCGACATTTGCTGGTATCCGGCGAAGTTCAAGCTGATCGCGACCGGCGCCGCCGAGGCGGTGACGGCGGTCAACCACGCGGTCACGTTCTACGATCCGAAGGCGCGGCTCGATCCCGGTCACTCGACCAACATCATGGCCGCCCGCGAAGCGTAAACGTCCCGCGCGGCAAGAGGAACTTACTGATTCGACGGCCTGCCCTCGTGGCGGGCCGTTTGCTTTACCGGCCTTGCCGCACGGCGAATGCCGACTCGCTCAAACGCGGTTTCAATGATCTGATCGCGGTTCCGACGTAAGGCCAGACCGCCCGCGGCTCGATGCAAGCTCCGTTGCCAGCCGCGATATCAGCGTCGACCACCACAGCCAGACGAGGCCCGCTACGACGAAGGCGCCGAGGAGACAGTGAATCGCGGCGCCAGTGAACTCACCGGCTAGTGCGTTCCATCCTCCCCAGTGAAGCGTCATCCAGTAGAGGATTATGACTCCATAGAAGATGAAGGACGACAGATAGTTAGCCCATCTGTTAGGGCTCAAAGGGGCAATCGGCGATCTCGTCCACTTGGTTGGCTCCTATCGCGGCTCACCGCATGGGCTCTAAGTGATGTCACTACGGGATCATCTTCTCCGCTTGCTGAAAGAGCTCGTATTCGTCGAGCAGCGCTCGCGTGGCAATGTCGATTCCGGAAATGCGCTTCCCACTCTCGTAAGCAGGCAGCCGACTCCAGACCGAGCTGCTCCATCTGCTCGCGGTCGCCTCGCCGCCATGCGAAAAGCGCTCTAGTGAAGAGGTTTCGTCCTTCTCCAACACGGTAGCCTAGATCTTTCGCGAGCCGTGGGCCGCGATCGAGGAGCGCCCGTGCGCGGGCGCCTTCGTCCCCAAACCAGGCCAAGCCAGGAATATGCAGCGCGATTCGGCTCGTGGCGAGCACCGGACCGTTGGGCATGCCTCCAACAGGTCCACGAGCGCCGCTCGAGCGGGGAGCAAGTGCTCGAGAGTGTCCAGGGCCAGCAGCAGCGGACGCTCGCTCAACCGGGTGAGGAGACGGTCACGGGCGTCGGCCTCGGTCCCGAGCGTGCTGACGCCCAAATACCTGCAGATCGTCGGCACGACGAGCGAGGGATCTCGCAAGCCCGCCAGCTCAATGAACAGGACGTCGCCTTCTGCCTCCTGTGACATCTGCCACAGGGCATGGCGGACGCAGCGTCAAATTGTGGCATCGAAGGGACAACAAACGTGGAGTTGATCGGCGTGTAGCAAAGGGGCAAGTGCGGCCGTTTAGCCGCGTGCGCTCAGTCGGTAAGCGGCGAGCCGTCAAAGGCCCGCCGCTAACAGAACCGTCTGATGAATTCTCCGGTTCACGGAATCGTTATCAGTTGTTCCTAGGTCGGTGTTACTCGAGCTCGATCTGCTCGACGGCGTCGCGCGCGGCGTGGAGCCAGCGCTCGTCTGTCTCGTCCGGCACCGAGCAGCCGTTGGCGAGGATGAATTTGCGCCCGCCGGTCTGAGCGACCGCGTCGCGCGCTTCTTCGAGGATCTTGTCCTCAGGACCGTTCGCGATGGCGCCGAACTCGTGCCAGCCACCCATCAGGCACTTGCTTGTCAGCGTGCGCGCCTCGCGTAGGCTCGGTCCAGCCAGGCGATCCGACCAGTTGAGCACCTGGACGGGGTAGTCGAGCACCAGCTCGAAGTGCAGATCCTTCTCGCCGTGGATATGGAGGACATTGAGCCAGCCGTTGACGGCGCCCTGCAGCGCGATCAGGTCGTAGGGGCGGCCGAACTCCCGGTATTGCTCTTCTGTCATCACCGCGCGCGTGGCGCCCTGTAGCGCGAAGAAGACGCCATCTGCCCCAGCGTCGATCACGTCGCGGATGTGGTCTCGTAGATTGGTCGCGATAATGCTGAGTGCCTCGTGGATGACCGAGGGCGACTGCGCGGCATGCTCGAAGAATCGCTCGCGGCTTTCCGCGAAGTACAAAGCCTCACAGAGCGGGCTGAAGACCGTGACGATAATCGGTGTGTCGAATCCTAGCTCATCGCGGAGCACGCGGACGCATTCCGCGCGCTGCTGGAAGAAGCGGGACCGGTCCGCGTCAATCGGCTCGATCAGTCGCCAGCCGTCTACCGTCGAGATCGAGCGGCGCGGGAAGGGATACGGAATGTCCGGCATGACCTTGACGATGTCGAGGTCGAAGGTCTCATCGAAGAACCGAAGCGATGCCTCGGCGAGCTGCCGCCCTGACCCCTCCGGCCGAAAGTGATGCCAGAAACAAATGGGCAGGCGATCCACCGGCTCGCCACGCACCGCCGCCATCACCCGCTCGGTGCGCGTCATTTCCTCGAACCGGAACTCCCTGCCGGCCGAGTTGCCGCCATTCGACCGCGCTGCCATGCGTCCGCTCCTTTTTCTCGCGCGTCCGGGTTGATCCGATTCTCGAGGGCCGGTGCTGAATTTCGCCCCGACCGGCTCGGTATCCTAGCACAGCGAGCGAAAAACCCCGCTGGGCGCAAGCATTACGAGCGCTTCCCGGCGACAACCACCTCGTCGACCGCCGAAGCTGGCGCTGTCGCTTGCTCCATCGTGCCCCCCAGCGACGGGAGGCGCGGGAAGACGCCGAGAATCCACGCGACCGATAGCAGATAGCCAGCCACGCCGACACTGTACGCCACACCGAAGCCGATATCCTCTTGCAGGCGGCCACTCAGCGCCGAGGCGCAGAAGGAGGAAGCGCTCCAGAGCATCGAATACATGCCGCTGAATACCGTTCGCTGCTCGACAGGAAGCCGCTCCATCGCCTCCGTGATGAAGGTCGCCTCCGTACCGTCGACCATCGAGTAGTAGCTGATCAGCAGCGCGATGACGACGAGCGTTCCGACGCCGCTGAAGCAAAGGAGGATCATCAACGCGCCCGTCGTCCTGAGCAGGCCGATCGCGCGCAGGTTTCCGAGGCGTCGCGCGATCCCCGGAATGAACAGCGCGCTGATTCCTCCGGCCATCGCGAGGCAGAACATCGTCGTCCCGATGAGGGCGGACGAAAGACCGAGCTGCTCTTCGAAGAAAAGGCTGAGGAATGGTCGGATCGAGTTGTGGCCAAATGCCATCCCGATGTCCGGCACCGTCAGGAGAAAGATGAAAAGCAGGATGCCGAAATTGATCCGGAATCGCGCCGGCGCGCTTCGGAGTTGTGAGGACTTGGCTGGCGAGGGCGTGGGGATTGCGGGGATCGTCGAGTAAATGATTGATGAGGCGATATCCAAGCAGGCAATGACCAGGATTGTCGCGTCAAGCGCTCGCTGGGCGCGAAGCCCGACCAACTCGAGCGTCGCCGGTATCCAGCCGCCGAGCCCGCTCCCGACCGCGAAGCCGCAAGTCACGAGGGAAAACTTGAGGGCGAAGATGTGAGCGCGCTTGTGTGGAGGCGTCGTGGCTGCGAGGAGCGGATCGCCCAAGATCCAGAACACGGTGCTGGCCATGCCGGACACAAGGGCGGCCAGAAAGCTGATGCTGAAGCTGCGGCCGACAAAGTAGATGAGAAGGAGCTGGCCGGACGCGGCGATGAGCGGTCCGATCATCAGCAGGCGGCGCGTGTGTCCGCGGCTGCCGAAGGCTGTGACCGGCACGCCAAAGACGAACAGCGAGAGCGCCGCGCCGCCGACCAGCCAGCCAATCGTCGCGGCATCGTACCCGCGCTCCTTCGCGAAGAGCGGGAATGCCGCGTAGAACATGAACATGCGGATGGCGAAGAGCGTGCCGCCCGTGAGGAAGCGCCGACCAGCCGGGCCGGTGAGCCGCCAGGTCTCGATGTATTCGGCGAGCACGCTGCCCCCTCGCTTCGCCGTTGTTGCCTATTCGCCCGTCAACGTCAATCCGACGCGGTCTCGCACCTGCTCCATCTTGCGAACGGCCATCTCGCGAGCGCGCTCCGCGCCCTCCTTGAGGACGCCGAGGGCGATGCTTGGATCCGCGCTTAGCTCGGCGATGCGCTCCTGGATCGGCTGTATGGCTTGGACGATGACCTCAGCGAGGTCTTGCTTGAACGCGCCGTATCCCTTCCCGACATACCGCTCCTCGATCTCGGGTATGGGGGTGCCGGAGAAGAGGGAGTAGATCTGCAGGAGGTTGGTGAGCGCTGGCTTGTCCGGTCCGGCGACCACTTCCGTGCCGGAGTCGGTGACGGCCCGCCGAACCTTGCGGCGAATCGTGTCTGGATCGTCCGTCAAAGCGATGTAGCTGTTCGGGCTCGCCGCGCTCTTGCTCATCTTCTTCGTCGGTTCGTCCAGCGCCATGATGCGAGCGCCTTCGGGCTTGATATCCGCCTCAGGGATGACGAAGGTCTCGCCGTAGCGTGAGTTGAACCGCTGCGCGACGTCCCGTGTCAGCTCGATATGCTGCTTCTGATCCTCTCCGACAGGCACGAGATCGGTGTCGTACATCAGGATGTCGGCGGCCTGCAGCACGGGATAGCCGAAGAGGCCGGCGGAAACTTGATCCGCTTCCTTGCCGGCGGTCTTGTCCTTGAACTGCGTCATGCGGCGCAGCTCGCCGTACATCGTCACCGAGTTCAGGATCCAGCACAGCTCGGCATGCTCCGGAACATCCGACTGGACGAACAGGATCGACTTCTGCGGATCGATGCCGGCGGCGAGCAGGGTGTTCGCCATCGCGATCGTGTTTTCGCGGAGCGTCTCGCGCGTCACCGGCACGGTGATCGCGTGCAGGTTCACAATGCAGAAGATGTTGTCATAGAGATTCTGCTGATTCACCCAGTTGCGGATCGCTCCGAGATAGTTTCCGATGTGACTCACACCCGAGGGTTGAATGCCGGAAAAGACGCGCTTCCGCCGTTGATCGTTGCTGCCAGTCATACGCTAGACAATCCCTTCCGCCCCTTGTGCCGGGCGCTCGCCGGCACGGCTCGAAAGCCAAAGGACAGCGTGTTGCAGGAGTTGAAAACACAGCGTGGCCGCTCGGAGCGATGACCCGCGACCGAGCGACGATTGACGCCGAGCACGTGGATTATAGGGCAGAGCTCGTTTCGCTCGTCACCGAAGGGGAGTTGAAGCGAGGGAGCGGAGATGCCGAGCGACGTCCGGCGACGGCGTCAGTCTTCGTCCGCGTCGTCGGTGGGGCAATCGTCCGGCGTGAGCCAGCGGTTCCCGAAGTCGCGCATGCTGTCGATGACGGGCAGCAGCGCGTAACCCTTTTCCGTCAACGAGTACTCGACGCGCGGCGGCACCTCGGCGTAGCAATGCCGCTCGATAACCTGCGCTTCCTCGAGCCGCTTGAGCCGCTCGGAAAGCGTCTTCGGGCTGATCCCCACCAGCGACCGCTCGAGCTCGCTGAACCGGCGATGACCCTGCGCCAGGTCGCGGACGATGAGGGGCGTCCACTTGTTGCCGATGATTTGCGCTGTCCGGGCGACGGGACAGCCGAGCGTCCGAGTCGGGTCCATGGGTTGCCTCGCGCGCCGCGCCGCCTTGTCCGGCGATTCTGCGTCCATATCAGGCAAGAATGTGCTACGGCTCGCCATAACTATCCAAAGGATAGCACGATGTGAGGTTCGGGTAAAGACGCCGCTCGCCTGGCCCGGTGCTATGATCCCGCCGAGTGACAATGGCCGGCGTTACTACACCGGCGATTGAATCTCCGAGGGGACCCATGTCCAGCGCGAAATCGTTCGATGCGGTCATCATCGGCGGCGGGCATAACGGGCTCGTCGCCGCGTGTTACCTAGCGGGCGCCGGACTGAGCGTTTGCGTGTTGGAGCGGTACCACGAGGTCGGCGGCGCGGCGATCTCGGAGGAGATCGTCCACGGATTCATCTTCTCTGTCGGCTCCTACGTCCTCTCGCTCGCGCCGCGCAAGATCATCGACGAGCTGGATCTTTGGTCCGAAGGCCTGGAATACATCGAGCGCAATCCGCGATTCTTCGCCCCGTTCCCCGATGGCTCCTCGCTGACGTACTGGAACGACCACGAGCGATGGCTCGAGGACCTGCGGCGCCTCTCCCCGAAGGACGCTGCCGCCTGGGACCACTATGACGCGATGCTAGAGCGCGCCTGCCAGGTGATGGACAAGTACATCCTGCGCCGGCCGCCGTCCTGGGGTGAGGTCGCCGCGGAGTTCCGCACGCCGGAGGAGAAGCTGCTCTTCCAGAAGTTCTACCTCGGCTCAGCAGCGGACATCGCGGAGTACTTCTTCGAAAACGAAAAGGTGCAGGCGGTCGTCGCGGCGACGGGGCTCATCGGGACGTTCCGCGGGCCGCGTGACCCAGGGACCGGCTACGTCAAGCTCTACCACTCGATGGGCATGGCGACGGGGCATCGCGGCCGGTGGACGTACCTTCGCGGCGCAATGGGCTCCTTCTCGCGGGCGTTGGCGAACGTTGCACGCAAGCGCGGCGCGACGATCCGCACGAACGCGGAGGTCGCCCAGATCCGAATTGAGGATGGGCGGGCGACAGGCGTTGTCTTGACGAATGGAGAGGAGATCTCGGCCAAGGTCGTCCTCTCGAACGCCGACCCGAAGCGCACCTACTTGAAGTTGGTTCCTGCGTCCGAGCTTCCAGCCGATTACCGGCGAATGATCGAGACAATCCAGATCGAGAGTCCGGTGTTGAAGATCAACTTGGCGGTGCGGGAGTTGCCGAAGTTCGCTGCCCTGGGCGACGATCCGGAGCGGCAGCGCCAGGGGAGTACGGGCGGGCTGTTCATCGCGCCGAGCCTCGATTCCATGCAGCGCGCCTACGAGGACGCTCGGAACGGGCGACCCTCGGCGGAGCCGTTCATGAACATCCATATGCAGTCCGCGGTCGATCCCACTGTTGCCCCGCCAGGCATGCACACGATCTCGATCTTCACCCAGTACTTCCCGTACACCCTGGCCGAAGGCACCTGGGAGGAGCGCCGGGAGGAGATCGCGAAGCACGTCCTCAAGGAGTTTGGGAGGTACGCGCCGAATATCCCGGATGCGGTCGTCGGCATGCAGGTGCTGGCGCCGCCCGATTTGGAGGAGCGTTTCGGGCTGACTGGCGGCCACATCTTCCATGGCGAGCTGGTCCCCGAGCAGGCGTTCGATCTGCGGCCGGTTCCGGGCAGCACCAGCTACGAGGGACCGATTCGAGGGTTGTATCTCTGCGGCTCGGGGGCTTGGCCAGGCGGCTGCGTGATGGGCGCGCCTGGACACAATGCCGCCCAGGAAGTGATCGGCAGGTTCCGCGATATGCGGGCATAGCGCGAGGTGGAGGGCAAGGAAGGGTGAAAGTTCTCATCTCTGCGGACATGGAGGGGACATGTGGTGTCGTCTCTTGGGTTCAGGTGGATCCACCGGAGTACGGCTCCACGCCGTCGTCGCAAACGGAGTACGAGCGGGCTCGGCTCCGCATGACGCGTGAGGTCAACGCGGCGATCGAGGGGGCGCTCGAGGCCGGGGCGGAAGAGGTCATCGTCAACGACAGCCACGACGGGATGCGCAATCTGATCCCGGAAGAGCTTCATCCGGCATGCCGGTGGATCAGCGGCAACGACAAGCCGCTCGGCATGATGCAGGGCGTCGACCTGGAGGGAGTCGGCGCGGTCCTGTTCACCGGCTACCACGCGAAGGCCGGCACGCCCAACGCGCCGCTGGCCCACACGTGGTCTGGTTGGATCAACGATGTCCGCATCAACGGCCGCTCGACCGGTGAATTCGGCATCAACGCCGCCGTCGCCGGTCATTACGGCGTGCCAGTCGTCTTCGTTAGTGGGGATAGGATTGCCGTCGAGCAGACTCGCGATTGGATCGGCGAGCACGTCGTCGGCGTCGCGGTGAAAGAGGGGCTTTCGACCTTCGCCGCGCTGCATCTCCATCCGGAGAAGGCGCGAGAGCTGATCCGGCAAGGCGCCGAGGAGGCGGTGCGAAAGGCAGCCGGCGCGCCGCCGTGGACGTGGCCCGCAGGGGCGACGGTCGAGGTCGAATTCGATCACCAGGCGCGAGCCGATCAGGCCGTGCTCGTGCCGGGAGTCAGCCGCGCTGGGGAACGGGCTGTGGCCTTCGAGCCGGCGGACGGCCGCGACTTCATTCGCATCTTTCGCGCCGTCGCGAAGGTTGCGGCGATTCGGATGTCGCCGTAGCGCGGAGTAAGAAAGAAGGGGAGCCGGCTCATTGACGAGACCGGCTCCCCTCTAAGTTGCTGTCTTGAATCTCGACGCTAGGCGTCGGTGACGCCCTCCGCGACGTCTGCCTCGTTCGTGGACTCGTCGTGAGGGCTCTGGCTCGTGACCTCGCAGCTCGGAACCGTAGACTCCTCGTCGTCTTCGTCTTCGACATCGGGCGAATCGGGCGCCGGGCACGGAGTGGGTTGCTCGCTCGAGCTGTCCGCAACGCCCTCATTCGTGGCCTGATCGCCGGTCTCGGTGCCCTCAGATGGCGCCGGCAGATCGGTCGCCTCCGGCGCATCGCCCTCGCCCACAGTCTCTTGCGGCTGATCGGCGCCTTCACCGGCGTCCGTCGTCGCCTCCTCGGTCACGCCACCCTCGTCCGAGGAAGCATCGCTGGCGTCTTCAGTCGTCGAATCGTCGGTCGGCTGCTCCTGAGACTCCTCCGTTGTACCCTCGGACTCGCCAGACTCGTCAGTCGACCCCTCGCCGTCCTGTGCCGCCTCGGTCTGCCCGTCGGTCGAGGTCTGTTCAGCTTCGTCCGAAGTCGTGGCCTCATCCTGGGTGTCAGAGACCTCGTCGGTGGACTCGTCAGTCGTCGCCGTGTCCTCGGGCTCGGTCGTCGGGGTCACGGCCTCGACCGGGTCGGCCGGAGTCTCGTCAATGATTGCCTGGGTGCCAGAATCAGCTTGCGTGGTGTCATCGGTAACGGGCGTGGGAGTCGGGCTCGGCTTCGTCGACACCCACGTACCAACGGCATCCGCGCCCTTCGCCGATCCGCCGATCGCGGACTGACCGACCACGGTCTGGCCAGCGCTCCCCGTCGACGAGGCGCCCTTTGCGTCGGCGCCCTTCACGACCGTCCGGGCAATGCCGGAGCCGCGCATCGTTACGTCGATCGAGACGCCAACCGTCTGGCCATAGACGGCGGTCGCTACGCCATTGCCAGGAATCAGCTCCACCTGCATCGGCACGTAGCGGCCGTCACGCATCGGGACACTGATGTGCGCGGTGACGTTGAACGAGCCATCTGCCGCGACGGTGTTGGATCCTTGGATCCAATTGAAGTCCTCGCCGTAGCCGTTGAATCCGTCGTCAACGTAGACGAGCTCATTGATTGTTCCGCGCGGCACTACGAGATTGACCGAGATCGGCCCGACCACATCGGGAAGATCCTCGAGCGGAATCGCGACCCAGATCTGCAAGGTCTGGCCGTTGATCCGCACGATGGGGTCGGATCGGCACCAGCCCTTACCGGCGCCCGCGGGCGACACGGCAAGGAACAGGCACAGCAGCGAGATCAACGCGGGGAATCCGTAGCGCCTCATGCGGGTTCTCCTCGCGGTTACATGACGAAATATACGCATGACAACATCACCTGGATCCATTGCACCGTCGTGAGATCCCAAGCATAAACGGTTCCCGCTTCGATGATACGCGGCAAGGCTCCGGGAGTCATCCGAGTTGGGATGACTTTGGTCCCGTTCAGAGAGACGACTGTCTACCTAAGAAAGACGGGCGTCACGTATCCGGTCGAGACTTTTGGGTCATAGGGCGCGCGGCGCTGCCCGCGAGACGGCTTGAATGCCGCATTGTGCCGCGGAAATCGGGTCAGCGCTTGCCTCGCTGTTCTCGCTCCAGCGCCGCGATCTGATCCTCGACATCCTTCAAGCGACGCCGCGCGATCGGCAGCCGCTCAGCCCAGCGCGCTTGCTCTTCCGCTTCACGCTCGCGGTCGGCGCGGAGACGCTCGGCCTCTTCTTCGAGCTCTTTCCGTCGCCAATCCCGGCGTTGGCACTCCTGGCAGAGCCCATGCCAATCCTCCCAGCCGCCGCAGCGCGGGCATGGTCGGGCAAGATCGGCGAGTGATGCCGTGGGGAGCGATTGGCCAGCGTGTGCTCGATACAGGAGATCTGTCGCGAAGACGAACAGGCTCGCCGTCAAATGTTCGGTGAGCGCCTCCCGTTGGTCGGCCGGAATCTCTGGCGGAGCGAGTCGGCCGGGATCGCCGGCCATGCGCGTCAGCTCGGGGCGCGCAAGCTGATGCCCACGCTCCGCCCAGTCAATCTCCTCCTCATAATGGAAGGACTCGCCGCCGATCCGGAAGGTGACACGCGCCGGCGCCTCGGACTTGACTGAGATTTCGTCGATTGGCACCGGCGGCATCGGGATTCCTGGACGCGACGGCTGTGCGTCGAGCGCGGCCAGATCGGCCTCGATGGTTGCGAGCGCCTCATCGAGGAGCCGGATGCGTTGCTGCCACGGATTGTCAGGCTGATATGCCGACTCGGCCCGCTCGACATCGAAGAGCACGGCCTGGCGGCGTTTCTCAAGGCGCTCGAGCTGCGCCGCACGCTCGGGATCGGCGGCTGACGGAGATTGCGGGGTACGCGGAGGCGGCGGGCGGAATCCCCGTGCACGGGGTGCCACTACCGCCTCAGGCAGCAATTCCGTCGGCGTCGTCGCTGGCTCTCGTTTGGATCGATCCCAGAAGCGCCAGCGGGGCATTCCCGCACCTCCTTTCTGGGTGACCATTGTGACACAGCAGTCCACGGCAAGGCTTCCCCGAAGTGCTTGACACGGTTTGGGGCCCGTGATAACGTGCGGCCACCTAGGTTGTCATATGTATGACAAATTCATTCGGCGCCGAGTGATGGGGGGAGGTAGGGGAGGACCTGTCGCAACAATCGACCTAGGCTCACCTTCGCTTTCCCCGTACAGTTTGGAAGAGGGCAGGCTGATCCGCTGTCGAAATTCAGGCGACAGCTTGGATCCAAGGAACTGATGGCAAGCTAGGAGGACGTAACGGATGTCTCGCAAGCTGAAGGTGGGCGTCGTCGGGCTCGGCATCTGGGGCCAGAATCATCCGCTGGTCTACGCGGACTATCACCGTGCCGAGCTGGCCATCGTCTGTGACCTGAATGCGGAACGTGCGAAGGAGTTCGCTGAGCGTTACGGCTGTGCCTGGACAACCGATGTCCGGGAAGTCGCGGAGAGCGACGTCGAAGCCGTCAGCGTGGCGACGCCTGACCATGCGCACTTTGAGCCGGCGATGACTCTGATCCAAGCTGGCAAGCACGTACTTGTCGAGAAGCCGTTCACGACGAATGTTGAGGAAGCGAAGAAACTCGCGGCTGCCGCCAAGGAAAAGGGCGTCATTGGGATGGTGGATTTCCACCTTCGATGGAGCCCGAGCTATATGACGATCAAGGAGCTTGTGGATTCCGGTAAGTTGGGTAAGCCTGTCTTAGGCTACGTCCGATTGAGCGACGCCATCCAGGTGGCGCAGAACTGGCTTTCTTGGGCGGGTAAGTCCGGTCCGCAATGGTTCCTATTCCCCCACACGATGGACCTGATGCGCTGGATTCTCAAGGAGGATCCGGTCGAGGTCTACGCGGTTGGCAGCAAGGGTGTCCTCCAGTCGAAGGGCGTGGACACCTGGGATGCGATCCAGGCGATTGTGAAGTTTCCGTCCTGCTTCATCACCTTCGAAACCTCCTGGATTGTGCCGGACTCCAATCCGAACGTCATCGACTGCCACTTCACGCTATACGGCTCAGAAGGGAAGATCGATTACGACCAGGATTACGCCGGGTTGGCCATCGCGTCCGATCGCTACTCCTATCCGTGGATGCCGATCGGTGTTCGCAACATGTACGGCAAACTCGACAACTTCCTCTACGAGCCGATGCGGTACTTCGTTGACTGCGTCCTCGATGGTGTTCAGCCGACCTGCACCTTTGAAGACGGCTTGATCAACACCGTGATGATCGAAGCCACGATGCGATCGGTCGAATCTGGCAAGCCCGTCTCGATCTCCGAGGTCTTGGGGAGCTAGCCTGCCCGGGCACTAAGCCCGAATCAACCAGACCTGTTCAGGAGGGAAGCCAATGACCTAACTGCGTCTTGGCAATGGCTCGCTGTGTCTTGGATTTCCGGTCACTCAAGGGGGTGTAGCGATGTTGGAGCAACGTGTTCAACGTCGACAGATGCTCAAGGGGGCACTGGGTCTTGCCGCCGCCGGCTCGCTCGGGGTCAACTGGACTCGACGAGCCGCGGCGCAGGATCTCCAAGGTGTCACGCTGAGGGTCGTCTCGATCCAGGATCCCTTCTTTGAGCCGCTCAAGAGCCTCATCCCGGATTTCGAGGAGAAGACGGGCGCGACGGTTGAGCTGGAGGGAGTCCAGTACGCGGGCCTTCGGGACAAGATCGTCCTTGATGTCGTTGGTGGCTCCGGAACCTACGACGTACTCAGCATCGACACGATGTGGACTGGTGAGTTCGCGGAGGGCAACTACGCGCTGCCGCTCGACGACCTCATCACCCGGGATGCCGAGCAGGTCAACCGGGAGGACCTGTCTGAGGGCCTGTGGTCGGCATTCAGCTGGAAGGGCCAGACCTACTCGGTTCCGCTCAGCGTTTACGCCAAGATGCTGCTGTACCGGAAGGACCTGTGGGAGGATCCCACGCACCAGCAGCAGTTCAAGGAAAAGTACGGCTATGACCTGATCGTCCCACAGACGTGGGACCAGTTCCGGGACATGGCCGAGTACTTCACCCAGGACTGGGACGGGGACGGCCAGCCGAACTACGGTGTCGCGTTCAATGGAAAGCGCGGCGCGTCCATTGTCCACCACTTCTTCGCCTACGCTGACAACTTCGGCGCGACTTGGTTCCAGTCGTACCCAGAGGAGCCGTGGGACTTCACGCCGACGATCAACAGCGAGGCGATGAAGGAAGCGCTGCGCTTCTATGTCGGGCTGCGGCAGTTTGCTCCGCCCAACGTCACGGACTTCGAGTGGTTCGACACCGGCGGCGCGTATTGGAATGGCCAGGTCGCCATGATGTACCACTGGAGCGTTTATGCTTCCTTGGCGGCCGATCCGAGCCAGTCCAAGATCGTCGGCAATGTCGCGGCAGGCATGCCGCCCGCTTTGGATCCAGCTTCCGCACGGTCGCAGCTTGGCGGTTGGGCGCTGGGCATCAGCTCGCGCAGCCAGCAGCAGGAAGCGGCCTGGGAGTTCATCAAATGGGCGACCAGCACCGAAACCCTCCTCCGGATGACGACGGAGCACACCTTTGATGCCGTCAACCGGGAGTCGGTGCTTAGCCATCCCGATTTCCAGGCCCGGTATCCGTGGGCCGAAACCCTCAAGAACTCACTTGCCATCGCGAACCCAGAGTACCGCCCACGCATCCCTGCCTACGTGCAGATGGAGGAGGTACTCGGTGTTCGCCTCAACGAGGCGCTCACTGGAGAGCTGACGCCAGAGGAGGCTCTGGACAAGGCTCAAGAGCAGATCGTCGAGATCATGAAGGATTTCGGGTACCTGTAGGTCCCTTAGCGCGGGGGGAGGGCAACCTCCTCCCGCGCTTTCTCAATCAGGGAGGAGGGGGCGTTGGCCAGGTCCGCCTACCTTGGTCAAGAGAGTGCACCGTTGCCAGCCGCGAAGTCCGGGCGACAGTTGTGGCGTCGCCTGTCGCCGTACGTTTGGGTGGCGCCAGCAATCATCGCCCTTGCGGCATTGGTGGCTTACCCGAGTGTCTATGCCCTTGTCCTGAGCTTCTATAAGTGGAATCTCACTCGTCCGCAGGTCGGTCGACGTTTCGTTGGCCTTGATAACTACGCCAAAGCGATTCATGACGAGGTGTTCCTCGAGACTGTGAGGAATACCGTCGTCTTTGTAGTCGGGTCAGTCACCATCGAGTTCGTGCTCGGTATCTTCCTCGCGTTAGTGCTCAGCCAGAAGCTGCCCGGCGTTCGGCTCGCGCGGGCACTGATCATTACCCCAACGATGGTGGCGCCGGTGATCGCCGGCCTGATTGGCCGCTACATGTTCTTTTCCGGTTACGGAATCGTTCCCTACCTATTGGAAAAGGTTGGCATCGTCGTAAGTGATGGAATCCTGGCGACCCCAGGCGTCGCGATGGCGGCGGTCATCTTGATCGATGTTTGGCAGTGGACGCCGTTCGTCATCCTCGTCGTCGCGGCTGGACTTCAGAGCCTCTCAAACGAGCCGATCGAGGCCGCGCAAGTTGACGGCGCTTCGTCCTGGCAAATCCTCTACTCGATCACGCTGCCGATGCTGAAGCGCGTGCTGTTGGTCGTCTTGCTGCTCCGAATCATGGACGCGGTCAAGACGTTCGACATCATCTACGCGACGACGCGAGGCGGTCCTGGCAACACGACGATGACGGTCACGTACTTCGGGTTCCAGCAGGGGCTCAATTTCTTCGAGATGGGGTACGCGGCGGCGATCAGCTTCATGATTCTCATCTCGGTCGTCATTCTGAGCCAAGCCTTCATTCGAGGGGTGTACCGTGGTGCTCACATCTAACAGCCGCAGCCGTGTGCTTCTCACCATCATCGTTTGGGTGGCGACGCTCGCGTTTCTCTTTCCCGTCATCTGGTTCCTGTTGCTGAGCCTGAAGTCGCCTGACCTGATCTTCGCCACGCCACCTGTCTTCTGGTTCAAGCCAACGCTGGGGGCGTATCGAGAGACAATCCTGAGCGGTTATTCCAATCAGCTATGGAATAGCCTCCTGGTGGCATCAGGCAGTACCGCTGTGTGTCTCATTCTGGGGGTGCCCGCAGCCTACGCCTTCGATCGCTTCACCTTCTTCGGCCGAAAGGACCTACTTTTCTGGATGCTTTCGGTCCGGATGGCGCCGCCGATCGCGGTCGTGCTCCCCTTCTACCTGGTCATGCGCCGGCTCGAGCTCGTCGGCACGCTGACGGCGTTGATCCTTGTCAACCTGACGGTCAACCTGCCCTTGGTGGTCTGGTTGATGAAGGACTTCTTTGCGGAGGTGCCGCGATCGCTCGACGAGTCTGCGTTGGTTGATGGCGCAACCCGCCTGCGAGCCTTCGTGAACATCATTTTTCCGCTGGCAGCGCCCGGAATCGTCGTCTCCACCGTCTTTGCCTTCATCTTTTCCTGGAACGAGTTCTTCTTCGCGCTGATCCTGAGCAGCATCAATTCGCAGACCCTCACCGTGGCCGCCGCAAGCTTCTGGACCAATGTCCAGCTGGAGTGGCACAAGCTCGCCGCGGTCTCGATGGTGACCATCTTGCCGCCGTTCTTGCTCGCGTTCTTGCTCGGACGCTACCTCGTACGTGGTCTGACCTTTGGAGCGGTCAAGGAATGAAGGCCAAGGCTTGGGAAATTCGTTGCACGGTCTGCGGCAAGAGGGACACGCGATTCCCTCCTGATTATTGTGAGGCGTGCGGAGCCCCACAAGAGGTCCACCTCGACTATGAGGGGGTGGATGCGCGGTCTTTGTTCGACGGGCAGATTCGCGATCTGTGGAAGTACGCGCCACTCTACCCAGTCGAACGACCCTTGCAAAGCCTGAGCCTCGGTGAGGGTGGGACGCCGCTGATACCGGCCTCAAGAGCGGGTCAGGACCTCGACACTCCCGATCTTTGGTGCAAGCTAGACCATCTCAATCCGTCTGGATCCTTCAAGGACCGTTGCGTCGTCGTCGGGATGGCTCATGCCCTCGAACGCGGGGCCGAGGCTGTCGTTTGCGCCTCTAGCGGCAACGCGGCTGGTTCAGTCGCGACGTATGCGGCGCGAGCGGGCGTGCCCGCGGTGATTCTTATTCCAGCTTCGACTCCTGCTCCGAAAGTCGCGGTCGCTATGGCGCACGGGGCATTGGTCTTTCGCGTGGAAGGCGACTTTTCGCGATCGTTTCAGCTTGCGCGACAGCTCGGGCACGTGAAGGGGTGGGTGAATCTCACCACAACGTTTGTCAACGCTGTCGCGATAGAGGGCAACAAGTCGGTCGCGTATGAGCTCTTTGAGCAACTCGGGGGTGTTCCGGACTGGATCGTGGTGCCGGTGAGCTCTGGCCCGCTGCTATTCGGCGTGTGGAAGGGCTTCTTGGAACTGATTCGGTTCGGCCTCGCGGATCGGATGCCGCGACTCGTTGCCGCGCAGCCAAGTGGGTGCGCGCCGATTGCCCGGTCATTCGACGAGAATCGCGACGACGTGACGGCCTGGGAGCGAGTCGAAACCGTCGTTTCAGGACTCAATGATCCACTGGTGGGGTACGAAGGGGACGGGGAGCTGACGCTACGTGCCGTGCGCGAAACGAACGGCGTGGCGCTTGCCGTGCCAGATAGCGTGATCTTCGAAGCTGGTCAAGTGGTCGCGCAGCGGGAAGGGCTGTTCGTCGAGCCGGCGGCCGCGACATCGATCGCGGGTGTGGCCGAGCTACGGCGACGGGGGGCGATTACCAAGGGTGACAAGGTGGTGTGCTTGCTGACCGGACATGGTCTCAAGCAGCCGTGGACAGGCAGTCGAGCAGAGCCCCCACTCGTGTCGGGAATTTCTGATCTACTCGACTCAATTGGGAACTTGGATTTGCAAACCTCCCTATAAGCGTGACATTTTTGGTATAGACGAAGAAATTCGTTGTTTGTTAGCTATGTCCTTCGTAGATTAGCGGGGCGTGGATCCCGCTCGGGACCGCGTACCCCGAAACTGGGGTTTTCAAATGAGTACGAACGTATTGCGTCGCCCTCCTTTATCGGATGCTGTCGTTACTGAAATAGCCACCGAAATTCTTTCAGGGAGTATCCAACCTGGCTCGATGCTCCCGACCGAGGCTCAGCTGACTGCTCGATTCGGCGTGAGCCGAACGGTCATTCGTGAGGCTTTGGCCCGTTTGCAACGAATTGGATTGATCCAAGCTCGGCAAGGTCTGGGAACGATCGTTCAGGATCGCGACCAATGGCGCGAACTCGACCCGGAGCTGCTCGCGGTTCGCGTATCGTCCCAGCTAATTCAGGATCTCGTGCCGGATCTTCTCAGCGTACGGCGCGCGGTGGAAGTCGAGGCGGCGGGCCTTGCCGCGTTGAACCGGCGCGACTGCCACCTCAAGCGGTTAGCGGAGCTCGTTGAGGAGATGCACAAGATCGGGCTTTCGCCAGAGGAGCAGACCAAAGTTGATATCGATTTCCATGAGGCGCTCTTGGTCGCAAGTGGGAACAAGCTGATCTGCGAGCTCATGCGACCAATCAATACGTTGCGCCGGATCGGGTCGATCATCACAACCTCGTCTGATCCGAGCATCATCCCGACATCTATCGCGGGGCACGAGCGAATCTTCAAGGCGGTGGAAGCAGGCGACGAGGCGGGCGCTCGCGAGGCGATGGCTCAACACCTTGGGCAGCACGAGCGTGAGCTGTCGGTGGCCATGTCCCTGACCAAAGAGTGAGATCGGTAGGCTCCGAGAACACTCCCTGGGTGTCGTCCGCGGAGTCGTCACTGTTGGCGGACCAAGGCCGATCCTTGGGAGACTGAGGCACGTGACCTATCGCCGTATGCGTCACTGTTACCTAGGAACGGCACACTCTTCCTCAGATCTCTATGCCCGAGTTGGTGCGAAAGGAATGACCAGTCGTGTCTTGACCGTCGCGGCACTCGGGGCAACAATGCGTCACATCTCTGCGACGTTCAGATGGGGATGACGACTGATGGCAACGCTCCAAGACGCTGAAACCACCGCCGCGCGCGATCACGCGATCGCCTGGCGGCCGACCGACGAATACCTCGCGCGCAGCCGCTTGCGCCGATTCTACGAGGCCCTTGGGCTGACCTCGCTCGAGGCGCTGCAAGAGTGGGCGGCGGCGGATGTCGGGCGGTATTGGGACGCCGTGGTCCGCGACCTGGGGCTGGACTTCCATCGCCCTTACGAGCGTCCAATCGACCTTTCCGCGGGGGCTCCTTGGCCGGAGTGGTTCGTTGGCGGCGGCTTCAACTATGTCTACAACGCGGTCGATCGCCACGCCGTGGGACGAAAGCGCAATCAGCTCGCGGTGATCTGGGAAGGGGACGACGGCGTGGTCCGCCGGCTGACTTACCGTGAGCTGCGCCAGGAGACCGACCGGCTGGCGAACGCGCTTCGTAGCCTCGGCGTGCGCAAGGGCGACCGGGTTGGCATCTTCCTGCCGATGGCTCCGGAGACGTTCGTCGCCACGCTTGCCTGCGGGAAGATTGGCGCCATCTTCATCCCCATGTTCTCCGGCTACGGCGCGGAAGCTGTCGCGTCCAGGTTGCGCGACTGCGAGGCTTCAGTCCTGATCACCGCTGACGCGTTCCCGCGCCGGGGCAAACTGGTGCCGATGAAGTCGATCGCCGACGAGGCGATGGGGCAGTCTCCGAGCGTGAAGACCTGCCTGGTGCTTCGACGCACTGGCTGCGAGGTCGCCTGGCAGGAAGGGCGCGACGTCTGGTGGCACGATGCGGTCGCCGGTCAGCCGCGCGTCTGCGAGTGCGAGCCGACCGATGCGAACGATCCTTACATGATCATCTACACCTCGGGCACAACCGGCCGCCCGAAAGGCGCCGTCCATGTCCACGCCGGCTTCCCGATCAAGGCTGCCCACGATCTCGCGTACTGCTTCGATCTGCAGGAAGACGACACCCTCTTCTGGCTGACAGATCTCGGCTGGATGATGGGGCCGTGGGCGATCGCCGGCGGCTTGATGCTCGGCGCCACCGTCCTCGCGTTCGAGGGCACGCCGGATTATCCCGAGCCAGACCGTCTCTGGCGGCTAGTGGAGGATCACGGCGTGACGGTCCTCGGCATCGCGCCGACCGCGGTGCGGGCGCTGATGGCGAAGGGCCCGGAGTGGGTGCGGCGGCGCGACCGCTCGTCCCTGCGTGTACTCGGCTCGACGGGCGAGCCGTGGAACCCGGTGCCGTGGTGGTGGTATTTCGAAGAGGTCGGAGAGAGCCGCTGCCCGATCATCAACTACTCGGGTGGGACGGAGACGGGTGGCGGCATCGTCGGCTGCACGACGATTCAGCCGATCAAGCCGTGCGCGTTTACCGGGCCGGTGCCCGGGATGGACGCGGACGTCTTCGACGATTCCGGTCAGCCGGTTCGCGGCGCTGTCGGCGAGCTAGTGATCAAGCAGCCCTGGGTCGGCATGACTCGCGGCTTCTGGCACGATCCTGAACGCTACCTCGACACCTACTGGTCGCGCTTCCCGCATGTCTGGGTACACGGCGACTGGGCGGAGATCGACGACGAGGGATTCTGGTTCATCCGGGGCCGGTCGGACGACACGATCAAGGTCGCAGGCAAGCGCATCGGCCCGGCGGAGGTGGAGTCCGCGGCGGTCGCGCATCCTGCCGTTCAGGAAGCGGGTGCGATCGGCGTGCCGGACGAGCTGAAGGGCGAGTCGGTTACGCTCTTCTGCATCCTGCGTCCCGGATTTTCCGCTTCCACGGACCTCGCGGAGGAGATTCGGCAGGCGGTGGCGCGCCAGCTGGGCGCCGCGCTGCGGCCGGCGGCGGTGCTCTTCGTGCAGGACCTGCCAAAGACGCGCAACGCGAAGATCATGCGCCGCGTGATTCGCGCGGCCTATTTGGGACAGCCGCCCGGCGATACGACCGCACTGGAGAATCCCAGTGCGGTGGAGGAGATCCGGCGCCTCGGCACGCGGTAGCTGGCAGCGGAGCGGGTCGCGGCGCCAGGGGGAGGGAGCCATGGACCGAGCGTTCCTCCACGGTCGCCGCATGCTCCAGCGGGAAGCGGACCTGCCATCCGAACGCGGCGAAGAGCGACGTCGCCAGGAGCTCGAATGGGGGTTGCCGTCGGCGGAGAGCGTCCGCGACCGGATGATTCCGCTCTTCAACCGGGGGCGTTGGCGGTACTCGAACTCCGGCACCTTCATGTGCGCGCCGTTCCTGCAGGACATGCGGGAGCTGGGCGGCCAGGATGTCGCCGTCGTCGGTGTCCCGCTCGACACGGGGACGACGTTCCGATCCGGCACCCGCTGGGGACCGCAAGCTATGCGGGCGGTCTCAGCATTGGGCACGGGTTACAACTTCGAGCTCGGCGTCGATCTGATCGAGGCGCTGGACATCGTGGATGTCGGCGATGTCTCAGTGATCCCGGCCAATATCGAGAAGAGCTTCGATCAGATCGACAAGGCCATCGCCTATATCCACGAGCGGGCGGTCTTCCCGGTCGTCCTCGGCGGCGACCACTCGATTGGCTATCCCGACATCCGCGGGCTCTCACCGTTCGTGGACGGCAACATCGGCATCATCCACTTCGACCGCCATACCGATATGTCCGAGCTCAATCTCGACGAGCGGATGCACGGGACGCCGTTCTTCCACGCGACGAACATCCCCAACGCGCCACCCTCCAACTTGGTGCAAATCGGTATCGGCGGGTGGACCGGCTCGCGTCCTGGCGTTCGCAACGTGCGGGAGCGGGGAGCCACATCCATCACGATTACGGACATTGAGCGGTGGGGCGTGGATCGCATCGCGGAGATGGCGCTGGAGATTGCCTGGCGTAACGCGAAAGCGGTCTGGCTCTCCTTTGACATCGACGCCATTGATCCAGCCTTCGCGCCAGGGACCGGCACGCCGGAAGCCGGCGGCCTATTGCCGCGCGAGGCGCTGCGCATACTCCACTTGATCGCGCGGGAAGGGCTCGCCGGCGTCGAGGTGGTCGAAGTGTCCCCACCGTATGACGTGGGCGATGTGACGTCGGTGCTCGGGGTCCGAATCATCAAGGACGTCCTGGGCACGCTGGTCGCCGAGGGCAAGCTCGGCAAGCGCCCGTGGCGACGTGACGAGGACCTGGACACTCCATCCCGTGGAGACGTCTCGGATCGGGGGCAGCGCGGGGCAGGGCAAACGAACGGGGCGTCCTAGCCGCCAGAATTCACTCCTTAGGGATTAGAGGCCGGCCTCTGCCCCGCGCGGCTATCATTTCCGTCATGCAAAGCGCCCAGGACACAGAGCGTGTCCCCCTGCCCCGCACCGAGACTCATCGGCCACCGCCGGCGACACCTCCTGCCGAAGCGCTCAAACGGCGCCGATTTCGCCGCCCGTTCCTGTCGGAGCTCTGGCGTTGGGCGGTCACCGGAGTCATCACGCTCGTCCTCGCGGTCGCGCTCCTGAGCGGATCGCTCCTGCTCGCAATCTTCAGGCAAGCCCGCCTCGACCAGTCACAGCCGGCGGATGCGATCGTCGTGCTCGGGGCGGCGCAGTATGACGGCCGGCCGAGTCCGGTTCTGGAGGCGCGGCTGGAGACGGCTCTGGCGGCCTATCAGGCAGGGCTCGCGCCACTAATCGTCGTGACGGGCGGTCGGCAGGAGGGCGATCGCTTCACCGAGGCGGAGACCGAGCGGGCGTATCTGATTGACCATGGGGTACCGGCCTCGGCGATCTTGTCCGAGAACGAGGGCCGCAGCTCATGGGAGAGTATGCAAGGCGTGGCGGCCATTCTCGATGAGCGGGACCTGACGCGAGTGCTGCTCGTCAGTGACGGCTTCCACCTCTTTCGCTTGAAATTGATGGCTCGTGAGCTTGGACTCACCGCGTACGGCATACCGGCGCGGAATAGCCCGATCAGACCGCGAAGCGGCGCAGAGCTCGATTACGTGATTCGCGAGGCAGCGGGTGTCGTGGCCTTCGTCGCTGGCATGCGCGACTCCTAAGCGCCCGAGTCCGCCTCCATGATCCAGAGGTATTGTCGCGATCTCGGCCCAAAGGGCTGCCGATCATACGCGCCATATCGCTCGACCACCTTTAGCCCTGACAAGCGCATCAGCAGCTCTAGCTCCCGTGGGAAGTACATCTGCCATTCGAGGTCGTCGAAAAATCGTTCCTGGCGACCATCGGTGTACTGCATTTCGTACACGTAAAGCGTTCGGTCCACCTGAGTTTCGGGGTTGTACCGGATCGTGGCAAAGCGGAGCATGCGCTGGACGCCCTGCTCCGGCGCGGAGAGGTCAAGCTCGAGGTGCATCATCGGCGGAGCTGTCACCGGATCGAGGAGCCGCAGGGCCGGGACGAGGAGATCTATCGCCAAACGCCCGCCTGGGGCCAGGTGCCGCCGGACGGACTGCAGGCACGAGATCTGGTTCTCCAACCCGATGACGTAGGCGAGCGAATTGAATCCGATCACGATGAGATCGAACTGCTCCCCGAGGTTGAAATTGGCCATGTCTCCACGCACGAAGGAGACGATGCCGGACAGTTCGCGCTGGTCGCTCCCGAGTCGCTCCCGCGCACGGTCGAGGAGTGGCTCGCTAATGTCGAGTCCGACGACGCGGCTCCCAGGATCGAGCGCGGCGCAACGGCGGGCGAGCGGGAACGTCATCCGGCCGGTTCCGCAGGCAAGATCGAGCACCCGGCGCGGCCGATAAGTTTCAACGAGCCACTCCCAATACGGGAGATCATCGGTGAACCAGCTTGATTCGAGGTCGTACCGAAACGCGTCGTCGTGCATGAAACGTCGTCTCCTTACCTAGTCGCTCTTCTCTTACTCCGAGCCAACTAGGCACCTCCCGTGCCACGCGGGAGAGGGGCATTCGTTGCGTTTAGGGCAGCTCTGCAGCATGTGTTCGACTCATGTCGAAGAAAGAAAGCTGCCACGCCCATCGTCTTTCGACGTGAGCCCTTGGCGCTATGAGCATCTAGTCCAATTTCTCGGCTTCAGAAGCAGGATCTTAGTAGACGCATACTCTGTCCGGTGCATGAGTAGGTTGGGGATAGACCACGCTCCCGACCCGAATGGGACCATGTTCACATGACTCCCCACCCGGTTCCCTGCCACATGTCCGTACACTCTCACTTGGGTGATGAGAAGGACAGGAGAGGGAGAGTCGTGGTGCTGGCCGAGTTCACGCAAGGAGCCGATCTAGGAGCGGGGTGGGCAGCGATTGAGCGGGCGGTGGCGAGGCTGGCGCCCGGCAGCGAGACGATGATGGTGATGGCGCCCGTGCCCACCTTCTTGGGAGGATCGGATCCGCTCGAGGCTGTCTCGATCATTAGTCGCGTCGATCCAATCCCCCACTGGCATTACGTTGGTTTCGGTCTCAGTGAGCTCTACGAAAAGACTGGGCCAGATTCCGAGTGGAGTGGCTGGGGCTTCGAATTCACCTTTCGCTTAGCGGCGACCGGCGGACCGCCGCCGGGTTGGCCCGTTTGGCTCCTTCAGCAGCTAGCCCGCCACGTGCTGCGCGCCGGCCAGGGGTTTGCGCCGGGAAGCGCGCTCGATTTGGGTGGGCCGATCTCGCGCTATGTCACGACTGACCTCGCTGCACTCCTATTCGTGCGCGATCCGGAGCTGAGCACGATCGACACGCCGCACGGGCGAGTTCAGTTTCTGCAGGCGGTTGGGGTGCATGCGAGCGAGTACCGAGCGATTCGCCGCGCTGGTCCTGAGAGCTTCCTGTCGGTCGCGGCGGGACGGCTGCCGGTTTTCGTCACCGACCTTGCTCGCCCGCCGCTGGTGGAATGACTTGAGTCCCTAGGACGGTAGATTTTCGATCTCTACTGGTTCGATTGGCTCCGGCAGCTCGAAGCCAAAGACGCGCGACAGGAAATACCACTCACCGTCGAGCGCCCGGCGGATGTTCTCGGCTTTCCGGAAGCCGTGCTGCTCCCCCTCGAAAAGGACGAGCGCGACCGGCAACCCTTTCGCCTTGACCGCCTCGTACATCATCTGAGCTTGGTTCGGCGGGACGACCTTGTCCTCCAGCCCTTGGAACAGGATCAGTGGGCAGGAGAGTCGGTCAACAAAATGTATCGGCGAGCGCTCGAGATAGACGTCGCGGCCCTCGGGATAGGGGGCAACCAAGCGATCGAGGTAGCGGGACTCGAACTTATGGGTATCTCGCACCATCGCTTCGAGGTCGCTAATACCGTAATGGCTGGCTCCAGCCTTGAAGACCGAGCGGAAGGTTAAAGCTGCCAAGGTGGTGTAGCCGCTCGCGCTCCAACCGCGGATGGCGAGCCGGTTGCCGTCCACGAGCCCTTCTTCGGCGAGGTAGCGCGCGCCGTTGACGCAATCGTCCACATCTACGATGCCCCACTTGCCGTTCAGGCGTTCGCGATAGGCGCGGCCGTAGCCGGTGCTGCCGCCGTAGTTGACGTCGAGGATCGCGAAGCCGCGGCTTGTCCAGTACTGCGTCTGGAGGGAGAAGGCCGCTGAGCTCGAGCCCGTCGGTCCGCCGTGGCTAATAACCACCAGTGGCGGTAGCTCCCCTTCCGGGCCGGTGAAGTCCTTGTTCTTGGGTGGATAGAAGAACCCGTAGGCGGTCAGGCCGCCTTCCGTCGGGAACTCGATAGTGCCCGGGACGGAGATGTAGCCGCTGTCGATCTCGACGGTCGCCGAGCGGCGCAGGACTTCCGTCTGACCGGTGGCGAGGTCGTGGCGCACGATCGCCGTTGGCTCGGTCGGGGTGGCGGCGCGGAACACGACGAATCCAGGGCCGGTTTGGATGAGGTCGACAAGGGTCCAGGGCGCCGGGATCGTGCGCAAGGTCGGACCGGTGAGATCGAGGTCGCCAATGTACCAGCGGCCCCCCTGCGTGTAGGCGCAGATGATCCGTGTCGGTGAGGCGAACGCGTAGGTCGACTGCCCGAAAACCCACTGGGGCTCGCCGAACTCCGCCTCCATCGGCGCCAGCGCCTCGATTTGCTCTTCTCGCCAGCGGTAGAGGTTCCACCAGCCGCTGCGGTCCGAGACGAAGTAGAGGATGCCGTCTGGCGACCATTCGGGCTGGAAGATCGACTCGTTCTCGCCTCCGGCCACGAGGCGGGCATCGGAGATCGAACCGTCTGAGGCGATCGTCCCGACCCAAAGCTCCGTCCCGTCCCAGGGCATGTTCGGGTGATTCCATGACAGCCAGCATAGCCGGGTGCCATCCGGGCTAACGCGGGGATTGGAGTAGAAATCGGCGCCGGAGAGTAGGACGGTTCCGCCTGTCTCGAGGTCGCCGCCGTCCGAGTCGAGGGCGACAATTGTGTTGACCGCGTCTTGCTCGGGGCCGTGGGCGCCCCGGTGATCTTCCCGCACGCAGATCAGCCTGCCGCGCCTCCGGTCGCTGTTGAAGTCTGCGTAGCGGAGTGGGAGGTCGGGCGTGATCGGGCGAGGAGCGCCGCCCGGATCTTGGCGGTAGACGCGCTGGTCGGCATAGTTGGCAAAATACACCGTCCCGTTATCGACGTGGAAAGCGCCGCCGCCGTATTCATGGACGCGCGTCCGAGCGTTGAATGGAGCTGGATTGATGTCCTGTGTTCGGCCATCGGGCGTGCGGCGGACGATCACATATCGGCCGGCTTCCGTCGGTCGCGATTCGATCCAATAGACATCGTCACCGTCAACTTTGATCTCGAGGAGTCGAACGGAACCTCTGACTAGCAGCTCCGACGTGATTGGAGATGCCCAAGAGCCGTATGGAGCAACCTTCATCGTGACCTTCCCAACCTTCCAATGGCGCCGTCTAGCCACAGTCGTCGCAGCAACGTACACGCTCCGGCCGCTCCGGGCAAGTTGTAAGCACGGCGGCAATTGGCGTGTCACAATCGAGGACTCGTACAATTCGCGTGTTCGGAAACTCTCGTCGGGGGATGCCCGATGCCTCGTTTATCACGCCGTTGGTCACTCCAACACTTTGGGAAGCGGGACCGCCGATTTGGCCACCGGACGCTGCTGGTGCTCGCTCTCGCGGCACTGCTTCTGGCTGGAGTCGGGCCAGTCGTGGCAGCACCGGGCGGACCAGCAGGCAACGCTGAGATTGCTCGGGCCGTCGGCGAGACGCGAGCCGAGCCGGTGCCGCTTACTCAGGCTGGAGAAGCGGGGCCGTGGCGGATCACGGTGCTCGAAGTCGTCACCGGCGACGCAGCAGCTGAGATCGTATCTGGAGCGAGACAATCAAGTACGCCTCTCACGGATGGCTTCCAATATGTCGCCGTCCGGCTCCGAGCCGAGAACACTGGCGAGCTCCCGCTGCGAATTTCGGGCGAGGACTTTGGAGTCACCGGCGCGTCGGGCGTCGTTTGGCGGTTCGTTGAGGCTGCCCCGCCCGAGCCTCCGCTCGAGGGAGAGGTCGCGCCGGGTGCGGCGGCGGAGGGCTGGATCGTCGGTGCAGCCGCGTCAGGCGAGACGTCGCTGATGCTCCTCTTCGACAGCCTTAGCCTGGGCGGAAATTGGGCGGATCGCCTCTTCGCTCTCGAAGACGGCGCGGCCGTTCCTGCTGTCGAGCGCAGGGCGGTCAGCCTCAACCGGACGGGGAGACAGGCATCCGCGCCCGCCGGAATCGGCGAGGTGGTTGCCACTCGCGAATGGGCGGTGGAAATTCTCGAGGTTGCGGAGGGACAAGCCGTCTACGATCTCTTCCCGCCCGAGGATTACCGGACGACGGCGCTGGCCGATTCGCAGGGCGGGGCCAACGTTCCGCTCTGGATCGCCTTCCGAGTGCGCGTGACGAACAACCGCACCGGAGATGCGCCGTCATTCTTCCCGCCGACGGCGTTCCAGCTCGCGGACAGCCGAGGTCGGCCGCTCGACGGCACGCTGACGCTGACACCACCGTCGCCAGATTTGAGCGGCGCCTACTTCCCGGGCGGGAGCCGCGAGGGTTGGTTCTTATTCGAGCGACCACCCGATGCGAACGCCGCGCTCCTTCGACTCCAGCCGTTCGAGAGCGAGCGGGACGTCCGCTATTTCTCCTGGAGTGGCACAGCGCCGAGTGCGCCGTCCGGTCCAATCGAGGAGGGAGCGACGGTCGAGGTGACCGAGAGCGGTGTCCGCATGCGCGCCGAGCCCTCGACGAGCGCTGAAATTGTGACCGAGCTTTCGGCTGGGACGCGGCTGACGGTGACGGGGCCGGCCGAGGAGGCGGATGGCTTTACCTGGTATCCGGTGGAGAACCCGGAGACGCGGCAGTCGGGCTACGTTGCCGCCGATTTCCTGCGGCCGGTCGCGTAGCCGCCCGCGCCGGCTCGGCAGCGTGATCTCACGACGGTCTCCAATGAGCTGGCTGGCAGTTCCAAGGGATGCCAAATGAGCTGGGAACGCTGGCTGCTCGCCGCGGTCGTCCTGCTGTTGGCTGCCGCTCAATACGCGCTCATCGTCATGGCAATACGTGACCTCATGTGGCGCCCGACCGTGCGTGGCAACAACAAGGTGCTCTGGGGGCTAATCATTCTGACACTCCCGTTCATCGGGCCGCTCTTGTACGCCTACATGGGGCCGACGAGCTTCCTGCCGCGCGCGCATCGCCGGTCGCGGCCGTTATCGCTCGATCCGCGTAGCAAGGTGGACACAGATCACATCTGACCCCGTGCGGCAGTTGCGAAACTCACGGTATAGTTACACCTCGTTGATCGGAGCGATCGGCCACGGATGCACAGCCGGTCCGGGCTGACTGCCGCGGGCCGAGTCCGCATTGGGGGAGTTCCGAATGGTCACCGACGTCATCGAGCGCCACGCGCCAGGCCTCGCCTCCGACTTGCCGGATACGCATGGCCGCTTCGGCCGCTTTGGCGGGAAGTACGCGCCAGAGACGCTTATGCCGGCATTGGATGAGCTGGAGGCGGCCTATCGCGAGGCGAAAGCCGATCCATCGTTTCAAGCGGAAATCGATCGGCTGGCGAAGGACTACGTCGGGAGACCGACGCCGCTCTACTTTGCCGAGAATCTATCCAAGGAAATCGGCGGCGCGAAGATCTATCTCAAGCGGGAAGATCTGGCCCACACCGGCGCGCACAAGATTAATAACGCGATTGGTCAGGCGCTGCTGGCGAAGCGGATGGGCAAGCGGCGCATCATCGCTGAGACTGGCGCCGGTCAGCACGGCGTTGCGACGGCCACCGTTTGCGCCCTGCTAGGACTCGAGTGCGTCGTCTACATGGGCGAGATCGACATCGCCCGGCAGTCGCTCAACGTTTTTCGCATGAAGCTGCTGGGCGCCGAGGTCCGGTCGGTCTCATCGGGATCCAAGACGCTCAAGGACGCGATTAACGAGGCGATTCGCGACTGGGTGACAAACGTCCGCACCACCTTTTACCTCTTCGGCACCGCCGCGGGCATGCACCCGTATCCGCTCATCGTGCGCGATCTCCAGTCGGTCATCGGCCGGGAGGCGCGGTCCCAAATGCTGGAGAAAGAGGGGCGGCTGCCGGATGTGGTGGTCGCCTGCGTCGGCGGCGGCTCGAACGCCATCGGCATGTTCCATCCCTTCGTCGGCGATGAGTCGGTCGAGTTGGTTGGGGTGGAAGCCGGTGGGCACGGCATCGAAAGCGGCCAGCACGCTGCGACGCTCTGCGCTGGGCGCGTTGGCGTCCTTCATGGCTCTCGCTCGTACGTGCTGCAGGATGAGCACGGCCAAGTGATCGAGACGCACTCGATCTCCGCCGGTCTCGACTATCCTGGCGTTGGCCCGGAGCACGCCTACTTGAAGGACAGCGGCCGCGCTCGCTACGTCTCCGTCACCGATGAGGAGGCGCTCGAGGGATTCCAGACGCTCTGCCGGACGGAGGGCATCATCCCGGCGCTCGAATCGAGCCACGCGGTCGCCTTCGCAATCCGCCTCGCCGCGGAGCGTCGCCCGGACGAGACGATTCTTGTCAATTTGTCCGGGCGCGGAGACAAGGACATGCATACCGTCGCAAATGCGCTTGGGGTGACGCTGTGAGCGGGGCGATTGTCGGGCAACAGACTCAAACCACGGCAACGAGAACGGCAAGCGGTATCGCCGATGCCTTCGCCCGCTGCAAGGCAGATGGCCGCGCCGCGCTGATTCCCTACCTCACGGCGGGCTATCCCTCGCTCGCGGCGTCGGCTGATCTGATCGATGCGCTCGTTGCCGGCGGAGCCGATTTGATCGAGATCGGCGTGCCGTTCTCTGATCCGCTGGCCGATGGCGCAACGATTCAGCGCGCCAGCCAGGTCGCGCTGGAGCAGGGAACCACACTCGCCGACTGCTTGGCGCTCGTCGCGTCGGCCCGCTCACGCGGCGTGCGAGTGCCGATGATGCTGATGGGGTACTGCAACCCGTTCATGCAGTACGGACTCGACGCGCTGGCACGCGACGCGGCTGAGGCGGGCGTTGACGGCTTCATCGTGCCGGACCTGCCGGTCGAGGAGAGTGACGAGTTCCTAGAGCCGCTGCGCCGCGAGGGCCGCGACTTGATCTTTCTCGTCGCGCCGACGAGCACGGATGCAAGGATCGCTGAGATCGCGAAGCGAGCGAGCGGTTTCCTCTACTGCGTCTCGCTTACCGGAGTCACCGGCGCGCGCGATCAGCTCTCTCCCGAGCTACCGGACTACATCCGGCGCGTGCGAGCCCAGACGACGCTGCCATTGGCGATCGGATTTGGCATCTCGCGACCGGCTCACGTACAAGCGGCGTCGGCGCTGGCCGATGGCGTGGTCGTCGCTAGTGCGTTGATCAATCACATGGATACCTTGCCGGACGAGGACCGCATCAACGGAGTGACGGCATTCGTGCGCGAGCTGGCATCCGCCACGAAGCCGGCGACGTAACCGCGGGAGAGTTTCACCGAGGATGGGAATGGGACAGAACGACGGACTTGATCAGCGGGAGACAGGAGCGATTGGCGCCGCGACGGCGGCTCCGCCCATCCTAACCTGCCGCGGGCTTCGAGGCGCGACGACGGCGGCGACCAACACCGCAGAGGACATCCTCGAAGCGACGGACGAGCTGATGCGCGTCCTGATTGCGCTGAATGACCTCCGCCCCGAGGATGTGGCGAGCGTCATTTTCACGACGACGACGGATCTGACGGCGACCTTCCCGGCGCTTGCCGCGCGAAGCATCGGCTGGACCGAGGTTCCGCTGATGTGCGCCCATGAGATGAATGTGCCTGGCGCGCTGAAGAAGGTCGTGCGCGTCCTGATCCATGTCAACACCACGAAATCCCCCGCGGAGATGCGGCACGTTTACTTGAAGGGAGCAGCGCAGCTTCGTCCCGAGTGGTCGTATACCGATGAGCAGGTAGCCGAGATCCTGGGGCGAGCGCCAGTATCAGTTTCGCGTCAGCGCCCCGGCGAGGAGTAACCAGCGTCGAGCGAGGGCATCGGAGGAACTAGATGATCGTCGTCATGTCGCCGGGTGCGTCCCGGGAGCAGGTCAACGAAGTCGTCAAGCGGATCAAGGAGCTTGGCCTAGGCGCGCATCTCTCCGAGGGAGAGGAGCGGACGATTGTGGGCGTGGTCGGCACGACGCCGCTGCCGCCGACCCTAGATGAGATGCTGGAGGCCTACGCCGGCGTTGAGCAGGTGCTGCGCGTCACTAAGAAGTACAAGCTGAGCGGCTGGGACTTCCATCCGTTCAAGACACGCATCCCGATCCGCGACTTTGTGATCGGTGGCGACGAGGTCATTATCATCGCCGGTCCGTGCTCCGTGGAGAGCGAGGAACAGACGCTGCAGACTGCTCGCGCGGTGAAAGCAGCCGGCGCGAAAATCCTCCGCGGTGGCGCCTACAAGCCGCGGACTTCGCCCTATGAGTTCCGCGGGCTCGGGAAACGTGGCCTGGAGATCCTGGCCGCAGCGCGAGAGGAGACCGGTCTGGCGGTCATCACCGAGGTGATGACGCCGGCCGATGTCGAGACCGTCTATCAGTACACCGACATCTTCCAGATCGGCGCCCGCAATGCGCAGAACTACTTCTTGCTCGAAGAGGTCGGCCGGACCGGCAAGCCGGTGATGCTCAAGCGCGGCCTGAGCATGCAAATCGAGGAGTGGCTGCTTGCCGCGGAGTATGTCCTGTCGCAGGGCAACCCCAACGTCATCTTCTGCGAGCGCGGTATCCGCACCTACGAGACGCAGACGCGCAACACGCTGGACATCGCCGCCGTGCCGGTGATCAAGAAGCTCTCTCACCTGCCGATCTTCGTTGATCCGAGCCACGCGGCCGGCAAGCGGCAGTATGTCGGCGCGTTGGCGCTGGCGGGCGTCGCGGCCGGGTGCGACGGGCTGATGATCGAGGTGCATCCGAACCCCGATCACGCCCTCTCCGATGGAAACCAGTCCCTCAACTTCGACGAGTTCGCGCAGCTGATGCCGCAAGTTGCGGCGGTGGCGCGGGCCGTTGGTCGCAGCGTGCCGACGGCGGCCGAGGAGCTCTCGGCGGTCTAGCAACGCTCCAACACGACAATCTCGTCGGCGTTCGACCAATAACCCTAAGATCGCGGCGCTGAGGGCGCGGAGCGGACATCTGAGCCGCGCTGCCGCAGCGCCGCTCTTCACTTCTTGGAGAGGGAACGATGAACGCCGATGCGAAATCCTGGCTTGACCGCGTTCGCGCTGCCTGGAACGAGCGTGCCGCGCAATGGGACGAGATGTCGGAGGCGAATGCGCGGGCGCCAGATCGACCGGCTGATCTCGAGCGCACGGTCGCCGCGCTGCAGTTGCAACCCGGATCTCGGCTCCTCGATGCAGGCTGCGGCACCGGACAATTCGCTATTGCCTTCGCAGAACGTGGCTGCCGTGTGACGGGCGTGGATCTCGCCCCGGCGATGATCGAGCGCGCCTGGCAACACGGCGAAGAGCGGGGCGTTACGGTGGAGTGGCGAGTGGGCGAGATCAGCCGGCTCGCGGATCCCGAGGCAGCCTACGATGCCATCCACGCTCGCGTCGTGCTTCAGTTCGTGCCAAACGTGGTCGAGACGCTCCGTGAGTTCCGGCGCGTCCTGGCGCCCGGTGGCCGCCTCCTGGCAAGCGTCCCTGGCGCTCTTTCGCCGATCTATCGCTCCTCGTGGCGGCGCTTCCTCGCGCCGGACAACTTCACGATGAACCTGCTCATGCCGTGGGAGCTGGAGGCACTGCTGGAGGAGCTTGGGTGGCGGGTCGTTGATGGCTGGGGAGAGTTCGGCGAGAGCCTCTCGGGAGAGACGAACCCTCTGCGCGCCGAAGAGATCAGCCGGCTCGATCGCCGGCTGCAACAAGCGGCCGCGACGACCTGGACGGTCATCGCGGAGTAATGGGCAGATCTCTAGGAAACGGGGCGCCGGCGGGGAATGTCATCCCCGCCGGCTTGGTCCCCCCGCGCGGGATGATTAGTGATTCCCGCGCCCCCTCACACGACCCCCAACTGCTCGGTTAGGTAAGGCGAACGGCGCCGTACCAGCGTGACGAGTAGTACGGGGATGAGAGATTGCTGATCACCACGCCGGTATTCTCGTTCTCCGCGTGAATGAACTGCCCGTTGCCGATGTAGATGCCCACGTGCGACAGGCCCCAGGTGTAGGTGTTCTGGAAGAAGACCAGGTCACCGGGCCGCAGCTCGTTGTACGAGACCGACCGGCCAGCGCTCACCTGCGTCCAGAGGCCCGTGCCGATGTCAATGCCGAGGACGTTCAGCACGACCCAGTAGGTGAAGCCGGAGCAGTCGAAGCTGCTCGGTCCGTGCGTCGCCCAGACGTACGGGTAGCCGAGGTACTGCATAGCGAAGTCGACGAGCGCGCTACCCGAGCCGCTACCGATGTTCGAGCCAGAGCCTGAGCCAGGCGCGGGCGCACCGGAGCCACCGCGCTTGCTCAGAGCGGCATCCGTCCACTCAAGGTAATCGCCGTGCATGTAGCCGCGGAGGCCGTCCCAGTTCACGGAATAGAAGCCATTGCTCGGGCCGCCCGTGATCTCGACGACCGTGCCGCGCGGCGCCACGGCCGCGATTCCGGCGCTGGTGCTCGCGTCGTAGCGGAGGTTCAAGTCAGCGGTCGTCCGCGCGTGATCGCCCGCGGAGAGGCGGCCACCGCCGGAGCTGGATGAGCCGCCGCCATTGCTGCCGCCACCACCGCTGCTCGGGCCATCGCTCGGCACAAGGTAGTCGCCGTGGATGAAGCCGCGATTCCCGCTGTAGGAGACCGCGACCCACGCGCCCCGGCTGCCATCGCGAACGCTGACGATTTCGCCCTCGCGGACGACCAGGATGATGGCAGCGTCGAAGCTTGCGTCGCTGCGCAGGCGGACGCCGTCGCCGTTCGTGCCACTGACCTGGGCGTAGGTGCCGCCGACCCAGCTGGAGCCACCGCCGCCACTGCTTCCGCTGCCGGAGCCGCGACCGCTGCTCGGCGGGCCGTCGTAGGACAGGAAGTCGACGTGGACGTAGCCCTTGCTGCCTTCGCAGTAGACCGGCTGCCACTCGCCGTTCGCCGAGCCGCGCAGGTCGACCGCCGTCCCCTCGCGGAGGACCGTGATGATGCCGGAGCTGTAGCTGGCGCCGGCGCGGCAGCGCAGGCCGTCGCCATTCGTGCCAGCGACCCAGGCGGTGCCCGTCACCGAGTCGCCGCCGGACGCCGAGGTGCTACCGCCACCGCCGCTGCCGCCCTTCGGCGTCCCGTCGTACGAGAGGAAGTCGGTGTGGACCCAACCGTTGCTGCCGGCGCAGACGACCGGCTGCCACGCGCCCTCGGCAGAGCCGCGGAGGGAAACCCAAGAGCCCTCCGGCAGGACCGTGATGATGCTGGCGTCGAAGCTGCCCCGCGAGCGGCAGCGCAGGCCGTCGCCGTTGGTCCCGGAGACCATCGCCTCGCCGGTGACGGTGCTCGATCCGCCGCTGCCGCCACCGTTGCTGGCAGCAGAGAGGTCATAGCTGATGTAGTCGGTGTGGACCCAACCCTTCTGGCCAGCGCAGAACACCGGTTGCCACCGGCCACTGGCATTGCCAGCGAGCTCGACGACGGTGCCTTCAGCGAGGACGGTGATGATGCCCGCGTTGGTCGAGGCGGTCGCCCGGCAGCGGAGGCCGCCGCCGCTCGTGCCAACGACCACTGCCGAACCCGTCACCGCTGCGGCCGAGTAGGTTTCGCCGCCAACAGCTTCCGGAGCGCCGGTCGCGGATCCAGAGCCGTCGTAGGAGACGAAGTCGGTGTGAACGAAACCGCCCTGGCCGGCGCAGTTGATCGGCTGCCAGACACCCACCGGGTCGCCAGTGAGCTCAACCGTCTCGCCTTCGGGAACGACGGTGATGACAGCAGCATCGTAGGAAGCAGCGGCGCGGCACCGGACACCGTCGTTGTTCGTGCCCGCAATCACCGCGTACGCGATGACCGCCCCCGGCGCGCTGCCGCTGGCGGCGTCCTGGATGTTGACAGGACCGTTGCCGGTGTAGACAGCGAGATAGTCAGAGATGATGTAGCCGGTAAAGCCCTTGTAGGAGACGTTGTACCAAAGGGAGCCGTCGTCGGCCTCAACCGGGCCATCGTGGACGTCGACGACGCCGCCTTCCGGCACCATCGTCAGAACGCGGCCACCGTACCCAGGCTCCGCGCGCAGGCGCACGTCATCGCCGTTTGCGTAGGCGATTTGCGCCTGACCTCCAATGACGAGATTCGTGTCTGCAAGTGCGGGGATGGGCGCCAACAGTGCGGCGCAGACGAGGGTGATTGCACCGAGTACCAGCCCACGATGGGCTAAACGGGATAGACCAGCCAAGATCCTTCCCTCCCGTGGCTTCTTTGCGGCCGGGTAGCCAGCCCAGCCGTCCCGCAGGCGTCGGGAAACGGAAACCTGTCTCGCCTCCCTGCTGCTTGGTCAAGACCCAATGCACCCGAAGGCTCACCTCCCGATCCTCGAAAAGGGCGGCGGCGCCCAGCCGCACCACCGCCGAGGAGCCACATCACTCGCTCCAGCCAGCGAGCGAGGCGACAGCTAACCGGGCACCGGTTCAACTCGCAGCAAAGTCGAGTCGAAGTAACCAATGCCTCGGCACTGTTCGCCTTGGCGCGCTCCGCATCCATCCTCATCCATCTGCAAAGCCACGATGAATGGAACGGAGCGTCGGGATACCGGGACGGTAACAGACGTATTGCGGAGTGTCAAGCCCTAAACAGGCGAGAGAAGCGGAGGACGTAGGGGGTAGTGGGGAGGGGTTAGGGGCAGGGGTTAGGGCAGGCTCGTCGTCGGACTTGGTCCGAGCCAGTCGGGTGACACGCATCCATGTACGAAGTGTGGAACGCCGAATTACTGGCGATTCACCCGACAACGGATGCGGTCAATTTGATACATCAGTCGCGATGAATGGCTAGAGAGCCGGCAGTCGTCTCTTGCCGATAGGGGAGGGCTTTGGCGCTTCCTCGGGCTACCACGCCACGGGCCGAATGAGCGGCTGAACCGCGTGCGTTCCCGCTAGGTGGATCTTGGCGCCGAGCCGATCTGGCAGATTGGGCAGGCGTGCATGGACGTCGTGGCTCCCGCGCTCAGGCCCGGTTGGCGAACGAAGGCGATCGAGCCCGGCCGATTGGGGAGAGCTAGGTGTCGGTGTCCGTGACGCTATCCAGGTTGCGCGCGATCTGACGCGGGTCGGTCGCCAGCGACGGGACAGCGTCGCTCGCGGATCGGTTGCCCGTTCGCGGATTCCAAGATTCGGCGTCTTGGAGGAGCGTGCGAACTTCGTCGTCGCTCGTCGGTGAAAAGTCGGCGTACCAGAGTCCGACGGCGTAGAAGTCGGGCGGCGTGAGCTCGCAGACGACCTCATCCACGACGTCATGCAGCGATTCACAGGTGGATTGAGCGGCGACTGGCACCGCCGCAACGATCTTGGCGGGATCTTGGTTGCGAAGCGCCTGAGCGGCAGCGCGCATGGTCGAACCGGTCGCCAATCCGTCATCCACCAGAATCACCGTCTTGCCGCGAACCTCCGGGGCAGGGCGATCATCCCGGTACATCTGCTCCCGGCGCGCTAGCTCACGTCGTTCATCCGCCGTGACCGCCTCGATCACGTCCGGTGAGATGTGCCAGGCCTGGACGACCTCATTGTTTAGTACGCGGACGCCTCCGCTTGCGATGGCGCCCATCGCCAGTTCCTCATGGCCCGGCACCCCCAGCTTGCGGACCAGGAAGACGTCTAGCGGGACATTGAGCGCCTTTGCGACCTCGTACCCGACCGGTACTCCCCCGCGCGGCAAGGCCAGTACCAACACGTCCGGCCGATTGGCATAGGTGCTCAGGCGCGCTGCCAACCGGCGCCCCGCATCGTGACGGTCGCGAAAGATCGTTGTCATGGTGCCTTTCCTTGCTGGGTCGCGAGCGCGGCGCCGTGTGAGATCGGGTGGAAATGGAGAACCGCACGATTTTCTCGGGCACGCAAGACGCTTGCCCGCGGGCGGCCTCTTGGGGCCGCGCACTTACCTATTCTGACCTATCTGGGCTCGCAAGGGCTCGCCAATTGAGGTGAGTCGAGTCAAGTCGGCAACGCCGGGCTAACGCGGCGCCGGATGCGGGACGACGTAACCGATGGGAACCAGAGCGGGCTCAGCGCGAGCGCGACAATGCCGAATACGGTTGCGGCGCTCACCACGAGACCGAGCGTCGTCAAATTTGACTCGTATCGAATCTCGACGACGTGGGTTCCGGCCGGGATGGGCACGCTACGGAACAGATAGTTGGCGCTCAGAATTGTCGACGGCTCCCCGTCCACAGTCGCTTGCCAACCCGGCGTAGCCACCTCGCTCAGGACTAAGAGTCCCGGCGCATCCGTCGTAACCTGAATCACCATCCGCTCTGGTCTTCGCTCGACGATCGTCACGCGATCGTTGTCGGGCGAGGCGGGTTGCTGCGTCTCAGGTGGCGTCTCTTCGAGGAGAGCCGTGACGCGGGGATCGATTACCCCGGAGGCGAGCATCTCGAGCGCCTCCTCGGCCGTATGCTGGCGCACGTCGTGAACGATCCAGGCGCGCGGCAGCGCGTCCGTGTTCTCGACTATCTGAACCGACTCGTCCCGGTAGACGACGGGGAACTGGTCGAGCAACTCCTGGATGTCATCTCGGTCTTCGCCAAACTCGGCGGGTAACACGATGTACCGGACGTTCAGTAGGTCGACCAAGGGGGAGGACAAGCCGGCGGGGAAGACGGCAGCGTCGTGGTATTCCTGCCGCGCTCCGTTCAGCGCGGTGATGTAGTCCACATACCGCTGAAACTGAACCGGGTTGTATCCCTGCACGTCTTCCAACCCAAAGATCGTGGCGCGGTTGTTGACGATGAGCGCGGCTGAGCGGGGATTCACGAACTGGTACCGGTAGAGGACCGGCAGGCCCGAAACCGTGGCGCGCAATGCCGGGTCGTAGCCGAAGAATCGGAACGGCTCCTCGCGCAGCTGCTCCTGCAAGAACTGAACGGCGCCGGATGGCGCGTAGTACGCGTCGAGATCGACGCGGTGGAAGCCTCCGTAGGGGCCGGAGTCGAGTATCTTCGGCCCGGCGATCGCCAGGTCAACGCTGGCGATGCCGAGGAGGATGACCGGAATCGCTCGCACTAGGAGAGGAGACTTGAGGAGGCCGCGCACGGCGACGACACCAGCGACGAGGAGCGCCGCGCCCACGCCAATCCAGGAGGCGGACACGTCGAGATGCCAGATCGTGGCTGCCCCAACGATGACCGCGGTCGGGACCAGCGCCGCCGCAAGCAATCGACGCGCCGGGATTCGATATGACGCGATTGCGCTGACCGTGGCGCCGGCGAGCATTGACGGTGCGATGAACGTGGCGATCGCGATCCGCTCAGGCCAGTGACGGTGCAGGTCCTCAAAGCGGGGCAGCGTGTTGTAGAGCAGCCAGTGGAGCGGCGTCGTTCGGTCGAAGGCCAGAATGAACGCGGCGACGATCACCCCGGCGAAGTAGGGGCTGGCATACTTGCGCCTTGCGAGAATGACACCGATCAATGCGAGCGCGGCGATCCCGCCACCAGGGTAATAGAGCGACCGTGTCAGATCGCCGAGCGGCGTCTGCTCCGGCGACCAACCGCCGAGAATAGCCGCGTACTCGTGCGGGCCGCCGTAGACCCCGCCCGCGACGTTCGTCCAGCGGTTGTAGTCGAGGCGAGGCAGGATGCCTGCGGCGGCGAGCCCGAATCCGACTGCCAGAATCGCGCTGCCGTTGTAGATCAGGGTCAAGAGTCGTGGCTTCCACCTGGGGATCGCGATGGGCGGGTCAAGTAGCGTCCGATAGGCGACGAAGCTACCGAGGACCAGCAGCGCGTAGTAGCTCACCTGCCCGAGCCAGGTCGCCAGAATTTGGCTCAGCGCGAAGCCCGTAATGCCCCACCAAGCGGCGCGGGCGGCCAGCGTTCGCTGACGGATCGCGATGTCAGCGCCAAGCAGCAAGAGTGGCATCCACGCTGCGGCCTGAATCTGCGCCGGACAGCAAACTGAGCGGCCGTAGACGAGCCCGGATAGGCCATAGCCGAGCCCTGCCGTCAACGCCCCGAGCGAGCCAATGCCTAATGCTCTTGCCAGGCCATAGGCGCCAAATGCCGCGAGCGCGAGGTGGGCGAGGAGATAGGCGTTGGCCGCGAGCGCGAGCGGAAGTGTCGCGAAGAGCGCCATCGCCAGCACGTATGTCCAGCCGGATTGCGGATCGGCGACGAACGGCGCGCCGGAGAACTGTGCGGAACTCCATAAGGGGATATCGAGCTGACGGAGTCGCTCACCGAGGTAGGAGTACCACGGATAGAACTGCGTGGCGGAGTCCTGTCCGATGATCGTGCCGCCGGCAACGAGTCGGATCCAGCTGAGTCCGACCGCGACCGCCAGCACCGAAACGGCCACCGCATCGCGCCGCCACCAACCACGATTCGCGGCCTCCGTCTCGGCGTCGATGGCGTAGGAGTCCGTCATCTGCTTCGCTCGTCCTCGGTGAGCCGCTCGTGTCTCTCCGCCACGTCAAGGGCACCGAAATCGCCGGTAATGTCCCCGGCGGGCAAGCTTCGCAAACGTGACGCCTGCCAGACTCGCTTCCGGCTGGAATTTGTCGCGCAAGCTAAGTGCGCGGCGCCACAGCCAACCACCGTGCATATGCGAAGCTCGCCGTTTGGCGGCGGGAATTACCGGTCGGCGGGGCGAGAGGCTGGCCGATGGTCGGCGCTGTCGACGTCGGCGTTCCGTCGCTGGCTGGTCACGAGATCGAGCTCTTGCTGCGCCTGCTCGAGACGCAAGCGGACCCGCTGCTCGTGGAGCGCCCACATGTCGCGGCGCAGGGAGCTATCGGCCAGCCGAAGCTCGTCAAGCTGGTGCGCGACGGCGCCGATGCGTAGACCGAGCTCGCGATACAGCTCCGTCACCTCGTCTATGCGCTCGGCAAGCCGCTCGAAACGCTGCTCCGCGCTCTGCCGAATCTCAACGAATTGCGCGTCCACGGCCTGCCGCTGGTCTTCGATGCGATCGACCAGCACCTCGTGTCGCTCGACCGCTTGGGTATGAACTCGCGCGATATCCTGTTTGATCGTCGCGTCGACGCCTCGCAGCTCCTCGAGTGCCGGGTCGATGTGGACGATCGACCGTCGCGTTTCCTCTATAAGGTCGAGAGCATGGGTGACGTCGGAGCGAAGCTCGTCCAGCCGAGCGGAGAGCGCCGCATCGGCTTCGACCACCTCGGCGATGCGGCGGCGGGACTCCTGATCGACGATCTTGATGGCGTCCTCGTTCCGGAGAATATCCCGGCGCAGCTGATCAGTCTCTCCGCGCAGGTTGTCGATCGAGTCGCGGAGCTGGTGCGCGACGACCGCGTTGCGGTCGCCGACCGCGGATAGGTGCTCGATTAGGGATCGCAGCTCGTCATAACGTTTCAGGTGCTGGCTTGTGTCATCCGTCTTGCGACGCGACGCCTCGACCAGCTCATTGACGTGTGCTTGCAGCGAGCGGATTGGCCGTATCGCGTCGTCCAGCCGCTGCTCGAGATCGGCGATGACTTGCCGGGTCCGGTTCTCGTCGAGCGCCCGCGCCTGCGCCGTCTGCTGCGCCTCTTGCCGGATTTGGTCGAGGATGAGACGGTTCTGCGCCGCATTGCCTTCGTGATGCTTGAGCGCCTCCTCAATGCGCACTTGCCGGCTCGCCAGCTCCCGCAGCGCCTGGCGGAGCTCGTCAATCTGGTTCTGCAGGGCGGTTAGCCGCGCCTCGTCCCGCTTGCGCTCGTCCTCTTGCCGGTACGCCGGGACGAAGGTGTTCGGACCGGGTGGTCGGCTCATCATTCGCTCGAGTCCCCCTCGTGGACCGTTCCAATTGTGGCCTGATCATCATACTCGGCGGCCGACTCCCCATCGAGAGCGCGGATGGTGGCGGCAACGGAGCGGGCGAGCGCCGTCATGTCGTAGCCCCCTTCGAGCACGAGCGCCATGCGCCCGTCGCACTGCTCTTCGGCGATCGCGGCGACCCGCTTTGCCAGCTCGGCAAATCCGGCCTCCGTCAGCCGCATTCCGCCGATGGGGTCAGCGCCGTGAGCATCGTAACCGGCGGACACGAGGACCAATTCTGGGCGGTACTTCCGTGCGGCCGGCACGATGACTTCGTTCATCACCCGAAGATAATCCTCATCGCGCTGGCCGGCGCGTAGCGGGATGTTGAGCGTGTACCCATCTCCCTTGCCGAGTCCGTTCTCCGCCGTGGAGCCGGTGCCGGGATAGAAGGGGTACTGATGGATCGAGCAGAACAGCACGGCATCGGTGTCATAGTAGGCATCTTGGGTTCCGTTGCCGTGGTGCACGTCCCAATCGACGATCATGACGCGCTCGAGACCGCGGGAGAGCGCGTGCCCGGCCGCGATGGCGACATTGTTGAAAAGACAGAAGCCCATCCCGCGTTCCGGCGTCGCGTGGTGGCCGGGCGGCCGGATGAGCGCGAAGGCACGCGGCGCGTGGCCATCCAGAACCGCGTCGACCGCGGCGACCGCCGCCCCGGCGGCGAGCAGTGCGATCTCGTAGGAATCTGGGCACACGTAGGTGTCATGATCCAGCCAGCCACCGCCATGCTCCGACGCGCGCTCCAACGCCTCGACATACCACGGGTTGTGGACACGCTCGACGTCGTTCAGCTCGGCCGGCGCGAATGGTAGGTCGCGCGGGTCGGCAAGCAGTCTCTGTCGCTCGAGCTCCGCGTCAATCGCGTCCAACCGTTCTGGGCGCTCGGGGTGATGAGACGCCCGATGATCGCGGAATCTCTGCGACCGCAAGAGGGCGGTGTTCTTGAAGGAAGCCGGCGTGGCTGGTGAATCGCTCATGCCGCGCGAGTATAGCGGACGATCGCCCTGTCCTGCGGCGCGGCGCGGCAGCCGTGCGTAAGCGCGCCGACAAATCTTGGTTGATTGAGGCGGTGTCACATTTCCTCGTCAACATCCTCGTCGTGCATTGAATCACCGGAGCGTCGCGTTACAGCGCTTGCAGGGAAGTAAGGCGCTTTCCTATACTGCCCGTACCATGTTTCGAACTTACATTCCATATATTGGAATATATACAGCAGATGTTGCTGATTCAGTCGCGCGCCGCGAATAACGTGCCGGGATGTGCCGGGCCGCGTTAGACGCCGCCAAGGAGGCTTTGCGTGGAGCAACAACGGGCTGCCGATCTCTTGGTCCTGGGACCAGATATCGTCACCTTCGACGCGGGGCGACGGATGATTCGCGACGGCGCGATTGCCGTCGCCGATGGTCGAATCGTCTGGATAGGCCTCTCCACTGAAGCTCGCACCCTCTTCAATGCCCAGTCGACCATCTACGCCCAAGGGCAGATCGCGATGCCCGGGCTGATCGATGCCCACTTCCACACCGCGCAGCAGCTCATTCGCGGCAAGATCGTCGAGATCAGCCGGCGCCGGCAGCTCAAGCTTCCCGTCTGGCGCAACTACTTCCTGCCATTCGAGTCCTGCCTGGACGAGGAAGACGTCTACCTGAGTGGACTCCTCGCCTACAGCAACATGATCCGCGTTGGCACAACGTGCTTCGCGGAAGCGGGCGGACCGTTTCCCGATCAAATGGGGAGAGCGGCGGAAGAGGTCGGCATTCGCGGCTTCATCGCGCTCTCGACGATGGACATGGATTTCGCGGAAAGCGTTCCGCCCTCGATGAAGATGACCACGCAGCAGGCCATTGCCGAGAATGAAGCACTGGTCAAGCGATGGAACGGCTCTCAGGGGAGCGGACGCGTGCGCGCGTGGCTGGCGCTGCGCCAGCTGATCGTCTGCAGCGAGGAGCTTTGGATCGCCTTCCGCGACCTGGCGAATCAACTAGGCGTGCGGATGCACACCCACCTGGCGGAGGGTGTCTACGAGCTCGATTTCGCCGCCGAGCGGTGGGGTAAGCGACCGGCCGAGCATCTCGACAGCATCGGCTCCCTAGGCTCGCACGTTCATGCCGCGCACTCGATTCTGCTCTCTGACCACGAGGTCGATCTCTACGCGCAGCACCGCGTCACCGCCGCGCACTGTCCGATGGGGAACTACCTCATCGGTCCACCGAAGGTGGCGCAGATGTGGCGGCGCGGGATTGCGATCGGACTCGGCTCGGACGGCGCCTCGAACGGCACGCTCGACCTGTTCCGGCTCGCCAGCATCGCCTGGGTCGCGCAGCAGTCCAACTTTGGCACACCCTGGTACGACCGAACCGTCTTGGGCGCGGAGGATTGCCTGGTCATCGCGACGATCGGCGGTGCGCGCGCGCTCGGCGCCGGGGACGAGCTTGGCAGCCTCGAAGTCGGCAAGCGCGCCGACTTCATCCTCGTCGATCCGACTGAGCTAGACATGCAGCCCGTTTACGATCCGGCCTTTACGCTCGCGCGCGGCGTCAGCGGACGCGACGTGCGCACGGTGATCGTCGACGGACAGGTTGTCATGAAGGACCGCGAGCTGCTCCTCGTGGACGAAGCAGAGGTGAGAGCGAGGATCAATGAGCGCTGGCCGCGAATCATGGAGCGGTTCGAGGCGTTAGTGGCGTAGCGCGGGGAGATTCGAGCCTTCCCCGAGGTGATCTGCCATGGTCCAGAGCGTTGCCTCTCCGGCCGAACCGCCAAAGCGCAGTCTGGAAATGATGCTCGGCGAGAGGCGGCTCGCCCTGGCGTTCGTCGCCCCGGCGTTGATCGTGATCGCGGTCTTGGTCGGCGGCGGCATGGTTTACGCGTTCTTCCTTAGCCTGAACGAGGTGACGTTCGTCGGCGGCCGTCCGGTGTATGAGTGGGTCGGGTTTCAGCATTACCTCGATTTCTTGGACGACGCCCGGCTGCATCAGGCGCTCCGGCAGACGCTCGTCTTCACTGCGGCGCGCGTCATCGCAACGATCGTTCTGGCGATGGCGATCGCGCTCACCATCAATGAGGCGATTCCAGGGCTGCGTATCGTGCGCAGCCTCTTTCTGGTTCCCTGGGCGCTTTCATCTGTCGTGAACGGCCTGATGTGGGGATGGATTCTGAACGGCAACTTCGGTGTCGCCAACGCCATCCTCGAGGGCATTGGCCTGATCGATCGCTATCGCTCTTGGCTCGGCGATCCGGAAACCGCTCTGCCGGCCATCATCTTCGCCGACATCTGGAAGGCGGTGCCGTTCGCCAGCTTGATGTTCCTGGCCGCGCTGCAGCACGTGCCCAAGGATCTCCACGATGCGGCGAAGGTAGACGGCGCTGGCCCGGTCAACCGGTTTCGCAACGTCACGCTGCCGGCGATGCGCCCTGTCCTCCTCGTCATCCTCATCATCGAGACAATGTGGGCGTTGAAGGCGTTCGACCTCGTCTGGGTGCTGACGCAGGGCGGACCGCTCGACTCTTCGCTCGTGCTCAATGTCTACGCCTATCAGCAGACGTTCCAGTTCTTCAACTTTGGCTACGGAGCGTCGATCGCGTACTTCGTCGCGGTGCTGATTCTCGGGCTTGTTGCCGTCTACGTGGCTGCGTTGCGCGGTGACCGGGAGGATCTGCGGTGATCCCGAACCGCGGGGTGTGCTTGATCGTTCCGAGCGCGTTGCATCGTGGAGTGCCGAGCGAAAGGAGGGCCGGATGACTGAGAAGCCAGTGGAACGACGTCGAATCTCGAGGCGAAGGTTCATCGCCGCTGCCGGTGGAGCGGCGGGCAGCGCTGCTCTCGGCGCCAATGCCGTTGGCCCGTTCTTCCTCCGGCACGTCAGTGCGCAGGACCAAAGGGAGATCACGATTGCCTTCGACTCGCCGCAGTTCTGGAAGGACCAGGCGGCCGCGTTCACCGAAGCGACCGGCATCAAAGTCAACTACGAAGACGTTCCGTTCCCGCAGTTGCACGACCGGTACCTGGCCGCTTTCGTCGGCGGCAGCAGCGACTACGATGTCGTCCACCTGCGCGATGACTGGGTCGCCGAGTTCGGGTCGAAGGGCTTCCTCGAGCCGATCACCGATCGGATCACGCCGGAGATGCGGGAGGAGTTCATCCCGAACGGCTTCGATTACCTGAGCTACGACGGCCAGGTCTACGGCGTGCCGCGCTATCTTTGGCTCTGGCAGTTCTACTTCAACACCGACTTTGTCCAGGAAGCGCCGAAAACGTGGGACGACGTGCTCACGCTCGCGGAGCAGCACACGGGCGACGGCGCCTACGGCTACATCATGACGCTTGGCTCGACGCTCTCCATCAATCACTTCACGATCCACCTGCGCGCCAGGGGCGGTGAGCTGTTCGATGGGCGGCAGCCGACCTTCAACTCTCCGGAGGGGCGCGAGGCTCTGCAGGAGATGCTCGCGTTCATCGAGAAGGAGGTCACCGATCCGGCATCCTTCGAGCTGACCGCGACCGGCAACACCATGGACATCTTCAACCAGGGCAGCATCGCCATGATGCTCAACACGCCTCAAGTGTTCGCCTCCGCCAACGATCCTGAGAAGTCGAAGATTGTCGGGAAGGTCAAAGTCGCGCTGGTTCCCGGCGCGACACTCCCGAGCGCGAGCTACAGCGAGACCGGCGCGATCGGCATCCCCGCGGCTTCCAAGAACAAGGATCTCGCCTGGGAGTTCGTGAAATTCGTGACCACCGCCGAACAGCAGAAGCAGATGGCGCTCGTCCTCGGCCGCATCCCGGCTCGCCCGGACGTGCTCAACGATCCGGAGGTCCTGGAGAAGTATCCGAACTTCCAGGTCGTTGCCGAACAATCCCAGTACAAGATGGGGATGTCGGTCACGCTTCCGGAGTCGAGCGAGGTCAACCGAGTGCTGTCGAACGAGCTGGTCGCCGCCCTGCGCGGGTCGAAGAGCGTCGAGGACGCGCTCGCGGACGCGGAGGAGGGAGTTCGCCGCATCGTCGGCGAGTAACGGCGTGTTGGGGGCAGCGCCGGGCGGCGGCCATCAGCCCGGCGCGGCTCTCGTCGCGCGAGTTTGCTGCTGTCCGGCGGAGTGAGGAGATCGGGCGATGGCCACGCTGCGCACGGAAACCAAATCCCTTGCCACGGCTCGCCCACGGTCGAGAGCGTCCGCCCCATCTTTGTCTCGCGCGCTCAAGGTGGGGCTGGCTCTCGTCTTCCTCGCCTACACGCTGGCGCCGATGGCGTGGCTGCTCGTCTCCAGCTTCCAGCCGCGCGTGCGACTCTTTGCCAAGCCCCCGAGCTGGTTCCCCAACAAGATCTATATCGAGAACTATCGCGCCGTCCTCGCGGACTCGTCGCTCCTCTCGGCGCTCGCCAACAGCTTTCTCGTCGCGGCGTTCGCGACGTTGCTGTCGCTCTTCGTCGGGACGCTCGCCGCCTACGCCTTCGCGCGCATGCGGGTGCCCATCAAGCGGCCGCTCTTCCTATTTGTCCTGGGCAGCCAGATGCTCCCGACGATGGTGCTGCTCATACCGATGTTCGTCGTTCTCCGGTACGCTGGCTTGCTCTACAGCTACGCCGGGCTGATTCTGGCGTATCTCAGCTTCACGCTGCCGTACGTCGTCTGGCTCCTGCGCTCCTTCTTCATATCACTGCCGTACGAAGTGGAAGAGGCTTCCCTCGTTGACGGCGCGACTCGGCTCCAGACGATCTACCGAGTCGTCCTGCCCCTCTCGATGCCGGGATTCGTCAGCACGGGCATCTTCGCCTTCATTGGCGCTTGGAACGAATTTCTCCTCGCCTCGGTCCTCACAGACTCCGACACAAAGACGTTCCCCGTTCGGCTCGCACAGTACATTGGCCAGGACACTACCGCCTACGAGACGATGTTCGCGGCGGGCATCGTCGGCAGCCTGCCGGTGGTCTTGCTGGTGCTCGTGTTCCAGCGCTTCATCGTCCATGGATTGTCGGAGGGAGCGCTGAAGGGGTAATCCGCGCACGCGCGGCTGAATGGCGGTGAATGCCTGTTAGCTCGGCGGAGAAGGTGAGGGGATGATTCGTATCTATCTCGCATCGCCCTTGGGGTTCGCGACCTCGACCAGGCCGTTCATGCATGAGTTGGTGCAAGCCTTGGAGCGGTTCGCGCACGTCGAAAACCCGTGGGCCTTTGGGACGATTCCCAAGGAGGAGCGCGAGAAGGTCAACGCCTTGACAGACAGGCACGAGTACGCGGCAAGGATGCACGAGCTCAATCACCGCATCGCGGCCGCGAATGAGGCAGCCATCCGGCGATCGGACGCGATGGTTGCCGTGCTAGATGGCGTGGATGTCGACTCCGGAACCGCGAGCGAAATCGGCTTCGCCTATGGGCTCGGGAAGCGCATTTGGGGGCTGCGGACCGACTTTCGACAAACGGGAGAAAACCCGGGAGCGATCGTCAATCTGCAGGTGCAGTATTGGATCGAAGCCTCGGGTGGGACGATCGTCACCACCACCGAAGACCTCCTGAAGGCGCTCGGCGCGGGTGCCAACTAAGAGGAAGGAGCGCTCTTAGGGCGCTCCTGTCCCGCCGCCGATCACCTCGATCCATCGCTGGATGAATCGCTCCGTATCCGCTTCCAACACCACGCTCGCGTTCGCGTCCTCGCGGGTGATCCACCAGCGTAGGTCGGCCACCGTCATGCCCCGGGTGTGCTGGCCAGTTAGCTCGACGTCGACGCGGGTGCGCGGCGCTCGCAGAACCAGCGTCGGATCGGCGGCGATGCCGAGCGCCAGCGCGTCGTGCATCGCGCCCTCGCGCCGGCCGTATCGCTGCTCGTAGGCGTCTAGATAGGTCCCCACGATGCGGTGAAGGTGACGCCCGGCGGATGTGCCCGAGTCGCGGAGCTGATCGAAGACTTCCTGGCTGACGCGCGCTTTCGTGGTCACGTCGAGCCCGACGACAGTGACCGGCCAGCCCGCGTCAAGGACGATCTGGGCGGCCTCAGGATCGTGCCAGATGTTCGCCTCGCCGACCGGACGGGCATTCCCAGGAACGAGAAACGCTCCGCCCATGATCACCACTGACTTGATGCGGCTGGCAAGCGTCGGATCGAGCGAGACGGCGATTGCCAGGTTGGTCAGCGGTCCAACTGCGACCAAGGTCAGCTCGCCCGGCCGCTCGCGGCTGAGGCGGACGATTTGCTCCGCTGCGCTCTCGCCTGTCGGCCGCGTCGTTGGTGGCGGCAGGTTGGCGTTCCCTTGACCGTCCTTGCCGTGGATGATTCCGGAGAAGGTTGGTTCCGGCCCCATGAGCGGCCGGGGCGCGCCCTGCGCGACGGGAATGTCTGGGCGGCCCGCTATCTCTAAGAGTCGGAGGGCGTTAGAGGTGGCGGTCTCGACGGGGACGTTGCCCCAGACGGTGCCGATCGCGAGGATGTCGATCTCCGGTGCGCCGAGGCCGTAGAAGATCGCCATCGCGTCATCAATGCCGGGATCGCAATCCAGCAGCACGGGGATTCGCTCCGGCGCCGAGCCGCCGTCACCGGTCTGTTGTGTCACATTGCCCTCCGAATTGACTCTGGTCTTTCAGAAATGGCGCCGCGCCGGCTACGAGGCGGCGTCCGACCGTTCGTACCAGGGAAACCATCGCTGGCTGCCGAGCCGTCGTGAAAGCTCCTGGCCGGCGCGCAAGAGGTCAGGCACATACCGCTGCCGTGCAGCGCGCGTCCAACGCACTGACGGGCCGGAAATGGACAGCGCCCCTGCCACGATGCCGTTGAACTGAAAGAATGGCGTCGACAGCGCGGCGATTCCCGCGACCCGCTCCTCCCGTGGCTCGCTCTGCGCGTAACCCGTCTGCCGCGTCTCTTCGAGGAGCCGGTGGATCGTCGAGATCTCGAGGACGTCGTAGTCGTTCGAGGGACGGGGCGGAGACGTTTTCAGAATAAAGGAGAGCTCTCCGGGCTCCAAGAATGCCAAGATGGCACGTCCGCTCGAGCCGGCGTGGAGCGGGATGCGCCGTCCCACTCCCATCGAGCGCCGCAGGTCTTGGTGACTCTCATATTCCACGACACAGACACGATCGAAACCGACACGGACCTGGAGCGCCGCCGTTTCGCCCGTCAGATCGCGCAGTCCCTTGACAATATCGTCCGCCTCCGCGGCGTACTGAGTGTTGTGGATGACGACATTGGCGTAATCCACGAGCTTCCAGCCCAGGCCGTAGGTGCGGCGCGTCGGGTGCCGTTGCACGAGGCCGTGCCGGGCGAGCGCTTGGAGCAAGCGATGGACTGTCGGGGGCCGCAGGTTCAGCCGGCGAGCGATCTCGTGCACGCCCAGCTCACCAGAGGCGTTGCGCAAGAGTTCCAGGATCGCAAGTGCCCGCTCGACCGCCTGCGAGCCTGTCTGTGTCGGCGTCTCGGAAGACATCAACCGATTCACTCTACTGCTCGATCGTGGGCAGCACTTTACCCGGCGAGGGAGGGCCGTTGCAAGTGCACATCAGCATGGATTCATGCGGATACGACGCTGCAATGCGCGGCATCCGCCGCCAGCGGTAACTCGCTTTCAGAATTGAAGTATCAAGGCGAACCAGAGTTATGGCCCGGCGGTCTCGACGTTCTCCGGCGGCTCGATGGTGATCGGCTCGTCGAAATTTGAGAGGTCGAGGCGGCGCACGATGATCCCCGTCTCGGAAGGCGTCAACCGGCCAGTCAGCTCGGCGCGCACGACCAGCCCTTCGCCGTCGATCCACAAGGAGACGTCGAGCGGCTCGATGTCGGTCAGCTCCGGCACGGGCGTTCCGGCGAGCTCCTCGATTCGACGCGGGTCGAGCGTGCCCTTGACGTGCGTTGTCTGCGCGCCATTGATCTTGTCCTCCCCGGCGATCTCCGGGTTCTCGATCAGGTTGACCGCGGCGGTGATGAGGCGGTCCGGATTGAGGAGGTCGGTCACCGGGAGCGCGACAATCTCGGCCCCGTCCACTTCAATGTAGGTCTCTTCCGACGCCATCGGATTGGTGACCCAAATCTTATTGCCGATGCCAACGACCTTGACGGTCAGCGTGACCACGGCCGCCTTCGCGGTGAACGAGGCGCGGAATCGGTCGGGGCGCTGAATGTCCCCTTCTACTCCGGCGAGCTCGATCTGCTCAGTAATCTGCGTCTTGCCGCGCGGCGTCGTGACGGTGAAATGGAACGATTGGACCTTTGCCATTCGCTCGGCAGCGCGGGTGATGACCGCCGTCACGTCTTCCTGCGCGGTCACTGGACTCCCGATGAGGGCGAGCGCGTGCAGGAGGAGCCCAAGGGCGATGACGACGGGCAATTGGCGACAGAGAAGGGGGTGCGTGCGATGGGACATCCGGACACCTCGGCCTTTCATCGCTCCTGGCGCAATCGGTTGACCTGAGCCAGCCGCGCCGAGCGAATGGAAACACGTTGCCGTCAAGCTTCTCCGAGAATACTCCGATCCGGCGACCGTCGCGCGTGCGCGGCTCGCCGCACTGGGTATACGTGCCGGGACGATGTCTCGGCTGCCGTTGAAGTTCGGATTATAGGCTGTGCTGGCCAGGCCACAGATCGCTAAGGCGCGTCTGTATCAGAGGACGATCTCGGGCTGGTGGATGCGGCTCTGCTCAGCCTCGATGATCGCGCAGATCTGCTTGATCGTCGTGTCGATCTTGTCCGGCTCGTTGAAGACGAGGTAATCGAACTCGTGGGCGCGGCGCAGCTCGCGCTCCGCGGCCAGGAAGCGGCCCATCAGGATCTCGGGATCGTCCGTCTTGCGTGCCTGGAGTTGCTGCAGCAGCTGCGACATCGATTCCGGCGCGAGGAAGATGAAGGTAGCGTTTGGAGCGATTTGCCGGATGGACGCCGCGCCTTGCACGTCGACTTTGACGATCACGTCTTGGCCGCGGGCCAAGGCATGTCGCACAGGAGCCTTCGGCACGCCGTAGAGATGCCCATAAACGCGCGCGGATTCGAGGAACTCGCCTTCCTCTAGCCGAGCGGCGAACGAATCGGGGTCGAGAAAGATATAGTGCACACCGTCAATCTCGCCCGGCCGGCGGGGCCGGGTGGTCGCGGTGACGGCGAAATGCGCCTCAGGGTAAACGTCGCGGAGTCGCTCGATGACGGTATCCTTGCCGACGCCGGACGGACCCGAGATGACGAAGAGCCTTGGGCGGCGCCGGGCACGTAGGTCGGCCAGGAACAGGTCGCCACTCTCGCCCGTGGGATCGAGTGGATGAGTCACCGCAGTGTCCCGTCCATCACGACTCACCGCCCCGCCGGCGCGAGAGTCGGACATTACTTCGGCGGAAGCATCGGTCGTGTTTGACGTACTTACCATTGCGGCGCTCGCTGATGAATTGTCGGCATCGATCCTCGATGGTCGCGTGCAGCGAGTTGGTCATCTCGATCCTCGCTCGATTGGGATCGAGGTCTACGCGGCTCGCCAGCGGCGGTACCTGGTTGCCAGCGCGAATAACCAGGTGCCGTACGCTTTCCTCAGCGATCAGGAGCCTGCCTTCGATACTCAGCTCGTCACTCCGTTCTCGCTGCTCCTTCGGAAATACGCGCGCGGCGGCCGAATCGTCGGGATCGAGCAGCCGCCGCTCGAGCGTCTCCTTCGCCTCAGTATAGCCAAATGGCCCGGGCGGGCGCGAGAGGCTCCCGAGGAGGACGCGGCTGTGGGAGACGACGAAGACGAGGAGCTCGAGGACGAAGTCGAGCCGATCTACACGCACCTCGTCATCGAGATCATGGGTCGCCACAGCAACCTGATCTTGGTTGACGACGCTGGCCAAATCCTCGATAGCGTCAAGCGAGTCACCCCGCAGATGAGCCGCGTGCGGCCTATCTTGCCCAAGCTGCCGTACGAGCCCCCGCCCCCGATCGACAAGCAGGATCCGCGGCGTCTGACGACGACAGAGGCGGCGCGGATGCTCGCCGAGGAGCCGCCTGAAGTGGAGCTCGCGACGGTCCTGGGCCGTCGGCTCCGCGCGATGAGCGGCCAAATGGCGCGCGAGATCGCCTACCGGGTGGCTGGTCAGACCGACGCGACGATCGGTCAGTTGCCACCCGGCAGCGATGCCGTACTGGCGCGCGAGGTGCGCCGCCTCTTCGAGCCGCTGCTGACAAGCGACTGGCAGCCTCGTGTCTACCGGGACGAGGAACGCGAGGTGGTCGCATTTTCCGCCGTGCCGATGCAGCACCTGGCGGCACAGCTCCAAGAGGAGGCGGTCGAGACCATCTCGCGAGCCGCTCAACTCGCCATTGCCGGCACGACCGGTCCGATGCGCCACGCGCAGCGGAGGGCGCGCTTGGTCACGGCCTTGCAGGAGGCTCACCAGCGCGCGGCCGCGCGACTCCAGTCGCTTCGCGCGGAGCAGTCCGGTGCCGCCGAGGCCGACCGGCTTCGCGAATGGGGCGAGCTCATCTACGCATACCTCTGGAAGATCAATCCTGGTGACACATCGGTAGATGCCGATGGGATCGTCATCCCACTCGATCCTCAGCTATCCCCGAAGGAGAACGCACAGGCGTATCTCGAGCGCTACCGCAAGGCACAGGCGGCGACGCGACAACTCCCGGAGCTGATCGAGCAGGCTGAGCACGAGTTGGCCTATCTGGAGCAGCTACGCACCCTAGCCGAGCAAGCGGAGCGCTTCGACGAGATCGAGGCGCTAGAGGCGGAGTGGGCCGCGTACCAGGCCGATCGCGGACATGCGCCCCACAAGGAGCAGCGCCGAACGACGCGCCCGCGTGGGCCTCGCCCGGTCGCGGAGATCAATGGCAATCAGATCTATGTCGGAAGGAGCGGCCGCGAGAACGAGGCGATCACGTTCGATGTCGCGTCGCCGGACGATACCTGGCTGCACGCGCGGGGCGTTCCGGGATCACACGTGATCGTCCGGTGGCGGCCAGGCGGCGACGAGGACGAAGAGACGATCGAGGCTGCCGCGTCGCTTGCGGCGTACTTCAGCGCCGCGCGCGAGAGTGGCAGAGTCGAGGTGGATGTGGCGCCCCGACGCTTCGTCCGGAAGATCAAAGGCGCGGGGCCGGGCATGGTCACGTACCGTAATGAGCGGACGATCGCCGTCCGGCCGCGGTCGCTGGAAGAGATCACGGGGCAAAGAAGCCAGGCCAGCGGCGATGGGCGCTGACCTGGCTCCCTCCTAGTTCGCTTGGTTGTAACCGTTATCCGACCGGCTTGGGAGTGTGTCGGCGGCCGGCGATTCGCGCAATGATCAACCCGAATTCATAGAGAATGTAGAGCGGAATCGCGACCACCGCCATATTGAATGGGTCGGTACTCGGCGTGATGATCGCCGCCGCAATCAGGACTAACACCATCGCGTAGCGCCGGTAGCTCGCGAGCTTCTGCGCGCTGACGACGTTCAGCCTCGCCAAGAGGAACATCACCACCGGCAGCTCGAACGCGATGCCGAGGCCGATCATTAGCGTGAGATAGAAGCTAATGACCTCCGAGCCGTCCGGCTCCCAGCGGAAGATGCTGGATTGGAACCGGGATAGGAAGTCGAAAGCACGCGGAGCCGCGAAGAAGAACGCATATGACGCTCCGACGACGAACAAGAGCGAGACGAACGGGAGCGACGTGAAGAGGAGTCGCTTCTCCTTGCGCGTTAGACCCGGCACGAGGAAGCCGATCATCTGCCAGAGGATCGCGGGCGTCGCGAAGCCGATGGCGATGTAGAGAGCGATCTTGAAGTAAATCGCGATCGGATCGGTTGGCGACTTGATGTCGAAGCCGCCGCCGGTGTCGGCGTTGGCTTGCCGGACGATGAGCCGCAGCAGCGGCCCGGCGAGGATGATGCCTCCAATGAACGCGACGGCAACGGAAATGCAGGCTTTGACGATACGTGAGCGGAGCTCCTCGAGGTGCTCCGCCAGCGTCATCTCCTCGAAGACGTCCTCGTACGGCTCATCCGTCTTCGGAAGCTTTGGAATGGGAATGCGGAATTTCGGTATACGAATTGCGCGGGCCATTGTGCCTTCTCCTCATCGGAACGCGGAGCCGCCACCGGCGCTCATTGGGTTGAAATGATGGCTGCCGGGGCGCGTCGCGATCCTGCTGGCGGCGCCCCGGCCCTCCTGGGCTCCACGTTACTCGATGGCAAACGACGGGATTGCGGGATCCCAGCTCGCTTGCCGAACGCACATGGCAGCGCACCACCTGACTGGTGCTCAGCAGCGGTTACCTCACCACTGCCGCCCTACGCCAGCCGCCACGGGCAACATCGAGCCGGCTACTGATTACCGACGACTTCCTCCAGATGCTGGACAGCGTCCCCGACGGTGCGGATGTTTTCCGCGTCCTCGTCCTTAATCTCGATGTTGAATTCCTGCTCAATCGCCATGATGACCTCAACGAGGTCGAGCGAGTCTGCGTTGAGGTCGCCGATGAACTCGGCGTCCATGGTCACCTTGTCTTCATCGACCCCGAGCCGTTCAGCCACGATGCTGCGAACTCGCTCAAAAACCGTCGCCAACCCAATCACCTCCCGCCCGACGGCCCCGCTGGCCCTCAGGTTCCTCTGTGGCCGTCTCGCCGCATGAGCGCGGCGATCGTCCCCAAACCCTCTCGAAATGCGCCCGCCAGCAGAATCCCTGACTGGCCAGCACAAATCGGCGGCCAGGCGGCGCGCGCCAGGATGGATGATACACGACCCTCGAAACGGGCACCAAGACCCTGACGCGTACCTGCTTCGCCGCTAATATCGGCAGCCTTTCCCCATAGTAAACGATGGCGGGCAATCGGTGTCGTGAGCCTTGTCAGGCGCCGGCTTCGTCGCCGGGCGCCGAGGTAGGAGAGGAGGCACCGGGAGCGGCGGGAACCCAGTAGGTGAGAAATGCGTGGACGGGCTCCTCGACCGGGTAGGCGGTGATAACGCCGGCCGGCCAGCGGCTCAGTAGCTCCGCCAACCGTGCGTGGTCGCTCGCCCGCAAGATGAAGAAAAGTGGACGTCCGGCCGGCTGCTCTGGTAGCGGCTCTCCAGGCCGGATGGTGTGCGTATCTGCCCAGTTCTCGTCGTGCAACGCGATCCCGATGTTACGGACATCGAGCCAGAACGGACCGTCGATCAGGTACGCATCGTCAATCGTGACTCCGACGGATGCTCCTCCCCGGATGGCGTGCGCGATCTCAGTAGTGTTCGCGACGGTCTGTCGGTATTGGCGATCGTAATCGTGGAAGTAGCGGACGTAGTTCTCCCGCGCTGCCGCGAGCGTGATGAGCGCGGCTACGAACACCGCGAGCAAACCTCCGGATGCCAACCGGATAGCTGAAAGCGCGGCGAGGAGCCGGGCAAGCGCTAGGCCAGCGATCGCGAAGACGATTGGCGCTAGTGCGCCCAATCGGTTCACGCTTGGATTCTCCCGGGGAAAGCTGAGCGCGAGCGTCGAGGCGAGCAGGAGGATCGGCGTCATCGCCAGCAGGGCGATGAACCGCGTGTCGCGCCAAAGTGCAATGCGAACGGCGACGACAGCGAGTCCTGCGAGCAAGAGCGCCCCGGTCACGACGTCCAACCACGGATCGAGGTGGACCATGTTGACGTACGTCGTATCGCCCCGCCAATTGAAGGCAAGCGTGGCGTTGAGATTGTTGCGGAGAAAGATGGAGAGATTGCTCGTGAGTGTCCCGAAGACGCGGCCTCCCTCTTCGCCGGCGACGCGCGTGACGGAGCGATACCAATACATGTCGGGTCGCTCTGTCATGTAGGCCGCCAACGGCACGAAGACGAGGGAGGCAGTTCCAATCAGCAAGAGACCCTGCCGCAGTATCTGACGGCGATCGCGTCGGTCATTCAGGAGCGAGGCGCCGATGGCGAGCGCGATGGCGGGTACGGCGAGCCGAAACGGCGTGTAGCCGTACAGACCAATCCCCAGGCTGAGTCCACAGGCGAGCGCGTCGCGGCGATCGCCCGTGCGTAACCAGCGCAGGAGCAGCCAGAAGGTCACGGCGGCGGCGAGCGGAGCGTAGGCGAAGCGGAGCCCGTACCGGGCGATCGCGACTGGCCACTTGCCCATCGCATAGAGGAAGGCAGCCGCCAGACCTGTTAGCCGTCCACCGATCTCGGCCGCGAGGAGATAGACGAAGGGAATCGTCACCACGCCGACGAGCGCGGTTCCGATCTTGAGCGTCGTGAAGTCGTTGGGCAGGTCGAGCACGCGGATCAAGGCGGCGGTCACGTAGAACTGGCCGGGCTCCCGGCCGGTGTTCCTCTCGAAGTAGATCGGACGTTGCCCATCGAGCACGTCTTTTACATCGAGGTGCTTTTCGGCGTGGTCGCTCGTTGGGTCACGTGGCGTGACCTCGAGGCGATAGAAGTGCGCGGCGACACTCACCGCGACGATCAGCCCGAGTACCAGCAAGAGAGGCGCTTTTCCTCGAAGCGTGGCAGGTAGCCGAGAGCTGATGGTCGCGGTGATTTCACTCGGCCACAAGGGAGGTCGGCGGATCGGCGCCGGCCACCAAGCGATTGTCCATGCCGCGCAGGAGGCAACCCATGCCGCAACGCCGAGAGGCCGGAAAGTGTTTCCGGCCGACTGCCACCAAGTAACCGTGGCGAGGCCAACCGCAATTCCGAGCGCCCACCAGCGAACTCGCGCCTCCTCGACGTGCCCTTGCAAGTCCGCTTTCGGTGGCTTCTCCATTCCCCGGGCGGTGAGTGCCCACAGGGAGAGCCCCGCAACGAGGGCGATCGCGGTCAGGATTGAGAGGCGCTGATCGTTGAGCGAAGCATTCGCGAGGATGAGAAGCGCGAGCCCAATAGGCGCGGCCACCGCGGGTGGTAGGCGACGGTTGGTGGGCCAACGGATCGGGCGCATGGCAGCCATTCACGTGGGTCGCACCGGGATATTCTCCGGGGAATCTTCGGAGAACGTCGCAGTGGTGACAAGGAGCGCGCGGCGATTGTTCGCGTTCCCAAATGCGGATCTATTTCATCTGGGATGCGTGCACAATTCGCGAAACTCGCTTTCGATCGGGATTGCTCGTGTTTCGTGGCCCATGATATCCTTTCGCCGATGTTCGCTTTCCCTAACGTAGTCTGTCCGACGCGGGCGGGAGCTGTCCCTCATCAGATGTGAGGGACTGAATAAGGCGAGCAACATACCTACAGATAGAGAGATGTGAACTTGACGTGATAACCGAGCGCGGATCGGTCGAAAGGCGAGAGGAGCGACGATGGCCGTAGAGTCGCGGGTGCCAGAGCGGGCGCAACCCCAAACTGGCTCGAACGGCGGACGCAACGGGAACGTTCAACCGTTGCTCGAGGTGCGGAACCTCAGGACGCAGTTCTTCACCCAGGACGGCATCGTCAAGGCCGTCGACGATGTCTCCTTCTATGTCATGCCTGGTGAGACGCTCGGCGTGGTGGGTGAGTCCGGCTGCGGGAAGAGCATGACCGGGCTCTCGATCATGCGCCTCATTCCTAGCCCGCCGGGCAAGATCGTGTCCGGTGAGATCATCTTCGACGGGCAGGACATCCTTCAGCTCTCGGATAACGAGGTCCGCAAGATCCGCGGTCACAAGATCGCGATGATCTTCCAGGACCCGATGACCTCGCTCAATCCGGTGCTGACTATCAATCGCCAGATCAGCGAGGCGCTGCAGCTGCATTTGGGCATGTCCAAGGAGCAGGCGCGCGCGCGTGCGATCGAGCTCCTGAAGATGGTTGGCATCCCGAACGCCGAGGAGCGCATCGACCAATATCCACACCAGTTCTCGGGTGGTATGCGCCAGCGCGTGATGATCGCGATGGCGCTGTCGTGCAACCCGAAGCTGATCATCGCCGACGAGCCGACCACCGCGCTCGACGTGACGATTCAGGCGCAGATCCTCGATCTGATGCGCACGCTCCAGATGGAGCGGGATACCGGCGTGATCCTAATCACGCACTCGATGGGCGTGGTCGCAGGGATGGCGGACCGGATCCAGGTGATGTACGCCGGGCACGTCGTGGAGACCGGCAGCACTGAGGAAATCTTCGCCAATCCGAGACACCCCTACACGGTGGGTCTCCTCAAGTCGATCCCGCGGCTCGACGCAGAGCGCAAGGAGAAGCTCGAGCCGATCCGAGGCCTGCCGCCTGACTTGATTGATCTGCCCGATATGTGCCCGTTCGTTCCGCGCTGCAACTACGCGCGCGAGAAGTGCGAGCAGAAGAATCCACCGCTGCTCAAGGTCAAGGAAGGGCACTATTCGGCGTGCTGGTTCTGGGAGGAAGTGAGCAAGGACGGCGAACCGCCGCGGCAGAAGCAGGAGGCGTAAATGGCCGTCGAGATCGATCGCCGGACACAACCGACTCCGGCGCCTGCCGACAAGAACGGACAGACGTTACTGGAGGTGCGCAACCTCGTCATGCACTTCCCCCTGACCCAGGGGATCATTTTCCAGCGCAAAGTGGGGGCGGTGCAGGCGGTTGACGGCGTCTCCTTCTCGGTCAAGCGCGGAGAGACGCTTGGTCTGGTGGGAGAGTCCGGGTGCGGCAAGTCGACGACCGGCCGCGCCATCCTCCAGCTCTACAAGCCGACGTCTGGTGAGGTGATCTTTGACGGCAAGGACCTGACGAAGCTGGACGGCGGCGAGATGCGCAAGATGCGCCGCCACCTCCAGATGATCTTCCAGGATCCATATGCCTCGCTCAATCCTCGGATGACGGTCGGCAACATCATTGCCGAGCCGATGCAGATCCACAAGCTGGTGCCGAAGAACGAGCGCAACCAGCGGGTCCAAGAGCTGCTGCAGACGGTCGGTCTGAACCCATACTTCGCCAACCGCTACCCGCACGAATTCTCCGGCGGTCAGCGGCAGCGCATCGGTATCGCCCGGGCGCTCGCTGCGAATCCGGACTTCATCGTCTGCGATGAGCCGGTCTCAGCGCTCGACGTCTCGATTCAGGCGCAGATCGTCAACCTTCTGGAAGATCTCCAGGAGCAGTTCGGCCTGACGTATCTGTTCATCGCCCACGACCTCTCGGTCGTGAAGCACATTTCCGACCGCGTGGCGGTGATGTACTTGGGCAAGATCGTGGAGCTGGCCGACCGCAATGCGCTCTACGACGAGCCGCTGCACCCCTACACGAAGGCACTCCTTTCGGCGGTGCCGATTCCAGACCCGGTCGTGGAGAAGCGACGCGAGCGGATCATTCTCAGCGGCGATGTCCCGAGCCCGATCAACCCGCCGCCGGGCTGCCACTTCCACACGCGCTGCCCGTACGCGATGGATGTCTGCAAGAAGGTCGAGCCGATCTTCGCCGACCAGGGCAACGGGCACTACGTGGCCTGTCACCTCTATCCTGGCTCCGGCGCATGACCGGAGCGGTGGGCTTCGAGCATCGAGCGCCGCTCGTTAGGTGCCTGGGCGAGACGTCCGGAGCGCTGCTCGGAGCCCACGCCTTTTTTCAGGCGCGAAACGCCCTGCCAGCTCAATCGTGATGGACCGTCGTCTCGGCCTCGTTCAACGGGGCGATCCCAGCTCTGGCATCTTCCTCATCCTGCTCCTGCTTCTCGGGATGCAGCTGCTCGACCGGCGCAGCTTCCCGCCGATGGAGCAGATCATCGCCATCCTCGGCTCCTTCATCGTGGCGACGACCATCCACGAGTTCATGCACGCCTATACAGCCTGGCGACTCGGCGACGACACGGCACGCTCCCTCGGCAGGATTACGCTGAACCCGGCCATGCACTTCGAGCCGTTCGGGTTCTTCGGTATGGTCATGATTTCGCTCGGGTACAGCTTCATCGGTTGGGGGAAGCCGGTTCCGGTCAATCCCAACCGGCTACGCGGCGCCGGCATCGTCGATCGCAAGCGAGCGATGGCGCTCGTCGCCCTCGCCGGACCGGTCTCGAACATCGTCCAAGCGGCGGTCGCGGCCCTGTCACTGCGTCTTGCAGGCTGGAGTGCGGCTGACTTCGGCAATCTGCTCTTCTCGCAATCCGAGCGCGGCTCAATTGCATTCTTCCTCGGCTGGTATTTCTGGGTGAACGTCCTGCTGGCATCGTTCAACATGATCCCGATCCCGCCGCTCGACGGGCACAAGATCCTCGTTGGCCTTCTCCCGAACTTCTGGTACCCGGTCCTGGCGCCGCTGGAGCGTTACGGATTCCTGATCCTCTTCTTGATCTTCTTCGTCAGCGGCCGGATCGGAGCCTCCATTACCGGAGAGATGATCTCGCCGCTCCAGTCGTTCCTCTTCCGTACGCTACTCTGATTCGCCACTTGGCGCATGGCATGGCGTGACCGCCTCCGACAAGGCGTTCAGGCACTCATTCCGACCGCGCCACCACCGGAGCGCGACGCGATCATCAGCGAGATCTTGACTCCCGCGCAGGCAGCGGCGTTCCGGCAGCTTCCCGCGTTCGACCAGCGGCATCTGCTCCGCGTGTACCAGCGGCTCCGCTCCGCCGGGGAGCGGGATGAGGACGTGCTGATCGCGGCGCTTCTTCACGACATCGGCAAAGTTGGGACAGAAGGACGGGTTCGCCTGCCGCACCGCGTGGCGCGAGTGCTCCTCGCTCGGTTCGCTCCCGGCCTCCTGGGCTGGCTCGCGCGGCTGCCCGCGCCCCGCTGGCGCGCCGGATTTGCGCTCGCGGTCCATCACCCCACGCTCGGAGCAGAACGGGCAGCCACGCTCGGCTGCTCGAAGCGCGTCTGCTGGCTCATCGCCCACCATGAGGATGATCCTCCGCCACCGGATCCCGGGCTCTGTCGCTTGATCGCCGCCGATCGCGCCGAATGATTCGGGTACTGGCGCCGTCCGGCTGACGGTGTACGAACATTTCGCGTACACTCTGTCTATCGTGGAAGCTGTCACACCAGAACCACTACCACTGCTCGGCTACCAGCTTCGGCTCCCGACGTTCGAGGGACCGCTCGACGTCTTGCTGCGCCTGATCGAGCGCAACCAGCTTCCGATCACCGACGTCTCGCTGATGGCGGTTACGGAGCAATTCTTGGCGTACGTGGAGCAGCTGGGTGGCGCGCCGCCGCATGTGCTGGCGGAGTTTGCCGCCGTCGGCGCGCGCCTGGTTCTGCTCAAGTCACGCTCGCTGCTGCCGCGCCCGCCGGCGACGGAGGAGGAGCCGGAGACGGGTGATCTGGCCCGCCAGCTGATCGAGTACCAGGCGGTCAAGCGGGTTGCACAGCAGCTCGCGGAGCGGGATCAGGCGGGAACCGGCGCCTTCGCTCGGTCGCTGGGCGCCATCGCCGCGCCCGCTCCGGTCGAACGCCCGCGCTTGGCCGCGCATGAAGCGAGTTGGCTCGCCAAGGCGCTCCGGCGGCGACTGGCGGCGCTGCCGTCGCCGCGCCAGATTGTCGCCGCGCGTCCGCTCGTCTCCCTGGCAACGATGATCGAGCGCGTGCTCCGGACGCTGAGCGGCAAGAGCGAGGTGCTCTTCAGTCGCGTGGCGGAGGAATGCCAGGACAATCACGAGGTGCGGACCGCGTTTCTCGCCGTGCTCGTCCTGATCCGCCGGCGAATCTTGGATGCCGAGCAGGCTGAACCTTTTTCGGAGATCCGCCTACGCCGGCGACCGGCGGCGTGGCGCGGCGTAATCGGTCCGGTCGCAATCGCCCCTGGAGATGACTCATGGTCATGACGACGACAGACCCGCAGGCTCGTCAGGACCTCGTTGCCCTCGACCTCGATGCCAAGCAGAGCGAGACGCATACCCCGTCGCTCGGGCTTGGCGGGCTGACGGACGATGAGCTGCCAGCGCTGGTCGAGGCGCTCTTACTCGTGGCGCCGGAGCCGGCGTCCGTCGAGGACATTGCCCGCGCGGCTGACGTCGAACCGAACCGGATCGAAAAGGCGTTGGCCGCGCTTGAGAGCCGCGAGCACAGCGGCTGGGTTGTGCAGCGCATCGGTGACAAGCTCCAGCTAGCCACCGCGCCACGATTCGCCACCTATGTTCGGCGCTTCCTCGGTCTGGAGCGCGAAACTCGCCTCTCGACCGCAGCGCTCGAGACGCTGGCGATCATCGCCTATCGGCAGCCCGTGACGCGAGCGGAGATCGAGGCTGTCCGCGGCGTGGATTCTTCCGGCGTGCTGACGACGCTTCTCTCCCGTGGACTGATCGAGGTCGTCGGGCGTCTCCAGACGGTCGGCAATCCGCTCCAGTACGGGACGACGCCGGAGTTCCTGCTGCATTTTGGCTTGAAATCCCTGTCCGACCTGCCGCCCCTTGGCCAGGTGGATGGCCGCGATCTCGGCGCGGCGCTCGAGGCGGCGATCGCGGCAGCCGAGATGGAGCCCGGCGACCGAGGCTTGGCTGCCGACTAACCCACTGTCTTCCGAGAAGAGATCACCCTAATTGGACGCTCGCTGCCCATCAGCGAGCGTCATCTGTGTCTATTTCTGCGTGTTGCGTGGAGATGGCCCGTCCCGCGCCGAATCTTGATCAGACGACGCTGGCAAGCTGCCGGATGCGGGAGACCGTCTCGGCGAGCGCCTCGACCGCCTCGTCGATCTGCTCCGGCGTGTTCGTCCAGCCGACGGTGAGCCGTAGGCTCGCCCGGCAGCGCTCCTCCGGTAGGCCGAGCGCGACCAGGACATGGCTCGGATCGGAGCGGCCCGTGGTGCAAGCAGAGCCGGCGGAGGCCGCGATCCCCTGCATGTCGAGGCTGAGAAGCGCCGTTTCTCCCTGCACGCCGGGAATGGCGAAGTTGAGGTTGTTGGCGAGCCGGCGGCTCCAATCCTCGGTACCGTTTAGCTGCGCGTCGGGGATGCGTTCCTGGATACCCTGCCAGAGGCGGTCGCGCAGCTCCGCGCAGTGAGCAACGTACGCCTCGCGGCGCTCCTCGGCGCGCTCCAACGCAACGGCCAAGCCAACGATCCCGGCCACGTTCTCCGTGCCGCCCCGGCGCCCGTTCTCCTGACCTCCGCCGTGCTGCTGGTAGGCGATCGGCGTCTGGCGACGGATGTAGAGAACGCCAACGCCCTTCGGCCCGTAGAACTTATGGGCCGAGAGCGAGAGCAGATCGACGCCGAGCGCGTCCACGTCGAGCGAAAGCAGACCCGCCGCCTGGACCGCGTCGGTGTGGAAGGTGATACCGCGCTCGCGCGTCAGCTTGCTGATCTCCGCGATCGGCTGGATGGTGCCGATCTCATTGTTGGCGTACATGACCGAGACGAGGCGTGTCTCCGGCCGGAGTGCGGCGGCAATGTCGGCCGGATCGACGATCCCGTCTGGCTTTGGATCGACATAAGTAACCGAGAATCCCTGCCGCTCGAGCCAGGCGGCCGTGTGCAGCACGGCATGATGCTCGATGGTGGTGGTCACGATGTGCGGGAGGGGACCATCCGGCGCCTGCAAACGGTGGTGCCAGGCCACGCCGATCAAGGCCAGGTTGTCGCTTTCGGTGGCGCCGCTCGTGAACAGAATCTCCGATGGCTGACAGCGCAACACGCGAGCGACCGTCGCGCGCGCGCGATCCAACGCGGCGCGGCCATCCTGCCCAAGTTGGTAGATGCTGGACGGATTCCCGAACCGCTCCGTGAAGTAGGGCAGCATCGCCTGGACGACGACCGGATCAACAGGCGTCGTTGCGGCATGGTCGAGGTAAATCGTGTCGTCGAGCATGGCCAGGGATATCCCGATCGCGATGAACGGAAACGGAGAGGGTCTGAAGGCCGGCGTCAGGCTCAGGCAGTGGCCCGTTCGGGCACCGCGGCGTCTGGCTCGATTGGGCGGCGACGCTTGCTTTCGCTGACCAGGTCTGCCAGGGTCACCGAGTCAAGCGCGGCGACGATCGAGTCGCGCACCTTCAGCCACACGGGCCGCGTTTCGCACCCCGCGATCAGCGGGCACGTCTGGTCGGCCTCATTCTCTGAGACGCAATCCATCGGCGCGACGGGACCTTCCATAACCCGGTAAATCTCGCCGACCAGGACTTGCTCAGGCGGCCGCGCCAGCTGATACCCACCGTGCGCGCCGCGCTTGCTCTCTACCAAGCCAGCCTTTCGCAGCGGGATGATGAGTTGTTCGAGATAGGCGTACGGGACCGCCGACTCTTTCGCCATCGCGGCGATCGACATCGGCCCGGCACCATAATTGCGAGCGAGTGCAACCATTGCCCGGACGCCATATTCACCGCGAGTCGAAACTTTCATGATGCCTCCGCGCCGCCAACAAGGCGGACTTGGCCAATTCGATGCTAGCCCGTCCAGCGACCGGGGTCAAGTGGTGGGGCGTTTAGACTCGTGTTCGCGGATCAGCGACCGACCGCGCGAAACAATTCACCGACGGCGCCGGCCACGTCCTGCCACCGCCGTCGCTCAGCGGACTGCGCATTGAGGTATCGGTAAACGTGGATGACCCGGTCCGCGGTGAAGACGCCGCGATATTGACCGCCTTCCGTGACCGGAATCGTCCAGCGATTGAGCATCTGCATCTTGCGCTGCACGTCATAGACGGACTCGTCGGCATCCACCGTCACGACATCCGTGTCCATCGCTTCGCCGACCGTGCGGTGATCGGCGCCGCCGTGCAGCACCTGTAGAAGCGCGTTGCGCGGCACCATCCCGACGACGCGCCCGTCGCGCGTCACGACGACGTCGCGCGGCCCGCCGCGCAGCGCGTAGGACAAGAGATCGTCTTCCTCGACCCCGCCGCGGTCCCAAACGGCGAACTGCCCGACCCGCAGGCGTCGCATGGCCTCTTCGAGCCGGACCACCCGACCCTCGGCGTACGCGGCGATGATCACGAACGCGGCGATCAGCGGCAGCACAATGTCGCGCCACCAGAGCCCAACGCCCGCGAGACAGACGGCCAACGCCGTGCCGAGCCAAACCGCGATGCGGGTGGCTTGCTCGCGCCCGATCAGCGAGGAAAGCGCCGCTCGGAAGAGGCGTCCGCCGTCCATCGGGAACGCCGGCAGCAGGTTGAAGGCGAAGATCATCAGATTTGCGGCGAAGAGATAAAGGAGGATGCCATCGGGTGTGGCGCCGCCGAGGCTCTGGAGGTATTCGCCGACCGAGTTGTAGCCTCTGAGAATGCCGTCGAGTGCGAGGAGTGGGAGCAACGCCATCGCGATCGCGAGATTGACCGCCGGGCCGGCGGCCGCGATCAGCGCCTCAGCCGAGGGGCGGATTGCCAGGTGCTCGACCCGCGCAACCCCGCCGAACGGCAGTAGCGTGATGTCCCTCACGCGGATGCCGTAGTGCTGAGCCATCAGGCTGTGGCCGAACTCGTGCAGCAAGACGAAGCCGAAAATAAAGGCGCCGAGCAGCAGGCCGTATGCAAGCGAAGCCAATCCACCGCCATCGGCAAAGCCCCAGTGGTAAGCAATCCACAGGAAGACCAAACCGAATGTCGGGTGGATACGGACGTCAATGCCGTGGATTTGGCCGATCGTGAGCGAGCGCATGCTGTGTGTCAGAACCTCTTGCGATAGCGTCGGTTGGTTTAACGCCATCCGGTGCGCCCGATTACGGCTTCGCTCCTGCCTCTTAATACTCTTCGGTCGGATCGGACGTTTCGACACGCATCTCCGCCGGCAACCGCGAGGATGCAAGGGTGGTGCCGACGGGACTGGCGCTCCGTCTGTCGTGGATGCCCGCGACGGCCACCCGCGTCGCCAGGCCACAGCACTTCTGACGGGCCGACAGATTGCATAATAACAATCAATCCCGTAAAGACACAATGGGAAACGCGTCGAGAGTCGCACAGACGTTCTTCCGCCAGCGTGGCGTGCCTCTGGACCGGCGCCTTCGCTCTTGCGTTGCAGCGCATAACTCCGTTTCTGGCGAACGTCACGTATCCTAAACAGGCCACGAGCGATAAGGTTCTCAAGACCGGTTTCAACCGGCTTATCGCATGAGCGCCGGGGCTCTAGCCCCGCGCGTCATTCAGTAGGGCGAGGGTGCGGGAGCGAACGAGCGTGAGCGAACTGGAAAACGTTACGTGTGTGGACGGGCTCGAAGAGCGGGCTCACTGGATCGCGTTTCATCGAGTGCCGTACATCGGGCCCGTGCGTATCCAGAAGCTCGTGGACGCTTTCGGCTCGCTGCGCGACGCTTGGCGCGCTACGCCCGCGGCATTGCGGCGCGTCTTGGACGAAAGATCGGTTGAGAGTCTGGTGCAGGCCCGCCAGACGCTGTCGCCGGAACGGGAGCTGCAACGCCTCGAGCGTGAGGGCGTCATGGCGATCACGCTGCAGGATCCGGATTATCCGCCCTTGCTCGCTCAGATTCCCGCGCCGCCCCCCGTCATCTACGTTCGCGGGACACTCGCCTCGGAGGATGCCACGGCTGTCGCGATCGTCGGCACACGCCGGGCGACGGCGACGGGGCGAGAGGTCGCATCCCGGATCGCGCGGGAGCTTGCCGAGGCAGGCGTGACGATCGTTTCCGGACTCGCTCGCGGGATCGATGGCGTGGCCCACGCGGCAGCGCTTGAGGCTGGTGGGCGAACGATAGCCGTCCTCGGCAGTGGTGTGAACGTGGTCTACCCACCGGAACACCGGAATCTGGCCTCGCGCATCGTGGAATCTGGCGCGCTCATCTCTGACTACCCGCTCGACACGAAGCCCGACGCGGTGAACTTCCCGCCTCGCAACCGGATCATCGCCGGGCTTTCCCTCGCCGTCGTGATCGTCGAGGCGCCGGCGCGCAGCGGAGCGTTGATTACGTGCGATTTCGCGGCCGATCAGGGGCGCGAGGTCTTCGTCGTTCCGGGCTCGGTCCTGTCGCACGCGAGCCAAGGGAGCAACCGGCTTCTGCGCGAAGGGGCGCGGGCGGTCACGAGCGCGGCGGACATCCTGGAGGACCTCAATCTCGATCGCCGGCGTGAGCAGGTGGCGGTCCAGCAGGCGCTGCCGATGACCGAAGAGGAGCGCCGCCTCTTGGCGCTGGTAACATCGGAACCGCGGCACATTGATGATCTCGCGGCGGCTGCCAACTTAGAGATCGCGGCGGCGTCGGCGCTACTGACGATGATGGAGTTGAAAGGCGTCATTCGGAACATGGGGGCGCAGCATTACATCCGCCTCTAGGCGGACCGATCCCGGACGCGAGGTCGATTGGGCGTCTGACGACCGGAGAGGTGAAAGCGTTCTCATGTGATAGGGTGTCTTGGCCGCAAGGCGCCAAGGTACGTCTGGCCCACTCGGGGAGGGCCATCGGGCGGCCAGTTGGAGGACCAATAGGCCGAAGGGCCTGTGCTTGACACCCACCTACCCCGTCGCTATGTTTGCTGACGGGTAGCCGTCACGTTGTAGACTCTCGCTCTTGTTGGCGGCGCCGTGCCACCGATTTTCCCTGCGCCGACAATCTAGCGGTGCGACTTCTTAGCAGGAACACTATGCCTACAAAGACGAATGAGACAACCAAGAAGGGGCGATCCTCGGCCGCGAAGGGCTTAGCCCCCGGCACGGGCCGGGGGCGACTTGTGATCGTCGAGTCGCCGGCCAAGGCGAAGACGATCAGCAAGTATCTCGGTCGCGGGTACACCGTGAAGGCCTCGATGGGCCACATCCGCGACCTGCCGAAGAGCTCCCTCGGCGTCGACGTGGACGACGGGTTCACCCCGACCTACCTGGTGCCGCGCGACAAGTCCAAGATCGTCAAGGAGCTCAAGGAGAGCGTCGAGCGTGCCCAGGAAGTCATCCTCGCCACCGACCCTGATCGGGAGGGCGAGGCGATCGCATGGCACCTCGTCGAGGCGACGAACGCGCGGCAGAAGCCGGTGCGGCGTGTCGTCTTCCACGAGATCACGCCAGAGGCTGTCACCGAGGCGATGAAGCAGCCGCGCGACATCGACATGCACCTCGTCGATGCCCAGCAGGCTCGCCGTGTCCTCGACCGGCTCGTCGGCTACGGCGTGAGCCCGTTGTTATGGAAGAAGGTCAAGCGGGGGCTGTCTGCCGGCCGCGTGCAGACGGCGGCGCTGCGGCTCGTCGTCGAGCGCGAGCGCGAGATTCAGAGCTTCGTCCCGGAGGAGTACTGGACGCTCGACGCCGAGCTGGCGAAGCGGACCGGCAAGGCTCCCACGAAGAAGGACATCTTCCGCGCCGCCCTCTACCGGGTCGGCGGTAAGAAAGCTGAGCTCAAGACCGGCGAGGAAGCGCAGCAGATCGTTGAGGCTCTAGACGGCGCCATCTATCGCGTAACGAAGGTGACCCGGCGCGAGACTCAGCGCCGTCCCGCGCCGCCGTTCACCACGAGCACGCTCCAGCAGGAGGCATCGCGGAAGCTCAACTTCCCGGTGCGCCGGACGATGCAGATCGCGCAAGAGCTCTACGAGGGCGTCGATCTCGGTCCCGAGGGCACGCAGGGTCTGATCACCTACATGCGGACGGACTCGACCAACGTCGCGGCGTCTGCGCAGCAAGCGGCGCGGGCGGTCATCAGCGTCAAGTATGGGCCCGAGTACGTTCCGGCGCAGCCTCCCGTTTACACGCGGAAGGCGAAGGGGGCGCAGGAGGCGCACGAGGCGATTCGTCCGACCTCCCCGCAGCGGGAACCGGAGAGCGTGCGCCAGTACCTGACGCCGCAGCAGTTCCGTCTCTACCAATTGATCTGGCAGCGGTTCATTGCGAGCCAAATGGCGCCGGCGGTCCTGGACGGGACGACGGTCGACATCGCCGCCGGCAAGCCGGAGCAACTAACCGGGACGGGCGAGCCGCCATTCGTCTTCCGCGCGACGGGCTCCGTCGTGAAGTTCCCCGGATTCATGGCCGTCTACACCCAGGGTCGGGACGACGGCGAGACAGACGAGCTGGATAACGGAGCACTCCCGGTGCTTGCCGAGGGCGAAGACCTCGATCTGCTGAAGCTCCTGCCCGAGCAGCACTTCACGCAACCGCCGCCGCGCTACACCGAGGCGACGCTCGTCAAGGCGCTCGAGGAACAGGGGATCGGCCGGCCAAGCACCTACGCTCCGACGATCGCCACGCTGCAGGCTCGGTCCTACGTCACCACCGAGAATCGCAAGCTGGTGGCGACGGAGCTCGGCATGATCGTGAACGATCTCCTCGTCGAGCACTTCCCGCGCATCTTCGACATCGGCTTTACGTCTCAAATGGAAGCCGAGCTGGACGAAATTGCCGCGGGCGAGCGTGACTGGGTGCCGACGATGCGCGAGTTCTACGTGCCCTTTACGGAGACGCTCAAGCAGGCGGAGCAGTCGATCCAGCGCGTTCGACTGAAGGACGAGCCATCGGGCGAGACCTGCGAGAAGTGCGGCCGGCCGATGGTGATCAAGCTCGGCCGCTACGGCAAGTTCCTCGCGTGCAGCGGGTTCCCGGAGTGCCGCAACTCCCGGCCGCTCTTGGAGCGGATCGGCGTCACCTGCCCGACGTGCAAGCAGGGAGAGGTGGTCGTGCGGCGCTCCAAGAAGGGGCGGACGTTCTACGGCTGCGAGCGCTACCCGGAGTGCGACTTCGTCGAGTGGAACAAGCCGGTCGCGACCTCCTGCCCGCGCTGCGGCTCGTATATGGTCGAGGCGGGCCGGCGCGGTCAAGTCCGCTGCCCGAAGTGCGGTCACGAGGGCGAAACCCTGGCGAAGACTGGTTAGGATCGCGAGCGCTGGCCGGAGTAGGCAGGTGGCCGGCCAGCGCTGATTCACCCCTACGTCTGAAGTACAATTCACCTGTGAGAAGGGCGCCTATGGCGTCTGATGTGGCGCCGGGAGGTCCGCGAGACACCCGGCATTCGTCTGACTGGACCCTCTTTCTGTGATTCCTCGTCCTGACATGATGAACCGCCCGCGCATCCACGCGACGACGATCCTCGGCGTGAAGCGGGATGGCGCGGTTGCCATGGCCGGCGATGGCCAGGTCACCATCGGAGATGTCGTCCTGAAGCACGGCGCCCGCAAGGTGCGCTTGCTGCATGATGGCCAGGTCATCGCCGGGTTCGCCGGAGCGGTCGCGGATGCACTGACGCTCTTTGGCAAGTTCGAGACTCAGCTCAAGTCCTGGGACGGCAACCTGCGGCGCGCCGCCGTCGAGTTGGCCAAGGAGTGGCGCACCGACCGCTACCTGCGGCGGCTGGAGGCGCAGCTCATCGTCGCCGACGTCGAGTCGCTCCTGGTCCTGTCCGGCGACGGCGATGTCATCGAGCCAGATGACGGAGTCGCGGCGATTGGTTCTGGAGCGCCATACGCCACGGCCGCCGCGAAGGCGTTGTTGACGCACACCGATCTCGACGCTCGCTCGATCGTCGAGGCCGCGATGCGAATCACCGCGGATATCTGCATCTTCACGAACGACCACTTCACGATCGAGGTCGTGAGCCAGGAGGACGCGACCGAAGGTGCGGAGGATGCTGGCGGCTCGGTCGAGGGGCTGCCGCTCTCCGCGGGCGCGCCGCCGGCCGTGGAGCCGGGCGACGACGAAGAGGAGGACGACGAGGCCGAGGAGTCCGCTCACCGACATAGCGAAGACGAAGAATTGGATGACGCGGAGGTGGACTAATGGCCGAAGTGGCGCGCCGGGCGGAGAAGTCCGGCTCGACGACGCGCTCCGGTCCCGAAATGTCGGGGCCGCGCGTCATTATGGAGAATCTGACCCCGGCCCAGATCGTGGCCGAGCTCGACAAATACGTTATTGGACAGCAAGACGCGAAGCGCGCGGTCGCAGTCGCGCTCCGGAATCGGTACCGGCGTCAGCTGCTGCCTGAGCACCTTCGGCAAGAGGTGCAGCCGAAGAACATCTTGATGATCGGGCCGACGGGCGTCGGCAAGACCGAGATCGCGCGCCGAGTCGCCAAGATCGTCGATGCGCCGTTCATCAAGGTCGAGGCGACGAAGTTCACTGAGGTGGGCTACGTCGGCCGCGACGTGGAGTCGATCATCCGCGACTTGGTCGAAATCGCGATCAGCATGCTGCACGGGCAGCGGCTCGAACAGGTCAAGGATGAAGCGAGCCGGCTCGCGGCGCAGCGATTGGCCGACCTGCTCCTCGAACAGCTGCTCCAGAAGCGGCCTTCCCGGAATGGACGCAAGCACGGCGCGAAAGGCGCCGCCGACGACGAGTCGGAGCAGGAGCGGCAGAATCTCGCGGCCAAGCGTCGCCTGGAGCGGGAGCGGAAGCGATTGCTGCGCCTGCTCAACGACCACGCGCTCGACGAAGAAACCGTCGAGATCGAAATCGACGCGGACTACGACTACGATGACTATAACCCGCTGGAGTGGGCGGACGAGTTTGCGCCGGATGAGCTGCAAAGCACGTTCCGCGACTTCCTCGACGGGTTGATGCCGCGCCGGACGCTGCGTCGACGCGTCAAGGTGCGGGAGGCGAAGCGCATTCTGACGCAGCAGGAGGCGAACCGGCTGGTTGACTTCGACGCGGTGATAGACGAAGCCATTGACCGCGTTGAGGAAGCGGCCGTCGTCTTCATTGACGAGATTGACAAGACGATCACGTCGAACGGGGATTACGGCGCGGACGTCTCCGGCGAGGGTGTGCAGCGAGACCTGCTACCGATCGTCGAGGGATCGGTGGTGATGACGCGATATGGCCCGGTCCGTACCGACCATATCCTCTTCATCGCCGCGGGCGCGTTCCACAACTCGCGGCCGTCCGACCTGATCCCGGAGCTGCAGGGTCGCTTCCCGATCCGCGTCGAACTGAGCAGCCTCTCCGAGGACGATCTCTACCGGATCCTGACCGAGCCGCAGAACGCCCTGACGAAGCAGTATCAGGCGCTACTCGCGACGGAGGGGATCGATCTCCAGTTCTCGGAGGACGGACTGCGCGAGATGGCTCGCCTGGCGAGCGATGTGAACGCCCGCACGGAGGACATCGGCGCTCGCCGGCTGCAGACGATCATCGAGCGCGTCGTCGAGGAAATCTCGTTCGACGCGCCGCTCTACAAGGGACAGACGGTTACCATCGACCGCGAGTTCGTCAGACGACGCGTCGGCGAGATCGCCGCGGACGAGGACCTGAGCAACTTCATCCTGTAAACGCAAGCGGGCGGCGCGACCAATGAGCGCTGCCCGCCTCTTATCCTCAGAATTCAGCACAATTCCATCGTAAGCGCCATGTGCACGGTGCATCTTGATCGGTCGCGGCGGCGGTGATACAGTCCCGCCGCTCACGGATCGCTCGTCATCGAGGTGTAACGACTGGCGTGGCGCCACAGGCGTTGCGACCACCGGCACCACCACATTCAGGGGCGTTGAGGCGCGATGGCTCGGTACGCGGTCTCCCGGATTCTCTGGCTCGTTCCGACGCTCCTGGCAATGACCGCCATCACATTCATCATCATGCACCTCACGCCGGGGAGCCCGTTCGCCCTGAGCCACATGGATCGTGTCGCGCCCGAGACGATCGCGCGCCTGGAGCGGATGTACGGGCTCGACCGGCCGCTGTATGAGCAGTTCGCGCGTTACGTCTGGAACTCGCTGCAGGGGGACTTTGGCGAGTCGTACGTCTGGCGGGGCCAAGAAGTCCGAGACATCATTGGCCGGACGTTCCCGGTCTCGCTCCATCTCGGCGTGATGGCGACCCTCTTCGCGGTCGTCGTGGGCATGACACTCGGAATCCTGGCTGCGGTCAACCAGAACGGCTTCCTCGACTATCTCTCGATCACCCTCGCCATCCTCTTCTACAGCATGCCTAGCTTCGTGATGGGCTACCTGCTCATCCTCCTCTTTGTGGTCTGGCTGCCCGGCCGTGGCATTGACCTAGGGTTCAACATCGGGGGCTGGGAGCGGCCACAGGACTGGATTCTCCCCACCATCGCGCTCGGCGCCGCGCCTCTCGCGACAATCGCTCGCTACACGCGCTCCTGCATGATCGAGGTGATCCGCTCCGATTACGTGCGAACGGCGCGCGCGAAGGGCCTGATGGAACGCCGAGTCATCCTCAGGCACGTCCTCAAGAACGCGCTCATCCCGGTCGTGACAATGATCGGCCCGATCTTCGCGATCGTCGGCACCGGCTCATTCTTCGTCGAGAAAGTGTTCAACGTCCCGGGGATGGGCCGGTATTACGTGGAGAGCATGGACACCAAGGATCAGCCGATGATCCTCGCCGTTACGTTGATCTTCGGCATCTTCCTGGCGATCATGAACGTCGTCGTCGATCTGGTCTACGGTCTCATCGATCCGCGCATTCGGTACTGACGAGACGCCGATGAGTCACTCGCGCGCGCATCCTTCAAACGTCTCGGTCGATGAGGTCGACCGTACGAATCGGGCCAACGCGGCAGCCTTGCCGGCGCCGACTGACGAGGCACGGGACGCTTCTCTAGCGGCGCTCACCGACGCGGGACGGTTGGCCACCCGGCGCCGCGCGAGTCTCTGGGGCGACGCCTGGCGCCGCCTCGTGCGCAACCGCCTCGCCGTCGTCGGTCTCGTCATCGTCGTAACGTTCGTCCTGATCGCGATTTTCGCTCCGCTGTTGGCGCCATACGGCGAGAGCGAGGTCGTGGATGTCCGGCTCGCCCGCTACCCACCGAGCTGGACTTGGCCGTTTGGGCTGGACCGCAACGGACGGGATATCTTCAGCCGGATGATGTACGGCGCCCGCGTCTCGCTGCTCGTCGGGATCGCCTCGTATGCGATCGTCCTGGCAATCGCCATCCCGGTCGGCTCGATCGCCGGCTACTACGGCGGGCTCGTCGACACCATCATGATGCGCGTCGTCGATGTCGTCTTCACCATCCCGCAGGTGCTCCTCGTCCTGTTATTCGTCAACGCGTTCGGCGCCGGCCTGAAGAACATCATCCTCGGCATCGGGTTGATCGCCTGGGTGACGGAAGCGCGCCTCATCCGCGCCCAGTTCCTGAGTCTGCGCGAGCAGGAATTCGTGATGGCCTCTCGCGTCTGCGGAGCGAGCGGCGCGCACATCATCTTTCGCCACCTCTTGCCGAACAGCCTGACGCCGATCATCGTCGCGGCCACCTTCGGCATCCCGACGGCGATCTTCACGGAGGCGGCGATTAGCTTCGTCGGCATCGGTATCAGGCCGCCAGACGCGAGTTGGGGGCAGATGGTCGGTGAGGCCGCCCGCAGCGCGGGGGACATCCAGAACGATCCGCACATGCTGCTCTTCCCCGTTCTCGCAATCGGCCTGACGATGCTGGGTTTCACTTTCTTGGGGGACGGTCTGCGCGACGCGCTTGATCCGAAGGGGAATGATTGAGCATTCAGCGTCGCGCGATCGGGCCGGATCATGTGCATGCCGGCCAGTGGTTGGTGGCAGTTGCCGGCCGGTCCACGGGACTCGGTAATGGCGTCGGAAGTGGGGCCGGCGTCGCGGCGTAGTGATGGAGGGAGCCGTGTCCGACAAGCCAAACCTCGATCAGCAATTGGCGATCATGAAGAAGCGGTTGCTGACAGCCGGGATGAGCCGTCGAGACGTGATGAAGGTTGCGGCGGCTGCCGTGGCTGGTGGCGCAAGCTTGGCCGCGAGCGGTCGGGCGGCGGCGTCGCCGTTGACCGGTCGTCGCCGGCTGCGTTACGTCCGTCCCCAGTCAGGCGAAGAGCAAGTCTTCTACCACGACGGCATCTGGGAAAACCCGGTCAGCTTCGACTGGAACGCGAATCTCTACTGCAACGCCGAGGAAGAAACATTTGCCGGGCTGCTGACCTTCGACGAGAACCTCGTCGCGACGGCGGACTGGGCGTACTCGTGGAATTCCAACGAGGATGCGAGCGTCTGGACGTTTCGCATCCGTGAGAACAACAAGGGTTGGAGCGACGGCAATCCCGTCACCGCCCACGATTTCGTCTACTCCTGGCGCCGCCAGCTCGATCCCGCGACGGGCGCGCCGTATGCCGGATTCCTCTTTGACATCAAATACGCCGAAGCGTTCAACACCCAGACCCCAATCGACAATCCAGACGACCCGTTGCACGGCAAGATTCCCACGGCGGAGGATGTCGGAGTCCGCGCCATTGATGACTGGACGCTCGAGGTGACGATGGAAGGCCCGCGAGCGTTCTTCCCGCAGGTCGTCGCCTATCAGGCGGCCGTGCCGGCGCCGCGGTGGGAAGTCGAGAAATACGGACCCGAGTGGGCGCTCGGCACCCAGGGACCGATCGTCTCGAACGGCCCGTTCAAGGTGGACGTCTGGGAACCTGACGTCAAGATCGAGATGTCCAAGAACGAGGGCTATTGGGACGCGGAGAACATCAAACTGACGAAGGTGATCACCCCGATTATCCCGGCGTCGAACACGGTGCTGGCGTACGAGAGTGGCACCGGCGATCAGCGGCTCGACTGGACGGTACTCAGCTCCTCCGATTACTTGCGCTACGCGGAGGACGCCGAGCTTTCGCAGCAGCTCCAGCCCTACGTCTACCCAGGCATCTGGATGCTGCTCCCGTCGAACGGGATCCCGCCGTTCGACCGACTGGAGGTCCGCAAGGCGCTTAGCCACGCCATCGACCGGGAGCGGCTTGTCACGGTGACGAATGGGCTGGTCGCACCGGCCTACTGCATGGTGCCGCCGGGTGTGTTCGGCTTCCTCGACGACCCGACGCTTCAAGAAATCCAGGACTTCGACCCGGAGAAGGCGTTGGCCGCGCTGCAGGGCACGGAGTTCGAGGGAGGCAAGAACTGGCCCGAGATCACGATGTGGATGCGGGCACAGGAAGAGAACTACAACGCCGACATCATGGCGAACGACATCGTCGACCAGCTGCGGCAGAATCTCGGCATGGACGTCAAGATCCAGACGGTGCCGCAGGCGAACTTCTCGCAGCAGCTCTTCGAGAACAAGTGGCAGCTGGTCTTCATTCGCTGGTGGTACGACTACCCGGACCCGAACAACGGCTACGGGGACATGTTCTACAGCCGCAAGTCCTCTGGCAAGCGCCAAGCGTGGTCGAACGATGAGTTTGACGACCTGGTCAACGCGGGGAAGGCTGAGCCGGATCAGCAGAAGCGGCTCGACATCTACCGCCGGTGTGAGCAGATCATCCAGGAAGATGTCGGCTACATCCCGCTCGTCTACCGGCTGGATCAGTACGTCTTCAAGCCGTGGGTCAAGGGAATGCCCGTCAACCAACAGGGGTACGTCGTGCCGGACGGCAACATCTACGTCCGCATGCTGACGAAAGTGTTCGTCGAGGGCCGGCAGGACGACTAGCAACCAGAACGAGACGATCCAGGGGCGCTTTCAAAGGCGCCCCTGGTTATCTCGCCTAGCTCTGGTGGCGGCAACCCCCGTTTCTCGTGAACACAGACCCTCCGGTGACGACTCATGCCTGCCAGCCACCAGCGGCCTGAGTCGGCTACCATGACATGGCCCCTGAGCCGCATATCAACGCTTGCTCGGCGGGCACAGGTATCGGTCAGCCGCGCCGCGTCCGCGGCGAGACGGCGAAAGTGGAGGAGCGGCTGAGTGAGCATCCAATATCCGCAGTACCTGTGGCTCAATGGGGAACTCCGTCGCTGGGAGGAGGGGACGATCCACATCTCCGAGCTCGGGTGGTCAACAGTCGGCGCGGTCTTCGAGGGCATTCGCGCCTATTGGAACGAGGAGCGCGAAGAGCTCTACGTCTTCCGCCTGCGTGAGCACTTGGAGCGCCTGCACCGATCCATGAAGCTCGTCCGACTCCCAATTGATTACTCGATCGAGGAGCTGACTCAGGCGATTGTGGATCTCCTGCGAGCCAACAATCCCAGGGAGGACACGTACATCTTCCCGCTGGCCTACCATCAGGACTCCTACGCCTCTCGCTACGACCTGCCTCAGCTTCGCCCGGCGATACATATCTGGACCAAGCGGATGCCCTCGCACCTCGGCACCGGCATGACGATGACCGCCCGCGTTAGCTCCTGGCGCCGCATTTCTGAGGACGTGATGCCCCCGCGCGTCAAGAACCTGTCTAACTACCGGAACGGGCAGCTCGCGCGCATGGAGGCGGCGCTCGATGGCTACAACACGGCGCTGCTTCTCAACTCCGCGGGGAAGGTCGCGGAGGCGCCGGGTGCCTGCGTCATGCTCGTCCGAAACGGACGGCTGATCACTCCCGACCTGACCAGCAGCATCCTGGAGAGCATCACGCGGGATGCACTGCTGACGCTCGCCCGGGAGGAGCTACGGCTACCGGTCGACGAGCGGACGGTCGATAGGACCGAGCTATACGTCGCGGACGAGGTCTTCCTGTGCGGCACCGCCGCTGAGATCAGCCCGATCGTCTCGATCGACAAGTACACGATCGGCAATGGGGAGATCGGCCCGGTGACCCGAGAGCTGGATTCGCTTTTCGCGCGGGTCGTCCGGGGGCAGGAGACGAAGTATGACCACTGGCGGACACCGGTCGGGGCGCTGACGCCGGCCGCTGCCAGAGTATGAGGCTTGGGGGAGGGCGGCTGCCCTCCCCGCTTCGGCATGCCCGGGCCTAGCTCGCGGGTGCTTTCAATCAGGCGGGGCGCGCAACCGGCGACGCGCTCCCGGCGACCGCGTCACCTTCGATTTCGACCAAGGGCTCCGGACGAATCAGTCCTTTGACTTCGACCAGCGTGCCCGTCGGATGGACGTCACTGAAGGATCGTCCGAGTTCCGTCATGACGGGTTCGACGTGCGCGAGGTCCGTGATGTAGACGCGATAGCGCACGACATCGGCAAGCGACGCGCCAAGCTCTGAGAGCGCTCCGGCGATGGTCTCCAGGATGTGCCGGGCTTGCGCACCCGGATCGTCAGGAGCATAGGGCAGGCCGTCCTTCGTGGCCGTCGTGCCGGCAACGTAGATAAGGTCGCCGACGCGGGTGGCTCGGCAGTAGCCGAAATTCTGCTCCCAGGGCGCGCCGGAGTAGACCCGCTGGCGGGCGCTCATCGCTTCGCCGCGGCTTCCAGCTGGGGTGCGGCTGTTCCGGAGTCGAACGCGCTCTCCCACTGCACGCCGTACGGGCGGCTAGCGTAGTCGTAGATCAGCTGCGCGAAGCCGGCGCGCTCCGGATCGCGGATGCCCCGCGCTTCAGGCTTGATCTCGGAAAACTGGATCATGAAGGTGACGTCGCCGTTGCGATAGAAAAAGTACATGCTCCAGCGCTCGTCACGCTCGAGGACGGTGAAGTCGGAGGCGAGGCGGTCACGGTGTGCTTGGAGATGAGCGTACGCCGCTGCCAGGTCGTCCACCACGAATCCCAAGTGGTGCCAGGTGGACGGCCTCCCGTCCGAGAGGGGCGCCTTTTGACCCGCATCGAAGAGCATGATCGCGGTCGGCCCCGTCGCCACCACGGTGATATGCGGGTCATCACGCATCACGCGCATCTGGAGCACGTCGCGGAAGAAGTCGCGTGCGTCTGCCCGGTCGGCGACGGTGATCGCGAGATGGTCGAACGTGATGTTGCGCCAGGAACCGGGGCGAGCCTCGATCGGCGTCGCGGAGGTGATGTACGTCGTGGTTCCCAGGTAGTCCTGAATATCGCCGATGAAATTGTCGGCGAAGATTTCCTCTCCATTCGGCGTCCGGAATGAGAGCCTATGGCCGACTGTCAACTCCTCGGGCAAGGCCAGGTGGATGGCCTCGTGGATGATCTGTCCCCGTCGAACGGTTGCCGAATATTCCTTGCCGTCTACAACGAATGTCACACTGACTTGCGCATCAGGATCTCGAACCGCCATGATTGCCTCACCACTCCTAATGGCTGATACGGAATCGGTCGTCTAGACATCCTTAGCCGTGTCCGAGGAGCACCGGCTGGGAACCTCCAGACATTAGGAAGCGTACACTTGCTGGCGCGTAGATGCGATGGCGCATCTGCCGGGTGGCCGATACAGCGCGCGGCTTCCGGTGCCCAAGTCGGTCGGGATTGTGAAAGGTGACGTGCGTGGTGGACCGACGTGGACTCGAGAGCCAGGAGGGCCGGCGCGAGAATCGAGGGCGCAGGCTGTCGTTCGGGCGACGGCTCGGACTCACCCTCCTGGTGGTGTTGACCTTCAGCGCGGGCGCGGCGACGAACCATCTCGTCGTGCAACCGCATTTGGATGCGGGCGCTTCTTCCTCGCTTACGGATCTCCCCGAATTCGAAACGCTCCAGCAGACGTGGGATCTCATCCACAACCAATACGTGGATGAGTCGGCCATTGACGACCGCACGCTCATCTACGGCGCTGCAAAGGGGATGGTGGATTCTCTCGGGGACACGGGACACTCCTCATTCCTGACGCCCGAGGAAGCGGAGTCGTTCAGGGCCCAGCAGCAAGGACGGCTGATCGGTATCGGGGTCCAGATGGACTTCACCGGCGCGCGTCCGGTCATCATCGCGCCGATTGACGGCGGGCCAGCTGACCGCGCAGGCGTTCAGGCTGGCGACATCATCCTCGAGATCGACGGCCAGTCCACCGAAGGCATGTCGGAATTACAAGTGCGCCAGCTCGTTCGGGGTGACGTGGGCACCGAGATCACTTTGACCCTTCAGCGGGCGTCCGACCAGACGATCTACACGGTGACGCTCACCCGCGAGCGGATCAAGCTCCAGCTGGTCAGCTGGGCAATGCTGCCGAACGACATCGCGATGATCCGCCTCGGCCAATTCTCTGCCGGAGCGGCGAGAGCGGTTCGGGGCGCCCTGGAGGAGGCGAAGGCCGCCGGCGCGCGAGCGGTCATCTTCGACCTGAGGAACAATCCGGGCGGGTTGGTCTTCGAAGCGATCGGCGTGGCGAGCCAGTTCCTCCCTGAGGGAAGCGTTATCTATCAGCTCCAGGAGCGCGGGTCCAAGCCGTGGCCGGTGCTGACGGTTGGGCCGGGCGCAGGGCAAGATCTGCCGTTGGTCGTGTTGGTCAATAAAGGTTCGGCCTCGGCGGCGGAGATTGTCGCGGTCGCGATGCGAGACAACGGCCGTGCCGAGGTCGTAGGCGAGCGCACCTTCGGCACTGGGACCGTCCTATCGCCGATTCTGCTCGAGGACGGCTCGATGCTCGTCCTCGGCACTGGACTGTGGCTGACGCCGAAGGGTGAGCAAATGTGGCACAAGGGCGTCGAGCCGACTATCACCATTGAACTGGAGCCGGGAGTCGAGCCGCTGAATCCGTTCGACGACGCAAATGTCTCGACAGCGGAGCTCGAAGCCAGCGGAGACACTCAGGTGCGGCAAGCCGTCGGCCTCTTGAGTGACGCGCTGAGCGGAGACGCGCCGGATAATCGTCCGGCTGCCAAGGTCGAGCAACCAAGCACGATCGAGGACGGCGTGCATTACGATTTGGCACCGTTTGTGCTTTCGTTTAGCTGGCTGACCGCCTAGCGGCATGGGCTAAACAGGAGCAAGAGGGGAACGCGTCCCGTCTAGACTCGCGAGTCGGCGGGACGCGGTGCTGGGAGGGTGGGTCGCGAGGGCAACATCGTTCGGTAGGCCGCGTCACCAGGGCCGGCATGGTAAGGTACGGCTCGCGCTTGGTAGTTTCGTCGGCTAAGTATCGAGCGTGCGCGCGACCGATTGTCGGAGGAGGCAGACCTAGACGTGATGTCAACGGAGAGCTGGCCACAACCCGCCGTCCGGCTCTGGACGCTGGCTCAGCGCTTTCAGAAGTTCCTCGTCGTCGGCGCGTTCGGTCTGGCGGTCAATCAGGGCTTGTTGTTCGTCTTTCACGATCTTTTCGGCTTGCGACTCTCGATCTCCTCACCGACGGCGATTGCCATTTCGATGGCGGTGACGTTCGCGCTCAACGAGCGCTGGACGTGGCACGACCGGGGCAGCGGTCCGATTCTCCACCGGCTCTTCATGTATTGCCCGATCAACACGGTCGGCCTCCTCATCAACTTCGGCGTGCTTGCGCTGCTCGTCCAAGACTTCGACGTTCATTACCTCCTGGCAAACCTCGTCGGTGCCGGTCTTGCCGCGGTCTGGAACTTCTCGCTGAATAATCTGATCACGTGGCGGACATAGCGCCGTGGGATCACGAGCCTGGCATGGCCGCAATCGAGCTGGCGGCTCACCGCGCTGGACGGTGGGCGGCGTGGAAGGACACCGCCGCGCCGGCCACCGACCGCCGCTGGCTGACACCGCTCCTCACGCTCTTCATCCTCAAGGGGATCCTGCTCGCTGTCCTCATCGGGCCGTTCACTGGGCACGATGAGGTAGATCATTTCGCGTACATCGAGCGATTCGCCCACGGCGATGGGCTCGGCGTTGTGGGCGAGACTCGGCTGCCCGCCTGGGCATCGCCGTACCGCGCGTATGTCGCGGACTATCCCAACAACGCCGAGGTCATCCAGCCGCCCCTGTACCACGTCTTGCTCGCGCCGCTGTATCGGGCCATTCCCGGCGACCGGCTGGACAAGCTTCTTGGGCTGCGGCTGGTCTCGGTAGGGGTCGGAGCGGTTGTCGTCTGGCTTTCGTATCGAATCGCACTGATGATCTTTCCTGACGAGCCGTCTCTGCGGGCTTCGGTACCGATCTTCGTCGCCCTCCAACCGCAATTCTCGTTCGAAGCGGCCATCGTCAATCACGACATCTTGCTCATTTTGCTCGCCACATTGCTCGTCTCAACGACACTCGACGGTCTGCGAACCGAGTACACCAACCGGCGCCTGATCTGGTTGGGCGCGATCGGCGCGACGGGCCTGTGGACGAAGGTAAGTTTCGGCCTAATGCTGCCCGTCGTGGCGGTCGCCGTGCTGTTTGCCGCTCGCGACGAGCGCTGGCCGTTGCGCCGGCTTGTCGGAGCGCTCCTGCGCGCGACTGGGCTGCCGCTTCTCCTGATGAGCCCGTGGTTCGTGCGCTCAGCGAGGCTGTATGGCGATCCAACCGGCGCCCAGCGCCTGCGCGAGATCTCTGACTTCGGGGAGCAGGCCTCGAGTTGGTGGGAGATGCTGTCCTCGGCCGAGTTCTGGCGCGGCCGCCTCGAGGATTTCTGGGGGAACTTCGGCTGGCGGCTGATCCCGTTCGATCCGGGAACCTACGCCTGGATCTACGCGCTGTGGAGCGTCGCGGGCATCGGCCTGCTCGTCTTGCTGTTCGCGGAGGTTGCAAGGCGACGGCTGGGCTGGCCCTCGCTCTTCTCCCGATTCCAATGGCAGGCGCTGGTGCTCGCCGCGTTGTGGGTCGTTGCGCTGATCGGCGGCGTGCTGTACGTCGGGACGATCCAGTTCACGCAGTCGCGGTTCGCCTTCCCGGCGATGCCCGCTTTCGCGCTGCTGACCGCTGTTGGCTACGCGGCCTGGCTGCCGGCGCGGCACCGTTCACTGCTTCCCATAGCGCTCTTTTCGGCCATGCTCATGCTTGACGTGATCACGTTCCTGCGCTTCGTGATCCCCTTCTACTACGGCGCCTCGGGCGCCACGCCGCTGACACGATGAGCCTCGGCGTCCCGCGTGCGGTCATTGCCGGCATCATCTTCATCATCGTCGCCGGTCTGGTGGCGACGGTCGTCCCGATCGACGTTCGGCACAGCGCCCCTTACGGCTTCAGCTTGACCGCCGATTTCGACCGGGGCATCGCCGTGACCGGCGGGTACGTGCGTCCGAACTACGATGGCTTCAATCGGCTCGACCTTGACCTGCGCGCCTACACGCCTGAGACGGTATACGATCTGGTCATCCATATTCGTCCAGCCGATCCAGGAGCGGAGGACCTCCGAGTGATACCGCTCCGCGTCGCGTCGGAGCGAGTCTTTCACCGAAAAGCCGCCTTCGAGAATCCGTTCATCACGGTCCGCTTCCCCGCGATCGAGGACTCGGCCGGCAAGTCCTTCTACGTCTGGGTGGAGCGCGGACCGCGGAACCGGGACGCGGTGATCGCGTTGTGGAGTATCAAGAGCTACTCACGGCTCGACGGATTGACGGCGCTGCGAGCGTTTGTGCGTGGCGAGGTGAAGGATAGCGGGGTGCCGGGGCTGGCATTGATCCTGCTACTCGTTGCAATCGTGCTTGTCGCTGGTTGGACGACCGGTGCGCTCTTGGGGGTCGGCACCAGGTGGCAGTCTGGCCAGCGACCGACCTGGCGCCATAACCGATGGCAAGGGCAGGAGTCGGATGGTATACAGTAGGCCACGTGGCGCGCCGACGCCTGCCGCGCCACGATTTCGGGCTCACTCGCGCGGTTGACGTACAGGTCGAGGCCCGGGCCAGGTGGCCGACCAGGGCAGCGCGTGCGCTTGGATAGACGTTGCGTGGAAGGACGAGATGCGGATGACTACCCCGTCCAATGGCCAGTACCCGTCGAACGGCCGGGAGCCCAAAGAGGTAGGCGCATCCCAGAGCGCGGCCGATAAAACGACGTTGATTATGGGCGCCGGGCCTGGCGGCCTTTGCTCGGCGTACGTGCTCAGCAAAGCGGGCGTACCGGCCATCGTGGTAGAGAAGGCTCCGTTCGTCGGTGGCTTGGCGCGAACGATCCGCCACCAGACGGAGTACGGGGAGTTCAAGTTCGATATCGGCGGCCACCGCTGGTTCACGAAGAACGATGAGCTCAACGACCTCTTCAAGGAGGTCGTCGGCGAAGAGCTGCTCTGGGTCAACCGGATCAGCCGAATCTATTTCGACGGACGCTACGTTGACTACCCGCTGAAGATCGGCAACGCTCTGAAAGCTGTTGGGCCGGTCCTGGCCGCGCGGGCGATGTTCGACTATTTCCAGACGCGTGTCCGGCACCGCCTGTGGCCACGCCCGATCGTGTCGATGGAGGACGCCTACATCGATCAGTACGGCCCGACCCTCTATCGGCTCTTCTTCCAGCGATACTCGGAGAAGGTCTGGGGACTGCCCTGCGACCAGATGAGCGGCGACTGGGTTGCACAGCGGACGAAGGGCATGTCTCTTTGGACGGCGGTCAAGGACGCGATCATCCCCTCTAAGGGGAAGGTTGTCAGCCTGATCGACGAGTTCATGTACCCGCGCAACGGCTTCGGCCGGTTCTCTGAGCGCATGGCGGACGCGATCACGCGGATGGGCAACGAGGTCCGGCTGAACACCGGCGTCGAGCGGGTCCATCGCGAGGGGAACCGTGTCACAGCGGTGACGGTGAGCACGCCGAACGGGAGCGAGAAGATCGAGGCGGCGAACTTCATTTCGTCCATCCCGCTGACGCTGCTCGCCAAGATCATCGAGCCGGCGGCGCCGGCGGACGTGCTCGAAGCGGCCGATAAGCTGACGTTCCGCAACATCATCACCGTCAACGTCATGCTGAAACGGCGTCAGGTGACGCACGATACGTGGCTCTACGTGCACGACCGCAACATCCTGTTCGGTCGCTTCCACGAGCCGAAGAACTGGAGCCCGGCGATGGTGCCGTCGGACGAGTACACCTCGCTGGTCGTCGAGTACTTCTGCTCGTTCGGCGATGAGATTTGGAACATGACGGAAGAGCAGCTCGTCGAGCAGACGGTCAAGCATCTGGTCGACGACCTGCACTTCATCGACCGCAATGAGGTGCTCGGCGGATTCACCGTGCGCGCCCCGCGGGCGTACCCGTCATACGTGATCGGGTACGACAAGCACCTGGCCAAGATCAAGGCTTTCGTCAACTCGCTCGAGAACCTGCAGATCATTGGCCGCTACGGGACGTTCCGCTACAACAACACAGACCACTCCATCGAGACGGGATTGCTAGCGGCGAAGAACGTCCTCGGCGAGAAGCACGACCTTGATCGGGTCAATGCCGAGCAGGAGTACCACGAGATCAAGCGGGTGGAAGAGCCGGTCGGCGCGGGCCGGCGGTAGGCGATGGCCGGCGGCGCGGTCGCACCCGGTGTGGGAGCCGCGTCGCCGGAACGCTCCAGGCGCTCGGAGACCGGTGGATGGTTGAGCTGGCGAAGCCGGCGCCGGCACGGGACGCAACCGCCCGTCCGAGCTGGCGTGCCCGGGCAGCGGCGCGTGCTTGGCTTCAGATCCGCGCTTGGCCGCTGACCCGAAAATTCCTGCTCGTCCTGTGCGTGGTCTACCTCGCCAAGCAGGCGCTCACCGTCGTCATATTCCCGCCTTTCACGGGACACGATGAAGTCGCTCACTACGCCTACGTCGAGACGGTGGCGGACGAGCATCGTGTCCCGGTCTTACCGGACTTGACCGGCTGGCCGCCGCCTAACACCGAGCAACCGCCGCCTCCCCCGGGCGATTACATCCCGGACGACTTATACCGGTACTGCTTGTACATCCTCGGATGGCAAGGAGGAAACGTCTGCGAGCCGGCAAACCCGTGGTACGCGGCGAATCCTCCCCACGTCGTCCGGTACACCATGGGCGTCGGGTTCAAGCCGGTCGGGTATCAATACGCCGCGACCCATCCGCCGCTCTATTACCTCCTGATGACGCCGCTCTCGTGGCTGAGCAATTCGGCGTCGGCGGAGACACGACTCTTCCTCTTCCGGTTCGCCGCGATCCCGTTCGGCTTGCTCACCGTCATCCTGTCATACCTGACGGTGCGCGCCCTCTTCCCACGCGACGCATTCCTGGCGATTACCGTCCCCGCCTATGTTGCGTTCCAGCCGCAGATCTCCTATGAAGCGGCGATGCTGAACAACGACATCCTGGCAATAGCGCTCTTCAGCTGGATCATCTATTTGCTGGTATCCGGGATTCGCAACCGCTTCCCAATCAGAACCTGCGTCCTGCTTGGTCTTGCCTTCGGTCTCGCGCTGCTTGCAAAGGGGACGTCGCTGACGGCGGCCCCGTTGATCGCCATCGCGATGATCTTCGGCATCGGCATCCGAAACGTCCGCACCTGGGTCACTCGTGGCGCGCTCGTGGCGGGAATCGCGGCACTCCTTTCCTGGCCGTGGTACCTCCACATGTACCGCACCTACGGCAATTTCGATGCGTTCGAGCAGCTCCAGGCACTGCAATGGTGGAACTACTGGGGCCGGGACAAGCCGACGATCTGGGAACTCTTCTGGAACCAGGAGTTCGCGGTTTGGCGCTGGCGAGAGACGTGGGGAGAGTTCGGCTGGCGACGCATTCACCTGAGTGACGGATTGCTCTGGGGCATAGCCGCTCCTCACGCCGCTGCGATCGTGGGACTCGTCGTCTACGGCGTGATGTCGGTGCGGAGTCTCATGCGGCGCCGCGAAGCTAAGGGCGCCGGGTGGAGCGACTTCTTTGGCGGGCGGCAGGCGGCGACCGTCGGCTTCCTCGTCGTCACGCTAGTGGTCGCCTATTTCGCGATCCTGCAGTTCGGCACGCAGTTCGAGCTCACGCAGGCCCGCTACTACTTCCCGGCGATCAACGCTCTGGCAATGGTGACGATGGTCGGGCTGCGTACGCTGTTGCCCGAGAGGTGGCGGCGCTATGGCCAAGCGACCATCGTCGCCGCGCTCGTCTTGCTCAATCTCGTCATCTACTCGGCCTACGTCATTCCCTATCGCCTGGGAGGCTGGGTGTGATGCAAGGCGCGTCAGACGCTCCGCAAGAGCAAGCTATGTCAGCCACAACCTCGACGTGGCGCGACGTGTGGTGGGTCGGGCTCTCGATCGGCCTGATCGGGTTCATCGCCCTGGCGCGTCTCACCACGTATGAGACGATGACCGAGCGCGGCGTCAGCTCGGTGTGGAACGTGTGGTGGCGCCTGCGCAACGACCTACCTGATTTCGGGCCGCGGATCCTGATGGTGACCGGCTACTTCCTTGCGCTCCTAATCATCCTGGGCGGGACGGTCGTCGCCATGCGGATTGCTCTCGACGCCGGACCCGTGGTCGAGGAGGCGAGCGCGGAGAGGCAGGCAGGCGCAGCGGACGCCCCGAGCCTCGACGGCGATCGCACGGAATGACGGCTGCTCGTCGGCCGTCGCCGAAGTCACGTAGGTTGCGTCGCTGGAGCCCTGCCGCGATTTGGGCGGTTGCCTTTCTGGGCCTGGCGGTTTGGGTCGGCTCGCGCCTGGAAGTCTTTTCCGTCTGGCAGACGGTTCAGCTACCCGACGGAAGCACGGTTCGTCTGCCAGACACCTACGGCACGGTTGACCATCCCTTCCACATCGTTCGTGCCGAAACGCTGAGGCGGACGCTGCTCGATGGTGGGCTGCTTCGCTGGATCGGGCATTACCAGGGTGGCTATCCCGTCGAGTTCTATCCGCTGGGCGCGGCAGGGTTCGAGGTCGGACTCTGGGCGGTGCTCCTCGGCAGCCTGCCGGTGGGCGCTGTCCACAAGCTTGCCGTCTGGCTGATCTTCCTGCTTCCCGGTCTTGCCTATCTCCTCATGGCGCGGCGCGACCGGCTCTCGCCGGGTGTCGCGCTGGTGGCGCTGGCGGGACAGGTCGCGGTTCGCGGCTGGTGGTGGTCCGGCGGCTCGATGGAACTGATCGAGTGGGGGCTCGTGACCAACGTCGCCGGCGCGACGGCAGCGCTACTGACCCTGCCCCTCTTGACGTCGTATGTGCAGACCGGGCGTGGGCGCGACGGAGCGGGCGCCGCCGCGTTAGCGGCGTTTGCCGTCTATGCCAATCCGCGTAGCTCAATTGCGCTGGCTGCCGTCGCGATCGGCGCGGGAGCCGCGGCCCTGGCGCGGTCGGGAGTACCGCGAGACGTTCGCCGCACAGCGGTTCGACTCGGCGCGGTCGCGGGGATCGCCGCGCTTGTTGCCGCGCCGGAGCTATTCTCGCTGCTCCGTTTCGACGCTCTCTATTACTTCGTCCGTTACGAACGCTACGAGAATCTGGGCGCTTATTGGCGATCCTCGATCCAGGCGGTTTCTGGACCGTTCTTCATCGTCGCGCTGGCTGGTCTGGCGCTGGCGTTCGCCGTGCCGCATCGCGTGCAGAGCCGAGCGGCCGCATTCGCCCTCGTCGCCTATGTCGGCGCAACAGCCGTGGCTGCCGGGGCTAGCGACGGCGGATTCGCCGGGCAACTAGAAGCGACGCGGCTCATGCCGTTTCAGCGATTCCTGATGCTGTACCTCGCGGCGTTCGCAGTTGGGGAAGCGGTGGCATTACTGCGCCGCGCGGCACGCGGCGAGGCGTGGCTCCCGGATGTCGCGCTCGGCGTAGTGGCGGCGCTGATCTTGGTGGCGTACGTAATCCGGCCGCTTTCGGTCATCCCGGAAGGCGACCGCGGACTGGTGACACCCGCGTCAGCGGCGACAACGGCGGTCGCGGATCTGCGCGAGAGCGTGCAGCTTGCTGACGAGGAAGCTCTGCCTGGATCGGCGATCCTCGTGCTGGGCTCACCGCTTGATTCGCCGCTGACGTGGCACACGCAGCTTTGGGCGCCGCTGTGGAGCGATCGCCCGTTGTTCTACGACGACTGGCTCTGGTACTGGCAGGCAGAGCACGCCGGTCCCTACGATCCGTTCGTCGAGCATGCCTACGACGCTGAGCGAATGGCGGAGACGCTTGATCCCGACTTCCTCACGCGGCACGGGATCGGCGCGGTGGTGATCGCGGAGACGCCCCGCACACAGCTAGCGGCTATCGCCGCCGAATCCGCGCCGAATCTCACGCCAATTCGCGACGGCATCTTCGACGTCTATCTGGTACGGGACGCGCGGACCATCGTCTCGGTGGGAGATCGAAACGCTCGCGAGGTCGAGGTTGGGAACGGCGAGCTGCGCGCGACGGTCGAGAGCGCCGGCGGCGTTGCCACCATCCGCCTGAACTGGTTTCCACGCTGGCGCGCGAGCGTGAATGGCGAGCCGGTACCGATCGCGCATCGCCCGGATGGATACATGGACGTCGCGGTACCCGCCGGAACCGCCGACATCCGGCTCACTTACGTGGTAGATGCCTGGGACTGGCTTGCACGAGCGTGCTGCGTCCTCGGCGCGGCTCTCATAGTGTGGCTGCTGGCTGGTGCACCACGGCCAGGGCGGGTTGCTAAACCCACGGAGCGATCGGCGCTTCGATGATCGTGGGCAGATCGCGGCCCAGTGCTGTCTTGATCGCCCGCTCGAGTTCCTCCGGCGTCCTGGCTAACTCGCCAGGGATGTGATAGGCGCGCGCGATCTCCAGGAAATCGGGATTGATGAGATCCACTCCGATGAAGCGGCCTCCCCGGGTCTTCGCCTGATTCTCCTTGACCGCTGAGTACGTCGAGTCGTTGAAGATGACGATCGGCAGGCTGAGCCGCTCCTGAACCGCGACGCCAAGCTCGCCCATCGTGAACTGGAATCCGCCGTCGCCGATGATGCAGACAACCGGAGTGTCCGGTCGCGCGATCTTGGCGCCGATCGCTGCCGGCAGCGAGAATCCGAGCGTGCCGTAACCGGACGGGAAAAGGAACGTACGCGGCTCGTAGACCGGGTAAAGCGCCCACGCGACATAACTCATCTGCGTCATGTCCGCGACGAGGATGCCGTCGCGCGGGATGGCGCGGCGCAGCGCAGCGACATACGGACGCCGCTCGGCATGCCAGGCGGTCGCTTCTGCCTGTTGTCTCGCCGCCGCGATCGCCTCGCGCGAGAACGACTCCATGCTCACGTCCTTGCCGGCGAGCAGCGACGCGATTCCCTCGGCGGCGAGCGCCGCGTCGCCCAGGATCGGGAGCGAGGGGGTGGCGTTGAGCGTCAGTTCACGCTCATCAACGTCCACCCGGATCAGCTCTGCGGGCAGCGGGAACTTGAAGCCGTGTGTGACTTGCTCTCCCAGCTTCGAGCCGAAAACGATGAGGCAGTCAGCCGAAGCCACGAGCTCATCCACCGCGTTTCCCGGCCACCAAAGCGCGCCGAGCGCAAGTGGGTGGTCCTCCGGGATGCTACCCTTGCCCATGATTGAGGTAAGCACCGGGGCTCCAAGCCGCTCGGCGATTTCGAGGACGTACTCTCCCGCTCCTGACTGCACCGCGCCGCCACCGCAATAGATCACGACGCGGCGAGCGCGCGCGATGCGGTCGGCCGCCTCATTGAGCAGCGCGGGATCGGGCTTTATCGGGAAGGGGCGGGCCGGAGCTGGCAGGTCAGACACATTCGCGGGCTCATCGAGTACATCGAGTGGGAACTCGACGTGAACCGGGGCAGGCCGGCCGCTCCCGAGGCGGCTGAACGCTTCGACCAACGCCGACGGGACGTCCGCCGCGCTCATCACTCGCGTGTTCCACTTCGTGACCGCCGCCGTCACCCCCATTTGGTCTTTCAGATCGTGTAGGCAGCCGCGCATCTGGTCGAGGTATGGCCGGGGATTGTTCGACGAGAGGATGAGGACCGGCGAGCCATCGGTGTAGGCCTCGGCGAGGGGAGTTGCGACGTTCGTGACGCCGGGGCCGGTGATGACGAATCCGACCCCGGGCCGGCCGCTCGCGCGCGCGTAGCCATCGGCCATGTAGCCGACACCCTGTTCGTGGCGGGCCAGGACGTGACGGATGCGCGAAGAGCGCAGCGCATCATAGAGCGCGAGCGTATGGACGCCGGGGATGCCGAAGACCGTCTCGACCCCGTGCGCTTCGAGCATCGCGATCGCTAGCTCGGCGCCGGTCGGCGTTCCCGCGAGCGTCTCAGTCCCCTGTTGGCCCGTCATTACTTCCGTCATTCCCGACTCCTGCGTTTGGAGCGTTGGCCCCATCTCGGCCCGTGTTTCACTCGTTGAGCGAGATACCGCTCGCGTCACTTTCCATTTCGACGAGCGTTTCGTCGCGGCTGGCATTGTCCGCTGATGGGGCCCCTGCTTGCTGCTGGCGTACTTCTAGCCACGCGCGGCCAAGTTCGGAGATGAGCAAGGTGCCACGGGGGCGGCCACGGCGCGCTTCGGCGGGTACGAGCAGCCGGCGCGAGCGAGCGCTGGTCAGCAGCGCTTCCAGGAACGGAGCCGGCCAATCGAAGGCCTCCGAGACCTGCCGCGCGTCCCGCGAGGGGACGTAACTCCCGTCGTGCTGAGCGATCCAATCGAGCAAATGGACGAGGAATGAGTCAAGGGGTGAAGTGGCTTCGAGGGCTGCGCGTAGCCTCGCTCGGCGTCGCAAAGGCGGTGGCACATTCATGGCGCGCAATCTTATCACCGCTCCGTGAGCCGAGACTGGTATGCTTACGTATAGATGAGCGGCAATGCCGCGACTGGGTTTGCGAGGGACGGACTTCTTGGAGCTTCACGACGGCAAATCAGATCACGACGAAGGCCGGTTTGTCCGTTCTTCCTCGTTGCCCGGTGGCGATCTCGTCTCAGCTGTCTTGGACCGCACGGTCATGGCGCTCGCCGATCGGGGCGGAGCTAGCTCGATGATCGGCCAGCGCTGGGCGGACCTGTGCGCGGAAATGGTCGCGACGTGGCCGGGCCGCGATTTGGCGGTGCCGGACGCGGAGCGCGAGCCGATGCGAGTCGAGCGCGTCGTCCGCATCGACCACGAGCCGCGCATCGCCCAAATCGCCTCGAAGCGGGGACTTCAGAATCCCGACATCCTCATTTTCGGCGAGCGCGGCGGTCGGCCGGCGCTCCTGGCCGCTGACGCCAAGTTCTCGGTCGAGACGGCGCGGTCGAAGCAAGTCAGCCCGGCAGTGCTGGAAGGGCTGCTCAGTCTCGAGGCGCTGCTCAGACCTCTGCTCGGAGAGGTGCCGCCCGGAACCCAATTTCTTCCCGGCGTCTTCCTTAGCCCGTCGTATCCGTTGACGGAGCTCATGCTTCAAGGAAAGGCGGGTATCGTCCGAGCAACGGTGGAAGCCCGCGAAGTGGTGAAGCTGCCGGTGGAGGCACGGATCTTTTTCGGGAGGCTCGAAGGAGCAGCGCTGATGCCGGTCCTCGCCGAGGTCGACGCCCTGCCGGTGCGGCTCGAGCGGAGCGTCCTCGCGGCGCTCTACTACTTCCGGCTCGCGCGGGCGGCCATTGGCTGCTGGTTGGACTCGGTGCGGCCCCTTCTCGGGCTCGATGAGCGGATCTCCGTCGATGTGAGCGCGGTCAAGGACGAGCTAGGCTCCCGCGCGGCGAGGGCTCGGTCCGCACTCGAGGTGATAACGACCTGGGACCTCGACGTCGATGTCGTGCGCAACCAGCGCGTTGCTGTCGATCAGGTCGCGGGTCTGCGAATTCCGTCGCGGGAGCTGCGGCGAATCGTCGAAGAGACTTCTGAGGCGCTAGGCGAGACGCCGCCCTCGTTGAACCAAGTGCGACGCCGGCTCAACGCCTGGCACCGTGCGCGCCTACGCGAGGCGGTCGGACCACTGACGCCGCCTATCGACAATCTCGGCGACTGCCTGCAGGAACTGGGCAAGGTCGCCGCCTCCTTGGCCCCGCGAATCGAGGATGAAGCCGCGAGGATCGTGCGCGAGCTCATCGCGGAGCGATCTGAAGCGACCGACGAGATTTGACTTCCGGTCGCTACCCCCTTCTTGCGCCTCCCGACAGCAACGGCCGTTGGCAAGGGTCATGCTGGCCGTATAGCGCGGCAACGCGCCGGTATGGGTCTGTTTGGTGCGTCTGCGTCTTGACCTAAGACGTTTCCAGCATTGGCCTTGGGATTAGGAGGAGGAGAGGCAATGTCCTGTCCGGACTTGACGGCCGTCCTAGTCGGTGATAAACGTATTTAGGACTCCTAATATTTTGGAGGCTGAGATGACCGATCCGACGCAAGGCGGTACGACTCCAGCGCAGCGATTGGTGATTGGCCTGGCGAAGTTGGGGATTGCCGCCAGACATCGCGCGTGGGTCGGAGCGACCGAAGCCCGCTTGACGCCGACGCAGGGGCAAATCCTCGCCTACCTGCTGGCGGAACGGGAAGGACGCCGCGTCTCGGAGATCAGCGAGGCGATGGGTGTCACAGCGCCGACGGCAAGCGACGCCGTCGCCGCCCTGCTGGCGAAGGGATACGTCGAAAAAACGCCCGATCCGCGCGACCGGCGAGCGGTCGTCGTTTCGCTGACGCCGGACGGGCGGCAAGCCGCGCAGGGGGTGGCGGGGTGGTCGGATTTGATGATCGGCGCGGTCGATGCGCTGACGCCGGAGGAACAGGCCGTCATGCTCCGCGGCGTCGTGAAGATGATCCGCGCGCTGCAAGAGCGAGGCGCGATTCCGGTCGCGCGGATGTGCGTCGGCTGCCGCTTCTTCCGACCTCATGTCTTCGACGATCCAGAAGAGCCGCATTTCTGCGCGTTCGTCGAAGCGCCGTTCGGCGACCGCTCGCTGCAAGTTGATTGCCCGGATTTCCAGGCGGCGTCGCCTGACGTCGCGAGCCAGCTGTGGGAGCGATTCTCCGGAGGTCGGCGGTCTGCCTAGGAAGACCCGGCGCCGGGGATGCTCGGATCAGGAACAGCGCGGTAATGGACCCTGGGAGGGTGCGCGATGGAGGAACGGTGGTCGTCCGCTGAAGAGCACGGATCGTTGCTGCGCGTGATGCGCTGGTTGCGGTGGACCGGACTCGCGCTTATCGGCGTGGTGGGCATCTCGGGAGTGGCTCGCGGCCAGACGCCGGAGGCGACGCCATCCGTCATCCCGGATCTCCATATTGCGGGCGCACAGGTCGTTGTCGACGAAAAGCTGGAGCAGCTGATCTTCCAACAGACCGTGGCCGGGGAGGCAGGTGGTACCGTGCCAGAGGCGACCGGCGAGATGGAGGCCGCAACGGTCATCGGTTATGTGTTCCCGACGACCATGTCGCCGGCGGATGTCGGCTTCCGCGGCGCCGAAGGGATCGTTGCGCTGGCCGTCACCTCTCATCCCGATTTCGACGACACGCCCCTTTGGGACGAGACCGGTGACGGCGATTACGGCAATGATGGGGCTCTGTACCACAGCCATTGGGTGCTCCTCGGCGAAGACTCCCGTGCCCCAGGGGGACTCTCGGTGGTCGCGGTTTCGGGCGATGTGGCGTCCGCTCTGCCGCCGACGAGTCCGGGATTGCCGATCTATCTCGACTCTCCCGGATTCCCGGTGATCCTCCGGGGTCAGGATGTTTTGGTCGTCGTCCCGGCGCAGCGCGTGCACGGGCAGACCGATTTCCGATTCGATGCCGTGACCGCGACGATGCGCGTCTCAACCGACCCGAATCAGCCGACGCTTGGCGTCACTAAAGTCCACAGTGTTTTGTCCGGCGACCTGAGCTTGCCGGGGACTCCGCAGCGGTCGGAGTGACGCCGGATTGAACGGCGATCGGCCGGCGCGAATACCGTTCGCTTCGTACCTCACCGTGTAACGGGAAGTAGCTGAGCCAGAACGATGATGACTCCCCAACAGATCGAGCTTTACGGCGATCTCGCGTGTCCATTCGCGTATGTCGCGCATTATCGGTGGCGGCAGCTCCGCGGTGAGTATGCCGGACGCGTGGTGGTGATCCATCGGTCGCTGTCGCTGGAGTACGTCAACCGCGAGCCAACGCCGAAGCCGCTCGTTGAGGCGGAGATCGCCGCGCTGGCAGCGAATGAGCCAGGTCTGCTCTACAAGCGCTGGAGCGCGCCCGACTCCGCTTGGCCAGTCACGATCTGGCCGGCTTTCGAGGCGGTCAAATGCGCCGAGCGGCAAGGTGTTGAGCTGGCAGATGACTTGGCCTGGGCGATCCGCGTCGCGCTCTTCGCCGAGAGTCGCTGCATTTCGCTGCGACACGTCCTGCTCGAGATCGCCGCGAGCATTCCGGACCTCGATCTCGCTCGCTTCGAATCGGATTTCGATCGTGGGGTCGCTAAGGAGCTCGTGATCCGAGAGGCGCGCCGGGGGTGGGAGGAGCTGCGGGTGCCGGGCAGTCCCACGTTCGTCTTGCCTGACGGGCAGCAGATCGCGGCGCCAGGATTGCCGGACCTCGAATTCGACGAGAAGACCGGCCAAGTCCGCGAGGTGCGATCCGCGCCGTGCGCCGCGCCATGCTTCGAGGTCTATCGCGCCTTCCTCGATGCGGCCTGATCTATGGATCCGGCGAGCGCTCGCCCCCTCGGGACGCGCCAAGATGCCTGATCGCGTGCAGCGCGCGAACGAGGCGAACTAGGCCAAGAATGAGCCGGATCATCCCTTTTCCCAAGCCACGTCATCAAAATGCGCGGCGCGGCGAGCCGGCGTCGCGCTGTCCCTCGTCCATATCCCCAACTACCCTCCGGTGAGAATCCCTGACTTGACGCACGACCGTGGAGACAATTTCCGGTAGCGGCGATATACTCCTGCCGCTTGATGGGCTTCGGTTGCCGGAGATGCGTTTTGTGGTGAGTGGATGGGCATAGCCACCCTCCACCGCTCGGAAACCAGTAGAACAACCTCGGAGCGCTGGCCGAGGACAATCTGGTTCACCTCCGGCTCACCGGGCAATTGGGCTGTCGCCAGCCGTGTCGCGTAGCCGCGCCGGCGGGCAAGGAAACGGTCGAGGAAGGAGGAACGTGACGGATGGCAGAGACGACGACGGCTCCGGCGAAAGTCGCGGTCTCGATGACGGTCAATGGCAAGCAATACACGGCCGAGGTCGAGCCGCGCATGCTCCTCGTCCACTTCTTGCGCGAGACTCTGGGCCTGACCGGCACGCACGTCGGCTGCGATACAAGCAGCTGCGGCGCGTGCGTGGTCCACATGAACGGCGAGAGCGTCAAGAGCTGCACCGTCCTCGCTGTTCAGGCCGACGGCGCGGAGATCACGACGATCGAAGGCCTCGGCCAGGATGGTCAGCTGCACCCGGTGCAGGAAGGGTTCTGGGAGATGCACGGGCTGCAGTGCGGCTACTGCACGCCTGGCATGATCATGACCGGCGCGGCCCTGCTGAAGCGGAATCCGAATCCCACCGAAGAGGAGATCCGCCACGCGCTGGAGGGCAATCTCTGCCGCTGCACCGGCTACCAGAACATCGTCCGCGCCATCCAGTACGCCGCGGACAAGATGCGGGGCTAGCTGCGACTCGCAGACTCAGCGGGTGATCGGCACAGCGACCGGGATGGGGCAAAGCTGCCCCCCGGAAGGAGGAAGGTGATGGTCACAGCCGTTGAAGCCCCGGACCGTCTCTTTGGTAAGGCGATCAAGCGACGGGAAGATCCTCGACTGATCACCGGCGCTGGTAGTTTCCTGGACGATATCAAGCTCCCGGGAATGACGCACGCCGTCTTGGTGCGCTCGCCGTACGCGCACGCCCGGATTCGCCGGATCGACACGAGCGCGGCGGAAAAGATGCCTGGCGTGCTCGGCGTATTCACCGGCCAGGACTTCATGGACGTCAACCCGCTCCCGGCCGCGTGGCAGGCAGCGGGCGTCAAGAACAACGCCGTCACGCCGCGAGTGCTGGCGGTCAACGAAGTCCATCAGGTTGGTGATCCCGTCGCGGTCGTCGTCGCGGAGGACCGTTATTTGGCGCGGGATGCCGCCGATGCGGTGGTGGTCGAGTACGACCCGCTGCCGGTGGTGGTCGACGCGAAGAAGGCGACTGAGCCGGGAGCGCCGCAGCTCCACGAGGAGGCGCCGAACAACATCGTCCTCGAGTGGACCTGCGGCAAGGACGAGGCGACGGTTGACGCGGCGCTGGAGCAATCCGAGGTTCGTGTCTCGTCTCACTTGATCAACCAGCGGCTGATCCCGACCGCGATCGAGCCGCGCGGCTCGATTGGCAAATACGACCCGGCGACCGACGAGTACACGCTGTGGGCGACCTCCCAGGCGCCGCACGTGCACCGGCTGCTGCTCGGCGCCTTCGTGCTCGGTGTGCCGGAGCAGAAGATCCGGGTCATCTCGCCGGATATCGGCGGCGGTTTTGGCTCGAAGATCTTCCTGTACTACGACATGCCGCTCGTGCTGGCGCTGTCCAAGAAGCTGGGCGGCCGCCCGGTCAAGTTCTTCGAGGACCGCTCCGAGAATTACCTCACGACGACGCACGGCCGCGATCACATCACCGACATCGAGATCGGCGCAACGCGCGACGGCAAGATCACCGCGCTGAAGGTCAAGACCTACGCGAATCTCGGCGCCTACTTCTCGACGGTCGCCGCCGGCATCCCGACGACGCTCTACGGGCGCATGCTGGCCGGCTGCTACAAGATCCCGGCAATCCACTGCAAGGTGATTGCTGCCTACACCAACACCGCGATGGTTGACGCCTATCGCGGCGCTGGCCGGCCGGAAGCAGCCTATGTGATCGAGCGAGTTTGCGACCTCGTCGCGCAGGCGACGGGTGTTGATCCGGCCGAGGTCCGCCGGCGCAACTTTATTCAGCCGGAGGACTTCCCGTACGACACTGGCGTCGGCATGCTGCCGTACGACAGCGGCGACTACGAGAAGGCGCTGAACCGAGCGCTTGAGCTGGTCGGCTATGAGCAGCTGCGGCAGGAGCAGAAGGCGCGGCGCGAGCGCGGCGACTCCAAGCTGCTCGGCATCGGGCTCTCCTCCTACGTCGAGGTCTGCGGCATTGCCCCGTCGAAGTGGATCGGTCTGCCAGGCGAGGGCTGGGGCGCCGGACTTTGGGAAAGCGCCAATGTCCGCGTCCACCTGACCGGCAAGGTGGTGGTCACCACCGGCTCGCTGCCGCACGGTCAGGGACATGAGACGACCTTCGCGCAGCTCGTTGCCGATGAGCTCGGCATCCCGTACGAGGACGTCGAGATCCAGCACTCCGACACGCTCGGCACGCCGTTCGGCTTCGGCACGTATGGCAGCCGCTCCCTCGCGGTCGGAGGCGTTGCCATTTATCGCAGCCTGCAGAAGATCAAGGAGAAGGCGAAGAAGCTGGCGGCGCATCTGCTCGAGGCGGCGGAGGAGGACATCGTTTTCGAGAACGGCAAGTTCTACGTCAAGGGCTCGCCGGACTCGGCGAAGACGTTCGCTGACATCGCGCTGGCGGCGCACGTCGCCTACGATCTGCCGCCGGGCATGGAGCCGTACCTTGACGAGACGACGTACTACGATCCGCCGAACTGCACGTTCCCGTTCGGCACGCATGTTTGCGTCGTCGAAGTCGACCGCGACACTGGCGAGGTCAAGCTCCTTCGGTACGTCGCCGTTGACGATGTCGGCAACGTCGTCAATCCGCTCATCGTGGACGGGCAGATCCACGGCGGCATCGCGCAAGGTTTGGCGCAGGCGCTCTACGAGGGAGCGGTCTACAACGACGACGGTCAGCTGGTGACGGGCACGCTCGAGAGCTATGCCGCGCCGAAGGCGCACATGGTGCCGACGTACGAGCTCGACCGGACCGTGACGCCCTCGCCGACGAATCCGCTCGGCGTGAAGGGCGCGGGTGAGGCCGGGACGATCGCCGCGACGCCGGCAGTTGCCAACGCGGTGATTGACGCGGTCTCGCACCTCGGTATCACGCATCTCGACATGCCGCTGACACCGGAGCGGATTTGGAACGCGATCAACCAGGCTGCTCGCTCCTAGACGCCACGGGCGGGCATTCCGTGGTCAGGCGAGAGAAGAGCGAGCGACGACAGACGATTGGCAAACGATAGGGGCTCAGAGAAAGGAGGAGCCGTGTTCCCAAGTGCATTTGAGTATCACCGGCCGTCGAGCGTGCAAGAGGCGGTGCAGCTCCTGGCAAACAATCCGGAGGCGAAAGTTCTCGCGGGCGGGCATTCGCTGCTCCCGGCGATGAAGCTGCGGCTTGCCGCGCCGGCTGCGCTTGTCGACATTGGGCGCATTCCGGGGTTGCGCGGAATCCAGGTCAGCGGCGATGGCTCGGTCGTGATCGGCGCGCTGACCACCTATTTGGATCTGCTCGACTCCGGCGAGCTTCGCCAGGGGTACCCGATCATCGCGGAGACGGCCAACGTCGTCGGCGATCCGCACGTCCGCGCGCGGGGCACCCTCGGTGGCTCGCTGGCCCACTGCGATCCCGCGGCCGACTTCACCGCGGTGATGCTCGCGCTGAACGCCTCGGTCAAGGCAGTCGGCACGGGCGGCGAGCGGATCATCCCGGTTGACGATCTCTTCGTCGGCCTGTTGACGACCTCGCTGAACCCGGACGAGATCATCACCGAGATCCACCTGCCGGCGGTCGGTGGGCGGAAACTCGGCATGGCGTATGAGAAGCACGCGCATCCCGCGTCCGGCTACGCGGTCGTCGGCGTGGCGGCGGTCATCGAGATTGATGGCAACACCGCCAAGTCGGTGCGGATTGGCGTCACCGGTGCGCCGGAGTACGCCAAGCGCGCTACCGCCGCGGAGAATGCGCTTACCGGCCAGCAGCTGACCGCGGACGCGATCGCGCAGGCGGCCAACGTTGCGACCGAGGGGCTCGGTGAGCTCAACGGCGATGTCTACGCCTCGCCGGAGTACCGTGCCCATCTCGTCCGCGTCATGACGCGGCGTGCGCTGACTCGCGCGGCTGGTCTTTCCTAGTAGCAAGTTTGAGCGGCCCTCACCCGCTCGCCACGGCTCGAGTCAGTTGGCTCTGGCGTGGCTGCGGTGAGGGCCGCTTGCTGTCCGCAACACGGATCAGCTTGGTTGGCCGCCGGTCGCACCTGACGATTGGCGGAGCGCGGCGGCCACCTGCTCCGGCGCGTCGGTGCAGAGCGCGTCGGCGCCTCTCCGCTGCAGCTCATCCGCGACTGCCGGGTCATTCACCGTCCAAAGCACCGCTCGCAGTCCGGCATTCGCGAGCTGCCGAGCCGCCTCGGGCGTGTAAGCCGGCGCGTAGAGGGCGGCCGCGGTAGCGCCGAGCTCGCGGGCGGCTCGGAAGACGGCATCGGTGATCGCCATCGTCAACAGCCAGAGCTCGGCGCGCGAGGATCGCTGCCGGATCGCGCGCAGGATGTCCCAATCGAAGGATGAGATCGCCCACCTCGCCTTTGGATGGCGATCGAGAACCGCGAGAACCTCCGCTTCGATCCCCCGCTGCTTGATCTCCAAGTCGAGATGAATGCGATCCCCGACGAGCGACAACACCTCGTCCAATGTCGGGACGCGCTCGCCAAGCCCGGCATCGAGTTTGGAAAGCTCCTCAAAGGTTATCGAACTGACGAGACCTTGGCCGTTCGTCGTGCGCGCCACATCGCGATCATGGATCACCACCGGGACGCGGTCGCTCGTTGCGTGCAAGTCGAGCTCAATGCCGTCCACGCCGGCCTCGAGCGCGCGGCGGAACGCTCGCAGCGTGTTCTCGGGTTCGATGGCGGATGCGCCACGATGAGCATAGATCAGCATCTTGCGCCCTCACGATCGGGCTTCTGCCCGGTGCTGTCCGCTCGCCCCGCTCGCACTCCCGCCATTCGTAATGATGATTGACACAGTTCGTATCAACCTTTATAATCCGATGCGACGAAAGTAGCGAGGTGGGGTATGGCGGCACGCTTCAATGAACCGCTGTTCGTGATCAGTGTAGCGGCGCGCCTGGTCGAGATGCACCCGCAAACGCTGCGGAAATACGAGCGCGAGGGGCTGATTGCGCCTTCGCGGACATCCGGCAACTTGCGGTTGTACTCCGACCGGGACATCGAGCGATTGCGTCAGGTCAAGTACCTGGTCGAAAAGCTCGGGCTCAATTTGGCAGGCGTCCAGCTAGCGCTCGATCTCACACGTCGGATTTGCGAGGCCCGGGACCAGGTAGCGTCGCTCCAGCAACAGGCGAGCCGCGCGCCACGCGACACGATCGCTGAGGAAATGGCTCGTCAGGTGCAGGGCCAGCTCGAAGAAATCTTGCGCCTGCTGGGATTGTATGAGGCGACGGAAGCGTCGCGGGAGCATTATCGGGACGAGCGCCGGAATCGCCCCATCCTTGAATGACGCTACTCATGTCGAACGACGCGCCGCCGTCCCTATCCCGTCCCGAGACAGGCCAGGACGGTTGAAGGCGCATGTTGGAGGCTAATGAGCAATGGCAACGAATCAACGGTTCACGGAAAAGGCGCAAGAGGCGATTCTGAACGCCCAGCGGATCACCCAGGAGCGCCGACTGGCGCAGCTCGAGCCGGAGGCGGTTCTTTACGCGCTGGTTGACCAGGTGGACGGGGTGGTGCCGCAGGTGCTGCACAAGGCGGGGCTCGACCCGAATGCCATCCTGCGGGAGGTCGACGCTGAGATCGACCGCCTGCCGCGCCTGCAGTACAGCGCCGAGCCGACGATCTCGAGCGGCACGCGCAAGATGCTCGAGCAGGCGGACCAGGAGGCCCGCGCGTTCGGCGATGAGTACATCAGCGCCGAGCACTTGCTGCTCGGAATTCTCAGCGTTGCCGACTCGCCGGGTGCGCGTCTGCTTCAGCGTCACGGGTTGACGACCGAGCGCGTCAAGGCGGTGCTGCGCGAGATTCGCGGCTCCCAGCGCGTGACCGATCCGAATCCAGAGGAGAAGTACCAGGCGCTGGAGCGGTACGGGCGCGACCTGACGGAGCTGGCGCGGAAGGGCAAGCTCGATCCGGTCATCGGGCGGGACGAGGAGATCCGCCGCGTCATCCAGGTTCTCTCTCGGCGCACCAAGAACAACCCGGTCCTGATCGGTGAGCCGGGCGTCGGGAAGACGGCGATCGTCGAGGGCTTGGCTCAGCGGATCGTTCGTGGCGACGTGCCGGAAGGTCTGAAGGACAAGCGTATCGTCGCGCTCGACATGGGCGCGCTGGTGGCCGGCGCGAAGTACCGCGGCGAATTCGAGGAGCGGCTGAAGGCCGTCTTGCGCGAGGTGCAGGAGGCGGAGGGGCAGATCGTCCTTTTCATTGATGAGCTGCACACCGTCGTCGGCGCGGGCCGAGCCGAAGGCTCGATGGACGCGGCCAACCTGCTCAAGCCGATGCTTGCCCGCGGCGAGCTCCACTGCATCGGCGCGACGACGCTGGACGAGTACCGCAAGCACATCGAGAAGGACGCCGCGCTCGAACGCCGGTTCCAGCCGGTCTACGTCGGTGAGCCGAGTGTCGAGGATACGATCTCGATCCTGCGCGGTCTGCGCGAGCGGTACGAGGTCCACCACAAGGTGAAGATTCTCGACTCGGCCTTGGTCGCGGCGGCGGTGCTGTCCAATCGCTACATCTCCGACCGCTTCCTGCCGGACAAGGCGATCGACCTGGTGGATGAGGCGGCCTCCAAGCTGCGGATGGAGATCACCTCGATGCCGGCGGAGCTCGACGAGGCCGAGCGGCGGATCATGCAGTTGGAGATCGAACGGGAGGCGCTGCGCAAAGAGAAGGACGACGCGTCCAAGCAGCGGCTCCAGGCGATCGAGGCTGAGCTGGCGAACCTGAAGGAGGAGCGCGACGCGCTTCGCTCGAAGTGGGAGCAGGAGCGCCAGGCGATCCAGCGGATCTCCGAGCTACGCGACGCGATCGACCAGACGAAGATCGAGATCGAGCAGGCGCAGCGGCAGTACGACCTGAATCGGGCGGCCGAGCTCCAGTATGGGCGGCTCGTCGAGCTCGAGCGGCAGATCAAGGAAGAGGAGCGGAAGCTTGCTCAGCTGCAAGAGCGTGGCAAGCTGCTCAAGGAAGAGGTTGACCCGGAGGATATCGCCGAGGTGGTCAGCCGCTGGACGGGCATCCCGGTCAGCCGACTGATGGAAGGCGAGATCGAAAAGCTGCTCAAGATGGAGGAGCGGCTGCACCAGCGCGTCGTCGGTCAGGACGAGGCGGTTGAGGCGGTTGCCAACGCGATTCGCCGAGCGCGCGCCGGTCTGTCCGACCCGAATCGACCGCTTGGGAGCTTCATCTTCCTCGGCCCGACCGGCGTTGGTAAGACGGAGCTGGCCCGGGCGCTCGCGGAGTTCCTCTTCGACGATGAGCAGGCGATGGTCCGGCTCGACATGTCGGAGTACATGGAGAAGCACACGGTCAGCCGCCTGATCGGTGCTCCGCCGGGCTACGTCGGCTACGAGGAAGGCGGTCAGCTGACCGAGGCGGTGCGGCGCCGGCCGTACAGCGTCGTCCTCTTCGACGAGATCGAGAAGGCGCACCCGGACGTCTTCAACGTCCTGCTGCAGATCCTCGATGATGGCCGCCTGACGGACGGGCAAGGCCGCGTCGTGGACTTCCGCAACACGGTCATCATCATGACGAGCAACCTCGGCTCGACCTACATCTCGCAGCCGGGCATCAGCGATGACGAGATGCGCGCTCGCGTGATGGATGCGCTGCGCGCCAGCTTCCGCCCGGAGTTCCTGAACCGGGTGGACGAGATCGTCATCTTCAAGATGCTGACGCGGCAGCAGCTGACGCAGATCGTCGACATCCAGCTGCAGCGGGTGCAGCGGCGACTGGACGACCGGCAGATCACGCTGATGGTCACGCCGGCCGCGAAGGAGTGGCTGGCCAACCGCGGCTACGACCCGGTCTATGGAGCGCGGCCGTTGAAGCGGCTGATCCAGAAGGAAGTGCTCGATCCGCTCTCGACGATGATCCTGCGCGGCGAGCTGCGCGATGGCGAGACGGTGACGGTCGATGCCGACGGTGGCAAGCTGACCTTCCACGCGCACATGAGCCAGGCGCCGATGGTGGCGTAATTTGGATGGCCCTCGGTCTCTCCCAGGATAGGCGGGAGGGGCCGGGGGCCCGCTCGTCTTGGCGGGGGGTATAATCCGGCTCAGAGGAAGAGGCCTTTCGAAAGGCATGGTGCGATGGACTTCATCGAAGGAATCATCAAAGCAGGCTTGATGCTCGTTGTTCTTGGGATCGTTATTGGACTCGTCGCCGCGCTCTTCATGATCGTTTTCGGGATTGCGACGGGAATTGACGATCGAATCCAAAGCTAACGGCCCGGAGGGGCCGAACGGATATGAGCGACTTCTCCGCACTCGGCCGCTTCTTCATCGTCGTTGGCGCACTGATCCTGCTCGTCGGAGTCATCCTCGCGTTCGGTAATCGAATCCCGTTGATTGGTTGGCTTGGGAAGCTGCCCGGCGACATTATCTTCCGCCGGGGCAACACCACGATCTACATCCCGATCGTCTCCTCAATCCTCCTGAGTCTTCTCCTCACCCTCATCTTCAACCTCATCTTTCGCCGGTAATCCAGGACTGGTTTCGCATAGGGCTTGTCGCCAGGGAGTACCCCCGGCCTCCCTAACTTGGTCGCTATTGACGCTCGGGAGCCAGCAGCCTACAGTTGGCTCCGGTCGTCCGGACGCGTCGCGCGTTGCGCGCATCGCGAGGCGCTGACCGGACCGGAGGGAACGCCGGGCGGCCTTTGGGTTTAGCTGAGGCGGCGTTGCCGCGTAGTGAGAGGTCGAGAATGAGACGGCGTGAACTTGGAACCGGGAGGACGCATTTGCTGAGCAGACGACTTATCAACACGTTCCGTGCCGGCGTGTCCCTTGCGCTCATCGTCATGATGGCGAGCGCTGCATTGGTGAGCGGGCCCGCCCGTGTGGCAGCCCAAGGCGCGACATCTACAGCAGCGGCCGCGGCGCCGGAGACGTCCGTGGTCTTCATGGCGCTGAACATGGACACGTCCTCTCAGCAATATCAGCTGGCAGCAGAGCTCTTGGTTCGCGCTGGCTTCGCTTCCTCGGTGGAAGAACTCATCTCCCAAATTGCTGAGTCCGCGGCTGAAGAGGCCGGTGGCGACGGTGACACGCTGAGTGATCTCGAGCCGTTCCTCGGAGGTGAGCTTGGGATCGTCGTGACCGATCTGGGGCTGCCGGAAGCCGGCGCTCTCGATGAGCTGGTCGGCAATCTCCCGGTGCAGACGGGCGTCGCTTCGGATGAGCCGGGAATCGCGCTCATCGTGGACGCGTCCGATGACGCGGCGGCATGGGCCAAGGTGCAGGAGCTCCTCCAGGACGAAGCCGACGATCGCGGCATCCAGATCTCCGAGGAGACCTATGAAGGTGTGACGATCTCGTACATCCCGCCGGATGAGACCGTCGAGGATGACAGCGGGATGGCGATCGCCCAGGCCGGAGATTTCGTCTTCATGTCGGACCGGCCGGAAAGCTTGCACGCGCTGATCGATGTTCAGAACGGCACGACCGGCGCGGTTTCGGCCACATCCGGCTATCAGGCAGTCGCCGCCGAGTTGCCCAGCGAGTACCTGCTCTTCGGCTACATCAACGGCGCCGCCATCGCGGAGGCTATGGCGGCATCGGATCCGACCATGGGGTCCCTTACCCTCGGCCCGGATCAGTTCGTTACGGATTCGGGATTCGCTGTCTTGGCGGACACGCCAGGGCTGCGGATTGAATCCGTTGCCATCCCCGCGCCTGGCGCGTCAATTCCCAGCTACCAGGCATTCGAAGCGCAGCTGCCGAGCATTGTCCCATCCGATACGCTGTTCCTGGTCGATGGAAACAACCTGGGCGCCTCAGGGGTCCTTGACGGTCTGTTCTTGGCGATCATCCAGCTGGCGAGCGGCGGCTTGAGCGGTGAGGTGGCCACGCCCGAGCCGGGTGTCTCCGCGGAGGAGTTCGCCGCCCAGCAGTTCGAGCAGTTCGCCCAGGTGATCGGGTTCAACATCAAGACTGAGTTCATTGACCAGCTGCAGGGCGAGTACGGCTTGGCCGTGTGGGGCATCACCGCGGATGAGTCCGGCGATGTCGCGTCGGACAACATCGGCGTTCTCTTCACATCCAACGTTGGCGATCCGCAGACGCTCAACAACGCGCTCATGACGATCTCATTCCTGGTCCAGAGCGCGCTGCAAGGCTCCGGGACGCTGACGACGACGACCGTCGGCAACGACACGATCTGGGTCGGAACCTTCGGATCTGAGGGCAGCGACCAGTTCAGCGTCGAGTTCGGCATTGTCAACGGCCAGTTCTTCATCAGCACGAACGGCGCGTATTCGCTCCTGAGCACGCCGTCCGCCGATTCCCTGGCAGACAATCCGACGTACCAGGCGGTGATGGCTGAGCTGCCCTCTGAGCGCTTCTCCACGCTGTACATCGACATCCGGCAGCTGGGCGAGCTCTCGGCTCCCGCTTCCGCGGCGCTGAGCGGTATGGGCGGACCCGCGGACGCCAGCGATCGCTGCGCGGAGTTCGCGAGCCAGGACGAGGCGCAGGCGGCCTTCGATGAGGATCCCGCGACCAACTGGGAGCTGGATCAGGACTTCGACGGCCAGGCGTGCGAGGACTACTTCGACTCGACGCCGGAGGCCGAGGCCTCCCCGGAGATTGGCGCGGAGCAGCTCGAGAAAATTCCGGCCTTCGCCCTCGTCGGCTATCAGGACGGCGACACCTACAAGGCGTCCGGACTCCTGCTGATCGAGGAATAGCGATCTGGTCACAGAGCCAGACGGAAGCGAGCGCGGGGTGCCTCGTCTGAGCGCCCCGCGCTTTCCGCGTCAAATAGATCACCTATGCTGCTCCCCACGACTCGTGTTTGTATGATGAAATGAAGGAGTAGGTAGGGAGGAGGATTCTCGTTGGCCACGGTCAATGTCGAGCTGTTGAAGCGTCTGTGCGAGACGCCGGGCATCCCCGGACGTGAAGATCAGGTCCGCGCAGTCGTCATCGAGGAGCTTCGCCCCCTTGTTGATGATGTGCGCGTCGATGTCATGGGCAACGTCATCGCCACCAAGGCCGGCAAGGGCGGGCCGCGCGTGATGATTGCCGCCCATATGGACGAGATCGGCTTTATGGTCTCGTACGTTGACGATCATGGCTTCATCCGGATCCACCCCGTGGGTGGATTCGATCCGCGAGTGCTCGCCGCGCAGCGCGTCCTCGTTCACGCCAGCGATGGCCGGGTGTTCCGCGGAGCTCTCCAGTTCTCCGGGAAGCCGATTCACCTCCTTGCTGCGTCAGAGATCAAAGCAATCAAGATGGAGGAGCTCTTCGTTGACATCGGTCTGCCCGCGGACGAAGTGAAGAGCGCGATCGAGATCGGCGACATGGTGACGCTCGACCGCCCGCTGGAGGAGGTTGGGCGGTGCGTGATGAGCAAGGCTCTAGATGACCGGGTCAGCGTCTTCGTAATGATCGAAGCGCTTCGCGCATTGCAGGGTGGGAACGCCGAAATTGTCGCGGTCGCTACCACGCAAGAGGAGGTCGGGCTGCGCGGAGCCCGAACATCGGCGTACGCGGTGGACCCCGATATTTCCATCGCCTTGGATGTGACGCTTGCGCTGGACATCCCCGATGGGAAGCCATATCAGCGCGTGTCTGAGCTGGGTAAGGGCGTTGCGATCAAGGTCATGGACGGCTCCGTCCTGTCGAATCACAAGCTGATTCAGCATTTCCGCGATATTGCTGAGCGCAACAACATCCCATACCAGCTGGAGATCTTGCCGCGCGGCGGCACGGACGCGGGCGCAATGCAACAGGCGCGCGCGGGCTCTGCCGCGATTACAATTTCGGTTCCGACGCGCTACGTCCATACTGTCAACGAGATGGCCGCAATCGACGACATCGCGGGCGCCATCAATTTGCTCGCGCGGTTCCTTGAGGAGGCGGGAACCAGAACCTACGGCTACGACGTCTGAGACGTGCCGTGCCTGGTAACCGATCGGTACTGATAGCCGTTTAAGGCGGTGAGGCGACGAGGCGGCGGGACCGGCGCTTTGCTTAGGAATGGCATCGCATGGTAGCGTACCGGTCGGTTCGAGTAACTTGCCGCGCGAAAGGCAACAAGAGTCTGGAGCGGAAACCGCCCTGGATCGCCGGGCTGCGAGGAGTGCACGAGGAGGAGCGTCCAATGCCCGATTCCGACGATACGCGAAACATCCGACCGTCGGCCGCTGAGCAGCGGGAGCTGGACGCGCTGATCGAGACGTTTCGCCGGACGACGCCGGTCGCAAGCCGGCGTGACTTCCTGCGATGGTCGGCGATCGCCGCCGGCGCGGTCGCCACAGCGCGCTTCGGAGTCGCCTCTGCATCGCCAGCGCCGGCGTCGCGGGCGGCCACGCGGTACCAAGAGGAGGAGATCGAGCGCGATGCGACGATCGTCGTTCCGCTCGACCCTTATGGCCAGCCGGTCACTCTAGACCCGCACCGTACGGTCAACTGGGGGCCGTTCTGGGTGCTTTTCCCCAACGTGTGGGGTGGTCTGGTTCGTTACGACGAAAACGCGAAGGTTCAGCTGGATCTGGCCGAGAGCTACACCGTCAGCGAGGACGGCACCACCTACCAGTTCAAGATTCGCCCGGACGCCAAGTACGCGAGTGGCAACCAGGTAAAGGCCGAGGACTTCATCACCTCGTGGAAGCGAGCGCTTGATCCGAGCCGCCTCTCGCCGATGGCGCCCTTCATGCAGCTAGTTCGCGGCTACCGGAATTACATCACCGGTCGGAGCGAAGAGATCGGCATCCGCGCGGTGGATGACTCGACGGTCGAGATTGAGCTGTCGCGGCCGTATTCCTACTTCCTTTCCTATCTCGCCGCGTTCGTGTGGAACGTGATCGACCCGGCGGTCCTCGAGGAGTATGGCGACGACGAGTTCTTCCTCCACGATGCCGGTACCGGACCCTGGCGCATCACCTCCTTCGAACCGGCGACGTCAATTGTGATGGAGCCGAACACGAACCACTACGGAGGCACGTCACCCTCGATCGCGAAGATCGAGTGGCGGATCATGTCCGGGCCGTCAGCCGCGAGCGATGCGCTCAATCTGTACAAGAACGACGAAGTGGTCTCGGCGGATGTCCCGCTTTCGCTCAAGGCCTCGGTGGAGCGCGATCCGCAGCTATCGCAGGAGCTGAACAAGATTGCGCCCGAGGGCTCGACCCGCGCGATCGCGATGGACTTCAAGCAACCGCCGTTCAACGACGTGCGCGTCCGCCGGGCGCTGGCAATGGCAATCGACCGCGAGCGCTGGGCAAACGAGATCTGGGAGGGGACCTGGACTCCTGCCACCTCGTTCACGCCACCGATCCTCGAAACCATCGCCGGGTACGAGCGGCCGAATGGTCTCGAGTACGATCCGGATCAGGCAAAGCAGTTGCTCGAAGAGGCGGGATACAAGGACGGCGAGGGCTTGCCGGAGATCGTCTACTACGAGCCGAGCGAAGATCCAGACGACGAAAAGGCTCGCTGGGCGCTCCTCCTGGAGATGATTCGCGAGAACCTCGGCATCGAGATCAAGCACGATACCTCGCGGACTCGCGAGCAGATCCAGGCGCTGCAGCGCGACAACGGCGGGCGCCAGTTCGACATCATTTGGTGGTGGAACCTGACTGAGACCCCGCACCTCTTGAGCGAGGTCTTCGCGTCAACCTCCCCGTACATGCAGGGCTGGTTCAACTGGAATCCGGAGCTGGAGCCGAGCGGAGACTTCGATCCCGGAGCGGATTCCAAGACGTTCGATGAGCTGGTCCAGCAGGCGGACGTTGAGCAGGACGCCGAGACGCGGAACGACCTCTACCGGCAAGCCGAGGAGCTGGTGCTAAAGAACGCGGTCTGCATCCCGCTGGGCTACTGGGTCCAGATGTACGTCCAGAAGCCGTGGCTGCAGGGCACCAAGCAGGGACCGTGGACGGGGCGGCTGCCAGTCTGGTTTGACAAAGACGTCGTCGTCCTCAAGCACTAAGAGCTTGGCGATTCACTAACGATGCCCCGGGTGTCATTGTTGTCAGTGACATCCGGGGCATTCCCCTGCTAAGAACCTTCTCCCGTTCGTCTCACGAGTTGACCATAAGTCATCGTTGATCCGCTTTCGCGTGCTAGAATCGCGGCGCGGCAGACGACTCGGGCAGTGTTGCCGGATTTCAGGTCGGCAACCTGCTCGTTCCGCGCTTCGGCTCTTGGCCCGCTGAGCGGCAGGTGGCGATGAGCGATCAGATCCTACTCGATGTCCTGCTTCTGCTCATCATTGCGCTCTTTGCTGTCATTGGCTTCTGGCGCGGCGCCGCGCGGGAAGGACTGGTGACGGCGGGGATCTTCGCCGGTGGGGCGATCGCGGACGCCTGGGCGCGTCCTTGGGGCGGCGACCTGGCCGATATGGTCGACGTGCGGCTGGGCGTCGCACAGCTGCTGGTCGCCGGCACGGCACTGTTGCTGTCAACGCTCATCCTGGGGTATGGCAGCGGTGCTGTCCTCGACCTGCCAGAGCCGCCACTCCCTTCGCGCGTTGTCGGGGTGTTGCTCGCGGGATTCAACGGCGCACTCGTCTTGCGCTTCGGCCTTCGGGCGATCGAGCGCCATTTCCCGGCGGAGAGCGCGGATCAAGTGCTGGATGACAGCCGCGTCTCGTGGTTCCTCCTCCGCCAGTCGGGATGGCTCCTCGTTGGCGCCGCGGTTTTCTTTGGTGCTCTCATCCTGATTAGCTTCCTGATCCGGTCGCGTTCGACAGCAGTGTACCCGCATCCCTCAGGACAGTTGGCGACAATGCCTGATGGTAGTGATCAAGGACCGCTGCCGCGACCGGTGCGGCTGCCGAGGCAATCGGACGAAGGAAAGGTGGAGCCGGTCGGACGTGAATTCTCCTCGACGACTGGCAGATACGCCGCCGATGCGCCGAACGTCCGTGAGACGATTCCGATCGGGCCGGTCGACTCGGGCATTGCGATGAATGGCGGCCGTGTCGTGCCCTTCCAGCGTGGCTGGGATGCGGCGCGCCGCGACTCGCGCGGGCAAGTGGGCCGGGGAGAATGGCTCGAGCATGGCCCGTGGCCGACCCGGCCGCAGAGCCAGGGCATTGCAAGGAAGAAGGTCACGGAACAGAAGGCAGAGCCACCTGCCACTTGGGGATCGCCCGCGGCTGAATCGGAAAGCCGAGCTGCTCCTGGTAACGAGAATCCGACCGGCGCGCCTCGGCAATGTCGCATTTGCAATGCCGAGCTCTCCGCTACCGACCGGTTCTGCCCAATTTGCGGAGCCTCCGCGACCTAGCCGCGCCGGTAAACGAGGTCAACCCCGCGGATACGAGTCGTAATTCGCCTACGACGCCGCGTCGGCTTTCGGCGTGGCGCTCGCGCGAATCTGGATCGCCGAAGTTGGGAGGCGCAGCCCTCCGGCGACAAACTCCAGCCGGGCGATCTCTCCCGGATGAACGCCGAGCGTCCAGATTCCTTCTTCGACTACTTTCGTTAGATGCTGGCGAAGGTCGCGTCCATTGGCGGACTCCGCATTGGCAACGACGGCGCGGGGACGGATGACGGCCGCGGATACGGCAATCTTGTCAGGAGCGCCACGGGAGACGACGAGCGCCGAAATCGGCTCCTTGGACGCTAGGCTGGCTGCGCTCGGTTCCGAAAGGAAGACGACCCGCGTCTGTTGATGCGCGATCGTCGCCGCCCACATCGGCGGCTGAGGCTCGCTTTGGCCGGACGCAACGTTCGACACCGTGAGAGAAACGACGGTCTTTTCGGAAAGACTGACCGCCCGTTCCCAACGCGCCACCGACTGCTCTCGATCGGAGTCCGGGTGGGCGAGTGGAAAGGAGTATCGCGGGCGAGTGTCGCGCAGCGCCTTGCTCGTCACGGCCGCGTCCCGGTCGTCCGTTGAGTAGAACAGCACGTCCACGCGGCGGATTAGCGGCGGCAGCGCCTGTGCCCAGGCGTTGCCGAACGCGCTCGTGTCTGAGCCGGCCGCGATGAGGAGTCGGGCGGGCCCATCCGTCACCAGCACTGATAGACGATCGCCGGCGCCGAGCACGGTGACGGCCGGGTCGCTCACGGCTCGCGTATTCCACGCTCCGGCCCCCGTGACGAGGGCGAACACGCCGGCGAAGGTAAGCCCGCCAACGGCGACCTCACGCCTCGTGAGGCGCGCGGAGATCGCCGGCACTGGTCAGTCCTCCTGCGAAGCGTCGAAGTATACGAGGGAGACCGACGTTCCTGGCGGCACCCAGGCCCCGAAGTCGGCGCCGTTGTCCTGGATGCCGACGACGTCGCCATCCTCGATCCCCGCGGCTTCCAGATCGACGCCGGCACCTTCGATCACAGCGCGCGAAACCGGAAACGTGTTGGCGACCGTCAGGCCGAGCCCTTCGAGGGTCGCGACCGCGTCGTCGAGTGGTCCACCTTGAATCTCGCGCGGGATCTGCACCTTGTCGCCAACGCTGACGAGGAGGGTGACCGTGTCTCCTGGCCGTGCCGAATCAGAGGGATCCAGCGCCGCGACGCGTCCTTCCGGAACGTCCGCGGAGCCGATCTCTCCCCTCGCCACCTTGAGACCGCGTGAGATCAACGCCTCTTCCGCGGCATCTGGGTCCGCGCCGATTAGGTCGAGTGACGCCAGGTCGACCGTCGGGGGACCGGAGCTGAGGTGGACGAGGACTGCACTTCCGGGTTCGACCTGCTCACCGGGCTGCGGGTCTTGTTCGGCGATGCGGCCTGCTTCGATCGTGTCGGACGGCATAGAGCCATTCGCGTCGAGGACAAGGCCGATCGGATCGAGCGCGTCGAGCGCCTCCTCCTCTGTCATTCCAATCAGGTCCGGGACCACGATCAGCTCGGTGTTTCCGCCGCCCGCTGGCACGATCGGTGGCGTCGGAGTCGGGCGATTGGCACGGGCGGGATTCGTCGCGGTGACCGTCACTTCCGGCGCGTTTGCGACCTGAGTTGGCTCCCGGTCTTCGCCGTTGTTCGAAGCCAAGCCGAACAGGTTGTTCGGGAGATTGGCGCCGAGCCACACGAGCCCGATCAAGCCCGCCACCACGATGATGCCGACCAACCAGGAAGCGCAGCCGAGACCCTTGGATGCCGTCGCGGCAGCCTGGGTCCGTGGTTGCGGTGTCGCTGCGGCGGTGGCTGCTACCGTGGCCTGTGGCCGGTAGGCGGCGACGGGATCCGGACGAGTCTGACCTATGGGCTGTGGCTGCGATCTGACTGCCGTTCGAGGCGCTTGGCGCGGCACGCGCACCGTCGCCGCGTTGTATCGCATCGTTGAACCGTTTGCCCCATTGTATTCACGCCACCGGTCAAGCGCACGGGCGAACTCTCCAGCGCTTGGGAATCGCTCGGTCGGGTTCTTGGCGAGAGCCCGCATCACCACGTCACCGGCGCGACGCGGCACTTGGGGATTCACGTCCGAAGGGTGGCGCGGCATCTCATGGAGATGCTTCATGGCGATGCCGACCGCGCTGTCTGCCTCGAACGGCAGGCGGCCGGTCAGCATCTCGTAGGCGACGACGCCGAGCGAGTAGATGTCGGACTCTGGGGTCGCCATTAGCCCGCCGGCTTGCTCCGGGGAAAGGTAGTGGACGGTGCCGAGCCCGGAGCCGGCTTCGGTGAGCGTCGAGTCGCTCAGCCCCTTCGCGATGCCGAAGTCCACGACCTTGGCCAGGCCGTCGGCATCGACAAGGATGTTGTGCGGCTTGATGTCCCGATGGACGAAGCCGCGCTCGTGGGCGTAGTCGAGCGCGGACGCTACCTGCTCGACCAAGATCGCGACATCGTCCGGATCGAACGGCCCTTCTTGCTCGATGATCTCCTTGAGCGTTTGGCCGGCGATGTACTCCATGACGATGTACGGCGTGCCGCCGTCTTCGCCGACGTCATAGATGTCTACGATGTTGGGGTGGGAGAAGCTGGCGGCCGCCTGGGCCTCGCGCTCGAAGCGTGTGCGGAAAACGGGGTCGGCGGCGTATTGAGGGCGGAGACGCTTGATCGCGATCGGCCGGTGGAGCAGGTCGTCGTAGCCGAGATAGACCTCGGCCATCCCACCTTCGCCAATCTTGCGCTCGATCTTGTAGCGCCGGTTCACGGTCGTGTGGTTCACGCGGTGGGCGCCTCCGCGGCTGATTCTAGGTGCGTAATTATTCGGGCGTCAAACAAACAGATCGGGGTGGCTGTGTAGCTTCCCTTATCTCAACGCGCAAACGGACCGCTTCGTTGCGCCAAACCTGAATCACCGTCCGAAGCGATGAGCGGCGATAAATCGACCGGGCGGCAGAGGTGCACCGTCCCTGAATCGCCGAGCCGCTGTCGCAGGTTCCACGTGATGGCGACAGCCTCTGCGAGCCGGTCGACGCGCGTGTAGAGTGCTGGTCCTGCCCCGGAAAGCGCGACGAACGGCGCGCCCGCTGCCAGAAATGCCTCCCGGAGCGCCGTGACTTCTGGCATCAGCTCGAGAATCGGGCGCTCGAAGGCGTTTCGCAGCAGAGCAGGCGGTGGCGCCTTCCCATTGGCGATGAGCGTGGCCACCCGGCTCGCGTCTTCGCCACTCGTATAATCCTCCGGACCCAGCATGCCGTAGAGCCTCGCGGTTTTCCGCTCAATAGTGCGATTTGGGACGGCGATCACGAACCAGCCGAGGCGTGCCCGCGGCAGTCGCGTCAGCACCTCACCTCGTCCGCGTGCAAGGGCTGTGCCGCCGGACAGGAAAAACGGCACGTCACTGCCGAGCGCGGCCGCCAGCGCTTCGATCTCACCCTCACTGAGGTCGGTACCCCACAGTGCACGAAGGGCGACGAGCACAGCCGCGGCGTCGCTGCTCGCGCCACCCAGGCCGGCGGCCATTGGGATGCGCTTCGTCAGCCGGATTTCCGCTCCCTGCGCGACTTGTGCGCGCTCCTGCAGTTGCATCGCTGCCTTCATCGCCAAATTGCGCTCGGCCCCAATTTCCTCGAGCGACGAGCGCTTGGCGAGGCCGCGCGAAGAATCGACGGCAAGCGTCAGTTCTGGCGTCAGGGACAGCGTCAGGCGATCGAACAAGCTGACCGCGACCATCACCGTTGCGATCTCGTGGTAACCATCGGGACGGCGGCCGATGACCTCGAGGCCGAGATTGATCTTGGCCGGGGCGAGCACACGCAGTGTCATCTTGCCGCGACCCAATCCGGAGCGGCGCGAACGAGCGCCACCCATTCTTCAACCGTCAGCGTCTCGGCACGGCGTGTTGGAGCGATGCCGGCTTCGGCGAGCCAAGCCGCGATCTCGTCTTTGGCGGCGCCAAGCTCGTCGGCAAGGGAGTTGACGAGCTGCTTGCGCTTGTGGCGAAAGCCGGCATTGACGACGCGGAAGAAGCGGGCCCGATCCTCCGGCGGCAATGGCAATTCTTCCTTGACATCAAGGACGACGACGGCCGATTCCACCTTCGGCGGTGGCACGAAGACGCTCGGCGGCACTCGAAACGCGATGCGCGGAACCGTGAAGAACTGCGCCGCCACGCCGAGGATCGTCATCGCCGGCGGTCGGGCGACGATCCGCTCCGCCACCTCGCGCTGGACCATCACCGTCAACCGCCGCGGCGGCCGGGAGGATTCCAAGAAGTGCATCAACACGGCGGACGCGACGGAGTACGGCAGATTCGCGGCGACGGCGTACGGGCGGTCAGGGGGGACGACTTCTGCCGGGTCAATGGCCAGGACGTTGCCTTCGACGAGGTGCAGCCTGGGATCGTCGCCGAACGTCTCGCGCAGGTGCGCCGCGAGCCGAGAGTCGAGCTCGATCGCGTAGACCTCCGCGCCGGCTTGCAGTAGCGCCTCGGTCAAGATACCGAGCCCGGGCCCGACCTCGACCACACGGTCGCCCGGCGCGATTTCTGCGGCCTGGACGATCCGCTCCACGACGCGCCGGTCGAAGAGGAAATTCTGACCGAGTGACTTGCGAGGGCGGATGCTGAGGCGATCCATAAGCCGTGTCCAGCCCGCGCGCGACATGGGCAGGCGGGGCGCATCCGCTGGTTGGTGACTCATCCCGCTATGGAGATCGCGCCCGCTTCGACGGAGAAGGTGACCGGTGAAGTGCCGACCAGCTCGCCATCGAGTTGCACGTGGGCCGGGACCGAGGTTTCGACGCGGGCGCATTGAATGCGGCGATGCCAATACTTCGGATGGCCAGTGTGCGTGCCTCGAAATACCTTCGGCACCTGCGCAATCAGATCGAGCTTGCTGATGTCGCCAACGAGCGTGAGGTCGAGCAGTCCGTCGTCAACCGCGGCCATTGGCGCGAGCTGCAGGCCGCCTGCCAAGTACCGGGAATTCGCCACGAGCGCGAACATTGCCCGCTCCGAAAGACGCTCGTTATCGCAGGTGACGACGATGTCGACATTGCGGTAGTACACCAGCGCTCCGGCGACTGCCGCGAGATAAGGCAGCTTTCCACCGGGGAGCCGGCTCCGATAGGCTCGCCGAGCTACCTCCGCGTCGAACCCGAGCCCCGCGGCGTTGATGAAGAGGCGAGATTTGCCATCCTCGAACGTCACGCGGCCTAGGTCGACCGGCCGTGTCACGCCGCTCGTGGCGCGACGGATCGCCGCTACCACGTCTTTCGGTACGCCGATCGCGCGGGCGAAATCGCTGCCATGTCCGCCCGCGACGACTCCCATTGGCGTCCGTTGTCCCGAAGCGACGATGCCGTTTGCGACCTCGTTGATCGTGCCGTCGCCACCCACGGCAATGATCACCGACGCGCCGTCATGCGCGAAATCCTGAGCGACGTCGAGCGCCTCTCCAGCGCGTGTCGTAACGTGGAGCTTATACGGTCGGTCGAGGGACTTGAGCGCGGAGGTGACTTTCGGAAGGAGTCGCAGCGTCTTGCCGGCGCCGGCGGCCGGATTGAGGATGACCGCGACGGTGTTTGGTTCCACGCTTGCTCCCGTCTCTGTCTCAGGGGATGACGCGGACGCCCGTTCCCTCGCTCGCCTCGCCAATCTCCCACAACGATTCCCCGGCCGCGTCGAACGCTTCACGCAGCCGGTCGGCGCGCTCAGACGGTACCGCGATCAAGAGCCCGCCGGAAGTCTGCGGATCATATAGCACGTCTGCCAGATCGGCGGGTAGCTCCGGGTCTACCTGTACACCCTGGGACGAAAAATAGTCGCGATTCCGGCGAAGCCCACCGGCGGCGTGGCCAGCGAGCGAGTACGCTCGCGCTCCGTCCAGGACTGGCACCTGCTGAGCGCGGATCACGATCTCCACCCCACTCCGGTCCGCGACCTCCCAGGCGTGACCGAGTAGCCCGTATCCGGTGATGTCCGTGCAAGCCGTTGGGCTGGCGGCGCGAGCCGCCGCGGCGGCCCCCTTGTTCAGACGCAGCATTGAGGCGACGGCGGCGTCGAGATGCTCGGGCGAGGCGGCGCCATTCTTGTTCGCGGTCGTGATGAGGCCCGTTCCAAGTGGCTTGGTAAGGAAGAGGCGATCGCCCGGCTTGGCGCCTGCCTTTGTTAGCACCGCGTTCGGATGGATCGTGCCTGTCACGCAGAGTCCGTACTTCGGCTCGTCGTCGGTGACGGTGTGCCCGCCGGCGATGATCCCGCCGGCTTCACGGACCTTCGCCGCCCCGCCTTCGAGGATCGCAGAGAGGACGGAAGCCGGGAGGTTATCCGGGAAGGCGGCGACGTTGAGCGCCATGAGCACCTCGCCGCCCATCGCGTAGACATCGCTCATGCTGTTGGCGGCGGCGATGGCGCCGTAGGTATACGGGTCGTCCACGATTGGCGGGAAGAAGTCGACCGTTTGAACGATGGCGAGATCCTCCGACAGTCGGTAGACTGCGGCGTCGTCGCTCGTCTGGAGTCCGACGATGAGGTCAGGATGGCTCGTCAGCGTCAAGGGGCGCAGCACCTGCGCCAGGGCCGCGGGGCCCATCTTAGACGCTCAACCAGCGCATCCAGCCAGCGTCGTAAGCCGAATCTCGTCCCGCGTGTGCACTGAAATGCCTCCACTCACTGGCCGAGTTCGCGGAGAACTCTCGCGAACGCCGGACCAGCCCCGCGATAATAGGCAGGGTCTCGACAGGGAGTCAAACAGGGGGCGATCGTGACGGCAGGACTCTCGACCGAGGAGATGATGCAGATCGCGCTCGATTTGGCCGGCATGCAGCGTTTGCCAGCGGACAGCGCGATCTACGTGCCGGGCTCGGGCTTGCGCCGGATCCTGGTCGGCATCGACATTGGCCCGGCGGAGCTGCTCCTCGCAAAGCAGCTGGGCGTCGATGGCGTGGTCGCGCATCACCCGTCGGGCGGTTCCGCTATGCTCGATTTCCCGCGCGTCCTGGGGCGTGGCGTCGAGCTCATGTTGCAAGTAGGCGTACCCGAGGACGTGGCGCGGCAGGCGATCCAGCCGCTTGTCGCGCGGGCGATGCTGCGCGCCCAGGCGAGCAACTACGACCACGCTCCCTCGGTCGCGCGGCTGCTTCAATTGCCGTTCCTGAATATCCACCTTCCCCTGGACGAGCTAGGGCGACGGCTAATGGTCGAGGCAATCGAGCGCCACTTGGCCACCCTGGGCCGCGAGGCTCTGGTGAGCGACGTCGTGGCGGCGTTGCAGACGATCCCCGAGATCCAAGAGGCGCCGACGCGGGTGATGGTTCCGGTCGGGCGTCTCGACGCGCCGGCCGGGCGGGTCGTGGTTTACCACGGAGCGGGGACGAACGGCGGCGCCGCGGTCGCTCGCGCCCTCTTCGCGCATGGCGTGGGAACGGTCGTCTACATCCACCTCGCCCCGGAAGACGCCGCGAGCTTGCGCGAATCCGGGGAGGCGGGCAACGTCGTTGTCGCTGGGCACATTGCCGCCGACCTTATCGGCATCAATCCTTTCCTCCGAGCGCTCGAGGAGCGTGGGCTCGAGATCGTCCGGGCGGCCGGCATCACTTGACCGGTCACTTGTCTAAGCTCCTCGGGTGATTGCCCCATTGCCGTACGAGATCGAAGAGCGCGCTGAGGAACGCATGCAGCGTGTTTGATCCAGCCAGCATGCTTGGGGCGTAGCGCGGCGCGGTATCTTTGCGCGGGCGAAGGATGCGGTCACGGAGCCATCGCCCGGCGGCATTTGGCCTTGGAACTTGGAGATACCGGTGTTCGTTTGGGTCGGGCGGCAGGCATATCGCTGGCGGTGGGGCGTCATTGTCATCTGGCTCGCGGTCCTAATCGCCTCGCTGCCGTTCTTGCCGCGCATCGAGGAGCCGCTGAAAGTCGGAGGATTCGGTTCGGCCAACAGCGAGGCGGCGCGGGCGCGCGAGTTGCTGGTGCGTGAGCTCGGCCTGAGTCCATCGACCGTCCTCGTCATCTTCCAATCGGATTCACTGACCGTCAACGATCCTCAATACATGGCGCAGGTTCGCGCCGCGCTCGCTGGCGTGAAAAGCCTGCCGGGGGTTACGAGCGTCGTTCTCCCAACGGAGGATCCATCGCTCATCGCGTCAGACGGTCGCACGTCCTACGCGCTGGTGGGGCTAGACCTGCCGTCTGAGCAGGCGCAGCGGGAGATGCCGGCCGTGAACGCGGCGCTTCGTCAGCCACCCGACCTCACGATGCTGGTGGCGGGAGGCCCGGCGTTCTACGCCGACATTGAGACGGTCAGCCAGCGCGACCTGCGGCGAGCCGAGATCATCGCGTTCCCATTCGCCTTGGTCACCCTCGTCCTCGTCTTCGGCTCGATCGTCGGCGCGATGGTGCCGCTGGCGGTCGGCGGGCTTGGCGTTGCGGCGATTCTGCTGGCTCTCTACGTGCTTGCCCACGTCCTCGATCTTTCGATCTTCGTGCTCAACCTGGCGACGATGTTGGGACTCGGTCTGGCGACCGACTATTCCCTGTTCGTCACCAGCCGTTACCGAGAGGAGCTTGCGCGCCGGCAGGGCGATGTGCAGGAGGCGGTGGTACGCGCCACCGGCCTGGCTGGCCGCGCGGTGTTCTTCTCCGGCTTGACCGTCTTGATCGGCTTGGCCGCGCTCGCGCTCTTCGATTTCATGTTCTTGCGGTCGGTCGGCATTGCGGGCGTGGTCGTCGTCGCCATTTCCGTGCTGGCGGCGCTAACGCTCCTGCCGGCCGTCCTCGGCGTCATCGGGACTCGGATCGATACGGGCCGGATCTTTCACCGACCGGCCACGGAGGCGCGCCCCGATCGCGGCTTCTGGGTCTCCCTCTCCCGCCGCGTGATGGCCCATCCGTTCCTCGTCCTGATCCCGACGCTGGCAGTGCTCATCGCGCTCGGATTGCCCTTCCGTCACGTCTCGATCTCCTCGCCCGATGCGACGATCCTGCCCCGCGATCTGCCCTCGCGGAGAGCGTTGGATGTGCTGGTAGAGAAATACGGGCCGGGAGAGGTGTCGCCAATCGTCGTCGCATTGAGCTCCCAAAGCTCGATGTTCTCGCCTGAGAACGTGGGAGCGCTGTACGACCTGACCGAGTGGCTGAAGAGCGATCCGCGGGTTTCGCGCGTCCAAAGCATCGCCGCGTTTGACGAGGGGATCACCCGAGAGCAGGCGATCGCGCTGACGCAGCTGCGCTGGCGACTCGGTCAGCTTGCAGGAGGACGAGCTGGCCAACTTGCCAATGAGCAGACGGCGGTCATCCTGGCGTACACTCGCTCGTTCGCGAACGATGAGGAAAACAAAGAGCTATTGCGGTCGCTGCGCTCCTACACGCTCGGCGGCGACTTGACGATGCTCGTCGGGGGCGGAACGGCCGAGATCGTGGACACCGTGCAGGAGATGTACGGCGAGTTTCCCAAAGCGGTGGCGATCATTGTCGTGGCCACCTATGCAATCTTGCTGCTGCTTTTCCGCTCCATCCTGCTCCCGCTCAAGGCCATTGTCATGAACACGCTCTCGATCCTGGCCTCGTACGGAGCTCTCGTCTACGTCTTCCAGGACGGACACTTCAGCCGCGTGCTCAATTTCACGCCTCTCGGATTCGTCGAGGCCTCGTTGCCGATCATCATGTTCTGCGTCCTCTTCGGGCTCAGCATGGACTATGAGGTGTTCCTCCTGAGTCGCGTGCGAGAGGAGTGGGAGCACACAGGCGACAACACGGCGAGCGTCGCGGCTGGATTGCAGCGTAGCGGCCGCATCATCACGAGCGCGGCGGCGATCGTTGTCGTCGTGACCGCGTCGTTCGTCTCAGCGGACGTCGTCATCATCAAGGCGCTCGGACTCGGGATCGCGGTGGCGGTATTCCTCGACGCGACAATTGTGCGGGCGTTGCTCGTGCCGGCGACAATGCGCTTGCTTGGTCACTGGAACTGGTGGTTGCCGAGCGGCCTGCGCCGCGTGATGCCACAGCGCGTCCTCGTCGAATGACCGAGCGCGGCGGCACCATTGCCACGGCCGGGACATGACAGCCGTCGCGATCAAGCAGGAGCGTGCGCGATGAGCAGCAATGGGCAGGCATCGACGAAAGCTCACCCGCGGCCGGATTGGGACATCGCGCGGGCGAAGCAGTACCACCGCGTGAGACGGTACTGGGCGCTCGGGGAAACGGCGCTGAGCCTGGCCGGGCTGTCGTGGTTCGCGCTCTCCAAGCGGTCGCTCCGCCTGCGGCGGGCGCTAGAGCGGCGCCTTCCCGATGAGCGGCTCGTTACGCCCGGTTACCTCGCTAGCACTGCGGCTCTCTCGTCGCTCGCCTCTTTGCCGCTGGACGCCGTGCGGGATCTCGGCATCGAGCGGGCCTTCGGGCTGACCAAGCAGTCGGCTGGATCATGGCTCGCGGATCGGCTCAAGGCGCTCGCCTTGAACCTTGCCATTGGCGTGCCGCTCGGCACCGGCGCCATGGCGGTCGTGCGGAGGCGCCCTAGTGACTGGTGGCTGATCCTAGCCTCGGTCACCGTGCCGATCACCATCGTGTTCAGCCGGCTCGCGCCAGTCCTGATCCTCCCACTCTTCAACAAGTTCGAGAGGTTAGACGATCCTGAGATCCTGGCCCGGATTGAGCGGCTGGCCGAGCGGGCGGGGTTGGAGATCGCAGCCGTCTATCGCATGGACATGAGCCGGCAGACGGAAAAGCCGAACGCCTTCTTCACCGGACTTGGGAAGTCGAAGCGCATCGTCCTCGGAGACACGCTTCTCGATCGCTTTCCGCCCGACGAGGTCGAGGGGGTGGTTGCCCACGAGGCGGCTCACCAAATACGCGGCGACCTGTGGCGCCTGATCGCGCTCGGCTCGGTCCTCGGCTACGGTGCGGCCTATCTGGTCAACCGGCTCGCGCCGGAGGCGATCCGCCGGACGAGCCCATACACCGGCGTCGACTCGATAGGGGATGTGGCGGCGGTGCCGGTCGTCGCGCTTGTGTCCTCGGGTGTCGGCTGGTTGCTGGCTCCTATCGGAGCGGCGGCGAGCCGGGCGATCGAGCGGCGCGCGGATCGTCTTGCGCTGGAGTTGACCGGCAAAGGGAATGCCTACGCGAGCGCGCTTCGACGCCTGGCGGGATTGAGTCTGGCAGATCCGCACCCACCGGCATTTGTTCGCCTCTTTGCGGCAACGCATCCGCCGATCATGGAGCGAATCGCCGAAGCGGAGAAATATGCGGCGGTGAGTGCGAACACTTGATCGTCTAGACGGCCGCATCCAATGCGGTAAACTTTGGCTGCTCCGCATGGTGCTTTCCCCGCCTTGCGTTCCGGCCGCCGCCCATGCGATCGGCTGCGATCACCGGCAAGCGAATCTTCGTGAATCATGCCCGTGGGGGAGGGGTGACCCTTGCGTCGCCGAAGACTCCGGCACGGCGCTACCGGGGGAGGGAGCGTGAACCGGATCGTTGTAGGTGGATGGCGCCCAGAGGGCGTTGCTCGTCGGGTTCGATTCGAAGGAGGGCGGTCGGTGACAGATCCCGATCGAGTAGAACCCGAAGCATTCGTCTGGCGTCAGGGCCGGAACGAGGTCAAGCTGACGCGAGACGGTGACGGTTGGTGCGTCTGCTTGACGGCGACGAGTCGCCTGCGCGGCCCGCGTCAGGTGCTCTACCACGCCCGTCACACACAGGCGACGCACGCCGCATGGGACGTGATGGCGCGAGTCATCCGTGCCTGCCGCGACGAGGAAGAGGGAATCCGCGTCGGGCGATCGGCGGCGCGCTGGATGCGCCTCCACGGCGGCGCCGAACTGCACCATGATTGATCGCGGATCTGGCCTCGTGCCCTACCGGCAATGGGCCAGTATACCGTGAGCCACGTGTGCCGCTAAACGTGTTCAAGGGGCGGAGTGTAGCGGCGTGCCAGAGCTCCCTGAGGTTGAAACCGCGCGGCGAATCGTCGAGCGCGTGCTGGTCGGGCGCGAGGTCGCGTCCGTCGAGGTGCGCTTGCCGAAGCTCCTTCGGTATTCGCCGAATCCCACCCTCGACCCGCTCGTCGGCCAGCGTGTCATCGGCGCTCGGCGCCGCGCCAAGGTGTTGACGATTGACTTCACCGGCGGCTGGAGCTTGATGATCCACTTCAAGCTCGCCGGTCAGCTGTCGGTTCATCTCCCGGACGGCACACGCCACACCGCCGGTCACCCAGTCCCAGACCCGGACGGGCCGTATCCGCATCGCTCCACGCACGTCGAGTTCCGATTCACCGACGGCACGATTCTCTATCTCAGCGACGTGAGACAGTTCGGCTGGATTCGGCTTCTGCCCACCGAAGACGTTGAGGCGGTGCTGGAGAGCCTGGACCTCGGGCCGGAGGCGATCGGGCCTGAATTGATCAGCGTCGAGGCGCTCGCGGACCGGCTTGCTCGGCGCTCGATCCCGATCAAGCAAGTCCTTCTCGACCAATCAGTGATTGCCGGATTGGGCAACATCTATGTAGACGAGGCGCTCCACCGGGCGGGCATCCACCCACTGACGCCGGCGAAAGCGGTGCCGAAGGAAGCGGTGCCGCGCCTACGTGAAGCCATCGTTTGGGCGCTGGAGCGCGGCATCGAGCAGGGCGGAGCGAAGATCCGTCACGGCAAGGCGTATCCGATCGATGGCTTTCCGGCAGTCCACGCGCGGAAGGGCGAGCCATGCCCAACGTGCGGGACTCCTATCGCCAAGATCCAGGTCGGCGGCCGTGGAACCTATTTCTGCCCGAAATGCCAGCCCCTCGAGCCCGCGGCCGGCAGCCGGCCGGTGTCATCCTCTCGCCCAGCTGCCGAGCCTACGCGCGTGGCGTAACCTCCCGTGATTGATACCGCGTCCTGACCTGTCACCCCCGAGGGCGCGTGCGCTGCTAAGTGCTACGGTCGAAAGTCCGACTCCGGCGTGATGGTGCGCACGAATTCCGCGATAAGCCGCGCGGCGTTCTCGAGATCGCTGAGGCTGACGACTTCGTTCGGGGAGTGCATGTAGCGGTTCGGGATCGAAACGAGACCGGTTGCAGTGCCCGCGCCGGTGCGAATCATCGCGTCTGCGTCCGTGCCGCTCGAGCGCGCCGCTCCCTGGATCGGGCAATCCAGCCCCAGTCGGCGGGCTGCCTCGCGCAGCCCCTCGAACACGACCGGATTGAGCGACGCACCTCGCGTCAACACCGGGCCGCCGCCGAGCTTGACCTCGCCGTCTCGCTTCTTGTCCGCGCCTGGGTAGTCCGTGGCGTGCGTGACGTCAATGACGATGGCGACCGCCGGAGCGAGGCGGAAGGTGGCCGTGTAGGCGCCAGCGAAGGAGACTTCCTCCTGCGTCGCGGCCACGGCGTAGATATCGAGAGCGGGCCGGTCCTCCGCCAGCAAGCGCGCCGCTTCGAGCGCGACGAAGGCGCCTACGCGATTGTCCATGCCGCGTGAGACGCACAGATCGTCGGTGATCTGGACAAACCCGGCATCGATCACCGCCGGATCCCCGACCGTCACCCGGCGCAGCGCATCCTCCCGGTCCTTCGCTCCGATATCGATCCACAAATCGCGGAGGTCCGGTGCCCGGTCCTGCTCCTCTTTGCTCAGGATGTGCTTCGCCTTCCGGCCAATGACTCCAATGACGTCACCATCGTTGCCCGCGATCCGGACGCGCTGACCGACGAGCACCTGGGTGTCCCACCCGCCGATGGCGTCGAACCAACAGTATCCCTGCTCGTCAATGTGCGTAATTTGCAGCCCGATCTCGTCGATATGCCCCTCGATGACCACCTTAGGGGCCCCTTCGTTGCGCAGCCGGGCGTAGGAGTTGCCGAGGACGTCATGAAAGACCTCGTCGGCGAAGGTCAACGCCTCCTCACGCCAGACGCGTGCCGGGGCGCGCTCGAACCCGGAGGGTCCGGGTGCATCGAGGAGACGACGCAGGAAGTTCAGGGCTCTCTCTTCCACGTTAGCCGTTCGTCCTTTCGCCTTGGCGCCGATGTGGCGCTCTCATTTGCCACCTGAAGACTCGTAGCTTCCTAGGTCGGTGAGGTGTCCGCTGCCAACAGCCGCTCGACTGCCGGGCGGACAAGCTCAGCGAGGAGCTCATGCCCCTCTGCCGTCAGGATAAGGCCTTGCGGCGACTCGCCGTACAGCTTGTCCGCGCCAGCCTGAAGCTGGTCATGGACGGCGATGAGCGTGGCGCGGTGAGCAGCAGCCAGGCGCGAGATTGTGGCGTTCCAACGCCGCAGCTCGGCGCGAACGCTCGCACGGTCCTCCTCGGCCGTGTCGACGAGCTGGACGAGATCGGGAAGGTCCAGGATCACGATGCGAGCGCCAGCTTCAGCGAGCGAGGTCAGGAGCGAGCCGAGTCCGCGCTCGAACCCACCTAGATCGAGGCCCGCCAGGAAGTCGTCAGGTCCGATCCAGATAACTGCGATGTCTGGAGTGTCTTGCAGGACTGCGAGCGGACTAACGGCATTGCCCTCCGGCAGCCGCATGCCCGGCGCGGTGGCATCGAACGGCCGCACTCGCTCTGCGAGTGCGTCACATAGACGCTCGACCCAGCTCGGGTCTGACTCTGATGTGCCGGTCGACGCCGAGGTGCCGAGGATCATCAGCTGGATTGGGCCAGTAGCTCGGCCGCGGGGCATCCGCGATTCATCCGCCTCCGCCAGAACGGCGATGATGACCGCGATGCTGGCGAGAACCACCAGCGAGATCACGATCCAGAAGCCCATGCGCTTCCTGATTGCGAGTGATCGTCGTCCGGCTTGCGAGCGAAGAAGACGACGCGCTCACTCTCTTCGGATCCGGGGCCGTCCAGCGTGCCGGGACCGTCGTTGAACGCGCGGACATCCACCACATCGAATCCGGCGTCCGCTAACCAAGCCGCGACATCCGCCAGCGCGTAGGCGCGCTCAACGTGCTCTTCGTCGAAGCGCACCCAGCAAGATTCAGACGGCTGACTGTCGTCGCGGACGAAGAAGGTGAGCTGGAGGGGGGAGAGATCGGTCGCCGGATCAAACCAACTTCGGTAAATTCCGAAGAGATCCTCGCGGTCGGCGGCAATGATGCAGGCGTCGCCCCAGGCATCGGCGAGCCGGCGGCGGGTATTGAGATCGAAGACGAAGTAGCCGCCCGGGACCAGAGCGTGGTGGACGCGCGCGAAGAAGCGCGGCAGATCCCCGTCTTCGGTCAAGTAGTTGACGCTATCGAAGAAGCACGTTGCGAGGTCAACCGGTTCCGGCAGACAGAGATCGCGAATATCCTGGCAGAGCCATTCGACGCTCAACCCGGCATCGGTCATCACCTTAGCCGCCACTGCGAGCATCTCCGGCGAGCGGTCAACTCCATAAACCGTGGCGCCGATCGCGGCAAAGACGAGCGTCGCGGCGCCGGTGCCGCAGGCCAAATCCGCGATGCGGCGAGGTTGGACGCCGCGCTCGGACAGCCAGGCCAAGGTCGCTTCGGCGATGTGCTCTCCAAAGACGCGCTGACCGATCTTGTCGTAGACCTCGGCATACCGCGAGTATGGGGGCGAGCGACGCATCGGCACTGCCCGGGCATCACGCTGGAGCGCTGGCGGGAAGCGATGCGCGCAGCGCCTGCACGGCCGCGATTACTGCTTGCCGGTCAACGCCGGTCGCGACTCCCCGCTCCTCGAAATAGCCGACTAGCGCCTCGGTCGCGACATTGCCCGGCGCGCCGGGAGCGAACGGGCAGCCTCCCAGCCCACCGGCAGCCCCGTCGAAAATCCGGATTCCCGCGTCATAGCCGACGCCGGCATTGGCGATGGCCTGCCCGTGGGTGTCGTGGAAGTGCAGGGCCAACCGCTCAAATGGCAAGCGATCTCGCGCGACGGACAGCAGCTGGCCGACCTCATCTGGCTGCGCCGTGCCGATCGTGTCCGCGAGGCAGATCTCGTCACAGCCGAGTGTTAGGAGACGTTCGCCGACCGCGATGGCGGCTTCAGGCTCGACCGGCCCGCTGAAGGGGCAGTGAAATGCGACGGAAACGTAGCCGCGGATCCAGAGACCCGCGTTTCGCGCCTTGGCGACGACCGGCTCGAACCGGGCGAACGACTCATCGATCGTGCAGCGGATGTTCGCCTGGCAGAAGGCGTCCGTCGCCGCGGTGAAGAGCGCGATCGCATCGACTCCAACCGCCAATGCCCGCTCGAGACCGCGCTCGTTCGGGACGAGCACCGGATACCGCACGTCCGGCTTCCTCCGCAGCCGGCTCATGACCTCGCCGGCGTCGGCAAGCTGCGGGACGGCGGACGGGCTGACGAAGCTCGTCGCCTCGACCACCGGGAGCCCGGCATCGGCAAGCGCCTCGATGAAGGCGATCTTCGCATCCGTCGGGACGACGCCGGGCTCATTCTGCAAGCCGTCGCGCGGTCCGACTTCGACAATCGTCACTTGGCGGGAGATCGGCGATTGATCAGTCATATCCATACTTTCCATTCCCCAAAGGCACTCACGACGCTACTCTACACGTATTGACGGCGGTGTGGCCATCAGTGGCTCTGAGAGGGAGGAGCAGTGAATGAGTGAGATCGTCCACGAGGTGAAGAGCAATCCCTGGAAACTCGGCGTGATCTACGCCGATCCGGATGACCCGCGCTTGGTCGTCCCCCACCGGATTGGTCTCGGCTGGACGCTCAACATGGCCCAGCCGAAGGCCTGGCTGATCGTCGCGGGAATTCTCGGCTTCTGGCTTCTCCGCCGGAAGCGGTAGCGTGGTCTCGTGGCGACTACAGAGCCGGACGAGATTGACATCCAACTGCGACCGCCGGACGAGGTAGGCGCGCGAATCGTTGTGCTGGCAACGGTTTACCGTCGTCTCTTCCTGGAGATGCCAACGTCTCAGTCGCTTCTCCAGGAAGACCCAGAGGCGGAGCGATTCGACCTACGCGCATGGCTGGATCAGGAGAGCCTGACTCGTCAAGCGACCGCGGAGGAGCTGCGCCTGATTGAAACCCCAGTCGGGCGGCTTTCCCCGGACGGCGTCGCGGCGGCGCTTTGGGCCGGCGAGGCACTCGCTGCGCTGGCTTGGGCCGCCGGGCTTGCCGAGATACCGTCGTCGACGGCACCGGCGAATCTCGCGCCCGTATTGGACCAGATTCCGGCTCCGTGGGGTGCGGTTGCGCCGTTCAAGGACGCCATCGAACTGCGAGGTGAGGAAGAGATCGCTCGCGAGCGGGAACGGGCCGAATTGTGGCTCTGGCGGGCGAACATCGAGCAAGATCGGCGCGAGGCGAAGGGCAAGGCACGGTCAGAATTGACCGGCCTCATCCGCGAGGTGACCCGAGAAGCCGCGGAGGCAGGTCTGATTTCCCAGCCTGAGAATGAGGATTTCTCGGTGGACGGTGTGGCCGTGACAGCGCTGGATCGCGACCGAATCGAGGAAATCGCTGCCATTGCGGGCGCGCGGCTCCACGCACTGAACTGGCTCTGTGGCTTTGGCGAGAGTTGGGATGCGGTGCCGCTCGAGACATAACGAAGGTGTGGCGAACGCCGTTCGGAGCCTTTACGCACACTGTCGGAAGGGGCTGAGACCCTTGTTTGGAGGCGTCTGAGACACGTTTCCCGCGGCAATTTGCGCATTCTACGGACAAAAGTGTTAGACTCACTGGCCAAGCCGGACGAAAGCGGCGTCGCTGGCTGGCCGGCCTGGAGTGCTGGGCAGTTTGGCAAGGGGGAGGAACATGCGCAAACAGGATCTCATTCGCGAAGTTGCGAAGCAGGCGCAATTGCCAGAGAGCCGGGTCACGCCCGTCGTCAACGCGGTCTTCCAGACGATCGAGGAGACGCTGGCGAAGGGCGAGGAAGTCGCGATCAGCGGCTTCGGCTCCTTCCGCGTCGTGGACCGGCCTGCTCGGGTGGGTCGCAATCCGCAGACTCGCCAGGAGATCACCATCGGTCCGCGCAAGAGCCCGACGTTCAAGGCCGGGGCCAGCCTCAAGCGAGCCGTCGGCGATTCCAGCGCGTAGCGACAAGAGATCCTCGATATTCTCTGCCCAACCCCAACAGAAGGCTTGGCGCGCCGGTATCATTAGCCGGCGCGTCTCTTCATATCTTCGGCGATCGCCTGAACGAGCCCTGCCTCCACTACGTGCTTGGCGACCCCTATGGCGTTTGCGATGGCCCGCTGATCAGATCGCCCGTGCGCGATGACCGCGACTCCGTTCACGCCGAGGAGCGGCGCCCCTCCAACCTCTCGGTAATCCATCCGGGCACGCAAGGAGCGAAACGCCGGACGCAGCACGAGCGCGGCGAGCTTCCGCGGGAGCGTGCGGGTCACTTCCGCGCGCAATGCCTCGGTGATGAGCGAGACGGTGCCCTCCGCCGTCTTGAGCGCGATGTTGCCGGTGAAGCCATCGGTGACGATCACATCGGCCTTCCCGTGGAACAGGTCATTCCCCTCGATGTTGCCGACGAAGTTCAGATCCTGCTCGGCTTGGAGGAGGGGGAAGACCTCCTGGACCAGGCGATTTCCCTTGGTGGGCTCCGAGCCGTTCGAGAGGAGCGCGACCCTGGGCTGAACAACGCCGAGCGTCGCGCTCGCCGCGATCGCGCCCATCCGGGCGATCTGCACGAGGTGCTGCGGACGGGGATCGGTGACAGCGCCGAGATCGAGGAGGAGCGAGCGGCCGGTAGCCGACGGGATTACCGAGCCGATCGCGGGCCGTTCGATGCCGGGGATGCGGCCGAGGATCAAGAGCGCGGCGGCCATGACCGCGCCGCTGTTGCCGGCGGAGACCATCGCCGCCGCGTTCCCGGATTTCACCTGCTCGAGCGCCAAGTGGATACTGGATTGCGACCGGCGACGAACGGCGAGCGACGGATGCTCATCCATTCCGATCGTCTCCGGCGCGTCAACGATGGTCAGATCGACGCCTTCCTGAGAGACGCCCCCAAGCGCTCGATCGATCTCGCTCGTGGCGCCGACGAGCGTCAGCGCGACGCCGAACCGGCGAGCGCCTTCGATGGCTCCAGGCACGACCACGGCCGGGCCGGCGTCCCCGCCCATCGCGTCGACCGCGATCCGCATTCCTGCCCGCTCCTTGGAATGAATGGGGGCGAGGGTTGCCTCGCCCCGCACGTTCCGTTTCTTGTCTGATCGACGCTTAGATGTCCAGGTTGACGACTTCGCGCGCGTGCGTCTGGATGAACTTCTTGCGCGGTGGCACGGCAGTGCCCATTAGCATGTCGAAAGTCTCGTCCGCCGACACGCCATCCTCGATCGTCACCTGCATCAGCGTGCGGCGAACCGGGTCCATCGTCGTCGCCCACAGCTGCTCGGGATTCATCTCGCCGAGACCTTTGTAGCGCTGAACCTCGGCCTTCTCGCCAAGCCGCTTGAGCGCTTCCTCGCGCTGCTCCTCGTTGTACGCCCAGACCTCTTCCTTCCCGGCCCTGATCCGGTAGAGCGGCGGCTGGGCGATGAAGAGGTGACCGTCGAGGATCAACTGCTCGAGGTGGCGGTAGAAGAATGTCAGCAGCAGCGTCCGGATGTGCGCGCCGTCGACGTCCGCGTCGGTCATCACGATGACGCGGTGATAGCGCAGCTTGCTCTTATCGAACTGCTCGCCCACGCCGGTGCCCAGCGCGGTGATGAGCGCCCGAATCTCGTTGTTCTGCAAGATCTTGTCGAGCCGGGCCTTCTCGACGTTGAGGATCTTGCCGCGCAACGGGAGAATGGCCTGGAAGCGGCGATCGCGTCCCTGCTTGGCGCTGCCGCCAGCGCTATCACCCTCGACGATGTACAGCTCGGCGCGGCTCGGGTCACGCTCGGTGCAGTCGGCAAGCTTGCCCGGCAGGTTGAAGGAATCGAGGCTGCCCTTGCGCTGCACGAGCTCGCGAGCCTTCCGCGCGGCCTCGCGGGCACGCGCCGCGGTCACGCACTTCTCGATAATCCGGCGCGCGACCTGCGGGTTCTCCTCGAGGAATGCGCCAAGCGCCTCGTTCACGACCGTCTGCACGGCGCCGGCGACTTCCGCGTTCCCGAGCTTGCCCTTCGTCTGACCCTCGAACTGCGGCTCACTGAGCTTGACGCTGACGATTGCCGTCAGGCCTTCCCGCACGTCCTCACCGGAGAGGGACTCGTCCCCCTTCAGGAAGCCGTTGCGCTTGGCATAGTCGTTGATCGTCCGCGTCAACGCCGACTTGAAGCCGGAGAGATGCGTGCCGCCGTCGACGGTGTTGATGTTGTTGGCGAAGGAGTGCGTCGACTCACCGTAGCTGTCGTTGTACTGCAGCGCGACCTCGACCAGGCAGACCGGCGTCTCGCGCATGACGTAGAACGGCCGATCGTGGAGCACCTGCCGGTTGCGGTTCAGATGCCGCACGAAGGAGACGATCCCGCCCTCAAAGTAGAAGGTCATCTCCCGGTCGGAACGCTCGTCGATCAGTGTCAGGCGCAAGCCCTTGGTCAAATAGGCCGTCTCGCGGAACCACTGCGCGAGCATGTCGAAGTTGTAGTCGAGCCCGCCGGTGAAGATCTCCCTGTCAGCGAGAAACGAGGTTGTCGTCCCGTGATCGTTCGGGGCTACCGTGCCCACCTCGCGGACCTTGGTCGTCGGGACGCCGCGCTTGTACTCCTGGCGGTAGAGCTTGCCATCGCGACGGACCTCGACGCGGCACCACTCGGAGAGCGCGTTGACGACCGACGCGCCTACGCCGTGCAGACCGCCGGAGACCTTGTAGCCGCCTCCGCCGAACTTACCGCCGGCGTGGAGGACCGTCATGATCACCTCGAGAGCCGACTTGTTCATGCGCGGATGCTTATCAACAGGGATGCCGCGGCCGTTGTCCGTCACGGTCACGACGCCATCCTTGGCGATGCGCACGACGATCGTGTCGCAGTAGCCGGCCAGCGCCTCGTCAACTGAGTTGTCGACGATCTCGCGGACGAGGTGATGGAGCCCGCGCTGGTCGGTGCTGCCGATGTACATCCCGGGGCGCCGGCGGACCGCCTCCAGGCCCTCGAGGACCTGAATCGCGCTCGCGTCGTAGGATGTCGGCTTCGTATTCGTTTGCGTCGTCACAGTCAAGGGTGCAAAGCTCCTCTCGTCGCTACCGGTCCGATTTCGACTGCGTCGTTGGCGAACCCTGCCGGCCACCGGCCGCGCTCGGTCGCCACGCCCGCAGACGGTCATTGAAGAAGATCATGCCGGCGACCGTCAGGCCGCCCGCGAAGAACGCATTGGCGATCACGGCGGTCAGCAGTCCCGGCGGCGTATTTGCCAGGCGCTCCCACAGCTCGCCGAGTCCCGACGTGATGATCAGCGACGCGAGCAGCAGCGCCAACGTTTGCCAGACGTACTGCCGCACCACGTTGAAGCTGAGGTATATCGCCCGCAGGGGACCCACCTCGGCGACCGCGATCGCTTCCGGCGTGAAGATCAGCAGGACCGTCATCACGATCCCGGCGACGACCATCATCGGGACCAAGATGGCCCCAAAGCCGATACCGAGAACGCTCATGACCGTCCACAGGAACGCCGGCGGTCCCAGCACAAGGGTGAAGAGCGCCGTGATGAGCGCCAGCAGTCCGAGGAATCGGAGCCACGCGACCGCCACCGCCCGCGCCGTGGCTCGCACTGACCGCGTCCTCTCCAGCGCCGCGTCCGCCAGGATCACCATGTACAGCATGTAGGCGCCCGCCATTAGGACGATCAACGCCACGATGGCAAGGAGCCCGAGCGCCCAATTGTTGATGGCGAAGATCGGCCGGTCGCCGAGCGTATAGACATCCTCCCGCGGCACGGCGGCGAGCAACGACGGCACGAAGAGCGAGATCAACTCCGTTGCATCCGACTGGCCGAGACGATTGAGGGTGTCATTGATCGAGTCGGCTTCGCTCGAGCCGGAAGCGTCGAGCCATTGCCGGATCTTCGCCGTCAGTCCGGGAACCGTCAGGCGCCAGCCAATCCAGTAGTAGAGATCCAGAAGAACCGGGACCGTCATGAGGAGCGGCTGTGCGAGCGCGATCGTCAGTCCGGCGGCGATCGTATCGATCACACCGGGAACGGACGGGGACGGGCCCTGCCTAGTAGCGACGCTCGGCTGCATGCTCCTCCGATCCGGGCTTGCCATTGGCGATCGTGGTCGCGCTCAGTCCCAACCGAGCTCCGCGAGCCGCTCCTCGTCGATCCCGAAGTGATGAGCGATCTCGTGGACGACCGTGATCTGCACTTCGCGCATCATCTCTGCCGGCGTGGCGCACGCGCGCTCGATTGGCTTGCGGAAGATCGTGATCTTATCGGGCAAGACCATCGAGTAGCCGCTACCTCTCGCGGTCAGCGGCGTTCCCTCATAGAGGCCAAACAATTCTGTGCCGGGCTCGGCCTGCGCTGCCTGCTCCGGAGTCGGCTCATCCTCGACGACAATCTCCACGTTGTCGAGGAGGGCCAAAATGTCAGGAGGCAACCGGCGGACCGCGCGAGCGACCAACCGCTCGAACCGGAGCCGACGCCCACGCTCAACCGGGGAGACCGCCGTCTTCCGCATCGCTAATGATACCACTCTTCTCGGAATTTGACCAGGTTTCGCCGATCAAATTTCCCTGTACGTACGCAGAGATTCGCGATGTCATGCTCGTTGCGCCATTGCCGCCGCGAGCATCTCTCGCGCGATGGCGAGCGGGCCCGAGAGTCCCGTGCCACCGTGCTCCAAGACCACCGCGACAGCATAACGCGGCTCCGGGTCGCCAACGAAGCCGATGAACCAAGCATGTGGCTCGCCGTCGCCGGTTTCCGCCGTTCCAGTCTTGCCGCCGACGACCAGCCCGTCAATCGCCGCACCGTACGCGTACCCGTTCGTCACGGCGTGGATCATCATGTCGCGGACCTCTCGCGCCGTTTCTTCGCTCACGACCTGGCGCCACACTCTCGGCCTCGTCTCGCTGCGCGTCTCGCCGTCTCGTGTGACTACGCGCTCCACGAGATAGGGCCGCATCATCGCGCCGTCGTTCGCGATCGCGGCCGCGACCATCGCCATTTGCAGCGGCGTCGCGAGCAACTGGCCCTGCCCGAAGCCGGTGTCCGCTATGGCTGGCGCCGATTCAAGGAACTCTTTCGATGACGCGACCTGTCCCCGCGCGACGGGAAGATCGAACGGAATCTCCTGCCCGAAGCCAAACTGCTCCGCGTAGTGCCACAGAAGATTCGCGCCGAGCTCGAGTCCGACTTGGGCGAAGACGACATTGAGCGAAAATGCGAGCGCGTCTCGCAGCGACCACATCTCTATGGTGTCGTCCGGCCGGTTCGCCTCGATAATGACGTGTCCCTCCACGTCCAACAAACCGTCGTCGCGGTAAACCTCGTCCGGAGTCGCGATGCCAGCGTCTATCGCCGCCGCGGCGACGACGGTCTTGAAGGTCGAGCCGGGCGTGTAAAGCCCCTGTGTCGCGCGGAGAAGAAGCGGGCGGTCGGAATCGTCGAGCAAGCTCTGCCAATACGCGGCGGCGGCATCGCGCTCCTCAGCCGTGGTCGTCACCAGCGCCTCGGGGTCGAAGTGAGGGTTGCTCGCCAGTGCGACGATCGCGCCCGTTTCGACATCGATGAGCACGACGGCTCCGGTCCGGTCCCCCAGCAGCTCATGCGCGTATCGTTGGAGAGACGAGTCGAGCGTAAGCCAGAGATCGAGACCGCGAGGCGGCCGGTGCAGCAGGATGTCCTGCCAGCGCGTCCACGCGCTTACCTCCGCCTCGCCGCGTAGCTCGGCGTCGTAGGTCGCTTCCAGGCCGAATTTCCCGTAGAGGAGCGGCGAAAAGTAGCCGGCGACGTAGGCCGTGGCGGGATCCGGGTACCGACGGTGGGCAAGCCCGTCGTCTATCACCGTCTCCGCGATGACCGATCCGTCGCGAGCGAGGATGCGGCCCCGGTCGATGCGCAAATCTTCGTTGATGAGTCGCGGATTGGCCGCGACTTCGCCTGTCTCCTCGTCGCGGGCAATGCGGGTGACGATCCGCTCCTGCTCCCACGCCTGGATGCGCGCGAGCTGCAAGGCGAGGATCGCGAACACCGACGTCAGGACGAGTCCAAGCTTGGCAACCGACTCGATGCTGGCCGGGCCGGTTCGTTTCTGACGGCGAGGCCAGGCGAGGAAGAGGACGGCAAGCCAGGCGACGGCGAGCACCGCCAACCACTGGCCGTGGCTCAAGTAGCGGCTCACGCCCCAGCCAGCGCCGACGAGGAGCGCCACACCGAGGACGGCAAACACCGGGTTGCGGCGCATAGCGCTATCTCCTCCTTCCCGCGGGTTGGCCGCGTTCCGTTGTCGCTGAGATGTTGAGCAGCAGCCCGGCTAGGAGGCAATTGGTCAGCAGCGACGAGCCGCCGTACGAGATGAACGGGAGGGTGATGCCGGTCAGCGGGATCACCCGGATGACGCCGCCGACGATGATTGCTGCCTGAATCCCGACCGTGGCGGCGAGCCCGGTCGCGAGGAGGCGAAGGAACGCATCGCGCGTGCGAAGGGCGATGATGAGTCCTCGTCCAACGAGCGCGAGGTAGAGCGCGAGGACGGCGCACGTTCCGAGCAGGCCAAGCTCCTCGCCAATCGCGGCGAAGATGAAGTCGGTCTGGACCTCTGGGATGCGCCACGGCTGCCCTAGGCCGAGTCCGGTCCCGAGAATGCCGCCGCTCGCCAGCGCGTACTCGGCTTGCATTGGCTGGTAGCCCGCGTCGAGCGGATCCCACCACGGATCGAGCCAGTTCTGGACCCTAATGCCGATCCGATCGAACAGCGCGTAGGCGAGCCAAGAGGCGACGGCGAACGCGGCGAGACCGGTGAGGACATAAACCGGGCGGCCGCTCGCCGCGTAGAGCATCGCCAGGAAAATTCCGAAGAACAGCAGGGCGGTCCCGAGGTCGTTCAGGATGACGAGCACGAGGAGTGATGCCGCCCACATCACGACCATCGGCGCGAGATAGGGGATCGGCGGCAGGCGGAGCGGACCGAAGCGCCAGGATGCGCCGATGAGGTCTCGCTTCTCCGCGAGGTAGGCGGCCAAGAAAATCACGAGTGTCAGTTTGACCACTTCGGATGGCTGCATCTGAAGTGGCCCGATGGTAAGCCAGAGCCGCGCGCCGTTGATCTCGGTCCCGAAGACGAACGTGACCGCGAGCAAGGCAAGGCTCGCGAGCAGCGCGGTGTACTTGAACCGCTGGAGCCAATCGAGCGGCACGAAGGCGGCGGCCAACCAGAGGATGACCATGCCGGCCGCGAGATAGATGCGATGGCGACTCGCGAGGCCGGCCAAATCCGGATCGAGGGCGGCGAGATCGGGCTGGAGCCGCTCGATGAAGACGAGCCCGATGCCCGCCAGCGTTGCCACCAGCGGCAAGATCGTTTGATCGCCACGATATCGGACGATCGCGAAGCCGAGGCTGGCTGCGAGAAAGAGCCCGGCGACCAGCGCGCTCGCCTGGATGTCCTGCCAGAGCGCGGTGACGAGCGCGCCCCGGTTGACCGTCGCCAGTGAGACCAACCCGGCCAGGACAGCGGCGGTTGCGAGGACGACGAGCTGAAGCTCTCGCCAGCGGAATCGCGGCAGGGCCGGTCTCGTGGCCGACATGAGGGTCACAGATACTTGGCGCCGATGACGCCGAGTCTGCGGCGAATCTCTGGCGTGACGGCCTCTGGCGCGGTCACGATCGCGTCCTTCAGGGCGCTGCTACAAGCGCAGGCGCGCTCCGGCAGACCGGCTTGGGCCAAGCGCCGGATCAGTTCGCGCGCTTTCTCGGTGTTGCGCTGGAGGTTGGCGATGACCATCTCGACCGTGACGGCCTCCTCCGATTCGTGCCAGACGTCATAGTCCGTCACCATCGCGATGGTGGTGTAGCAAAGCTCCGCTTCCCTGGCCAGGCGTGCCTCCGGCATCGCGGTCATCCCGATTACCGACGCGCCCCAAGAGCGATAGAGGTTGGATTCGGCGCGCGTTGAGAATTGCGGCCCCTCGATGCAGATGTAGGTGCCGCCACGGACGATCGGGATGCCTGCCTCGGCGGCGACTCCCGCGACGGCATCGCTCAGGCAGGGGCAGAACGGATCGGCGATCCCGACGTGCGCGACGATGCCCTCACCGAAAAACGTGCGCGGCCGGGACACCGTGCGGTCGATGATCTGATCGGGGAGGACAATCGAGAGCGGCGGCAGCGATTCCTGCAGGCTGCCAACGGCGCTGACCGTAACCAGATGCGTGACGCCGAGCTGCTTGAGCGCATAGATGTTGGCGCGGTAGGGCAGCTCGGTCGGCATGAGCCGGTGCCCCTCGCCATGGCGGGGCAGAAAGACGATCATCGTCGCGCCCAAGCGGCCGATGGTCAATCGCCCGGACGGTAGCCCGTACGGCGTCGAAACATCTACCCGTTCCAGCACTTCGAGCTCGGGTAGGTCGTAGAGACCGCTGCCACCGATGATGCCCAATATGCTCTCAGCCAAAGCTTGCCTCCTCCTGTAACTCGCTCGAATGGTAGCGAGCGGACTGGGGCGACGCCACGAAGGGCGAGATTTCGCGATTCGCGCATTAGCTGTTAGACTCGAAGGTCGGCTTTGTGCCGTGTTATACTGACAAACCGTGATTTGAGCAGGTGGCGGCCCGTATCAGTAAGGGGACGTCCGCAGAGGAGGCTTCGCCGGCATGGCGTTGGAACAGGCGCATAAGGAAGTAATCATTCGAGACTACCGTCGGCACGACACGGACACTGGGTCGCCGGAGGTCCAGATTGCCCTGCTGACGGAGCGGATCAATTTGCTGACGGATCATTTGCGCGAGCACAAGCACGATCATCACTCGCGTCGGGGCTTGTTGAAGATGGTTGGCCAGCGCCGCCGGCTGCTGAACTATCTCAGCAAGCAGGATGTGGAGCGGTATCGCGAGACGATTGCTCGGCTTGGGCTCCGCAAGTAGCCGTCCCCTAGTCGAAGCGAGTAGTTCCCTGAGTACTTTGGCCGATCGCTCGACAACCCGGACTCGGACACGCGAACGCACCCAGCGCCGAAACGGCCCAGGGCAGAGCGCCCTGGGTTTTTTCGTTACCTGGCTGACCGCTGGCTCCGGGGACCGGCACGGTCTGTGCGATCGGATGACGGGGACGCTCGCCTCGGGCACTGCTCAGTCACGAGGTTGTGAGGTGGTGGAGGGAAGGCTGGAGTGAGGAATTGGAGCGTGCCGGGGTGGCAGCGCCGGTACGCTCCAGTCCCTCATTCCGCCTCCCTCCAAAGGCGACCGGATCGCGTTCCGGTCGCGCTCGGGCCTTTGGCCCATTTTCCCGGCGCAAGGGGCGCACGGGTTGAGGAGGTAGGACAGAGATGGCAGTAGACATTTCACCGCGAGTGAAATCCGTAAGCCTAGAAATTGCGGGCCGGACACTCCTCTTGGAGACTGGCCGGCTGGCTGAGCAAGCGCACGGCGCGGTCGTCGTCCGCTACGGCGACACGATGGTGCTCGTAACCGTCGTCGGTGAGCGGGAGCCGCGCGATGATGTGGACTTCTTCCCGCTGACCGTCGATTACGAAGAGAAGATGTACGCCGCGGGCAAGATCCCCGGCGGATTCATCAAGCGGGAGGGGCGACCAACCGAGCAAGCGATCTTGGCGGCGCGCTTGACCGACCGCCCGATTCGCCCGCTCTTCCCCAAGGGTTACCGGTCCGAAGTCCAAGTCATCACGACGGTGCTCTCGGCGGACCAGGAGAACGACCCGGACATCCTCTCGATCATCGGCGCTTCGGCGGCGCTCATGATCTCCCCGATCCCGTTCGAGGGTCCGGTCGGCGCGGTCCGCGTGGGGCTAATCGACGGCGAGATCGTGATCAATCCGACCCTCTCTGAGTTGGAGAACAGCGATCTCGACATGGTGGTCGCCGGCACGGACGACGCGATCATGATGGTTGAGGGCGAGGCTCGGGAGGTGCCGGAGGAGACGCTGCTCGAGGGCATCGTCCGCGCCCATGAGGAGATCCGGCGTATCACCGCGATCCAGCACGAGCTGGTCGCGCAGGCTGGCCAGGAGAAGTGGCCGTTTACCCCGCCGCAGCGGGATACCACGCTCCTAGAGGAGATGAAGGCGTTCCTCGGCGATAGCCTGCGCGAGGCGGTCAACAACCCGGACAAGGTGATGCGGCTCGAAGGCACCGACGAGCTGCGCCAGCGCGTGTATGAAGAATTCACCGTGCTGACGGATGACGGCACCCCGCGCTACAGCCCGAAGGCCGTCCTCGACGCATTCGAGGCGTTGCTGAAGGAGGAGGTTCGCGGCGGGATTCTCCGCGACGGGACACGCCCGGATGGCCGCCGGCCGGACGAAATTCGGCCCATTTGGTGCGAGGTGGGTTACCTGCCGCGCACTCACGGCTCGGCGATCTTCACCCGCGGTCAGACGCAAGTGGTGACGGTCGTTACCCTCGGCTCGACAGCGGAAGAGCAGCGACTGGACTCGATCTCTCCGGAGGAGAGCAAGCGCTACATCCACCACTACAACTTCCCGCCGTTCAGCGTTGGTGAGGTGCGGCGCCTGCGCGGTCCGAGCCGCCGCGACATCGGACATGGCGCCCTGGCCGAGCGCGCGCTGCTGGCAGTCATCCCGAGCGAGGATGCGTTCCCGTACACGATGCGTCTCGTCTCCGAGGTCGTTAGCTCGAACGGCTCGACCTCGATGGCCAGCGTCTGCGGCAGCACCCTAGCTTTGATGGACGCGGGTGTGCCGATCTCGGCGCCGGTCGCCGGCGTCGCGATGGGCTTGATCACCGATCCGGAGACGGGCCGCTTCACGGTCCTGTCAGATATCCAGGGTATCGAGGACGCGCTGGGCGACATGGACTTCAAGGTCGCTGGTACGGCGGAAGGCGTGACCGCGATCCAGATGGACATCAAGGTCAAGGGCATCACGCCGGAGATCATGCGCCAGGCGCTCGCTCAGGCGCGCGAGGGACGCCTCTACATTCTCAGCAAGATGCTGGAGACGATTCCAGCTCCGCGCCCCGCGCTTTCCCGCTACGCGCCGCGGGTGACCCGGATCAAGATCAACCCAGAGAAGATCGGCGCGCTCATCGGTCCGGGCGGCAAGACGATCCGCGGCATTCAGGAAGAGACCGACACGAAGATCGACATCGAGGACGACGGCACCGTCTCGATCCTGGCGAGCGATCCGGAGAAGTCGGACCAGGCGATCAAGCGGATCCAGAGCCTGACGCAGGAGATCCGGATCGAGAAGGGCGAGATCTACACCGGCCGGATCGTCTCGATCATGCCGTATGGCGCGTTCGTCGAGCTTGTGCCGGGCCGCGATGGCCTGGTCCACATCTCGGAGCTGACAGAAGATCCGACCGTTCGCTTGAACCGCGTGGAAGACATGTTCAAGGTCGGCGACGAGATCACCGTTATGGTCACGGATGTGGCGCCGAACGGGAAGGTCAGCCTCTCGCGGCGGGCGGCGCTGACGGGTCTCCTGCCGGAGGCGCGCCAAGATCGCGGTCCGCGCCGGGATGGGGCCGATCGAGGGCCGCGGCGCGACGAGCGCGGTCCGAGCCGGGATCCGGGGCGCGGCGGGCGTCCGGGCGAGGGCCGGCGACCGGGCCATCACCGCTAGAGAAAGTGACCGCGGCGGCCGGTTCGCCTTCCCACGACTCCGGGGAAGGGATCGGCCGCCGCGGATTTTCCCCTCGCTTTTCCCTCGAATATCGAAATCTACGCTGTTCCTTGGGCTGGCGGTCGCGCTGGCCCAATCGGCGGCTGTGGGCCGATAACTTCCTGGCCGCCGAGATACGGCCTGAGCACCTCCGGCACGACGAACGAGCCGTCCTCTTGCTGGTAGTTCTCTATGATCGCGATCATCGTGCGTGGCAGCGCCAGGCCAGAGCCGTTGAGCGTGTGAACGTATTGCGGCCGCCCGCCACTGGCCGGGCGGAAGCGGATGTTAGCGCGCCGCGCTTGGAAGTCGAGGAAATTCGAGCAGGAGGAAACCTCAAGCCACTCATCAGAGCCCGGTGCCCAGACTTCCAGGTCGAACTTGCTGGCAGCGGTGAACGAGAGATCGCCGGTGCACATCTGGACGACGCGGTAGGGAAGGTCGAGTGCCTTCAGCACGTCCTCGGCTTCGCCGATCAGGCGCTCATGCTCCTCGATCGAGCGATCCGGGTGGACAAACTTGACCATCTCGACCTTGTCGAACTGGTACCCGCGCTTGATCCCGCGCACGTCGCGTCCCGCCGAGATCTGCTCGCGGCGGAAGCAGGCCGAGTACGCCACGTGATAGATCGGGAGTAGCTCCTCCTCGAGGATTTCGTCGCGATAGAGGTTCGTGACCGGGACCTCGGCCGTCGGGATCAGCCACTTGTCCTCATACTTATCGCGGTAGAGCCCATCGGCGAATTTCGGCAGTTGTCCCGTGCCGACGAGCATCTCCTCCATGACGAGATACGGCGGATAGACCTCCTGATAGCCGTGCTTCTGGACATGGAGATCGATCATCCAGGTAATCAGCGCGCGTTGGAGGCGAGCGCCGTCGCCGCGCAGCACGTAGAACCGCGAGCCGGAGATCTTCACGCCGCGCTCGAAATCAATGATGCCGAGCTTCTCCCCGATCTCCCAGTGCGGCTTGGGCTTGAAGGCGAAGGAGCGGGGCTCGCCGACCTGCCGCCGGACGACGTTCGCGGAGTCGTCCGGTCCTTCAGGCACGTCCGGCAACGGCAGGTTCGGCACCTGCAGCAACAGGTTACGCAGTTCTTCGTCGACCGCCCTCACCTGGTCATCGAGCGCCGCGATCTGGTCGCCGAGCTGGCGCATTTGCTCGATCAGCTTCTGGCGCTCCTCGGGATCCTTCGTGCGGCCGACTGCCTTCGATCCCTCATTTCGCTGCGCTTTCAGGCTCTCGACCTCGGTCAGCAGCGCCCGACGCTTCTCGTCGGTCGTCAAGATTTCGTCAATCGGCGCTGTCGCGTTTAGGCGGGCGATCTGCGCTTTGACCTCTTCTGGCTTCTCGCGTATCAGCCGAATATCGAGCACGGAATCCTCCTCTTCATCAGTGATGCCATGTGCGTTCGCCAGCCAGGGACCGCGAACACAGCGACGCCCCGCATCCGGAGCGGGGCGTCAACGGGCGGCCGCACCGCTGCTTGCGGTGACTCCGCCCTCATACCGGACTCGCGCTGCGTGCCGTCTCCGCCTGTGCGATCGCTCGATAGCCAGGGAGGAATTTTTCCCAGGCGGCGCTGATCCCCGATTCGAGGCGGCGCTGGATGGTGTAGTAGAGACCCGCGGTTGGCTCGTACGGTTGTTGCCGTAGCGTCATCTTCGCTTCGCTCAGCGTCTTTCCGCCTTTGCGATGATTGCACGGCTTGCACGCTGAGACGAGGTTTTCCCAGGTGTGCTGACCGCCGCGCGAGCGCGGGATGACGTGGTCGAGCGTAAGATCGCTGACCTGCCGCCCGCAATACTGGCAGGTGAAGTTGTCCCGGATGAAGATTTCGCGCCGGGTGAGCTTGACGCGTGGCCGCGGCCGCTTGATGAGGTAGACCAACCGGATGACGGACGGCGAGGGATACTTCGCTCGCGCCGTATTCACGGTTGTGTCGTGCGTTTCCAGAATCTCGGCCTTGCCGTCGATGACCAGAACGATCGCGCGGCGCACATTGCAGACGTTCAGCGGTTCGTAGTTTTGGTTGAGGACGAGTACTGCTCTGTTCACCCCGCCGATGACCCTCACCGGAATGGTTGCCGCGGGTCACCCTCGCACCAGGTACCGGGCGCAAACGGCTATTACGCCGAACTCTAATAGAGATAGTAGCACGTCACGGTCATGCCGTCAGTAGGAATGGCCCGAGTGTGAATTGGCAATCGAGAAAGTGGGCTGCTGCTTAGACAACCCAAAAACCATGCGCGTACAGCACAGCGAGGAACGAGAGGAGGAGGGTGGAGCTGACGAGGACCGCGTCGCGAACCCAGCCGTATCGATGGGCGAACCCCTTGCTGGTGAACCAAAGGGCGGCCGCCAAATAGACTCCGGCCGCTGGCAGGACGTAGCGGCCGAGGGAGACCCAGACCATGGCGCCTTGGACGACGATGATGAGCGTCGTGTAGGTCGCCAGGCCCCAGTCCAGTCGTTTCCAAACGAGCGGCAAGAAGGCTAGGTAGACGATCGCGAGCGCCAAGCCAATGGCGACGATCAGGTCCTCCGGACGGCCGCCGAGCGCCTGCCGCGGGTGGAGGAAGAAAAGCTCCGCGTAGAACCGCACGTGCTCGTCCCAGCCGCCCCAGGTCGCCTGCGCGTCGAAGTAGGCCAGCGGATTGTTGAATCGCCAAGCGCAGTAACCGAAGTAAGCGAGCGTCCCCGATACCGACAGCAGAGTCGCGACGGCCAAATCGCGAAAACGCGCGCCACGGCGCCAGGCGAGGAGGAGAAGCGCCGGAGGAAGCGCCAAACCGATCAGCCGCGTGAAGGTGGCGAACCCGGCGGCGATCCCGGCGAGCCACCAGCGGCCGCGATCCGCTGCCGCGAGCGAAGCGAGCGCTAGGGCGAGAAAGAGCGATTCTGTGTAGGCGGCGTTGAAGAAGAAGCTGAACGGCGCGATGCAGAGGAGCACTGCGGCTTCGAGCCCGACGCGCTCACCGAATTTCACCGTGCCGATCCACGTGATGAGGGCCACGACCGCGAGGAACGCCACGTTGGCGATCAGGAGACCTGCGAGCGCCAGGTTCCGCTCCGTGGGCGCCGCGCCGACCAACTCGACCGCGCCGCGCATCAGGAGTGGATAGAAGGGGAAGAATCCCAAACCGCCATGGGGGCTTGGGTTGTCGCTACCGTAGCCGAGCTGCGCGATCGCAACGTAATGAGCGGTGTCCCAGCGAGCCCAGCCGTCGATTACAGGGTCATCAGGAAAGAAGCTATCCGGGAGCTGGACAGGATAGAGTCCGAAGCGGGGGAAGATCCGCATCGACAGCCAGACGACGCCAGCCAGGAAGAGCCGAGTCGTCATGGCGATCGCCAGGGCGCGAAGAATGAGAGAGATCAAGCCGCGGGCGGAGCCGGCGGGCCGAGTCGCCAGGTCGGGCAGGGAGTACGTCTCGAGCTTCGATCCTGAAGCAGACGCCAAGCTACCTCATCTCCCCAATTCGCGCTGCAGCTGCTCGCGATCGGCTGGGGCGAAATCCTGATATCCTTCCGCGGCCTCGAACCAGTGCCGCCAGAGCTCATCCAGCTCCTGGCCGGAGCTCTGCTCGAACGCGGCAAGGAGATCTGCCGGCGTAGCGATCTCAAAGCGGAATGCGAACTGATCGGCGTAATTTGTCAATGCGCCGAAGAACGCGTCATCCCCGATCTCTTGCCGGATGGCTTGAAATCCGAGAGCTGACTTAGCGTAAATGGTTGTGCCATAGGCGCCCTGAGACGGGAAGTCGTCCGTCGGCTGGTCGGCTATTTGATCGCCGCCTCCGGCGAACAGCATCGCCAAGTACGGTGCTTTGAAGTTGAGATTCACCTGCAGCTCGTAGTCTTGCTGGCCGTAGACGAACTGGAAGTAAACCGCGGAGACGTAGTTCGTCAGCCCCTCGTCGATGAACGCGTGCAGGTAGTTGTTGTTGCCCACGATCCCGTACCACCACTGGTGCGCGACTTCGTGGACGACGATCATTTCCAGGTAGCCAGGAATGCGTCGAGTCAACGCGGAATTGTGGTAGTGGTCAGCGCCGATGAAGACGAGCTGCGGAAACTCGACTCCCGCGGCTCCGTTTCCGAGATCAACTTGCACGAGGTCGAGCTCGGAATACGGATAGGCGCCGAACAGGCGGTTGAACAGTTCCAGGGATTGCACGCCCCAGAGCAGGACATTGAGACCGCCGTCTTCGGAGTTGGGATTGAACCAGGACGTGACGCGCGTCCCACCGACCTCGAGCGAGTCCGACTGAAAATCGTCGTCGATCACGATCACGAAGTCGCGAACCGGGCCAGAGACGTACTGCCGGCGGACCAGACCCGGCAGAGATTGGTGCGTGGCGACCTCATTGCCGGTCGTCACGACCACCAAGTCTTCCGGCACGGTCAGGGTGACGTCGAACAAGGCAGTGTTGGTGAAAACAGGATCGCCGTGCACGCTGAGCGGTTCCAGGTTCCAACCCATCTCCTCGTCGTAGCCAGCGAGCAAGGGGAGCCAATGCGCGAGAGCGTAGGTCCCAGTCGCCTGGTCGAAGCTGAACATCCCGTAGCTACGTGGCGGGTCGGTTGGAATCGTCGTCGTGAACTCTAGGCGCAGATCCACCGTGCCGCCAGGCGGGACGGGGGATGGCAGCGGAACCCGAGCCACCGTGCGGTCGAGATCGAGCTCGAAGTTAACCGGTGCATCCGCGACCATGACGTGGGTTAGCTCGAGATTGCCCGCGGCATACTCTTCGCCGTTCGGATAGAGCCGAAAGTAGATCGCCGGCTGCACTTCACCGGTTTGATTGACATAATTGAGATCAAGGCGGCCGGTGATCGTTGCCTCCTCATCGCCAGCGGGCGAGAAGACCGCATCGACCCGATAGCGGGACAAGTGGCCGGCCGACCGGGCATACGCTTCGTCGCGATATGCCTCGAGTACGGGTGTGTAAAGAGTCGGATCGTTGTCGCCAGGACCGGGAGCCGGCGCGCTGACATCGCTCGGCGCTACCGCGTATACGACCGGCGCGGGACACAGACTGGCGAAGAGCAGCGCCGCCAGAAGCAACAGCGTCAGACGTGATGTCGGCACGTAGGGCTCCCACCAAGAATCAGTAGAGACGTTGCCCTGAATTAGGGCAGGGATTCGCAATTCCCCCGGTATCCCGGCGGCCATTGTACTCTAGCCCTACGAGGACCTCGCGCTCGACCGCATGGACGTTGCGATGGTGACCTCACCGAGTTCGGGTCAGGCAGATGCAGCGGTGAGTCAGCTTCAGGGCGATGACCGTCCCATCGAGACGTTGATCCTGCCCCGGACTCTATCGGCCGACATCGTTGAGCACTTGCGTGGCGCGCTGCCGGCCGAAGGGTGCGGCTTGCTGGCAATCGAGCCGCCATCAGACGGGATCGGCGTGGCGACGCGGTTCTATCCAGGCACGAACATCCTCGCGAGCCCGACGCGCTTCACGATGAACCCGATAGAGGTTATGGCAGCCTTGCGCGATATCGAGGGAAGCGGCTGGTGGCTTGGCGCGATCATCCACAGTCATCCAACCTCGCCAGCGACGCCGTCTCGTACCGATCTTCGCGAGGCGTATTACCCCCGCGCGTTGCTGATGATCGTCTCGTTTGCCGCGGGGAAGCCGGAATTGCGAGCTTGGCGAGTTCACCGGCAGGCCGGGGCGATCGCTCCCTTGGAAGTACCGGTGCGATTGATAGAGGAGGGCAAGCGGCACGCTCCGCTGCCAACCGGCCGTACGCTGTGATTTCCTGTATCCTACTTGAGGGGGAACGCGGCCGCGGCGCCCCGATTCAGCCTGCGGCAGGAGTGAGAGCCGCGGAAATCGAGCGGCCGATAGGAGCGCTTTGAGGCCGTTACAGCCCGCTATGGGAGTGCCGGTGACCAACGCCATCCGCACGCGTGATGAGATTCTCTCCGCCCTTGCGGCGTTTCCGGATGAGCTCGCTCGCGTGATACAGGGTGCTTCGAGCCCGGAGGACCTGCTTCGGCCCGCGAGCGACGGGGGCTGGGGAGTGGTGGAGGTGCTCCCGCACCTGCGCGATTGGGAAGAGATTTACTTTGAGCGCGCTCGTCGCATCGTCGAGGAGGAGCGTCCTCACCTTCCGGGGTACGATGACGCGTTGTGGGCGATCGAGCGCGATTATCGCGGTCAAGATCCTTACGAGACGCTAGAAGATTTCCGACGGATCCGGGAGGAGCATTTGGCGTTCCTCCAGGAGCTGCCGCCCGAGGCGTGGGAGCGCGTCGGAGAGCATGGCTACTACGGCGAGATCACGCTTCGGTGGCTCGAAAACCATGTTTGCGACCATGACCAGGAGCATCTGCAACAGGTGCGCGATGCTCTCGCCGGATAAGGTGATGAAGGTGAGCGGGTGACCGCGAACGGCGCGTCATCCGTAGGAGAGGAAGAGGGACCGAGGGGCCGGACCGACCGCGAAGCCCCAGACTGGAGCGCAGTGAAGATGCAGACGATCGAACATTCGCGTGTTGCTCACGTCCATGGGCCGACCGCGGCAGACGTCCCCATCTCGGCCATGGACAACAACTCGCTCATCATCCGCCTTCATTTCACCATCAACCATCTCTCTCGCTGGCTCACGCCGATTCACGATCAGACCTTGCTGAACCGGAGGGTTCGTCGGGCGGAGCCTTCGGTCAAAGAGCTCCTGATCCGGATGCGGGATGAGGAGCGGCGGATCTTCTCCAAGATGCACCTCATCTCCGTCGAGGACAATCCGGATTTGGACAAGCTGCCGGAGTCGATGCGCCTGCCCAATCAGGAGGAGCTCGACCGCGCGCGCACTCCGCTCGGCATCATGGCCGAGTTCCGCCGGCTGCGGCAGAGCACCTGCTCCTTGCTGCGATCGCTGCCCGATGACGCCTGGTCGCGTGGTGGCATCAGCCGTCGCGAGCGCGACTGGACCATTCGGCAACTGGCGGAGCACTTGGCGAACCACGATCTCGATGTGCTCTATCAGATTGATGTGACGTTGGACCGGATTGGAGCGCGGGAGGGAGTCAGCCCGGCGGCGCGCGCGCATCTCGACGAGCTCTTGCGCTTGGTGTCCGTCAACATTAAGAGGGCTTGATGGCCGCCGGACAACCTGAGCCGCCAATTCAAACGTCGGGATTCCGTGAGCCGACGATCGCCGAGACGTTAGCGCGGGAGTTCTTCGCCGCGATAGACGAACGCGATCCCCACCGCCTGCGCGCGACGCTCGCGGACCACGCGACGTTCCGCGCGCTTCCCCACGGTGCGCCCGTCCGGCCAGCAGACGAGATCGTTGCCTACTTCGGCGCGGTCGTCTCTTCCTACCCACAGGCGCGCTGGGAGATCAGCGATGTGATCGCGACCGACGATCGAGCCGCGGTGCAATTCGTCGTGCGCGAGTTCTCCACCAAGCTGGGGCGCGAGCTAATCTCGGAGCAGATCGCGGTCTTTCGCGTTGCAAACGACAAGATCATCAGCGTCGTCGGATATTACGATACGGCCGAGTTCCGCCGGCTCTTTTGGGATGAGGAATAGGCGTGGCCCCACGCCTGAACGTGCTAGACTGACAGTAGGCTCACGCAGGGGGGCGCGGCGCCCAAAGTAGAGAGAGATTGCAGGCGTGGCGCCGCGAGGGCTGGCTCCGGGCGTGAGCGGCGGCTAATGGCTCGTGATGGTGCGCGCCAGTGATGCAGATATCTTTCGGCTGAATTGGTTGACACGTTTTCGGGTTTCGTTTCGAGTTTGGTACGGCGGTGCCGGCTGTGTTACCGCAAGATGTTGTTCGCCACCCACCAGATGAAATCTGCATCGGGCGACGCGCCAAGCGTTCTTGAGTCGTGTGTTGGAGGATTGAACCATGGTCGATAACGGCTTGGCTGGCGTCGGGACTGGGGGAATGCAAGCTACGCCACAGACTTCGGAAGTGGCGGTCTTTGTAGATTTTGAGAACATTCGCTATTCGACGATCAATTCCTACGGGCGTGAACCAGATCCGATCGTTTGGCGTGACAAGGCTCTTCAATACGGCTTGATGGCGGTGGCGCGCGCGTATGCCGACTTCGATCAGCATCCACCGGCAGTCCGCAATCGGCTCGATGTTGCTGGCTTCGAGGCCCAGCACTATCCGTCCAAGCGAACCATTGATAGCCAGGGCAGAGAGAAGATCGTTTCCCGCTCGGACCTCAACTTCGCGCTCGACATCATCAATACCGCGCTGGCGCGGCCGGATATCAAGACGTTCCTGCTCTTCACCGGCGACAAAGATTTCATCCGCGTCGTGACGACACTGCGGAATCGGCTCGGCCGGCGGGTGATCATCTGCGGCGTGCCCGGCTCCGTCAGCCCTGACCTAGTTGCCGCAGCGGGCGAGGAAGATCCGCTGGTGATGCGCCAGTCGGTCGATCTGGACATTCAGGTGATCCGGGCGATCGACGCCTATATCAAGCAGCTGCACCCCGGCTTCGTCCCGACGCAGAGTCACATGAGCCGGACGCTCTGGCGGTTCATCGACCGGTCTGTCCTGCCTTCCGAGCACATCGAGGCGAAGGTGATGGAGTTCCTCCGCAAGGGCATCCTCACCAAGCGGCAGACTGTCAACGGCCAGAACCAAGAGCTCATCACGACGGAGCTCAACCCCAACCACCCGCTCGTCAAGCAAGCCCTGCCGGACCTGGCTCGCGAGATGTACGACGGGCTGCCGGAGGACGAGGACGACGAAGATTTCCTCGACGAACTCGACGACGAAGATTTCGACGATGACGACGAGGACTTCGACGACGTTGCCGAAGACGAGCAGGGCGATTGGCAGGAAGAAGAGCAGTCGCAGACGGCAGCGAGGCAGTCGCGCTGAACGCTCTTTCCCGGCGGCTGAACGAGTCCACAACCGCTCGCAAGGTCGTCTCCTCGCCTCCGCGTCCGACCGTTGATTCGGGCTACCCAACAGCGCGTGCCGCACAGTCCCGGCCTGGATGCGAGCGATGACCGAAAGCGGCGCCGCTGAAACCTATGCGCGGCGGGAGGCTGAGTTCGCTTCCCTCTTTTCCGCCGAGTCGCGGCGATGGGAGCGGATCGGGGATCTGAGGCTCGTCGCGTTCTTCGCCGCGGCAGCTCTTGCGATCTGGGCTTCTCGCGACCGGAATGTCGTGCTCTTCGCACTTGCGGCGGTCCTGATCGTTGCCTTCTTTGTCCTCGTGGGCATTCACCGCCGGTTGGGCAGGGAGCGGGCGAGGATCGGGACGCTGCGCGACCTAAACGCGGAGGCTTTGCTCAGGCTCCATCGAGCATGGAGCAAGCTCCCGGTCCCTCCCGACTCCGCCGAATCTGACCACCCATATGCCGCCGACCTCGATCTTTTCGGCCGGGCTTCGCTCTTCCAGCTGCTGAACACCGCCAATACGCCGATGGGTCAGGAGCGGCTGCGCGCGTGGCTCTTGGCCCCGGCCGATCATGAGATCGTGAGGGCCAGGCAATTAGCGGTCGCGGAGCTGGCACCGATGCTCGACTGGCGCCAGGAGTTTGCTGCTCGCGGCCGGCTGGGCCCGGGCACGGCCATCGAGATTGAGCCTTTCCTGCGCTGGGCAGAAGGAGACTCGTGGCTCGAGCGCAGGGGATTCCTCGTGTGGCTCGCGCGGCTGAGCGCGGTTGGGTTCGTCGCGACCGGCGCTCTGAGCTTGGCTGGCGTCCTCGGTGCGCCGGTCTGGCTGGCGTTCCTCGGCGTCAACCTGGCGATCATGCTGGCGACCAGTGGCGAGGTCCATCCGCGTATCCTGGCCGCTGCTGGCCAGCACGCGGTGCTCGTCCAATACGCCGGTCTTCTACGACAAATCGAATCGGCATCATTCACGTCATCCCATCTGCAGTCGCTCCAGGGGCGGTTGAGCGCGGGGAATCGATCGGCAGGAGCGGAGGTCGCGCGGCTGCGTCGACTGACCTCTTGGGTAGTGCCAAGGGGTTCAATCGCGTGGTTCCCGCTGCAATTGCTCCTCGCGTGGGACATCCATGTCCTCGATCGTTTGGAGAGCTGGCAGAGAGACGCGGGGAAGAACGTGCGCGCGTGGCTCGATGCGATCGGCGAGGTTGAAGCGTTGGCCGCGCTCGCCGCGCTCAAGTATGACGAGCCAGACTGGGCATTCCCCGAAATCGATTCGAGCGCCGACTCTTTCGAGGCTCGTGGCCTTGGGCATCCCTTGCTGCCCCGTACCGTTCGCGTCGTCAACGATGTCGTCGTTGGCCCGCCCGGCACATTTCTGCTCGTCACGGGCTCCAATATGTCCGGCAAGAGCACGCTGCTGCGCTCAATCGGTGTCAATGCGGTGCTCGCCCTCGCGGGCGCGCCGGTATGCGCGCGGTCGCTGCGCATGCCGCCGGTCGAAGTTTGGACCAGCGCTCGCATCCAGGACTCGCTTGAGCAGGGCGTCTCCTTCTTCATGGCCGAGTTGCTGCGCTTGAAGCAGATCGTGGAAGCGGCGCGCACGCGGCGACCGGATGATCCGCGCCTCTTGTATCTCCTCGACGAGATTCTGCAGGGGACGAATACGGCAGAGCGGCAGATCGCGGCTCGCCGCATCATCCGCATGCTGGTCGAGAGTGACGCGATTGGCGCGGTCTCGACGCATGACCTGGCGCTTGTAGATGACCCTGACCTGGAGGGGCTGGCAAGGACCGTTCATTTCCGAGAGACTGTCGAGGACGGTCCCGAAGGGCCGCGCATGACCTTCGACTACCGGCTCCGACCGGGCCTAGCAACGAGTACGAACGCGCTGCGACTTCTCGAATTGGTCGGGCTGGGCGAGGCGGAGACTGGGAACGACGGTATTGCGGCGACCGGCTCAGAGGGGCGACGCCCGGCCGCCGCGAATTGACGTCAAACCTTGATGAAAATGCAAAGGAGCGCTGGGCCGATCAGCCCGGCGCTCCAAATACGTTTGCCTGTTCCGTGCCGTGTTAGGCGGTCGGGGTGGCCATCTCCGGGTCCCAGAGCGGGCTCGGCGGAGGGCAGCCGGACTCTCCCGGCAGGAGCGGCCGGACCATGAGCCGATACCGGTTGCCTTCGCTCACCCACGGCGTCAGCTCGTTAGCCTGCTGGAGTGCCGCGACGAGCGTCCGCGCCTCTTCGCCGGAGAACACGAAGCACCGCGTGGTATCCGGCAGGCCCTGGAGCGTGACGCCAGTCAGCGCAGAGAGTGGCGTGGACAGCGGCCAATCCATCGGCGGCTGATTGGTCGCGGGATCGTCAGGCGTCGCCTCGGTTTTGGGATACGGCTCCGCGATGATCTGAAGCTGCTCGATCTGGAACGTCTCGTCGCGGCGCTCGAACGCCGTCTCCGGCAGCCACCCGAAGATGTCGAGAGTCTTATTGTAGAAGTCCCGGATCTTGGCGACCGCCTCTCGCTCCTCATCCGTCCAGTTTGGATCGTCGTCGATCGTCATCGCGTAGACGGATGTCCGAGTCGTGCGGGAATCCACTGTGACCGTGATGTACGTCGTCGGCGCGTCGACGATTTGACCGTGATGAATGTGGCGATCCTGTCCAATGAGGCCAGCTTCTTCAGCGGCGGTGAGGACAGTTCGGATTCCCTCTTGAGTCAAGGCCGACTCGCGAAGGTTCGGCAAGGCTGGCGCGGGAAAGATGGCGGGAACCGGACCCTGAGTGATGACCCGGCCATCCGGGTACATGACGAACGTCGGTAGCGCGCTGTTCAAGAGCTGAATCGGAGCAAAGCCGCCGGTTACCTCAACGCGGATCATAGGCTGATCACTCATCCCTGCAGACGGGGTCGCCGCGTCTGGCGTCGACGCCTGATTGGCGCGCGCGAGCGCGGGCAGGGCGAGGGCACCGGCGACTGCACCGGAATATCCAAGAAACAACCTCCGAGAAAAATGTCTCCTCATCAATCGTCTCCCGCTTCTTAAACCGGCTGTCGGGGCGTACCCGGTACTGTTAGGACAACGCACGCGGTCCGTCAACGGTTCCCGATATTGACGCCGTCGTTGCCGATGATTGTGAGTAGCTTGCAATACGCGATCGCGGAGCGGCGGAAGTCTTCGATGGAGTACCACTCGTTCGGGGCATGAGCGTTGCCGTCAGGCATGCACCAGGCGAGGAAGACCATGTCCGCGCCGAGCTCGCGTTGGAAGTCCGCCGCGATCGGCAACGTCCCGCCGAGCCGGATCCACAAGGGCTCCTTGCCGTAGATCTCGCGCAGCACTCGTGCGGCTGCATGGAGGAAGGGATTGTCACGGCTAATGGCGAACGGATGGGCGTTGCCAGCCGTAGGCTCGATCTCGACTGTCGCCCCGGGCGGGCAATGCTCCCGCAGGTGTTGCTCGATTAGGGCGATGATCTCGTCCGGCTCCTGATCGGGAACCAGCCGGCACGTGAGCTTCGCGTGCGCCTCGGCAGGGGTGACCGTCTTGCTGCCTTCGCCCTGGAAACCGCCCCAAATCCCGTTGACGTCGATCGTCGGGCGCGCCCAATTCCGCTCGAGTGGCGAATAGCCTGGCTCGCCCCAGAGTGCGGTGACGCCCGCCTCTTCCTTGAACGCGGCTTCGTCGAAGGGGACGGCGGCGATTTCGGCGCGCTCCTCGGGCGTTAGGTCGCGGACGCGGTCGTAGAAGCCAGCGACGGCCACGCGACCATCATCGGCGTGCAGGGTCGCAACCAGACGTGCCAGGACCTGAGCGGCGTTGGGTACCGACGCGCCGTAGAGACCGGAGTGCAGGTCGCCGCGTGCCGTCCGCACGTTGATTTGGCACGCCGCCAGCCCCTTCGTCGCCACGGTCAACGCCGGGGCGTCTTGCCCGTACATAACTCCGTCCGCGCTCAGCACGACATCGCAGCGCAGCCGATCGCGCTCCCGCGCGATGAGAGGCGCGACTGAAGGGCTGCCGATCTCCTCCTCTCCCTCGTAGAAGAAGACGAGATTGATCGGGGGCATGCCCGTGGGAGTCGTTCGCGCGAGGGCTTCGACCGCGAGGATCGTCGAGACGAGTCCTCCCTTGTCGTCAGCCGCGCCGCGAGCGTAGATCCGGTCGTCTCGCACCACCGGCTCGAAGGGTGGTGATGTCCAGAGATCAAGCGGATCGGCCGGCTGGACGTCGTAGTGCGCGTAGATGAGTGCGGTGGGTAGGTCGGGAGAGACGAGCCAACGTCCCCAGACCAGCGGCTGACCGCCCGTCTCCCATATCTCGACCTCCGGTACGCCGGCCCGCTGCAGCCGAGCCTTCAGCCACTCGGCGGCGCGGGTCATATCTGAGCGATGCCGCGGCAGGGCGCTGACGCTCGGGATGCGCAGGAAATCCATGAGCTCCTGCAAATGCTCGTCCTGACGCGCGGACAACCAATCACGCCACGCGGCGTCGGGCGCGGTGGTCATTCGATTCTCCTCTCGGTTCGACTGTCGTTTGTCAGCCGGCGCGAGATCCGGGAACGGGCGCGCCGAATGGATATCTCAGTGTCGAAACGCTCTTGCCCGATGCCGCTACGCGTGGTGTGGAGACGCGGGGAGCTAGACGAGCGCGTTCACGATCAGACGTTGCAGCAGCTGGAGGAGCAGGATCGCAACAATCGGAGAGATGTCGAACATGCCGAGGGGCGGCACTACGCGCCGGATCGGTGAAATGATCGGCTCCGTGATGTCGACCAAGATGCGGCCGACGGATGAGCGCAGGCCTGGATCGAACCAGGACAGGAGCGCCCGCCCGATGATCGCGAACGTGAGAATGGTGAAGAGCGTGCTGATCAGGCCCGCGATATCACTGCTTGACATTGAGCATTCTCATGGAAGGCAACCGTCCAAATCTGGCACCACGAGTGGTCGCGCCAGGTTACACCTAGTATAGACGATGCTCACCGGCCGCTGATTGCATCAACCGAACGGAGCGTCTACCCCGCTCGCACCTGCTGCACTGCCTCGGCCAACAAATCAATGCTCGCCTCGTTGACCGGATAGAGCCAGCAAATGACGTGGCTGACTCCAGCGTCGCGATAGCCACGCAGCCCGGCTGCGACCTCCGAAACCGAACCAGTGAGGAATCTAAGTGGATCACTGGCACGCTCCGGTGGTTCCGCGACCGACGGGAACGCCACGTTCACGCCGACGGTGATCTCCAGCGTGCCGGGATCCCGGCCAACTTCCGCGCAGGCGGCGTGCAGGGCATCGCGGTATGGTGCTAGTGCCTCGACTGAACCCAACCAAGCGGTGTTCCACTGGTCCGCGTATCGGGCGGTGATCTGCAGCATACGTGGTCCGTTGCCGGCGATCAGGACCGGAATGCGGCGGGATGGGCGCGGCAGGATCTCGCAGTCCGGCGCGGAGTAGTACTGACCCTGGAAATCAACCTTTCCTTCACGAACGAGCGGAACGATGATCTTGCAAGCTTCCTCGAAGCGGCTGACGCGATGGTCAAACGGGATGCCGAAGGCAGCGAATTCCGGCTCGTGCCAGCCAGCGCCGAGACCGAGCGTGATCCGTCCGCCGCTGACTTCATCGAGCGTTGCCGCCAGCTTCGCGGTGACAGAGGGGTTGCGGAACGCGGTGCAGAGGACCAGCGCGCCAAGCTCGACTCGGCTGGTAGCCTCGGCCAGCGCGGCCCAGATGATCGTTGCCTCCCAGACGCCGGTAGTGGGCTTGCCTGGCCGCCGATACAAGAGATGGTCGTAGAGCCAGACCGAATCAAATCCCGCCTCCTCGGCGCGCTGAGCAAAGGCGCGGATCTCTCCATAGCTGAAGGGGCGGTCGAGAGACTCTTGATGTCCAATCGGCAAGATGACGCCGATGCGCACGTTTCCTCCTCTCGCCAGTGATCGCGGGTAGCCGAATCGGTGAGTACGACGCTGGTCTAAGACGGATCGGATGGCATTCTCTCACAAGGTAGCGGGAGGGATGCGGCATCTCATTTGCCGTCCCGCGTTACAATCCATCGCGGCAAGCCGCGCATTGTTGAGGCGGCCACGTGGACCAGCAGAGCGATTTGCGGGTGGAGGAGCCAATCGAATGAGTCCGTTGCTGCGGCGAGGCAAGCATCCGGGGCAGCCATGGTGGCACGGCAGGCCGAGGCCACGGCCGAAGAATCTCAGCGATGCGTGGCGGTTCACGCTTAAGGGCTCTCCACGCCATTACGACGACGTGCGCAAGATCATCGACGCTGATCCCGGCGCGCGCGTCTATTTCGGTGAGGCGTTGACATACGAGCGCGGGGCTGGCGTGGCGCTTTGGCGGGTAGAAGCGACGTCGTTCGATTGGCTCCCGCGGCTTTATGAGTGGTGGGCGGAGCAGGAGCGGATCGAGCCCATCCGCTTCACGTTTCACCTCTATTTCCCGGACAACCTGAAATATCCAGCGCTCGACCTGCGAGACCGAACCCCGGAAGAGGTTGCCGAGTTCATCAAGGAGCGGGCACCGCGAGGCGCAGCGGAAGCGACCGCGTTGGCGCGTCGAATGTAGGTGGACAAACTGGCGCCGCCCCGGCAGAGTACCGGGGCGGCGTCGAGCTCGAATCTTGTTGAGTTGTACGGCGGGTTCGAAGCGCCGAGGGTGATCTTAGTCCGCGCTGGCTTTCTGTTCCCCTTGCAGACCGGTGACCAGGGAAACGATCGGTCGCCGTTCCGGGTGTACCTTCCAACAATCCACCACGGCACCAGTCGCGATGCAATTCGCGACATCGAGGTCGGTACGCAGCGCCCAGCCGAGCGAACACCGCCAGAGCGGCCGGTTCGGTTGAGTCGGATGCGGGCCATGACCGCGCGTAAGCATCGGACACCCATAGCGCCCCGGCTCCGCCGTTGACTCCTCCGGAGGGAGGAGCCGGCGTCGCTCGCGGCTCATCGGTATGACCCTCCTGACACGTGCCGGCGGGCTCAGCGCCATGCCCTTGCGGGGATGTATCGGCATGGCCGTGGACGAGCGGACTCGCCTGTGGCGAGATGCTGCGCGTCCGGGCGTCGCCTTCGCCGGCAGACGAGGTCTCGGCGATTCCTCCCTCGTCCCAATCAGGAAGTATAGCGCACGCTACGAACCGCCCGAGCGAAAGAATCAGCCGTCGCGGCCAATTGCGGCGCGAAGCCGCCGTGTGGCGGCTGTCGCAAGGCGTCCAGCGGCGCGAACACCCTTTCGGGCGAGCCAAATCGCCGTATCGCGCGTCGTCCGGAGATCGTTATCGAAATCGGCGAGAGTCAGGCCGGCCCGGCTCAGGTGCTCTTCGGCCACCTCTGGCGGGCAGTTCCGGGTTGCTTGCCGCAGGGATATGAGGAGGACGAGGAGATCGTCAAGCTGCCCCGCGACGGGGATGATGCCGGGCACGAGGTCGATAGGGGAGATCGTGTAGGCGCCGCCAATGCCGATTCTCGCCTTCACCGATTTCGGGACGCGCGGGTCGCGCATCAAGTTCGTCGCCAGCAGCACGTATTTCGGCAGCCGCCGCACCGTCTGCCAGAATTGCTCGAGCTGAGGATCGGTTGGCTTCTTGGATCGCGGCGGAATCTCGATCACCTGCGTCTCGGCTTGGATGGACTCGCCGCCAGCTGCTTCTTGCACGGTCATGTGTAGCCTGCTTTCGTCGCGCGCCTCGTTGCTATCACGATGATAACGGCGCCGGAGCCGCTATTGTTCCTGAAAGGGTACTTCGCCGCGCTACCTTGCGGCGAAACACGGAGTTCACGACCGTTCTCATCGTGAAGCAGTGGGGGGAGCGCCGGAGAGGCCTATCGTCGCCGCGGCGCAGACCGGGGCGGCGAAGCGAATCCCGGACCTGACCCAGCCGTCATCCCGGCCGGCTCCAATCTCAGCGATCAGCAGTCGGCCAGACCGGGAGACGGCGTCCAATCGCCCAAAGGCGTCGAGGGGTGAGCCGCCGACGCTGACCACCGACGTAAGCCAGGCGGCTTCGTAAGCGGCCATGGCGGCACTTGTCTCGGGATCGGACGCCAGAGCATTCACGAGGAGCGTGCGGCGTGGGCCGCCTTCACCGAGCCAGCCATACGCGACCGCGACGTATCGGTTGTTCTCCTCATCACCCTCGCTCTCCAGCGTTTCGAAGCCGCAGGCGGCCGCGTGCGTTGCTGCGTCCAACACCATCAGGCCGTTGATGGGAGCAAGAGTGGCCAAGAGCGATGCTCCGATCGGATCCTCGGCAAGCGATGGGATGCGTCCAATACCGGCGTCAATTGCCTGCTCGACCAGCGCAGGCACGGCGGACGTAATCAGCCGATCCGGCAGGACCGCGATCGCGTTAGCGGCGGCGAGGGAGTCGCCCTCGATGATCGGCGTCGGCGTCGCGAAGTCATGTAGTACGAAAACCGTCTGGCCCTGGTGACTGGTTTGGCGGTAGCCTCCTTCGCGAAGAGCACGCTCGATCGCTTCACGGTCGAACTGACCGACCAACACTGTCAACTCGGCGCTAGGGCCGGCCGCGGCCCAGCCAAGCACATCCCTGGCGCCATAGCCGAAGCGCTCGCGCCAACCTGGAGAGCGGCCGAGTGTGCGTGGGACGGGGCTCAACGCGAGTCGCTCGATAAACCGATCGTTGCCGGGAAGCGCGTCAGGTATGCGGCTCGGGTCCGCTGGCGGAGACCAGGCCGCGAACGCGGAGCGAGTCAGCGGTGTCGCCGGTATCCAGGCGAGGAGATCGGCCAGTGAATCCTTGGCCGCGCTCGGCGTGGGAGTGGCCGCATCGCTTGTCGTGCGCGCCTCTGAGCGAGAGTCGAGCAGGACGCGCAAGCCGGGCGCGCAGACGAGGAGCGCGGCCAGGATGACCCACCTCACGAGCAGCCTCAGCTCGCGAACGGATCGTGAGACTCCGCGGCTGGCTGAGTGGGGATCCACCGGCGACCGTCGTCCTCGCTCCGTTAGCGGCTGATCAACTGCCGAAGGACGAAGAACGCGTTGGCGGGACGCTCGGCGATGCGACGCGTGAAGTAGGGATACCACTGCGTGCCGAACGGGACGTAGACACGCATGCGGTAGCCTTCTGAGACGAGTCGTATCTGCTCGTCGCGCCGCACACCGTAGAGCATCTGGAATTCATAGCGATCAGCCGGGATCGCATAGCGCTCGGCGAATTCGCGGGTCGCGGCGATGAGCTCATCGTCGTGAGTCGCGATCGCGGGATAGCGGCCTCGCTCGAGCAGCCGCTCCAGCAGCCTCCGGAAGTTGTCGTTGATCTCTCGCCGCGATTGATAGGCGATGGAGTCCGGCTCGGCGTAAGCGCCCTTGACGAGGCGAACGCGGGCTTGCCTGGCAATCATCCGCTCGACGTCAATTTCGGCGCGATGAAGATACGCCTGGATGACGATGCCCACCTCTTCCGGGTACGCGTCGTGGACCGTTTCGAAGAGGCGTATCGTGCGCTCGGTGTACGCCGAACCCTCCATGTCGATACGAACGAAGCCGCCAACCTGCCGCGCCGTCTCCAGAACGGGAATGAGGTTGTCGCGCGCAACATCATCGCCGAGGTCAAGCCCGAGCATCGTCAGCTTGACCGAGATGTTCGGTTGCAGACCGGAGTTGGCCAGCCGCTGGAGGATCGCCACGTAATCGGCGCTTGCCTTTCTCGCTTCATCCAACGACCGAACGTTCTCGCCGAGCTGGTCGAGCGTCGCCATCACGTTGACGCGCGATAGCTGACGGACGACCTCGATCGCGTTGTCGAGATCTTCGCCGGCCACGAAGCGGCGGACCAATGCGCTGGAGTGGCGGTTGCGACGAATCAGCTGCTCGACGGATTGAGCGTTCGCGACGGCGAGAACGGAGCGGCGATACACCTGCATAGACTGGCGACCTCGATCACGTGAACGGCACGGGGTGAACCCGGCGCCGCGCCAGTCTCGTAGAGATGCGAGTGGCAGCGCGCACCGGTCATGACGCCTAGGATAGACGAGCGGAACGCCGTTGCCATTGGTGCGATGACGACAAAAATGGGCACCGATTGGGTGCGGACCGGCGCCGGAGCGCGATCAGAGATGGAACGCTGATATCGAAGCAATCGCTCTGCCGCCTGAGAGCGATGCTTCACGCGTATGAGGCGCGAACGCCGCGCGGCTCAGGCGTTCGCTGAGACCGCGCTTTCGCTGCGTGAGCCCCAGAGCGTCAGCAGCGCGATGACGATGCCGACGATGACGCTGTTCCACTTCTCACTGTTCTCTTCGTAGCCCGAGAGAATCCACGGAGAGATCACCAGCCATGCGCAGAGGATGATGATCAGCCAGGAGACGATGCGTCTGGACTCCGCCTCGGCATCGCTGACCAGCTGGTATGCCGCCAGGGCCGCTATCACTGCCGCGACGATCGTCGCGTTCCACCCAGCAGTGTCCGCGTAACGAAGCACCCAGGGCGTGACGAACAGCCAGATGCAAATGAGAACGATCAGACCGAACGCGATTGCCACAGGACCTCGTGCGGACATGGGTCACCTCCTCTTGGTCCACCCGTAGCAGCGTCCTGCCGACTGAATTGGGCTACTCGTCAGCCATCTAGTGTAGCAAAGCATCGGTTTATATGTGTGGTAGGCGAGAGGATCAATGCCCTCGGCTGATTTGGCCAATGAGACGATCCGACTAACCTATGCGCCAGCTTGCGAATCCGCCGCGTCGTCATCGCACGGCCGAATTCGCTTGAACGGAGCCCGAATTGCTCCAGAGGTACCTGAGGGCAATCAGCCCGAAGCAAACAGTCAAGATGGGCAATGCCACGAATGGCGCTCTGTATCCAAAGAAGTCGGCGATTGACCCCATCACGTAGGGACCAATGACGAGACCGAAATCGCTGCTCAGGCGCACGGCGCCGACGGCGCGTCCGCTGCGGCCGGCGCGCTGGATCACCATGTCGCCGCTGGCGTTGCCGGCCGCAATCTGTCCCACGCCGTAAATCGTCAGACCCGGGATCAGCCAGAGAAGGTTTGGCGCCGGAAGGATGAGCGCGATGCCCACCGCCGTGATGGCCAAGCCGATCAAGAAGATGCGCTCGCTGCCCCACCGGCGAATCGCGCGGCCGATCGGGAACGAGGCCACGATGTGGACGACGGTGATGACCAGTAGCAAATTGGCATTGTCTTCCGGCGTGGAATCGAACCGGCGCTCGGCGTAAAGCGGCACGGAGACGAAGAGGCTGTAGTTGACGTAAACAAGCAGCGTCCCGGCGATCGGTAGGCCGACGCTTCGCCACGGTAGCGCCGGAGAAGAGACGTCGCGCTGATCTCGGTTGCGGATTCCGTCGCGGGATCTGGAGTGGGCGACGATTGACATCGCGACCAATACGCCGGCGATCGCGGATGCGACGGCGAAGATTGAGCGCCAACCGAGAGCCTCGGTGACGATTCCGCCGACCTGGAGTCCGAACACGCCACCGAGTGTCGAGGCGAATCCGAAGAGCGTCAGCGCCGATCCCTGTCCCGGTCGAGATTTCACGAGCGACCGCAGCGCAGCGTTGACAAGGAGGGAGACGCCGAGTCCCTGCAAGACGCGAGCGGGATAGAGCGTCGTGGCGCCGCTGGACAGCGCGGCGAGGATTGAGCCCGCGCCGAGGAGCACGCCACCGCCTGCAGCAGTCGTCGCATCACCGATCCGGTCCACGAGCATGGCGGCCGGAATGTTGCCGATGAGGCGGCCGGCGAAGAGAAGCGACCAAACGAGTCCGGCGCCGGCTGCCGAAAGGGCCAGATCATCCTGAATCTCGGGCAGAGCCGGGGAGATAATGTCGATCGTCCAGTAGGTCAGAACGACCGTCGCGAGGGGGACCAAGATCGAAGCGGTTGCGTCGGGACGGGCGGCGCTCTTGGAAGCGTCCTCAACGTCTGTTGCCGTCTCCTGAACGGATGCCATTTGTCCAGCCCGCCCCCCTCAAATTCCGACAGCGGCGTGCAATTATCGGGGATCGAATGGGCGGGACGTGGCCCTCGGAAGATGATCCGCTGCGAGATATGCTTGCCACACGAGCCGCGGTGGGAAGTGTGAGGAGTTAGGCATGGGCCGGTGCGATGTGAGTCAAGGGCGCGCTGTGCCGGGGACTCGGTTCCCGGTCGCGACGACCATCCGCGATGCCCTCTACGATCGCATCCCTCTCGCGGAGCCGGAACTTGCCATCATCGGGACGCCTGATTTCCTCCGGCTCGACCGCGTTCAGCAGCTTGGCTTCGTTTCCCGCGTTTGGCCCGGCGCCAAGCACACCCGCTACGAGCACTCGCTTGGCGTGTTTCACCTTGCTCGGTTAGCGGTCGAGCACCTGCGCTTGACGTCGGGCGGCGACTGGATCACTGACGAGGACGCCAGGACGATCTGCGCCGCGGCGCTTCTGCATGACGTTGGACATTACCCCTTCTCGCACGCGATCGAAGAGCTTGGGCCGCCGATCGAACCGCACGAGCGGGTTGGGAGCAGACGGGTCAGGGGAGGGGAGATCGCCGCGATCCTGCGGGAACACTGGGGAGTCGATCCGGACCGCGTCGCCGCGATCATCGATCCGCGTTCCGGTGAGTTGACACCTGCCGACCGCATCCTGCGTGGCCTGCTCTCCGGCCCGCTCGACGTCGATAAGCTTGATTACCTTCCGCGTGATGCACGTGCCTGCAATGTCCCGTATGGCGGCGTGGATACCGCCCGGCTCATTGATGCCCTTCAGTTCGCTCAATTGCACGAGGTCGCGGGACAGGCCGACGGCGCGGCCGGTGAGGATTGGCACACGCTGCGCATCGTCGTCGGCGCCAAGGGCGTGAGCCCGCTCCACTCCCTGATCAACGCGCGCCAGGAGATGTTCGATAACGTCTACTGGCACCATACGAATCGCGCATGTATGGCGATGCTGCTGCGCGCGGTGCAGGAGGCGGTACGATCGAGAGCGGTCAGCCCGGGGGAGCTGACGACGCACGACGATGCCTCGCTGCTGGCGCGCCTTTCCGGAGACGACATGCCCGAACCGACCCGCCGGCTCACGTCGGCTTTGCGCAATCGCCGCATCCACAAGCGTGCTGTCGAGGTCAGCGCGCGAGCCTTCGAGCTCTACGCCCGTCTCGGGAACCTCTTCTTCGATCCGGAAGCACGACGTCAGGTGGAGATCTCGATGGCGGAGCGCCTGACGGAGTTGACGGGCACGGACGTGCCGCCGGAGGCGATTTTGATCGACATCCCCAAGCCGGAGAAGTGGCGAACCGACGTCTGGGTCCGTTTCGAGGACCCACCGGTCGGCGTCCAAGACCTGATGCCGTGGAAAGACGTCGTTGGGCTGACCGACGAGGACTTCAAGCGCTACGAGGAGCACCGGCGCTTGATCCGCATCGTCGCGGCCGCGCCGTATCGCGAAGCGGTGCGAACGCACTGGGAGGAGCTCGTCTATCCGCTGCTCGGTGGGGCTATCTGAGGGACCGAGGGGCTCGGAGGAGCACGTTCCGAGCCCATAGTTTCCTTAGTCGGCAGCTAGTGAGGTTTGCTCCAGGATCGGCCTCAAGTACTGGCCGGTGTACGACGCCGGGTTGAGCGCAACCTCTTCCGGCGTGCCCTCGGCGATGACCCGGCCGCCGCCGCTGCCTCCCTCCGGACCGAGATCTATGATCCAGTCGGCGGACTTGATGACGTCGAGATTGTGCTCGATTACGATGACCGTGTTTCCGCCATCCGTCAGCCGCTGCAAGACGCCGAGTAGCTTCTCGATGTCCGCGAAGTGGAGTCCGGTTGTCGGCTCGTCGAGAATGTAGAGCGTCCGGCCCGTCGCGCGGCGCGATAGCTCCGTCGCCAGCTTCACGCGCTGCGCCTCGCCGCCGGAAAGCTGCGTCGCCGGCTGCCCGAGCTGGATATAGCCCAGGCCGACGTCCTCTAGCGTTTGCAGCTTATTGCGGATCGCCGGGATGTTCTCGAAAAAGGCGAGCGCTTCCGAGACAGTCATCTCTAGCACATCCGCAATCGACTTACCCTTGTAGGTGATCTCGAGCGCTTCCTTGTTGTATCGCCGGCCGTGGCAGACCTCGCACGGGACGAACACGTCCGGGAGGAAGTTCATCTCGATCTGGATGATTCCCTCACCACGACATGCCTCGCAGCGGCCACCCTTTACGTTGAAGGAGAATCGGCCCGCTTGGTATCCGCGCGCTTTCGCCTCCGGCAGCGAGGCGAAGAGCTCACGGATCGGCGTGAAGACTCCCGTGTAAGTGGCAGGGTTCGAGCGCGGCGTGCGGCCGATCGGGCTCTGGTCGATGTCAATCACCTTGTCGAGGTGATGGATGCCCTCGATGTCCTCGTGCGCGCCGGGCTTTTCCTTCGCGTTATGGAACTCCATCGCCAGGCGCCGGTAAAGAGTGTCGGTGATGAGCGAGCTCTTGCCCGAGCCGGAGACGCCGGTCACCGCGATGAACGTCCCGAGCGGGAAGCTGACCGTGATGTGTTGCAGGTTGTTCTCCGAGGCGCCTTTGATCGTCAGGACCTTGCCGTTTCCCTTGCGACGCGTGCGCGGGATCTCGATTTGCCGTTTCCCGCTTAGAAACTGACCGGTGATCGACTCCGGAACCTTGGCGATATCCGGTATCCGACCGGCAGCGACGACGCGGCCGCCGTGGACGCCCGCGCCGGGTCCGATGTCAATGATCCAGTCTGCGGCGCGCATCATCTCTTCGTCGTGCTCGACGACGATCAGCGTGTTTCCGAGGTCGCGCAGCTTGAGGAGCGTCTTGATCAGCCGCGCGTTGTCGCGCTGATGGAGCCCGATGCTCGGCTCATCGAGGATGTAGAGCACGCCCATCAGGCTGGAGCCGATCTGGGTCGCCAGCCGGATGCGCTGCGCCTCGCCACCGGAGAGGGTGTTCGCTGCCCGGTCGAGCGTCAGATAGTCGAGTCCGACATCGACCAGGAAGCCGAGCCGCTCGCGGATCTCTTTCAGGACCTGCCGCGCGATGAGATATTCCCGCGGGCTGAGCGGCGCCGACGCATCCTGCTCGGGGTCACGGGCGAGGTGGTTGACCCACGCCTGCGCCTCCCGAATCGGCATCCGCGTCACATCGACGATGTTCTTGCCGTCGATCCGAATCGAGAGGACCTGCTCCTTGAGCCGCGTGCCCTTGCACGTCGGGCACGGCCGCGACGACTGGTACCGGCCAAGCTCCTCGCGGATGTAGTCAGAGTTCGTGTTGGCGAGCCGTCGCTCTAGGTTCGGGATAACGCCCTCATAGTTGACGTCGTACGCCTTGAGCCGACCACTACCAGAGCGGTACTTGACCGTGATACGCTCTCGCCCCTTGCTGTAGAGGATCATTTCGACGATGTCACGAGGCAGATCCTTGACCGGCACGTGGAGCGAGAAGCCGTATTTCTCGGAAAGCGCTTCGAGCTGTGCCCGGTGCCAGGCGTACCCTGCGCCGTCTTGCCGCACCCAGGGGACAATTGCCCCCTCGGCGAGTGAGAGGCGCGGATTCGGGATGATCAGCTCCGGGTCGAACTCCATCTTGACGCCGAGGCCGGTGCAGTCCGGGCAGGCGCCGTGAGGCGAGTTGAACGAAAAGTTACGCGGCTCGATCTCGCCGAAGCTGATCCCGCAGTACGGGCAAGCAAACTGCTCGGAGAAGAGTAGTGTCTCGCCGTCGATAATCTGGCCGATCGCGATTCCGCCGGCGATCCGCAGCGCGACCTCGAGCGAGTCAATGATCCGAACGCGGTCCGGATGATCCTCCGGGGATACACCCGGCTCGTGGCGAACAATGATGCGATCGACCACGACTTCGATCGTATGCTTCTTGTACTTCTCGAGCGCGAACGACTCGTCAACGTCGCGGACTTCGCCATCGACCCTGACGCGGACGAACCCCTGGCGTCGAATCTCTTCGAGGACACCCTGGTGCTCTCCCTTGCGGTCGCGAATGACCGGGGCAAGGATCATTAGCCGCGTGCCGTCCGGCAGATTGAGGATTTGATTCGCCATCTGCTGGACGGACTGCTGCGTGATTGGTCGGCCGCACTTGGGGCAGAAGGGCTGCCCAACCCGCGCGAAAAGGAGCCGCAGGTAGTCGTAGATCTCGGTTACCGTGCCGACGGTCGAACGAGGATTGCGGCTCGTTCCCTTCTGGTCGATCGAAATGGCCGGCGAGAGTCCGTCGATGTGGTCGACGTCCGGCTTTTCCATCTGGCCGAGGAACTGGCGGGCATACGCGGAGAGCGACTCCACGTAGCGGCGCTGGCCCTCGGCGAAGATGGTGTCAAACGCCAAAGATGACTTGCCTGAGCCGGAGAGTCCAGTAAAGACGACTAGTTTATCGCGCGGGATATCGACGTCGATGTTTTTCAGATTGTGCTCGCGGGCGCCGCGGACGGAGATCTTGTCTTGCAGCGGCATGTGGATCGGTCCTCGTCATGCAAGGCGGCTGCCGTGATGCGCGCGGTGTGCCGATGGGTCAACGATGCGAACAAACGAGCGCACTGGGGTAGTGTACCACGCGGGTAGCGAACGTACAGGTTAAGAGCGCTGAGGGGCGAGGGGGCAGGGGCGAGGAGTGAGGGGTTAGGGGCGGGGGGAGGATGGCGGTTGATTGGGGGCGGGGTTAGGTGGTGGAGGCGGATGCCCGGCGGGTGAGGCGGCTTTGGAGGATGACGACGAGGAGGAGGAAGGCGCCGCGGATCACCTCTTCCCAATACTGCGTGAGCTCGAAGGTGCCCTTGCCGCGTTCGAAGTTCAGTTCGTTGAAGATGAGGCCGAGCAGGAGCACGCCGACGAGAGTTGTCCAAACCGAGCCTCGACCGCCAGTCAAGAGCGTGCCGCCGACCACCACCGCCGCGATGGCCGTCAGCTCCCAGCCGATGCCAGCAATCGGCGAGCCGGTGTTGCCCTGGGCTGCGAGCAAAGCTCCCGAGAGGCCTGCCAATGCCCCACTAAGCGCGTAGACCGCCACGAGCGTGCGCGCGATCGGCAGACCTGCCAGGCGAGCTGCTTCCTCGTTGCCGCCAATCGCAAGGACGTGCCGGCCGAACCGCGTGAGGTTCAGCGCGATCGAGCCGAGCAAGAAAGCAAACGCGGTGATGACGACCGGCAGCGGCACCTCTCCGACGTTCGTCCGCCAGAGATCTTTGAAGTTGCTGTTGAAGTCGATCGACACACTCGCGTTGTTCGAAAGATTGAGCGCTCCGCCGCGCGCTGCCAGCAGGGTTGCGAGGGTGACGATGAATGGCTGAATACGGAACCGTGCGATCAACGCTCCGTTGATCAGGCCCACGCCGAGACCGAGTCCGATCGCGCCCGCGACAGCGACCCAGAGTCCTTCCCCGCTAAGTCGCGCGGCTGCAACCGCCGTCAGCGCGACCACCGCGCCGACCGACAGATCGATGCCACCGGTCATGATGACGAAGGTCATGCCGAGCGCGATCAATCCGAAGTAGGTGTTGTTGCGCAGCAGCGTCCAAAGATTGAACTCGCTGGTGAAATTCTCGCCGTAGCGCCAGACGCCAAATAGAAAGATCGCGATGAGCGCGATGAGGGCGCCTTGTTGGCGCAGCAACCCGGCGGCCCATTGCTGCCAGCCAGACGTCGTTGGCTCCTGAGAGGCGGTCCTCGCGGTCATGTTCGATCCTGGCTCCCGACGTGCCTACGCAATTCGCTACTGCTCGCGCTGGCGCTGGATGAGCACGGCAAGAATGATCGCGGCGGCGATTACGATCCGAGTCGTACCGTCGGAGACGTTGTGCGAAATCAGTGTGAAGCGAACTTGCTGGATGATGACCGCGCCGAGCAGAGTGCCGATGATGGTTGCTCGTCCGCCCGTCAGCGCGGTTCCGCCGACCGCCGCGGCCGCGATGGCATCGAGTTCCATGAACTCGCCGGCGCGATAGGGATCAGCGGCCGAGATGCGAGCCGCCCAGATCAGTCCGGCGAGTCCGGCGAGCAGCCCGGAGATCGCGTAGACCGCCAGCTTGACTCGACTAACCGGAACGCCTGCCAGGCGTGCCGCTGGCTCGTTGCCGCCAGTCGCAAGGATGTAGCGGCCGAAGACGGTGGATCGCATCATCCACGCGGCGATCAACAAGAGGATCGCCATCAAGATGACTTGGACAGGAATTCCGAGCGGGCGTCCCTTGCCGAGATACTCGAAGCTCGGGTTGTTGAAGTCGAGCAGGATGCCGTCCGAGAGCGCCTTGGCAATGCCGCGTCCACCCAGGTAGAGCACGAGAGTCGCGATGATTGGTTGGATTCGGAAGTAGGTGACGAGAAATCCGTTGAAAAGCCCAAGGAATCCAGTCAGGAGAATTGGCAGGACGATCGCCAGTGGAATGCCGACCCATGGTCGGTCAAGTGGTCCCCAATCGCTGTCGAAGATCAGCGGCGCCAACGAGCCAGCGATCGCCATCAACGCGCCCACGGAAAGATCGATGCCGCCGGTGGCGATGACCAGCGTCATGCCGATCCCGACGATGACGATGGTGGCGACCTGGTCGAGATTGACGCGGAGCGTGGACCACGCGAGGTAGTTGGTCGTGAAGATCGCATTGAAGAGGACGAGCAACAGGAGCGCGATGACAGCGCCGTGAGTTTGTCCCGCGGCGCGCAACCATCTCGGGAGCACGACCCGGTCGGCGGCAGGACGCGCCGGCCGGGCTTCCGTTTGGCCGACGTTCGCCATGCCTCATGCCTCCGCTTGTTCTGCCGACGCTCCGTGCGCCATCGCAGTCAGCAGGGCACGCTGATCGATTTCATCGCGCTCGAATTCGGCGACCGTCTTGCCGTCGCGCATGACGGTAATTCGGTCGCTGCCTTCGAGCAGTTCTTCGATTTCCGAGGAGATCATCAAGACGCCGAGGCCCGCGTCCGCCAGGTCGTCGATGAGTTTCTGGATCTCCGCTTTGGCGCCGACATCGATTCCCCGTGTCGGCTCGTCGAGGAGGAGGAGCTTCGGGTTGAGGCACAACCAGCGCGCCAAGAGCACTTTCTGCTGATTGCCGCCTGACAGCTCGCGGATCTTCTGTTCGGCGCTTGCCGCCTTGATGCCGAGGAGGCGAACGTAGCGATCGACGATCTCCCGCTGTCGCGCGCGATCAACGATCCCATTTCGCGCGAGCGTCGGCAGAGCCGCCAGCGTCAAGTTCTCGCGGACAGACAAGTAGGGGATGATCCCCTCCGACTTGCGATCTTCAGTGCAGAACCCAATCCCGGCCCGAATCGCATCCGCCGGGGATCGGAACCGAGCCCGCTGTCCATTGATGCGGATCTCGCCGTCATCAACCGGGTCGGCGCCGAAGATCGCGCGAGCGACCTCCGTTCGGCCGGAACCAAGCAGGCCCGCCAAGCCGACGATCTCTCCTGGCCGCGCGCTGACGGAAGCGTCTTGTAACACGCGTCCGCGCCGCAAGTGCTTGACTTCCAGCAGAGGCTCCCCGTCGGTGTGCGCTGCGCGCTTACGGAAGCCGGTGGCGCCCGCCTGCTGTACGACATCAAGCTCGCGGCCGAGCATCTTGGCGACGATTTCCAGCTTGGAAATCTCGCTGAGTGGACGCTCCTCGATTGTTTGCCCGTCGCGCATGATCGTGATTCGGTCGCCGATCTGGTGCAGCTCATCGAGGCGGTGAGAGATGTAGATCACGCTAACGCCTTGAGCCTTGAGTCCCCGGATGACCTCGAAGAGGGTCGCTACCTCGTGCTCGGCCAGGGAGGAGGTTGGCTCGTCCATGATGACGAGCTTCGCCTGAAACGAGACGGCGCGAGCGATCGCCACCATCTGCTGCAGCGCGACGTTGAGCTTCATCAATGGCTGGCGAACGTCGATTTGAATGCCGAGCCGGGACAGGACTTGCGACGCCTCGCGATTCATCCGCGGCCAATTGATGAGCCCGAAACGCCGCGGCTCGCGGCCCATGAAGATGTTCTCCGCGACGGAGCGATAGGGTACGAGATTTATCTCTTGGTAGATCGTACTGATTCCGGCCTCTTGCGCTTCGTGCGGCTTGTGGAAATCGACCTCGCGACCGTCGAAGGTGATTGTGCCCCGGTCCTTGCGATAGGCACCGTTGAGGATTTTCATCAGCGTCGACTTGCCGGCGCCATTTTGACCGACGAGGCAATGGACCTCGCCGCGCCCTACCCTCAGCCAAGCGTTATCGAGAGCGACGACACCAGGGAACGACTTGCAGATACCGTCCATCCGGAGAAGGAGGTCACGCTCACCGTCGGTCATTGCCCGCTCCAGGTCCTCGGAATCTCACTTCGCGTCTCCTGACGGTCGCTCGGTTGCGCGGATACTGCGACCTCGGAAGGTGAGTCTTGCAGCCGCGCGAATGCGGGAAATGTCATGAATCTCTAATCCGCCAGGCGTGTGCTGGCTCAGGGTAGCACACCGGCACGCCGATCCGTTCGACGCACACGGAGACAGGGAGGCGGGAAGCCCGGTGAGACTTCCCGCTCCCGCGTTCCGGCTCGATGTCTTAGAACTGCTTGTCGAGGAATTCTTCCGCGTTGCTGGCGTCGAAGAAGCGGTCCTCGACGACGACCCATTCGGGGATGGCGTCGATCCCTTCCTCGATGTATTTCATCATCGTCTCGTAGGCGATCGGTCCGAAGAAGGGGCTCGACTCGACGGACGCGCCGAGCTTACCGTCGACGATCGCCTGGATTGCCGCATTCTCGCCGTCAATCGAGACGAGGATGACATCCTCGCCAGGCTTGCGGCCCGCGGCTTCCAGCGCCTCGATCGCGCCGATGGCCATTTCGTCGTTGTGCGCGTAGACGGCGTTGACCTCCGGGTGCGCTGGCAGGAGAGACTCCATCACCTGGCGCCCCTTCTCGCGCTGGAAGTCGCCAGACTGCGATGCAATGATCTTCATCCCCGGGAAACCGCCTTCTGCTGTCGGTGTCCCTTTGAAGGTGCCCGCGAGGTAGTCCTCGAATCCCTGCTTGCGGTCGATTGCAGGGTCTGAGCCGGTCGTGCCCTCGAGCTGTATGATGTTCGCCTCACCGTTCATCGTCTTGGCGAGCCACTCTGCGGCGCGACGACCCTGATCCACGAAATCCGAGCCGATGAAGGTGATGTAGTGTTCCTTGGGCCGCGCGATCGAGTGATCGACATCGCGGTCGATCAAGATCACCGGGATACCTGCCTCGTAGATCTCAAGCACCTTCGGCGCCAACGCCTGCGACTCGCGCGGCGGGAAGATCATGATGTCCGGCCGTTGCGCGAGGATCGTGTCGATGTCCGCCAGCTGCTTAGCTGTATCCTCGTTCGCGTCGGTCATAATGAGCGTCCAGCCAAGCTTCGTCTCGAACTGCTCTTTCATGCTGTTCGTCTCGGCGATGCGCCAGGGGTTATTGCTGCCAACCTGGGCGAAGCCGATGGTGTACTTGTCCTTCTTTTCTAGCGGAGGAAGCTGCTTGGCATGGACGCGGCCGACGTAGTAGCGCCCGGCCACGAATACCCCGGCGCTGGTCGCGCCGAGCTTGAGAACGTTTCGGCGGCTCCATCGTCGCTCAGACACCCGTCCACTCCTCTCGCTTCCGGTGATCCATCGCGGATCACCTACTCCAACGCGATTACGCCCGAAAGGGGACGCCGATGTTGGGGGCGGATGTGGCCGTGCGGTCAGCCAGCCACCAGATAGTGATGCTGGACTTGGATTGAGTAGCGTGACTTCAATAGGCTAAGTTACGGAACGTTGACCCGATTCTACATCCTCAGTTTGGCGCGTCAAGACCGATTTTCGAAGAGCAGCTTCTCTCCGAGGCGGCTAGCGGTCAGTTCCTGAAATTTGCGTCAAGAGTTTATTGATCTGCCTCGACGTGCACATACATGACTGGCGTGTCTTATGAGCAAGGGTGCGCTTAGTTGACATGCCGGTCAACTGCCCTATGATCCGGAGTATCGCGTGAACTTTTCCTGCAGGCGTTGAGGGCAACGGGGTTCGCGACCTTCAACTCGGAAGTCCCCACGAGGTGCGATACGAAGCTCTCGTGACGAGAGCGGTGCAAGAGCTTTCGGCCGGGCTTGGTTTTCGGTCAGTGCACGTTTTTCGCCGGATTGGGCTGGGCTTTGTCTTTGCTAACGAGCTACGGAGGCAGCACAGGGGCTGTTCCGCAAGCGAAGGAGGGGGAGGTGCGCATCACCGATGTGACGACGATCACGGTCCGATACCGAATGGACCTGCCGATGGCCGACGCGATCCACTACATGCCTGAGCGTGTGACGGTCATCGTCCAAGTGCACACGGACACTGGCTTGGTCGGCTTGGGAGAGGCAGCGTGCTACGGCGGCAATGCGGCGAGCATCGAGACGCTGATCCGTGGTGAGCTGCGCAGCACCGTTGTGGGCTGCGATCCGTTCGAGGTAGAGCGGCTGTGGAGCATGATGGCCACGCGTGCCCAGCAGCGGGGCCGCCGCGGAATGTTGATGATGGCGATCAGCGGCGTGGACATCGCGCTCTGGGACCTAATCGGCAAGGCGACGAACACGCCCCTCTATCGGCTGCTCGGCGGCTACCGCGACCGATTGACGGCCTACGCCTCTGCCGGCTTCTACGCGGAGGGGAAGTCGGCTGCCGACCTTGCTGATGAGGCTGCCAGCTACGTTGAGCGCGGATTCCGCTGGATCAAGATCAAGGTCGGCCGCAACCCGGAGGTGTTGCTCAACCCGCTCCACGACATGCCGGCCGCCGATTACGCGACGGCGACGCTGGAGGAAGACATCGAGCGCGTGGCGGCAGTGCGGCAGGCTATCGGGCCGGGCATCAACCTGGCCGTCGATGCCAACAACGCCTGGTCGGCTCCTGTCGCTCTCCAGTTCTTGCGGGCGGTCGAGTCCCAGCGAATCGCCTGGCTAGAAGAGCCCGTGGCGACGGAGGACATCACCGGCAGCGCGGAGGTAGCCCAGCAGGCGGCAATACCGATCGCTGGCTACGAGACCGAGTCCGGATTGCCCGGCTTTCGCGAACTGATCGTCCGCCGCGCGGTCGACATCGTGCAGCCAGACGTTATCTGGACCGGCGGCATCACCGAATGCCGCAAGATCGCGGCGCTGGCGCAGGCATTCCACCTGCCTGTCGTGCCGCACGTCTTTTCCTCGGCGCTGAGCCTGGTGGCGAACATGCACTTTATCGCTTCGATCCCGAACGGCGGTCTCCTCGAATTCGACCAGAATCCGAATCCCCTGCGAACCGAGTTGTTCGAGGAGCCGATCACGGTCGAGCCGGATGGGACTGTTCGCCTCCCGGAGAAACCGGGGTTGGGCGTGTCGCTAAATGAGGATACGATCGAGCGATATCGAATGGACAAGGTGGAGATGGAGGAGGTCACGCATGCGTCTTGAGGGTAAGGTGGCGATTGTCACGGGTGGCGCACAAGGGATTGGCCGCGCTATCTGCCTCCGCTACGCCAAGGAGGGAGCTAAAGTCGTCGTTGCCGATCTCAAACTCGAAGGCGCGCAGGCGGTGGCCGATGAGATCCATGCTGCCGGCGGGCAAGCTGTCGCGGTGGCGGTTGACGTCCGCGACCAATCCCAGGTGCAGAAGATGGTGGACACGGCGGTAGAGACGTTCGGGGGCGTGGACATCCTCGTCAACAACGCCGGCGTCGGGAAAATCATTCCCTTCTTCGAGACGACCGAACAGGATTGGGACTTCATCTTCGATGTCAATTGCAAGGGACTGCTCTGGTGCAGCCAAGCAGCGGCTCGGCGGATGATCGAGCAGGGGCGGGGAGGCAAGATTATCAATCTCGCGTCGCAAGCAGGCCGGCGTGGGGAGGCGCATGTGCTGGCCTACTGCGCCAGCAAGGCCTGCGTGATCAGCATGACGCAGTCCATGGCGCTCGCGCTGGCGCCGCATAAGATCAATGTCAATGCGATTGCGCCTGGAATCGTCGACACGCCGTTCTGGGAGGAAGTGGACCGCCAGTTCGCGAAGATCCTGGGATGGGAAGTTGGCGAGCCGAAGCGCCGCTTCTCGGAGCAGATCCCGATCGGCCGCATCGAGCAGCCCGAGGATGTCGCCGGCGCTGCTGTCTTCCTCGCCTCCTCCGATGCCGACTACATCACGCAGCAATGCCTCAACGTCGACGGAGGAAACTGGCCGAGCTAGCGCGAATTGCGGGTCCGGAGCCTTCGCCGGCTCACGTGGTCAACGCTACAATGAGGGCGGGCGCGGCGGCTTGCCAAGCGGCCCGGCGCGCCTGTGTGGCGTGACTTTGATCAGTGGAGGATGGCTGGGCGTGGCGCAAATCGATCCGGAACCGAATTACGATCACCGTCTCGCGGAGCGGGTGGTCACCTACCTGCAAACGCGTGATCCCCGCCTCTTCCCGTTTACCGCCAACTTCACGCCCGCCCAGCAACGCGCGTTCATCCGTGACCTGCGGGAGGCGTTGGCCGACCTGCAAGACAGCGGCAGCGCCCGCAAGACCTCGGCCACCGGCTTCATCATGCGCGATCGTCGCCTGCACGAGGTGGTCCAGGAGTGGGCCGCCGCGAGAGGCGGCTGGCCGCGCGGCGCCGACCCGAGCGTTCCGGAGACTGCCCTCGGTGCCAGCTCGCCTGAGGACGAGCTTCCCGCGGACGCGCGGGATCGGAACGCTCTCGCCTCCCGCTCGTAACGTCGAGTTGCGCTAGCCCGCCTGGACCGCGCCGAACCGGCCGAGCTCGAAGAGCGGATACGGCCGCGCCTCCTCGTTCAGAGCCAGCTCGACAAGGTGCTCTCCGACCGCGGGCGCGAACTTGAAGCCGTGACCGGAGAATCCGGCCGCGATGACCACCTGCGGCCAATTCGGGTGCCGGTCCATGATGAAGTGCGTGTCCGGCGTCCGAGCGTAGAGGCAGACGGCGCTCTTGACGATGCGGTCGGTCACGCCGGGCAGGAGCCAGCTCGCCAGGCCGATGACGTCCGCCGCTTCCTCGTTGTCCGCTTCGAGCCGGACGGTGTCCGGATCGCACGGATCGCCGCCCCGGTGGTTGGCGATTTTCAGCCCCGGTTGCCCGAAGATCGGAAAGCCGTAGATCTCACCGTGCGCGGAGTCGGTGATGAACACGGGGAACCGGCCGGGTGCGAACGCGTCAGGGTCCTCGACGTCGAGCCACCAGAGCACTTTGCGCTGAATCTCCAACGGCAGACCCAGGTCGCGCAGAATCTTGGCTGACCACGCGCCGGCCGAAACGATCAACCGGTCGCCGGTGTACCGGCCGTTCGCGGTCTCGACCCAGACGCTCTCTGAAGACGCGCCCCAACTCGTGACCGGCTCATGGTCGCGCAGCGTAACGCCGAGGCGCCGGGCCAGATTGGCCATACCGTGCAGGGCCGGCTCGACGACCAGGAATCCAGCGCGCTCGCCATATCCGGCTTCCCAATCGTCAGGGATGTGGACGTGTGGCCAGCGGCGCCGGACCTCAGCGGGATCGAGCCACTCAAATGGGAGGTTGTTCGCGGCGGCGGACTCGCGGGCGAGGCGAGCATGCGTGTAGCCCGGCGCGGCCATCTCGAGTGTGCCGACGCGATGGAAGACCGTCTCGCCAATCTCTTCCCCGAGCTCGCACCAGAGGTCGTCCGCCTTCAGGACGAGGGGAACGTACTCTGGTCCCTCGGCGTAGGCATGGCGGATGACGCGCGTTTGGCCGCCGTGCGCGCCACGGTCGTGGACGTGCTGAAACTGCTCGAGCACCAGCGCCCGCACGCCACGCTTGCCGAGGGCCCAGGCGGCGGCGGTGCCCATCGTCCCGCCACCGATAACGATGACCTCATAGTGCGTGTCGCTCATCGCCCGTCAGACCTCCTCCGCGGTTATCGACTCTTAGGTTATTGACTCCTAGTTTCCCGATCCTGGCAACGGTTCGAGCGGTTGTGCCCGACCGTACATCGGCGTGGTGTGCGGCAGTGGCGCGGCCCAGCGGACGGCGTTGACGATCACGCGCTGCACGTCCGGGTGATGGAAGGTCGGGAAGGTCTCATGGCCCGGGCGGAAGTAGAAAATGCGGCCAGCTCCCCGCCGATAACAGCACCCCGAGCGGAAGATCTCGCCGCCGCTGAACCAGCTCACGAAGATGAGCTCGTCCGGCGCCGGGATATCGAAATACTCGCCGTACATCTCCTCCTCGGCGAGTTCAATGTACTCGCCCAAGCCGGAGACGATGGGGTGCCCGGGAGCCACCACCCAGAGCCGCTCTTTGTCGGTGGCGACGCGCCATTTGAGGCTACACGACGTACCCATCAGGCGCTTGAAGATCTTCGAGTAGTGACCGGAGTGGAGGACGATCAGGCCCATGCCGTCGAGCACGCGCTGGTGCACGCGATCCACGACATCGTCGCGCACCTCGCCGTGCGCCTGGTGGCCCCACCAAATGAGGACGTCGGTCGCCGCCAGCGCTTCCGCGGTCAGGCCGTGCTCCGGCTCATCGAGCGTCGCCGTTCGGACTGTCAGATCGCTTTCGTTGCGCAGCGCATCCGCGATCGCGCCGTGGATGCCCTCGGGATAGATCGCGCCGATCTTCGGGTCTTCGCGCTCGTGACGGTACTCGTTCCAGACCGTGACATTGATCGCCATTCGCTCACACCCCTTGGGTCGCCGCTCCGGCAATCTCCGCGACCGCCGGATCCGGCTCGTCGAGCCGTACTTCTCGACCGATCTCCGCCGAGCGGTAGATGCAGTCGATCAAGCGGGTGCGGTCCAGGCCCTCCTCGCCGCTCGGGCTCATCGGCGCGCCGGTCAGGATGCTGTCAATGAAGCGGCGGATGACCTCGGCGTGGCCAGCGTAGACCTTCCGTTTCGGTTGAATTCGCGGGGTGCTGTCGGTCGGCACGCCGCCCATGTCACCGAAGATGCGCAGGGTCCCGACTTCGGCGTAATCCTTGACGTGCAGCTCGGCTCCGCCCTTGTCGCCGTACAGAATGACGCCGAACTCATCGGTCATGCCGGTGTACGCTGCCCAGCACGTCTCCAGATGAATCGTCGCGCCGCGATCGGTTCGCAGGAACGCGGTCGCCAGGTCCTCGACCTCATAGGGCCGGTCTGGCGTCACCGTGAAGCGGCTGCCACCCCAATTGCCCTTGCCCTGCGGACCGAGCTTCGCGTAGGTGGCGGCGCTGACCGAGACAACGCGGGGGTTGTCCATCAACCAAAGCGCCATGTCGAGGACATGTACGCCGAGATCGATCAAGGGACCGCCACCGGCTTCCTCCTTACTGGTGAACCAGCTGCCGAGTCCCGGAATGCCTGAGCGTCGCATCCAGAACGCCTTGGCGTAGTAGATCTCGCCCAGCGCGCCGTCATCGATGACCTGCCGCAACACTTGCATGTCGGATCGGGCGCGGCGATTGAACGCGATCGCCAGGATGACGCCCTTCTCTTTGGCGGCCCGGACGAGCTGCTCGCCTTCGACGGCGTTGCGGGCCAGGGGCTTTTCCATGAGGACGTGCTTGCCAGCCTCGATGGCGGCGAGGCCGATCGGGAGGTGAAGGTGATTCGGAACGGCGACGCTGAGCGCGTCAATCTCGGCTTTCTCTAGGAGCTCGCGGTAATCGCCGAAAACATCCGGTATGTCATGTTGCTTGGCTAATCGGAGGCAACGATCGGTATCGAGACCGGCGAGTGCGACAACTTTCGCTCGCGGATCTTCCGCGTACCCCTCGATGTGCCAGGAGCCGATTCCACACCCAACGACACCGACCCTCACCTGGTTCATAGCGCCGGCTCAATCCCTCGCTATGAGACGACGCGTCCCTGCTGGGACGCAGTGAGCGATCCAGACGGCCCGATTACCGCCGTGAGCGGAATTATGCGTCACGGAGCGGTGGTGACGGAGACCTCCGTGACGGAACCAGGCAAAGTTTGAACGTCGAGCGAAATGATGACGGCGTCGCCGGTGATCTCTGCCAACTGAAGCCGGTAGATGCCTGGCAGCACCCAAACGGTGTCGCCGAGCTCGATCGGCCCGTTCCAGATGACGGTTCCGTCCTGGGCCTTGAGTGTGTAGACCTCACCCGCGCCATGCGGCAGCCGCAAGAGCGAGCCACGGATGATGGTCGTCTGTTCGGCCTCGACTTCGACGGTGATTCGCGTTTCTTCGCCGCTCGGGTTAGTCCAGCGGACCGTGTACGTTCCGGCAGGCAGCTCGACTCGGTTCTCGTCGGTCAGCGTGATCGAGACGGGCTCGCCTTCGGGGTCGGTGTCGCTCGCTTCGGACCCGCCTTCGATCGTCGCCCTCGGGAAAACGCCGCCGATCGACTCGATCTCCAGCACTCCATTCCGGACGACGACTTCGATCTGCTCCAGGATTGTGAAGAGCGCTTGGGCCAGCTCCTCGGCGTTGCCCGCGCCGAGGAGCAATCCACCGCTCTCATCGACGATGCATTGCAGATTCGCCTGCTCTTCCTCGGAGAGGGCGAAGCTGATGACGTGCGTCGTGACGTCGATGTCACTTTGCTTGAGCTGCCGGGACGCGGTGCACGGATCGCCGCCGCACGTCTCGAGACCGTCCGTGACCAGGACAACGAAGTTCCCTTCGCCTTCATCCGGCGGCTCGAAATCCCCGGCTGCCTCGCGCAGCGACAGGGCAATCGGCGTCCAACCGACCGGCTGATACTGATCCACCTCCGCCAAGAGCGCTTCTTTGTTCACGCCTTCAATCGGCACGCGCAGCTCGGTCGAGCGGCAGCTTTCGGCGCGACCGGCTTCGGTGTTCGTGCCTCGGTGACCGTAAACGCGGAACCCGACGTTGATCCCTTCGCGTTCGGGGATCGCGTCGATTACCTGTCGCAGCACTTGCTTCGCCGCGTCAATCCGGGTTTGCCCATCCGGCAGCGTCTCAGCCATCGAGCCGGAGGAGTCGAGCACGAGCTCGACGTTGACGGTGTCAAAGCCTTGTGGCGTCGGCGTGCCTTCGGTTTCCTGCGCGGATGCCTGGCCGGGATTAGTCAAGTAGGTAACTGGGAGAGCTAGCCAGAGTAGGAGCGGAATGATCGGAAGGAACAGACCCCAACGCGACGTCGCTCTTGGCACGGGACTCCTCCTCGCTTGGGTCGAAATCGCGCGGCGCGGCCGCTCGACCGATTGGGGAATGGATCGTAGCGCCGCTCCCGGCGATGCGCAACGCGGAGCGGTTGCCACCCTCTTAGGCGGCGACGAGCTCGACGAGGGTCACTTCCGGCGGGCAGTTGAAGCGTACCGGTGGGCGGTAGACGCCGACACCCCGCGATGTGTAGATGGGCATGCCATCGGCGTCCCCGAGCCCGATGACGTGCCGGCGACCGTGAGGCGGCAAGCCGACCGGCCCGATGCCTGGCAGGCGCACTTGGCCGCCGTGCGTGTGCCCGGAAAGCTGCGCGAACGCTCCGAGAGCGGCGGCCTCTTCCGCGAATTGCGGCTCATGCCAGAGGGCGAGCGCTGCCGCGCCCGGCGGAATGGAGGCGAACGTCTCCTGAGGGTCCGGGTTGCCGAGGATCGTCTCGTCAATGCCGGCGATCCAAAGAGTCTCGCCACGGTGCTCGACAGCGACCGCGCGGTTCCGGAGCACGGCGATGCCGGATGCCTCCATTGCCGCGTCGAGCCTGCCCGGTGTCAAGGCGAGGTCGTGGTTGCCGAGGACGGCGAAGGCGCCGAGCGGCGTCTTGCTCGCCAGTTCGGCAAGGACGTCGACCGTGTCCGGCACGAGCCGAGGGATCTCCGACACGTAATCGCCGCCCAGGAGTAGCAGGTCGGGTTGCTCCCCGGCGAGCAGCTCAGTTGCTCGTGCGAGGTCGTCCGGGGTGATGAATGGGCCGACGTGTGTATCGGTGATAAAGCCGATGCGGAGACCGGCGAGGCCTTCCTTGCCCTCCGGCAAGCGGAAGCGGACGCGCTCCAACCGTGGCGAGTAGGGATTGACGTAGCGGGCCGCGTACGCTTCCGCGCTGGAGAGTCCGAGCGCGGCAAGGGCGCCGAGCGCGCCGCCGAGAGCGAATGCGCGGCGACTCATCACCCTCGAATCCCTTTCCGAGCGCTCGCTGATGCCAATATTGCCTGCATTCGGATCAGATTCGGTCGAAAACGGCACGGATGATCAGTCCAATCGCGAGCAGCGTTCCAAGCCACAAGTGTAGACCAGCGGTCTTGCGGAGAAGCCGATTCAGCTGTGGCGTCTCCCGCGCCGCGAAGGCGTCCATCACGAGCTGGACCGCGCGCGGAATTGCAAGCCCGGCGATCGCGGTCGGCCAGAAGCGCGGCTGCCAGGCAATCAAGCCAGTTACCGCGATGAACGCCCCTCCGACGAGAACAAGATACTCCACATCGGCGGCCGGACGCCCAAGCACGGTTGCGAGCGTCACCTTGCCGGCTCGCCGGTCGGACTCGATGTCGCGGAGGTTGTTCGCGTGGAGGATCGCGGCGGCCAGGAAGGCGATCGGCAGCGAGACGACGATCGGCAGCCAGCTGAGCTGCTGGGTGTGGACATAATATGATCCGCCGACCATGACGAGTCCCATGAAGATGAAGACGGTCGGCTCGCCGAGGGCGATATAGCCGAGCGGCTTGGGGCCGCCCGTGTAGAAGTAGGCCGCGCCGAGGCTGACCAGCGCGAGCACGAAGATCTCCCAGCCGGTCTGCCAGACGATGACGAAACCAAGCGCGGTCGCGGTCGCGAACGCGACGATCATTCCATTGCGCACTTCCGAAGCCGTCAGCAGCCCGGTCGGGATGACGCGCTGTGGGCCGGCAGGGTCAGCCGTGTCGACGCCCTTGAGATAGTCGAAGTAGTCGTTCGCGAGGTTGGCGCCAGCGTGGCAGGCGACCGAGGCCAGAAGCATGACGATGAACAGGCCGATGTCGAAGGAGCGCGCGACGAGCGCCAGCGACGAGCCGACGACGATCGGGATGATCGAGGCGGTGAAGGAGGAGTAACGAATCGCGCGCAGCCAAAGTCGAAGCCGGCTCTGACTTTGCGGGGCGGGCGAGGAGGTAGGGCGCTGAGTCAAGAGGGATGGCGCTGGTACTTCGGTGGGCGTCGGAGACATCGCGCGCCTCGGGCAGTGAGCGTCTTCTTACCGTGCCGGCCGCCAGGGGAGGACGAGGTTCTCGAGCAGATCTAAGCTTAGCGTCAGCAGCCAGCCAAGTATGCCAGTCAGGATGAGGCCGACATACATCTTCTTGATCGCCAGGATACTGTAGCTCTCCCAGATCAGGTGCCCGATCCCTTCCTTCGCGGCCAAGAACTCCGCGCCGACGATGACGATCAGAGAGAAGCCGAGTCCGAGCCGAAGACCCGTGAAGATGGCGGGGAGAGCGCCGGGCAGCGCGACCGTGGTGAACATCTGGGCGCGGCTCGCCCCAAAGTTCTTCGCGACATCCCGGAATGAAGGATCTATGGCGAGGACACCGCTCATCGTGTTCAGAACGACGAGGAAGAAGATCGAGATGGCGACGATGGTCCACTTCGACGCTTCCCCGGTGCCGAGCGCGATGATGACGAGCGGTAGGACGGCGATCTTCGGAATGGCATAGACCGCGGTGGCGATCGGCATGACGAAGACGCGGATCGGCCAGAAGAGCCCCATCGCCAATCCGAGCAGGACGCCGGGTATCGCGCCGAGCAGGAACCCGCCGAGGATGCGCACGAGGCTGACGCGGATGTCAGTCAAGAGGTCGCCGTCGCGCAGAAGGTCCAGGAACGTCGGCCAGAGCGTCGAGGGCGCGGGCCAGAAGAGGGGATCGATGCGACCGGTGCGAGAAAGCACCTCCCACACGGCGAGGATGATTGCCGGCGCGCTTGCCGTCAGCGTCAGCTCGATGGCGCGCCGGCTCTGCCGACTCATGTTGCAACTCCCGCGGCTCGCGCCGCCTGGACGTCTTGCCGCAGCAGATCCCAGATGCGCGTGAAAAGCCGCGCGAACTCCGGATCAGATCGGACGGCCGCGAGCGTGCGAGGCCGCGCGAACGGAATGGGAATGACAGCCTTGATGGTGCCGGGATGGGCCGTCATTACCACGACGCGATCTGCGAGCGTCAGCGCCTCGTCAATCGAGTGGGTGACAAAGATGACGGTCTTCCGCGTCTCCTCCCAGATGCGGAGAAGCTCTTCCTGGAGCAAGAAGCGCGTCTGCTCGTCGAGTGCGCCAAAAGGCTCGTCCATGAGGAGGAGATCAGGATCGACAGCGAGCGCGCGGGCGATCGCGACGCGCTGGCGCATCCCCTCGGAAAGCTGGTGCGGATAGGCCTTCGCGAAGCGGCTCAGCCCCACCATCTCCATCAGGGCGTCCGCTCGGGCTTGCCGGACCTTGCGGGGAGCGCCGCGCAGCTTCAAGCCGTAGGCGATATTGTCGCGGACGGACAGCCAAGGAAAGACGGAGCGTCCCTGGAAGACCATCGCGTTCGCCGGCGGCGCGCCATCCGTGGCAGGGAAGGAAATGGCGCCAGTGGTCGGCTGATCGAGCCCGGCCAGCATCCGCAAGAGGGTGGTCTTGCCGCAGCCGGACGGGCCGACGATGACGCAGAACTCACCGCGCCGCACGTCGAGATCGACATCCCTCAGCGCGACGACCGTGCCATTCGGGCCTTCGTAGCTCCGGCCGATGCCACGCAGCTGGATAGCCGCTGGCGCAACGACCTGCTGGCCGGAGGTGAGGTCGAGCGTCGCGCTCCGTGTCGCCGCTTCCGAGGGGTGATCTAGTGCGGCTTCGGTCATCATCAGGATTCAGGCTGGTACGGCCCGAGCTCGGCGAGCGCCGCCTCGACGTACCGCGTATCGATGAACGCGGCTGGGTCCAGGTCTTCGTCGTACTCCAGCTGTCCGCGCTCGCGGAAGAATCTCTGGAGCGCGTTCATGCTTTCGACGCTAATGTTGCCATCCACCGCGTAGACCGGCTTGATCGACGAGGCGATGAGCGAGGCCGGCACCTGCGTGTACTGCTCGATGATGGCCAGGTGCCGGGGATCATTCATCCCGTCGCCGGTCAGGTCGCGGCAGGCCTTGAGGTAGGCGGTCACCAGCCCCTTCACCAGATCGGGATTGTCAGCGAGGAAATCATTGTTCGCGAAGATCAGCGTTGGCTGGATGCCCTGGACCGGGAAGTCGCTGAGTAGGCGGACGGCGATGCCTTGCTGCTCAGCGGACGTCGCGAGCGGCTCGCCGACCATCGCCGCGTCGATTGCGCCTGACTGAAGCGCGGCAACGGCGTCTGGGAAGGCGAGCGTCTGCAGATCGATGTCGTTGATCGTCAGGCCAGCGGTGCGCAGTGCCTGGTCCAGCCAGTACTCGGTGGCGCCACGCGCGTTCACCGAGACCTTCTTGCCCTTCAGATCGGCAACCGAGGTGATGTCGCCGGACTCGCAGGCCTCCTTGGAGATCATCAGCGGAGTCGCAACCGGGCTACCTTCCTCGTGGCCGGGAGCGATGACGGTGATCGGCAGCCCCTGCGCGAGCGCGTTCCAGAAGGCCGGACCGGCGCCGCCTATGGCGAGGTCGAGCTGTCCGCTGGCGGTCAGAACGACCGGATCAGCTCCGCCGGGGAACGGCTCGAGCACCAGATCGATGCCCTGCTCGGCGTAGTAACCCTTTTCCTTTGCAACGAAGACCGGAGCGAAGATCGAGACGGGAACATAGCCCATCTTGACTTCAGTTAGCTCAGCCGCCGGAGCAGGCGTCGCGGCCGGTTCCGAGGGTGAGGTTGGAGTCGCCAGCGCCGAGGAGAGCGGCTCGCACGAAAGGGTCTGTGGCGTCGCGTTCTCCTGCGCCCCCACCGGACTGCCGATGACGCTCGCGACGAGCGATAGGAGTAATACCGAGACGACGGAGATCAATCGCGTTCGCTGGGCCCCCATCTTTGTCCCTTCACCTCGAAACCGGTGGCAGCCGAATTGACCGGCCGCGTTCCGCCGCGGCGTCGCTGCCGGCGTAAGTCTATCAGTATCACTCAGAGATTGTGAAGAATTGCACGAAGTCAGATGCCGGCCGCCACCGGCCCTTGGTGAGTTTGGTTACGCGTGGCGATCAATAGCCGCGGTGCGTGCGGACGCCTTCGAGCGTGAACTCGTCGCTGCGGATGTAATCCATCAGCGACGACTCGCGCTTGCGGATCTTCTCAACCGCCCGCGGCAGTTCCTTCAATGTCTCGCGCGGAACGATGACGATGCCGTTCGCGTCGCCATGGAGGATGTCGCCGGTCTCGATACGCTGGCCGTCCAGCGTCACCGGCACGCCGACGTCTATGATCGCGAAGTTGCCGTGGGAGACGACCGCGTAAGCGGCGTAGTAATGGAAGCCAAGGGCGCGGACCTCGTCAAGGTCGCGGAAGCCGCCGTCCGTAACCATGCCGACCGCTCCGAGCCGCTTCGCGAGCGTGGCCATCACCTCGCCGGCGTAGGCACAGCGGGTGGGGCGGCCGCTGAGGTCCTGCATGACGATCACCGACGGCTTCGGCATGGCGGAGAGCGCTTCCCACATTCGCCAATAGCCGTCGCGGCTGGCGACCGGTCCTCGCACGTTCGTCACCGTCACCGTCAGTGCCTGCCCGACCATGACACCGAGATCGGGAAATAGACACCGAACCGCGCCACCGATATAGCCCTCGGTGCGGTCGCGGAGCTCGAATGTCTCGATCGCGTTGGCGATCGTCGGACTATCGACTTTGGACAGAAAAGCGAGATCCTCGGCCGTCAGGGCCGCTTCAGGCGGTCGAAATTTCAATTGCCCCTCCCCATCCCAGACGCAACAAAGCACCCAAATACCGTGAGTTTGTGGCGCGATTCTCTATCCGGAGACTGGCGTCAGCGTCAAGAGTGGGCGATATCGTCCAGCGGCGCCGGCATCTTCCTCTTCCATCTGACCGGATCGCCGCTCCTCGATGACCTTGTGGATCTCGGCCTTTAGGGCGTCGATCATCTCCGGCTCCGGCACCGTCCGTACAATCTTGCCCTTGCGGAAGATGACGCCCTTCGCGTTGCCGGCCGCGAGCCCAACGTCTGCGTCGCGCGCCTCGCCCGGGCCATTGACGACGCAGCCCATCACGGCGACGCGGATCGGCTCCTTGATGTTGGCAAGGAACGCATCGATCTCGTTGGCAATGCGGAAGAGATCGACCTCAACGCGACCGCAGGTCGGGCATGCGATCATCGTCGCGCCCTTCTGACGCAGCTCCAGGCTCTTCAGGATCTCATAGGCGACGAAGACTTCCTCCACCGGATTCGTCGTCAGGGAGACGCGGATCGTGTCGCCGATACCAAGAGCGAGGAGCGTGCCGAGCCCGACGGCCGACCGAACGCTCCCGGCGCGCGGCGTCCCCGCCTCCGTGACGCCCAAGTGAAGCGGATAGTCGTTCGGCAGGGCGGCGAAACGCCGGTAGGCCTCGATCATGACCGGGACTTCGAACGCCTTCAGGCTGACCTTGATGTCGCCGAAGTCCAGATCCTCCAGGATCTTGATATGGCCCAACGCGGTGCGGACCATCCACTCGGCGCGTAGCTCGATCTGCGTTGCTCCGCGCTCCGCCATTTCATCCACGAATTCGCGAGTCATCGGCGGCACGGAGCCGTAGTTGACCCCGATCCGGATCGGCACGCCGCGCTCCTTCGCGCGACTGACGACCTCGCGGACATCTTCCGGCTTGCGGATGTTGCCCGGATTGAGGCGAAGGCCGTGGATTCCGGCGTCGAGCGCCTTCAGCGCGAGGGTGTGCTCGAAGTGGATATCGGCGATGAGCGGAACAGGAGAGTGCGGCACGATGTCGGGCAGCGCCGCCGCCGCCTTGCGATCCGGCACCGCGATGCGCACGACCTCGCAGCCCGCGTCGGCCAGCTCATGAATCTGGCGCAGGGTGGCCGCGGGGTCGCGTGTATCGGCGGTCGTCATGGACTGAACGACGATGGGATTGTCACCGCCGATCTTTACGTCACCGACGTGGAGAACTCTCGTCTTGCGTCGGGGTGCGAGCAGCATTGAAGACACTCCTGAGCCGAGCGCCGCCGGTCCGCTCCCCATTTTTCGCGTTCGTCGGTGCGGCGTGAGGGAGCGAAACCGGTTCGGTGGCCGGCTCCTTATCGTAAGAACGATTCGCCGCTGACGAGACGACGAATATCTGCGAATCCAATCACGAACATCAGGCCGATGAGCAGCACCAGCCCCGCGAGGTGCACCAGCCCTTCCTTCTCGGGCGCAATGCGCCGGCCTCCGCGCACAATCTCCAGAAGCACGAAGAGCAGGCGGCCGCCGTCGAGCGCTGGCAACGGGAGCAAGTTGAGCAAGGCCAAGTTGAGCGAGAGGACAATTGTCAGGCTGGCGAGCGTTACCCAGAGCGGCAAGACGCTCTCGCGGATCAGCTCGCTGGTTAGCTGCCCCATGCCAACCGGTCCCGCGACTTGGTCGAGATTCTCCGGGCTGCTGAAGAGCGTCTTCAGCCCGTTGAGCATCTGCTTCGTCTGGTTGTAAGCCTCCTGGAAGCCGCGCGGCACGACCTCGATCGCGGGGACCTTTTCATAAACGGGCTTCAGGCGCAGTGCCTCGAAGCCGGTCGCCAGCGTTAGGTCCTCGCTCGATCCCACGCGCGGCACATTGATCTCGGTAGCGATTTCCTCTCCATTGCGCAAGATGGTCACTGGAACCGGCGCGCCCTGGAAGCGATTCAGCTCCGTCGCCAGCACGAAGGCGTCGGTAACGTCGCGGTTGTTGATCAGGACGAACTGGTCGCCCGGCAGTAATCCCGCCTCGGCGGCTGGCGACCCGGGCGCGACCCGCTCGACGGTCACCGTGCCGGTCGTGCGCGTAACGAGGGTGACTCCGACCCGCCCTTCGCCTTCCGGCGGGTTCTTGCGCGGAACCACCGTCGTCTCGACGTACCGGCCGCGTCGCTCGATGGTGACCTTGATGGGCTCGCCCTCGTGCGCGGCGGTTGCGTTGACGATCTCTTCGGGCGTCTCCATCTCCTCGCCGTTGATCTTGACGAGGCGATCTCCGGCCTGCCAGCCGGCTTTCGCCGCTGGAGAGCCGGCCGCGACGCCGCCGATATAAACGGTGTTGTGCGGAATCCCCTGGAAGCCGATGACCGCGATCATCAGGACCACGGCAAGGAGGACATTCATTCCCGCGCCGGCCGAGAGGAAGAATGCTCGCTCGTGCGCCGGCTGCGCGTTCATCGAGTCTGGCTCGAGGTTCCGGCCATCCTCACCCTTGACGCGAACGAACCCGCCGAATGGGATGGCGTTGATCGACCAGAGCACGCCTTTCCACATGAAGCCGAAGAGACGCGGCGGGATGCCGATGCCAAACTCTTCGACCTTGACGCCACACATCCGGGCAGCGAAGAAATGCCCAAATTCGTGGATCAAAATGAGGACGGCCAGGATCGGGATGATATAGAGGCCGTTCAGGAAGTCGCTCGAGAACAATCGGGGCCCTCCAAACGTGAAACCGACGCGGCCGAGCTCGACGTACCCGTCGGCCGTCGCCGGCTCAATTGACAATCAAATGGTACCACTCTCCCGCGTGCCGACGGCGTTTCCGCGCGAGTCAGAACGCGAGCTCAGGCGGCCCGTCACTCGACCCAAACGTAGGGAAGACTCCAAAGGAATCCATAGCCGTTCGGGATGAAGTTGTGGAGGCGAGTGGAGTACCCAGTTCGCGCCACGCCGAAGCGGATGACCCCAACGGGCTGATCCTCCCAAATGATTTGGGACTGTTGGATAAGCAGCTCGCGGCGCAGGTTCGGATCGAATTCCCGTTTCTGCTGCTCATCGAGCTCGTCGTAGCGCGGATTGCAATACCGCCAGAAGTTGAACCCGCCCTCGTAAGCATCGCATGTAAAGAGCGGCCCCTGGCTGCCATCGGGCGACAGAGAGAAGGCAAGGAGCGCCATCTCAAAGTCGTGCGACTCGAGCGCGTCAACGAGCGCGCCGCCTGAAACCGAGCGCGGCTCCATCTTGACGCCGACGTCGGCCCATGCCTCCTGCATGTAGGAGACGATCTGGTCCACGACCGTCTCGCCGCCCACGTAGATCAGGTCGAAGTCGAGCTCCTGTCCATCCTTGTCGACCGTGCCGTTGCCGTTGGAGTCGGTCCAGCCGGCGGCGGCCAGGAGCTCACGCGCCTTGTCGGGATCGTACGCGTATTGCGGCGTCATCCGGTCTGGCGCGTAAGCGGGCGAGAGCCTGGGTTGCGTGCCCACGGCCGGTTCGCCGTAGCCGAGGAAGATGTTGCGCGTGATCGAGTCGCGGTCGAGCGCGTAGAAGAGTGCCTGCCGAACCTCTTTGTCCTGGAAGAGCGTCGTCTGCTCGGCATCGAGATTGAAGCCGTAAATGGTCATTTGGAAGAAATCGTAGATCTCCACCGCCAAGCCGGGCGTGTTGCGAATCGTCTCAACCTGCTCCGGCGGCAGAATCTCAATCGCGTCAATTTGCCCGTTCTGCAGCGCGAGGACCGCCGAGTCGGAGTTAGGTTGAACCTGTAGCGTAACCGCGTCCAGGTGCGGTGGGTCATCGTAGTAATCGTCATTGCGGACGACTGTCACGTGATCGCCCTGCACCCACTCCTGGAACTTGAATGGGCCGGTGCCGATGACGCGGCTCGGATCTTGCCCGGTACTGCCGCCATCGAATGACCAACTTTCGAAGCCGACGGGCTCCCAGATGTGCTTTGGGACAATGAAGACGGCTCCCGGCCCCTCGTAGAGGAAGCTGACAAGTCGATCGCTTGCAGTGATGCGGAATGTATCGGGATCGACGACCTCGTAGGACTCGATGGCGTCATCCACGATGGTCCGGAAGCTGCTGCCAGTGTTTGGGTCGAGGACGGCGTCGAAGCTGAACTTCACATCCTCCGCGGTGACGTCCGTGCCGTCATGCCAGCGGGCATCCCGGTTGAGGTGGAACGTGTAGGTAAGGCCGTCCGGGGAGACCTCCCAGTAGTCGGCGAGCGCCGGCACTGGCTGGCCGTCGATCGGGCTGGCGCCGACCAGCGGCTCGAAGATCGTCCCGACGATCGAGATCGTCAGCGTGTCGTTCGCCAGGATCGGGTTGACGGTGCTGATATCGCCCGACTCGCCGATGACGACAGTGCCCCCCTGGTTCGCCGCCGGCTCGAAGTTGAAATGCTGCAGGAGCTGCTGCTGGAACTCCTCACGAGTGATCGAGCGCCCGGTCGTTCCCGAGACCGGTGAGCCGGAAACCGGCGACGCGACGGGTGAGACCGCCGGAGGGCTGGCGAGTGTCGCGGCAGGTGGCGAATCCGCAGCGGGCGACGAGGCCGGCGTGGCCGCCGGGGTGGAAGCCGCGGTCGTTGGCGTCTGCGTGGCTGGCTGTGGCGTCGGCGTCGGGTCCTCGTCTTCTCCGCCGCAGGCGGCGAGGAGTATCGGTGTCAGAATCGCGACGATAGCCAAGCGAACGATCAGAGTTTGGCGCTGCGATCTCAAGGCACGACTCTCCCGGGCGCGAACGATGCGCCACGTCAACGCGAATGGACACGCGTGCTGCAAACGATACCCGATGCCGCGGCCACGGTCAGGACTGGGATGACGTCGGAAGGGGCCGCGATGCGTTATGTTAGAATGCGGACGTCCCCGCGAGCTGAGGTCCGATCGGGTCGTGGGCATCAGCGGCGGCCGGAGTCCGACCCGATACGGCCGTTCGCGGCGGTATGGAGCTGTAGTGCATGATCGTGGGGGTGCCGAAGGAGGTCAAGGACCTGGAGTACCGGGTCTCGACCACACCGGCCGGTGTCGCTGAATTCACTGCTAACGGACATCACGTGCTGGTAGAGCGGGGAGCCGGCCTTGGTAGCGGCTTCCCGGATGATGAATATCTTCGCGCGGGCGCGGAAATCGTCGATTGTCACGCTGATGTGTTTTCCCGCGCGGACATGATCCTCAAGGTCAAAGAACCCGTTCCCGAAGAATTTCCGCTCCTACGCCCTCGGCAGATCCTCTTCACCTACTTGCACCTTGCTGCTGACGAGCTGCTGACGCGAGCCCTAATGGAGCAGTGCGTCAAAGCGGTCGCCTACGAGACGGTCCAACTGTCGTCCGGTGTCCTGCCGCTGCTGACCCCGATGAGCGAGGTCGCGGGGCGGATGTCGGTCCAAGTCGGCGCCCTGTACCTGCAGCGAAGTCACGGCGGGCGAGGTCTGCTGCTCGGCGGGGTTTCTGGCGTGCCTGGAGCTGAAGTGCTTGTCCTCGGCGGCGGCACGGTAGGCATCAACGCGGCACAGATCGCGCTAGGCATGGGCGCGAACGTCACCGTGATCGACAAGAATATCGAGCGGCTGCGCCAGCTCGACCAACTGCTGCATGGCCGAATACATACCCTCGCCGCGAATCGAAGCAACATCGCCGAGCAAATCCGGAATTCCGACCTCGTCATCGGGGGCGTGCTCGTTGCCGGTGCGCGGGCTCCCAAGCTCGTTTCCCGCGAGATGATCTCCAAGATGCGGCGGGGATCGGTCGTGGTGGACGTGGCGATCGACCAGGGCGGCTGCTTTGAGACGTCGCGCCCGACGACGCACAGCGATCCTGTCTACGAATTCGATGGGGTCATTCACTATTGCGTGACCAACATGCCGGGCGCGGTGCCTCGGACGAGCACGTTCGCGTTGTCGAACGTCACGCTGCCGTACGCGCTGGAGCTCGCGACCCTCGGGCTGGAGGAGGCGGCGCGGCGCGATCCCGCTTTGGCGAAGGGGATCAACGTGCTGAACGGCGCGATCACTCACGAAGCAGTGGCCGATGCGTTCGGCTTGCGGTATCAACCGTGGGAGACTGTTGCGTAGCCCAGGCTGCTAGCGGGCTGCCATCGAGGGGCCGCGAGTTTCGGTCAGGCCTGATCCACGCGTCGCGAGCGGGAGAGGCTGGCGGCCGGAGTCGGAGTTGATAGTCGAGGTCGCGAGCCACGCAGTTGGGCGCGCGGCCACGGGCATCGTCGGGGGACTCGATGCGCGACGCAGTTGAGCGATTCTTGTCAGTCTTGTCTAACGAGCGTGGGTTCTCCCAGAACACGATCGCTGCGTACCGGAACGATCTCAGTCAGTTCATGACCTATCTCTCCGCCCCGCCGGAAGCGGATCAGCTGGCTCCGGTCAGCCATTGGACTGAGCTGACGCAGGCACACCTCAACCTGTATCTGCTCTATCTCCGCGGCCGCACCTATGCCTCGTCCACGGTGGCGCGAAAGACGGCGGCAATCAAATCGTTCTGCCAGTTCCTCGTCAGCGAGGGCATCACCCGCGCGGACCCGGCCGCCGACATGGCGACGCCGCGCGTTGACAAGTACATGCCCCGCGCGATGACGCCCGCGGAGGTCGAGCTCCTGTTGCAGCAGCCAAGCAAGATGCTCGGCGCGAACCGGCCGGAAGCGCTGCGCGACCAGGCGATGCTGGAGACGCTCTACTCGACGGGCATGCGCGTCAGTGAGCTCGTCGCGCTCGACGTCGAGCATGTGGATCTCGTGGCCGCGCAGGCGACGTGCGGCGGCAGGGCTGGGCGCATCCGCCGGGTGCCGCTGCGGCCGAGCGCGGTCGAGGCGTTGCAGCGCTACCTGGCGGAGGGGCGTCCGGCACTGCTTGTGTCGGAGGAGAACGCCCTCTTCCTGAATCACCGGGGCCGGCGGCTCACCCGGCAAGGATTCTGGCTGATCCTGAAGACGTACGCGGAGCAGGCGTCAATCGCCGACATCACTCCGCACACGCTGCGGCACTCGTTCGCCACGCACGCGCTGCGGCACGGCGTTGAGCTGCGGGAAATCCAGCAGATGCTGGGCCACGTCAGCATCTCGACGACGCAGATGTACCGGCGCCTGGCGCGCATGATGGCGCAGCCGGAGAGTAGTCCACAGAACGCGACGGCGACGCTGGTTTCGCTGATGGAGCCGGAAGCGGCGGCGCCGGCCGGCGATCCGACATTCCGGCAAGAGGAGTGAGCTTTGAGTACGACGGGAGCGACACGCGCGGCGACCATGGAGAAGATCGTCGCGCTTTGTAAGCGACGAGGATTCGTCTTCCCCGGATCCGAGATTTACGGCGGGCTCGCCAATACCTGGGACTACGGTCCGCTCGGCGTTGAGCTGAAGAACAACGTCAAGCAGCTGTGGTGGCACACCTTCGTCCACCGGCGGCGCGACGTGGTTGGACTCGACGCGGGGATCCTGATGCACCCACGGGTGTGGGAGGCATCCGGCCACGTCGTCAACTTCAACGACCCGCTGGTCGACTGCAAGACGTGCAAGGCTCGCTTCCGTGCCGACCACCTGATCGAGGAGCGGATCGGCACCCAGGCTTCCGGCAAGACGCCTGAGGAGATGAGCCGGATCATCCACGAGCACAATCTCCCTTGCCCAAACTGCGGGAATCGGACGCTGACCGACGCCCGGCAGTTCAACATGATGTTCCGGACGACGATCGGGCCGGTCGAGGAGACAGGCGTCGAGGTCTACTTGCGGCCGGAGACGGCGCAGGCAATGTTCGTCCAGTACAAGAACATCCTGGCGACGTCGCGCGTCAAGCTCCCGTTCGGAATCGCGCAAATCGGCAAGGCGTTCCGCAACGAGATCACTCCCGGCAACTTCATCTTCCGCGATATCGAATTCGAGCAGATGGAGATCGAGTACTTCGTCAAGCCGGACGATGGGCCGCGAGCCTTTGACGAGTGGCTCGAGGCGATGCGCGGCTGGATTCGCCTGATCGGGCTGCGCGAGGACCGCGTTCGCGTCCGCGAGCACGAGAAGGAAGAGCTCTCGCACTACTCGAGCCGGACTGTTGACTTCGAGTACGACTTCCCGGCGCCGATGGGGTGGAAGGAGCTCTACGGTCTGGCGAATCGCACCGACTTCGACCTCTCTCGCCACCAGGAGTACAGCGGCGAAGACCTGCGCTATTTCGACCAGGAAACTGGAGAGCGCTACATTCCGCACGTGATCGAGCCGACGTTCGGCGTCGATCGTACGGTCCTGGTGTTGCTCCTCGATGCCTACGACGAGGAGACAGTCGTGGACGTGAATGGAAAGCCGGAGACTCGCGTGGTGCTCCGCCTTTCCCCGCGCATCGCGCCGTACAAGGCGGCGGTCCTGCCGCTGATGCGGAAGCCGGAGCTGACCGAGGTCGCGCGGAGTCTGTTCCAGCAGTTGGAGCGCGAGACGCCGTACCTCGTCGACTACGACGAGACGGGCAACATCGGTAAGCGGTACCGGCGGCAGGACGAGGCGGGAACGCCCTTCTGCTTCACCATCGACTACGACACGCTCGAGGACCAGACGGTGACGGTCCGAGATCGCGACACGATGGCGCAGGAGCGCATCCCGCTGGCCGACGTGCCCGCATATGTCCGAGAGCGAGTTGGTTGAGCGACCACCGGTCGACGTCGCAGAACGTATCCTGGCCTACGCCGATCCCCCGTTGGGAACCGGCATTGTTGCTACTGCGAAAAGGGCAGAAAAGCGTGTGGTGCTATCATTCTCGGCACAGTTAGGTGAAGGAGGGGCCGAGAGCGACGGGAGGAGCGTGTGGCGGGATCCCGAATCGCGCCCTCGACATAAAGGATGACAATGGCGAAGCAGCGAAAGGGACCTTACGACCCCAAGCCGGGCGCGGCGGTCAAGGGGAAAGCGAACAATGAAAGCGGAGCGTCGACGACTCCTCCGCACGTGCAGCCTCGGCGGGCTGAGCGCCGCGCGGAGCTCATCAAGAAGCGGCGCGAGGAGCTGCGCAAGTTGCCGGAGAAGAAGCGGCGCGAGCAGCTCTTGGTCCGGGTCGGACTGATCAGCGCGGCTGTGCTGCTGGTAGGAATGATCGGTTACGGCGTCGTGGCATGGGCGCGGGACCGCGACTTGAACCAGCTGCCGGAAGGCGTCAAGACATATAACTACGTGGGCGGCCAGCACGACGACAACTACAGCGACTGGCCCGAGGTTCCGCCGGTGGGCGGAATCCACAACAACGTCTGGCAAAACTGCGGCTTCTACGAGGAGCCGGTCGGCAACGGCCACGCAGTGCACTCGCTAGAGCACGGCGCGATCTGGATCACCTACCGGCCTGATTTGCCGGAAGATCAGATCGAGGTGCTGAGAGAGATCGCGGAGGACTACGCCTACGCGCTCGTCAGCCCGTACCCGGACCTGCCGGCACCGGTGGTCGCGACCTTCTGGAACCACCAGCTGCAGCTCGAGTCCGCGCACGACAAGGACCTGCAGCGATTCGTCCGGTACTTCCGTGGCAAGCGTCTCGATCCGAACTTCACGCCGGAGCCGGGAGCTGCCTGCGCCGGTGGCACGAGCGCGACGATCCCGATGGATTAGTGCGATGTAACAGAGAGGGCGGCTGGGAGTCGGTGATTCCCGCCGCCCTCAATTCTTGTGCGTTCCAGGGCTTGAAGAACAGCTTTCTCGGCGTCGCGGTCAATCGGGGAGGCGAACGCGCCGCGCGCTAATGGCTCCGTCGCTGACGTTGTATTCCGGCGCATCCTCGGCAACTGTAGCCAAACCGTCTCGCTCTAACCCGGCAACTAGCTCAGCCAGCCAAGGCAGATCGCTCTCGGTGAATCCCTCGCGGACTCGTGGTCCAAGCTCCGCGAGTGTCAAGCCACTTTCGGCAGGCGCTTGGCGCAAGGCATCGATGATCCGGCCGCGGAACCAGCGCGTCGAGCCTTCAAAGCGCTCTTCCTTCGGGCCGCGCTCCGGACGTGGAGCTTCCTGAAGGGCTGAGAGAATGGCCGGAAAAGCGCGGCATTGCGCCTGGACGGGGCAGACGACGCAGGCGGGCTTGCGTTGCGTGCAGTGCAGCGCGCCGAACTCCATGATCGCTTGATTCCATGCCCATCCTTTCCCAGCGGGAACTACCTGAGCGGCGATGGCGTGGAGCTCGCGGTCGGTCGCCAAAGGCCGCGGTCGCTCGGGCCCGACGAAGACGCGATGCAGGACGCGCTTGATGTTCGTGTCGAAGAATGGGACATCTTGTTCGAACGCGAAGCAAGCTATGGCGCCTGCCGTGTACGGACCGACTCCAGGCAATTGCCGTAGCTCTTCGACGGTCTTCGGGAACGAATCGCCGTGCTGCTCGACGATGGCGCGAGCGGTCCTCTGGAGATTGACCGCGCGCCGGTTGTAGCCGAGCCCAGCCCAGAGCCGAATCACCTCTGCTGTCGGCGCCTCCGCCAGCGCCTGAAGTGTCGGGAATCGCTCGAGAAACGCTTCGTAGTAGGGGATGACGCGGTCGACCTGCGTCTGCTGCAGCATGACCTCCGAGACCAGGATGCGGTAGGGATCTCTCGTCCGCCGCCAGGGCAGGTCGCGGCCGTGGACGCGGAACCACTCGAGCAGGCGCTCTTGGACCGCGGCGACCCGCTCTGGCTCGATCTCTACCGGAGCGACCGACGTAAGACGCGCGCGGCTCAAGCTCGCCGCCTCAACGGCGTTGGACGGCGCGCCGTCTCCGCTGCGACGTTTCACACGAGTGCTATTGGCCCGGCTCCGGGCGCTTGGGTCGCTTGAGCTCATGGAAGTAGGCCCGATCGCGGACGGTGCGGACGAACTCTTCAAACAGGGGAACCGCGTCCTCAGGCGGAGGCGGAGGCAACAGTTTCAGATAGGCAGCAGCGCCGTTCGGAAAGACGAAGGTTGGCGTGCCGAACACGCCGTGGCGCTCGCGACCTTCGCAATAATCCGCGCCGATTTCGCGGAGGAGGCTTCGATCCTCGAGGTCGCGGACGAATCGGTCGATATCCAGACCAGCCCGTTGCGCCGCTTCCAGCAGCGTCGCGCGCTTGCCGTGATCCTTGCCCTGAACGTGCTTGAGGTCAAGGAGCGCCAGGTGGAACCTCAGGAAGGCGTCCTCACCTTGCTGGCGCGCGGCGATGGCGGCGTGGAACGCGTCGCGACCCCGGCTCTTGTGCTCCGGCGGCTGCTCCCACAGCTTCCACTCCGGCCCCTCCGGGGAGTTAACCTGCTCGAGCGGGAAGTAGCGCCAGTGGACAATCAAGCGGTCGCCGAGCGAGGACCGAACGGTCTCAAGCCAAACGGCCGCGGCATGCACGAAGGGGCAGGCGTAGTCGTAATAGACATCGAACTCGATTCGCTCGTTCACTCCGTCTCGTCTCCCGTGCGGCGACTGGTGCGACGCCCGCGTCCTATTCACGTCGTCCGCACGTTGCGGTGCCTTGGCTCAGCGCGTGCTGAATCCGGTCCCACGCCGCCAGAACCTGCTCCCGCGTCCGCTCCAGATCGCCGCTGTTGTCAATGACCACATCGCTGCGTGAACGCTTGGCCTCTAGGTCGGGCTGCGCTCGAACGCGCCGCTCGGCTTCCTCGCGACTGAATCCGTTTCGCTGCATCAACCGCTCGATCTGCTGCTCTGGCATGCACACGACCAGCCAAACCTCGTCGCAGGACCGATCGAGCCCGCTCTCGACGAGCTTCACCGCGTCCACGGCGACGACTGGCGCCTTGCTCGCCCCGATGAGCTCCTGAATACGCGCGATGACCGCAGGATGCGTCAGGCGATCCAGGTCAGCCAGCGCCGCGGGATCCGAGAAGACGATCGCGCCGAGCGCGCGGCGATCGATCCCACCGTCGGGCGCCGCGACACCCTCACCGAACCGCTCGATGATGGCTCGTACAAGCGGCGAGCCGGGCGCGATGAGCGAGTGGTAGACGAGATCGGCGTCGATCGTCTCCGCGCCGAGCTCCGCTAGCCATCGCGTAACTGTCGTTTTCCCGCAGGCGATGTTGCCGGTCACGCCGATCACATACGGCCGGCGCGTGGCCGCGTGCTCCGAGTCCGTCACCGCGATCCTGCCGCCAACGCCTCCGCCTCGGTGGAAAGCTCTGCCCACCGCTCGTAGGCCGCATCAAGCTCTTTCTGCAGGCGCTCGTATTCTTGCCCTAGCCGAGTCACCGCGTCGAGGTCGCCGTCAATGCTGGCGACTGTCAAGGCGTCGCTCAGCTCGTTGAGCTTCCCCTCGAGCCGGCCAATCTCTCGCTCCGTCTGCTGCAGCGACTTTTCCACCTGTCCGCCGCGGCGCGGTCGAGCCGCCGGAGCTTGCGTGGGCTTCTCAGCACTGACGCCATCACGCTGTGGCTTCGCCTGGCTCGCGGTTGCCTCTGCCCGGCGACCGAGCTGGCGCTGGTAGTCGGTGTAGTTGCCCAAGTACGTCCGCAGCGTGCCGCCCTCGATCGCCCAGACCTTGTTGGCAATGCGATCGATGAAGAAGCGGTCGTGAGAGACGAAGAGAATCGTACCGTCGAACTCCGACAGCATCTCCTCGAGGTTCTCGCGCGCCAGGACGTCCAGGTGGTTCGTCGGCTCGTCCAAGACGAGGAAGTTCGCCTGCTGGAGCAACAGAATCGCGAGCGCGAGCCGGGACCGCTCGCCGCCGGAGAGCGCAGAGACCGGCTTGAAGACATCGTCACCCGAGAACAGGAACGCGCCGAGATAGGTCCGGGCCGATTCCTCGCCCATTGGCGCTGCGCTCAGGACCAGCGAAAGCGGCGTTCCGCCGGAGCGGAGGAGCTGCTCGTGCGCTTGCGCGTAGTACCCGATCTTGACGTTGGTGCCGAGTTGGAATCGGCCTTTCACCGGTGGGATATCACCGACGAGGGTGCGAAGCAGCGTCGTCTTTCCGGCGCCGTTCGGACCGATCAGCGCGACGCGGTCGCCGCGCTCGATCGTCAGCTCCGGCGTGCGAAGCAGCACGGTGTCAGTTTGCCCGTCGCCAGCTCCGAGATAGCCGATTTGAAGCGGTGAGGTTGAGACGACGGTGCGTCCGCTGCGGTAGGCGCTGCCGATGCGGATGTTCAGGCGCTGGTGCTCTTGTGGGCGCTCGATCCGCTCGAGCCGTTCGAGTCGTGTCTGGCGGCCCCGCGCCTCTCGCGCTCGCTGTCCCGCCTTGTAGCGACGGATGAACTCCTCCGTCCGCGCGATGAACTCTTGCTGCTCCTCATATTCCTTCAGGCGGCGAGCCATCCGCTCCTCGCGGAGGACGAGATACCGGCTGTAAGGAGCCGGATAGTCTTCCAACCGCCCGAACGAGAGCTCCAGCGTCCGCGTCGTGACGCGGTCGAGGAAATACCGGTCGTGGGAGACGATCAAGCAGGCGCCACCCCAGGAGCGGAGGAACGTCTCCAGCCACTCCAGCATCGCGAGATCGAGGTGATTCGTCGGCTCATCCAGCAGCAAGAGATCGGGATCGGCGAGGAGCGCCTTGGCGAGCGCCACTCGAGTCTTCTGCCCACCGCTTAGCTGCTGCACCGGCGTATCGAACTGGTCCTCGCTGAAGCCGAGGCCGGTCAGCACCTCGTCGGTGCGGTGTTCGACGTCATATCCTCCCGCTGCCTCGAAGCGAACGTGGAGACGATCGTATTCCTCGAGCAATCGCTCTTGCTCGGAGCCGGTGGCGGTCGCGAGAGCTTCCTCAATCGCGCGCATGCGATCGGCGGCTTCGAGGACCGGAGCAAAGGCCAGCCGCGCCTCCTCGCGCAGCGTGCGCTCGCTGGAAAAGCGCGCCTCCTGCGGCAGGTAGGTGATGCGAAGCCCGGAGGCGTGGATCACCTCGCCGCGATCCGGGTGCTCGATTCCGGCGAGAATCCGCAGGATCGTCGACTTCCCAGCGCCGTTGACGCCGACAAGCGCGACGTGTTCCCGTTCGGCGATCTGGAAGGAAACGTCGCGGAAAATCTCCTCGGAGCCGTAGTGCTTCGTCAAACTTAGGGCAGTCAGTAATGTCGGTGCTGGCATGATGCTCGCTCAAACATGGAAAGCGGCGCTTGTCGCGCCGCGCCCAAGAATTGGACCAATCAAGTATACCAGGGAGGGCATCGAGCCCCGCGTCCGGCAGTCAGTGACTTGGCATCCGGACACATTGAACGTACACTCCCTGCCACGGCGGCGGGTTGCGGAGACAGGGGTGCGGAATGTTGTGGCCTGAGACGACGACGAGATCGGCGAGTGGCGAACTGATGATAGGAGGCTGCTCGCTGGTTGACCTCGCGGAGCGATTCGGCACGCCGCTCTATGTCTTCGACGAGCAAGCGCTCCGTACCCGCGCTCAGCGTGCGTTAGGCGCATTCCGGGACGCCTACTCATCCACGAAAGTCGTCTATGCCGGAAAGGCATTTATCTGTTTGGCGCTGATCCGCTTGCTGCGGCAGGAGGGATTGGGCCTCGACGTCGTCTCCGGTGGCGAGTTGTACGCGGCGCTGGCTGCCGGGATGCCAGCGAGTGAGATCACCTTCCACGGCAACAACAAGTCCGAGAAGGAGCTGCGGGAGGCGCTTTCCGCTGGTGTCGGCCTGATTGCCGTTGACAATCACCACGAACTGACGCTTCTGGCGCGCCTTGCCAATGAGATTGGGACTGATGTCCCAATTCTCCTGCGTCTCACTCCAGGTATCGACGTGCATACTCATGACAAGATCAAGACAGGCGTAATCGATTCGAAGTTCGGATTTCCGCTCTGGACCGACGATGCCGAGCGGGCGGTTGCCACGGTGGTGGGGGAACCGCGGCTGACCTTGGTGGGCTACCATGCGCACCTTGGATCCCAGATGTTCGATGTCGCGCCCGTGGTGCAGGCGATCGAGATGATGATGGAATTCGCCGCGAACATGCGCGATCGCCATGGCGTGCAGCCCCGCGTCATCTCACCAGGAGGCGGCTGGGGCATTGCATATGAAGAGGGGCAGCTCGAGGTTCGCGTCGAGGAGTGGGCGTCGGCGATCGCGCGAGCGGTGCGTGAGGGCGCCGAGCACTGGAACCTGCCGCTTCCCGAGATAGTTGTCGAGCCAGGGCGATGGATTGTTGGTCCGTCCGCTGTAGCGCTCTATAGGGTGGGATCGGTCAAGGAGATCCCGGGCATCCGGCGCTATGTGGCAGTTGACGGCGGCATGGCCGATAATCTCCGGCCCGCCCTCTACGGGGCGCGGTACACCGCGGCGCTGGCCAATCGCGCGGAAGAAGGTGTGCGAACAGCGATGTCGGTGGTGGGCAAGTACTGCGAGTCAGGTGACATCCTGATCCAGGATGCGAAATTGCCGGTGGTGCGGCCGGGCGACCTCCTAGCGGTCGCGTCGGCTGGGGCCTACAGCCTGCCGCTGGCGAACAACTACAATCATGCATGCCGCCCGGCTGTCGTGTTGGTTCGAGAAGGAAAGGCACGGGTCATGCGGCGTCGGGAGGAGTATGCGGACGTAATCGCCTGCGACGAGGATTTCTCGCCATGATTGAGAATGCAGGTTGCGCCGTCCGTTCGAATGATGTAGCGTTTCGGTACTCGGGTACCGCCCATGGATACTGCGGAGTGCAAGCGGCCGCAGCAGTCGGTCGATTCCGCGCATTTCCGCAGGCCGTTCATCGGAGTATCGAGCCGTGACTTCGCGATCATCCCTGCCGCCCCGCACGCGGCGCGACACCGATGACGACATCGCTCGGGAGCGAGCCGATCCTCACGGCCGCCGGCCTCGCTCAGAGACGGTAAGCGGTGAGGAGACGAATCTCCAGGACGTGAGCCCCGCCACCCCGCTGCCGGAGGTCTTTGAAGGGGCCGGGACGATGGCCGGTCTCGACGAGGACTTGACGCCGTTTGAAGCGGAGGGATCTGCGGGTGTGAGTGACGAAGACATCGTGGTGGAAGTCAGCGACTCAGCCGACGGTGCAATCGCCTACGACGCGATGCTCGAGGCGCTGCCGAGCACGGACAGCGAGTCCGGCAACATTGTGGCGCTGAGCCATCGGCTGCAGGAGCTGAGCTCCGTCCTCGGAGAGGAGACGGAGTTCCCAGAAGATGATGTGGCGCTCGCGGACGCCGAGGCGGATACGGGTGCGCTCGATGTCGAAAGCATCAACTACGACATCGGCGGTGTCAGCCTCGACGATCCGGTGCGGATGTACCTGCGGGAGATTGGCCGGGTACCGCTCCTCAGCGCCCAGCGCGAGGTCGAGCTGGCCGCGCAAATGGAGCGGGGGGACTACCTCTCCGCGAAGCGCGCGCAGCTGCGGAACGACTTTGGCGAGTTCCCGGCTGCCGACGTCCTGGGGCGAGCGATCTATCACTCGTTCCGCCAGGGATGGGGCCACGTTCGCGCGCTCTACGTCGAAGTCTACGGCGATGGTCCGATTCCTCCGAAGTCGATCGTACTGAAGCGCATCCTGCCGCTGACGCAGATCCCGGCTGATGCGATCAAGCAGGTTGCGGAGAAGTTCGAGCTTTCGCCGGAAGAGCTGGAAGAGTCGCTCCGCCTGCGCGCCGTCGAGTGGGATCTACTACCGGTGGCGGTGCAGAACCTGGTGCGCGATGGCGACGAATGGCCACCGGACGCCGAGGTCGATCGGGTTTTCCGAGAGCAACTGCCTCGACTCGAGCGGCGGTGGGCCGATCAGATCGACGCTGGCTGCCGAGCCAAAGTCGCGCTAACCGAGGCGAATCTCCGGCTCGTCGTCTCGGTTGCGAAGAAGTATGTTGGCCGGGGCATGGGGATGCTCGACCTGATCCAGGAGGGCAACCTCGGCCTGATCCGCGCGGTCGAGAAATTCCAGCATCACAAGGGCTTCAAATTCAGCACGTATGCGACGTGGTGGATCCGGCAGGCGATCACTCGTGCGATTGCCGATCAGGCGCGGACGATTCGGATTCCGGTCCACATGGTCGAGACGATCAACCGTCTGATCCGGACGAGCCGCCGGCTGCAACAGGAGCTCGGCCGGGAGCCAACGAGCGAGGAGATCGCGCTGGTCATGGATCTGCCCGCCGAGCGGGTGCGCGAGATCCTGAAGATCAGCCAAGAGCCGGTAAGCCTCGAGATGCCGATCGGTGAGGAGGAGGACTCCAATCTCGGCGACTTCATCGAGGACCACAAGGCGCCTGCGCCGGCCGAGGCGGCGAGCCGTCAGATGCTGCGCGAGCAGATGGAAGACGTGCTCAACACCCTTTCGCCGCGCGAGCGGGACGTGCTGATCATGCGCTTCGGTCTCGAGGACGGGAAGGGCCGGACGCTCGAAGAAGTCGGGCGCGAGTTCGGCGTCACTCGCGAGCGGATCCGTCAGATCGAGGCGAAGGCGCTGCGCAAGCTGCGCCACCCAACGCGCGCTAAGAAGCTCAAGGATTTCCTCGAATAGCGAACGGCGCTCAGTGCCGACTCAGCCGCCGGTGGGATTCGGGCAACCCGGTCCCGCCGGAGACGCGTCTGACCTCAGCGGGCAAAGTTGGCCTGAAATGCGCGTATCCTTATCTCCAGGATGGCGCCGCCCCTGGGCGTGTCGCAACAGCAAGTCATTGACTGAAGTGGTGGTGAACGGGTGCTCATCGATCGCGCGCGAATCTACGTCAAAGCGGGAGATGGGGGTGCCGGCTCGACGTCGTTCCGCCGTGAGAAGTACGTGCCCAAGGGTGGCCCAGACGGCGGCGACGGCGGGCGTGGTGGGGATGTCGTCCTTCGCGTCAAGCCGAACATCACGAGCCTGATTGCCTTCCAGTTCAATCAGCACTTCCGCGCGGAGAACGGCCGGCCAGGCCGAGGCCGCAAGATGACCGGCCGCTCGGGACGCACGCTCTTCATAGATGTGCCGCCCGGGACGGTTGTTTACGACGACGAAACCGGCGAAGTGATCGCCGACTTGACGGAGCCCGGCCAGAAGGCGGTCGTCGCGCGCGGTGGACGGGGCGGACTTGGCAACGCTCACTTCGCGACCTCAACGCGCCAGGCGCCACGAATTGCCGAGCTTGGAGAGCCGGGTGAGGAGCGCACGCTGCGGCTCGAGCTTCGCTTGATCGCGGATGTCGGGCTGGTAGGTCTGCCGAACGCCGGCAAATCGACATTGCTCGCGTCGGTCACCCGCGCACGCCCGAAGATCGCCGATTATCCCTTTACAACGCTGGAGCCGAACCTCGGAGTCGTTGAGATTGGAGGGCGGGGCGGCCAGACGTTCGTCCTCGCGGATGTGCCCGGCCTGATCGAGGGTGCCGCCGCTGGGGCGGGACTTGGCCATGAGTTCTTGCGCCATGTTACGCGGACGAAAGTGCTCATCCACGTCATCGACGCCTCGGGAGGACTGGAGGGGCGCGATCCGCTCCAGGACTACGAGACGATCATGGCCGAGCTGGAGGCGTACGACTCCGAATTCCTGAAGCGACCGATGGTCGTTGCGCTCAACAAGCTGGATATCCCGGAGGCGCAAGCGAATCTCCCACGGCTCCGAGCGGAGCTCGAGCGGCGCGGGCATCGCGTCTTCGAGATTTCGGCCGCGACGGGCCAAGGGTTGGATGCCCTCATGAATGCCGTCGCGGAGATTCTGCGCGAGATCGAGGAGCAGGAGGCTGCCAAGCCGAAGGAGCCGCCGCGCCGGGTCTACACCCTGGAAACGACGGATGAGCGTCAGTGGACCGTCGAAGACGTCGCGCCGCACCACTTCCGCGTTCGGGGAGCCGCGATCGAGCGCCTGACCAAGATGACCAACTGGGAGCTCGATGACGCGGTGGATCGGTTCCAACGGGTGCTAGAGGCCAGTGGGATCTCGGCGGAGCTAGAGCGGCGCGGTATCGAGCCCGGTGACACCGTCGAGATCGCCGGTCAGGAGATGACTTGGGGAGAACTCGACGAGATCGAGGAGCCGGTGCGTCGGCGCCGGACAGCGGCAGAGCGTAAGGCCGGAATTCGGCTCGACGATTAGCCTGTCGCTGGCTATCGCTTCTCTTGCCCAGGACTAGCAGATGACAGGCTCCGCGACGGCCTTCTGCTTTTCAGCGTCGGCTTCTGCCACTTTGTCCGCGTAATACCCGCGGTAGTCTTCCGGGAGCAGGCGGGCGACCTCGATCATGATGAGCTCGGTTGCCTCCTCCGCGGTCAGCCTGCGGCCGTCGATCTCGCGCGGCACGCGGATTGGCTCTCCGAAGCGGATGCGGATGCCGCGGTGACCTGGGTTCGGCATCTGCACGCGGGATTGCGCCTTGCCCTTATTGCCGTTGAACGGCAGCCGCTCGGTACCGGTGATCGCTACGGGAATGACCGGGACATCATTTCGGAGAGCCAGCAATCCGCATCCAGCGTGCGCGCGCTGAAGTTGCATCGTCTCGCTCCGCGTACCTTCTGGAAACATCCCGACGAGCACGCCCGCGGCGAGCGCGGCCTCAGCCCGCCGGATTGCCGCGCGGTCGGGCTTTCCCCGATCCACCGGAAACGTGCCAACCCAACGGATGATCGTGCGGATGAGCGGAACCTGAAAGACCTCCTTCTTCGCCATGTAGTGGATCGACCGTGGCATGACGATCACCATCAGGATCGGATCGGCGTTGTGGAGATGGTTTGCCACTACAATGGCCGGCCCCTCGGCCGGGACTCGGTCCAAGTTCTCGATTTGAAGGCGAAGTAGGGGCCGAAGGATGGTGAGAAGGATCGCGCGAAGGATTCGCCTGGGTCGGCCGCGCAGCGTAAGACGCTCGACGTCTGAGGGAGCGGGGGCGGCTCCGTTCGTCATCCGCTAGCTCTCGTTCTTCACCGCGCCGTGGCAGCTGCTCTCCCACGTACGCAGAGCCAAATGAGCGATTTCTTCCACAATGTCGTCGATATCGCGCCCATCCGTCTCCACGATCGTCACGCCTGGCGCGGCATGGAGCGGCGCGATCTCCCGGGTGGAATCAATCAGGTCACGCTGAAGAATATCGCGGAGAACTTCTTCATAGCTAGTGACATGGCCTTTCGCGACGAGCTCACGGTAGCGCCGCTGAGCGCGGACCTCGGGGCTCGCGTTGAGGAAAATGCGCACGCCGGCGTCGGGCACGACCACGGTTGTGATGTCGCGCCCTGCCATGATGACTCGGCCGCGACTGGCAATGTCCCGCTGAATTGGCAGGAGGGCTGCTCGCACCTCCGGCTGCGCGGCGACGATCGAGACGGTCGCATCGACTTCCGGACTTCGGATCGCCTCGGTCACGTCCTCACCGTCGGCGAAGACTCGCTCGGGTCCGCCTGGCGTAGTGGCGGGGCGAATTTGAAGGTCCAGCGATTGGGCGATGCTCGCGATGTCCTCGCCATTGGTCGGGGGAACGCCGGCTCGGAGAGCGGCAAGTGTTACGGCGCGATAGAGCGCGCCGGTGTCAAGGTAGACGGCGTCCAGGCGAGTAGCGAGCGCGCGAGCGATGGTCGTCTTGCCGGCCGCCGCCGGACCGTCGATCGCGATCACCTGGCAGTGATCGGCTCCGCGCGTCTGGGACTCGCTGCCGACCGATTCCGTTGTCATCCGATCAAGGCTCCCTCCGCCGTTGGTTCGTACTCCGCCTCGGCGAACCTGCAAGTGTCCGACTGCGCGCCAGACGCTGCCGAAGCTGAGATTTTCCGCCGTCGCGAGGATCGCGGCCGATCTCTGATTTGTCAACCGAGCCGCGCGTTCGTGTGTTCTGCTCAGGAGAGCGAGTAACTCGCGCATCCGCGGGCTCTTCGGTGCCGGCGTCGCCATCCGAAGCAGACTCCGCTCGCTGGCGGCCACGATAGGGGCGGGTGCGGTGAATCACCCGTGGTCCGGGCTCGACTGGCGGCAGCGATCCTTCGAAGTGAACGGCCTCGAAAAGCGTCGCGAGCTCTCCTGGCGTCAGGTCACGCCAAGCCCCTACCGGCAGCCCGGCGATGCTGAGCGGCCCGATTCGCACGCGGCGTAGGCGGTTGACCGGGATCCCAGCTGCCTGCATCAGCCGGCGCACGATATGGTACCGGCCCTCATGGAGCACGATCTTGACGATAACGCCTTCGGGCGTCTCCCGAAGAGGCCGAACCTCTTCGGGTACGACGCGCCGGCCTTCGATCGCAATGCCCTTGCGGAGACGCTCGAGCGTCGCGGGAGAGGGCCGGACCGGGGTGTAGACGTGATACTCCTTGACGAGCTCGAACCGCGGGTGCATCACGCGGTTGGCGAGGTCACCGTCGTTCGTCAGGAGCAGCAGACCCTCCGTGTCACGGTCGAGCCGCCCGACAGGGTAGACCCGCTCCGGCACCTGCACGAGGTCCATGACGGTCCATCGGCCGCGCTCGTCCCGCGTCGTGGTGATGTATCCGCGCGGCTTGTGCAGAAGGATGTAGCGCTTGCGCTGCGGGCGGACGATCTCGCCATCAACGCGTATGACGGCGCGCTCGGGATCTACCTTCGTCCCGAGCTCGGTGACCACCTTTCCGTCGACCGACACGCGCCCGGCCCGGATAAGCTCTTCCGCTTTCCGGCGCGACGCGACACCGCGCTCCGCCAGGACCCGCTGCAGGCGCTCCATGCGGTTCACTCCGAGCTGCGACACGCTCGTCGCCTCAATCGGTTAGCCAGTAGGCAGCTGGAAAACGGGGCGCTCGGCAAGCTGCGTTTCCCCGAGAAAGAAGTGCAGGCTCCCGACAGGCTCTTGTGGCGCTGCTTCCGGCCCGAGTGTCAGCCGGTAGCGGAACGACGTCGCCTGATCCGCCGGAATGACGAGCGCCGACTGATCCTTTAGCGTGACTTGCCACGCGGCGAGCTCATCTTGTAGCTCAGGCAGATCCTCCGGATCGCTCGGCGAGATCCAGCGGAAGTCACGCTCCAGCGCATCCAGGATCGTGCGCGTGTCGTCCCAGCGGCGGTCAGCTTCGGGATCGATGAATCCGGATTCGTCATACTCGTAATCGCTGCCGAGAACGACGACGATCACGCGGTTCTTGCCGTGCATCGTCTTCGCAACGACGAGGCAGGCGCCGGCTTCCGGGAGCGATCCCGTCTTGACGCCGTGGATTCCTTTTTCGCCGAGCAGGCGGTTGGTCGTGCGCAGGTCGTAGACGTTCGGCGGCGAGGCGAGCGACGTAATCGTCTCCTGCCGCTGCTTCACGATCGTCGCGATTGTTTCGTTTTGCAGCGCCGCGGCGGCGAGGGCGGCGAGATCGCGCGCGGTGCTGTAATGCTCGCGGTGGTAGAGACCAGAAGGATTCGTAAAGTGCGTGTTCTCGAGCTTGAGCTCCGCGGCGAGGTTGTTCATCTCCTCGACGAACCGCTCGCGGGGATCACCCTCACCATCGTCCCCTAGGAGCTTGGCGCCGACCACGCGAGCAAGAACCGCGGCTGCATCATTGCCGGACTGAATCATGAGCCCATACAGGAGCTGCTCGATCGTCAGCATGTCGCCGGGAATCAAACCCATTTGGGACTCGTCCGGGGAGATGTCCGCGATGTCTGACGTTTCGATCGTCACCGCCTCGCTCAAGTCCTTCACCGCCCGGACGACAACGAGCGCGGTCGCAATCTTCGTCGTGCTGGCCGGCGGACGGCGCTTGTCAGCGTTCAGCGCGTAGAGCTCCACGCCGGCGGTGACGTCGATCGCAAAGACGGCTTTGGCGGTGACTTCGGGCGGCTGAAGGACGAACGCCGTCGAAGGGGCGTTGGCGCGGACTGGAGTCCCAATCGGCGAGAGCGCGGCGACCGCCAGCGCGAGCAGCAACAGGCAGCGAATCAGACGAGACTGTGAGCGCAAGCGGACCATGGCGCACTACCGCCGACTACGCCGGCGAGCGCACGCGTCTCACCGGCCCTTCCCCTCCCGGTTCCCGGCCACGAGTATACGGGGCATCGGAGATTGAGGCTATCCCGGTGGCGCCACCAGGAGGAGTCTCGGCCGCGCGAAAAGTTGATACCCAGGTTTCGCGAAACGACCGGCCGCCGCGAAAACCGTCACATGTCCACGCGTTGCGGCCGGTCGCGGATTGGCTGACGCCCTAGCTCGTGGCGCCCCAATTGGCGTGCTTGTACCGCTTCGCCCAATCAACGCCCTGCCAGGTCGTGATAGTGATCGGCCGAACGAAGAAGAGCCAGCGCGGCTCGTTCAGCGTCGGCACGAGATAGTCGGGGCCGTGAGGGCCAAGATACCGGTAGGACATCTCACGGGCGATCTCGACCCACTTGCCGCCAACGTTCGGGCGCTCCACCAGCTCCGCGCGTCCCTTGACCAGGACCTTGCGTAGGGAGCCAGGCTCGTCAATCGCCAGGTAGACGCGCGGATCGTTGACCATGTATTCGGCCCACTTCGATCGCTCGCGCGGGATGATGTAGAAGCCCTCGTCCTTGTATTGGAACCAGACCGGGACGACGTACGGCCATCCCTCCTCGTCGAGCACACCGAGCCGGCACAAGACATCAGTCTTGGTCAAGAACTCCGTGACCTCTTCCGGAGACATCTTGCCGACTTTGCCGCGCCAGCTTTCGTCCTTCTTCTCTTCCGTCACGCCCATTCTCCCTTTGTCTGACTCTCAGGCCGTTGATCCAGGATCGGCGTGACCGCTGGATCCGCCCATCCGCTTCCGACGGGCGGCATTGTCTGAGAAACGGGGAGATTTCGCCAGACGGTAGTGCTGAGTGCTTGGTGCTGAGAGCTGAGGGGGAGGAGAGAGTATTGGATTGGATTGGGGTTGTGGATGTTGGGTGGTGCTTATGTTTCACGCCGAATCAGCGGTGAAATGGGTATTATGAACGTGTCAGGAAGGTGTGAGTCGAGCGGGGCGTGCTTGCGCAAGGGGATTGGCAGTGGATCGTTTTGATTCTCCGGAGGTCGAAGTCGGCTGGGAAGTTCGGGACAGGCGGGGGAAATCGCTCGGCAAGGTGATCTCCATCCGACCCGGGTACGTCGTCGTCGAGCGCGGACTGCTGTTCAGGACCGTGCTATATGTCCCGAACGAAGCGCTGATTGCCGATCAGTATGGCAGGGTGCGCGTCGGTGTCACAGCCTCTGAGGCGCTCGATCTCGGGTGGCAGTGGGAGCCGGGAACCATCCCGTTCGGGACGGAGCCCTTGCCGCGCGAGCCGCTGTCCGTGCCACCGGAGACGGCCAGCGCGCCCGGGAACGTCGAACGCCCACGGTAGGTGCGGCGCTGGCCGCTTGCCGATCGGATGACCGCGCGGAATCGGCACTGCCTACCGGGCCGATTACCGTAGGCGGAGTCAAGGCAAACCAGGGCCGCGCACGAAAGGCGCGGCTCAGCACTCATAACTCAGCACTCGACAGTTCGTTCTCGTGGATTGAGGCGGTGCCGGGAGAGGGATTCGAACCCTCACGGGTTTCCCCGGCGCATTTTGAGTGCGCTGCGTCTGCCGTTTCGCCACCCCGGCAAGGGATCCCGGCGCGTTGGCCGGGACCGTTCCGCGGAATGTGACCGCTGTCCGTAATTGTACCGCAATCTCCAGCAGTTTGCCGGGGCTTCTCGGGCCGCGTGCTATCCTAAATCGGCACGGGAAATCCGTTGGCAGTATCGCGAGGGGCGAGCGATGGCTACACAGGTGGCGACGCAGTTGCCGACCTACGAAATGATCATCGGCGGAAAGCGCGTCGCGGCGGCGAGCGGCGAGACGTTCGAAACCTTCAACCCGGCGACGAACAAGCCAATTGCGCGGGTTGCGAAGGCTGGCAAGGAGGACGTCGCGCGGGCCATTCAGGCGGCGCGAACCGCGTTCGATGAAGGTCCGTGGTCGCGATTTACGCCGCTGGAGCGGAAGCGGGCACTCGACCGCATTGCCGAGATCCTGCGCGATCGCATCGACGAGATCAGCCGGCTGGAGACGCAGAACTGCGGCAAGATCATCGTCGAGTCGCGTAACGACGTCATCTCCTCGGCCAATTGCTTCGAGTATTACGCCAGCCTCGCGATGCACGTGCGCGGCGAGCAGCTCCCGATGAACGGGCCGCTGCTCGACTACACCATTCGCGAGCCCTACGGCGTCTGCGCCCAGATCATCCCCTGGAACTTTCCGCTGCTGATGGCAGCGTGGAAACTCGCCCCGGCGCTTGCGACGGGCAACACGGTCGTGCTGAAACCGGCAAGCGCGACGCCGCTGACGGCGCTCGTGCTCGCCGAAATCTGCCTGGAAGCGGGGATTCCGGAAGGCGTCGTCAATGTCGTGACCGGGCCTGGCGGCGAGGTCGGCGAGGCGATGGTCACCAGCCCGCTTGTCGACAAGGTCGCATTCACGGGAGAGACGGAGACCGGGCGGCGGATCATGGCGCTCTCGGCGGGGACGATCAAGAAAGTCTCCCTCGAATTGGGCGGCAAGAGCCCAAACATCATCTTCCCAGACGCCGAACTAGACGAGGCGGTTGACGGTTCGCTCTTCTCGATCTTCGCCAACGCAGGCCAACGTTGCACGGCGCGGACGCGTCTTTTCCTCCACCGCTCGATCCACGACAAATTCCTGCAAGCGTTTGTCGAAAAGGCTGGCCGCATCCGCGTCGGCGACCCAATGGACTGGGAGACGCAGATGGGTCCGGTGATCTCGCCGCAGCAGCGTGACCGCGTACTCCGCTATTGCTCGATCGCGCAAGAGGAAGGCGCGAACCTGCTCATTGGCGGGAAACGCGTTGGCGAGGGTGAGTTCGCCGAGGGCAATTTCGTGGCGCCGACCGTCTTTGCCCGCGTGCAGCCGGACATGCGCCTAGCGCAAGAGGAAGTCTTCGGTCCGGTGCTGGCGGTGATCCCGTTCGAGGACGAGGACGAGGTCGTCGCGATGGCCAACCGGACGATCTACGGCCTGGCGGCGACGATCTGGACGAAGGACATCAAGCGGGCGCATACACTCGCGCGGCGGCTCCAGGCCGGCAATGTCAGCATCAACTATCCAACGGTCAATCCGCCGGAGGCTCCGTTCGGCGGGTTCAAGCAGAGCGGCATCGGCAGGGAGCTTGGACCGCACGGGCTCGAGCTCTACACGCAGGTCAAGAATGTCGTCGTCAATCTCAATCCGCAGCCATTCGACTGGTACGGTCGCTGGCCGGCCAAGCCGGCGGGTTGGGATTAGTTGAGGGTGCCGCTATCTTGAAGCACCTCTAACGGCCATGGTGGGCAAAGCTGCCGGCCGCACGGACGGCAGATCGTGCCGGCATTGGTAAGGAACGGCCGGTCATCTGGCCCTGGGTGACAGCGATCGGTCAAATCGAGGATACTTATTCGTGCAGGGCACCCACCGTTATGCCCCGCACGGATTGAGTTTTCATGAGGATGGCGAGATCTTGACTGCTACGCAGATCGCTTCAGTGACTCAGCCTGCCGGTCGAACGTTCGAGACCGTTGACGAGCTGGAGGCCGCGCTCCAGGAGCAGCGCTACATTGCGGACCGCGGACTGGCGACGACGCTTTTCCTGACGCTCCGCATGCGCAAGCCGTTGCTCCTCGAGGGCGAAGCCGGAGTGGGGAAGACTGAGATCGCCAAGGTACTCTCGGCGATTCTCAATACGCCGCTCATTCGTCTCCAGTGCTATGAGGGGCTCGACGCTTCCTCGGCGATTTACGAGTGGGATTACCCACGGCAGATGCTCTATCTGCGCACGCTTGAGGCGACCGGCGGGATCGATCCGGAGAAGGCGCGCCGCGATCTCTTCAGCGAGGAGTTCCTGCTGAAGCGGCCGCTCCTGCAGGCGATTGATGCCTCGCACGAGCAGTCGCCCGTCTTGCTGATCGACGAGATCGACCGGGCAGATCAGGAGCTCGAGGCATTCCTGCTCGAGCTGCTGTCCGACTTCCAAGTGACGGTGCCGGAGCTTGGCACGATCCGGGCCGAGCATGTCCCGATCGTGATCCTGACCTCCAACCGGACCCGGGAGATCCACGACGCGCTGAAGCGTCGCTGTCTCTACTACTGGATTGACTTCCCGACGTTCCAGAAGGAGCTCCGGATCCTGATGGCGAAGGTGCCGGAGGCGTCGCAGAAGCTGGCCACGCAGATCTGCGCCTTTACGCAGGGGCTGCGGGAGGTCGATCTCTTCAAGTCTCCCGGCATGGCGGAGACGCTCGATTGGGCGCACGCGCTGCTCTCGCTTGGCACGACCGAGCTGACGCGCGAGGCGGTTGACGACACGCTCGGCGTGATTCTCAAGTACCAAGAAGATGTCGACAGAGTTCGAGGCGAGGTTGCCGAGGCTCTCATCGCGCGAGCCACCCGTGCTACGGCAGATTAGAACGGCACCCCGACCGGAGGATGTCCGGCCGGGGCGCTTGGCCGCGAATCTGCTCTCGTTTGGACGTGACCTCCGAGCCGCGGGAGTCAATGTCGGGTCAGGGCAGATTCTGACGCTGATGGAGGCCGTCGGCGAGATCGATTGCCGACGGCGCGACGACTTCTACTTCGCCGCGCGCGCGTCGCTCGTCAATTCCCCCGAGCAAATCCCGGTCTTCGATCTCGCCTTCAACCGGTTCTGGCGCAAGCTCACGCATGCCCTGCCGCCGCAGGAGGAGGATGGCGCTGAACAGGAGCTCACGTTGCCAGCTCCTCCGAATGCCGCGCCGGAGATGACGCGCGAGCAGAAGCGGCCAGGGACGGGACAGGCGGAAACGAGCCGCGAGCGCGCGATCGTCGCGATCGAGGACACCGGCGAAGACCAGGCGGAGGGCGGCGAGGAGATGGAAGCTCCGCCTGAAGACGTGCTCGTCTTCAGCGCCCGCGAGGTGCTGCGCAAGAAGGACTTCGCGCAGTTCACGCCGGAGGAGATCGCCGAGGCGCGCCGGATCATCGCAAGCATGACGTGGCGGCTCGGCACGCGGAAGACGCGACGGCGAGAGAAGGCGCCACATGGCGAGTTCATTGACTACCGGCGGACGCTGCGCGAAAGCCTGAAGCACGGTGGCGTGCCGATCGAGCTACGCCGGCGGCGACGCAAGGAGCGGATGCGGCCACTGGTCCTCATCTGCGACATCTCCGGCTCGATGGATCGCTACTCGCGGCTGCTCCTGCACTTCGTGCATGCGTTGGAGCATGGCCTGGAGTCGGTCGAGGTCTTCGTCTTCAGCACCCGGCTGACGAGAATCACTCGTGAGCTGCGGAAGCGAGACGTGGACAGCGCCATTGAACAGGTCGTGAAGTCCGTTGATGACTGGTCGGGCGGGACGCGCATCGGCGAGGCGATCAAGACGTTCAACTACAAGTGGAGCCGGCGCGTGCTGCGCTCCGGCGCGACCGTGATCTTGATTTCTGACGGCTGGGACCGGGGCGATCCACGGCTGCTCTCAACCGAGATGGCGCGCCTGCAGCGGTCGTGCCGCCGATTGATCTGGCTGAACCCGCTCTTGGGAGCGCCGGGTTACCAGCCGCTGACGCAGGGGATTCGCGCGGCGTTGCCCTTTGTCGATGCCTTCTTGCCGATTCACAATCTCCAGAGCATGGAGGCGCTCGCCTCGCTCCTGAGCGAGATGGACGACACGCCGCCAGTACGAGCGAGCCGAACGGCGCAAGGGGCAGCGCCTGACCGGTTGCCGGTCGCGCCGCGAATCACGGAGCGGGGCGAGCTCGTCGTCAATGTGGGGCCGCTCATCCGGGGCGGGCCTCGGAAAAGGAGTCAGGGCCGTGAAAGATTTGCTGCCGGAGATTGAGTCCTGGCGCGCGGCCGGTGACAAGGTCGCGATCGCCACGGTCATCAAAGTCGAGGGTTCGGCGCCACGGCCAGTCGGCGCGACGATGGCGGTTTCGAGCAGCGGGCAGCTAGCTGGCTCGGTCAGCGGCGGCTGCGTCGAGGGCGCCGTGTTCGAGGAGGCGCAGGAAGTTCTCAAGACTGGAGAGCCGAAGCTCCTGCGCTTCGGTATCACTGACGAAATGGCCTGGGACGTCGGGCTCGCGTGCGGCGGGACGATCGAGGTGTTCGTTGAGCCGCTCGATGGGCAGACGGGTTCCGGAGAAGCTCAGCCGAAGCCATGACAACAGCTACGCCGACAAGCCCATACGAGCGGCTGAAGGAGGCGATCGCTAAGGATCTGCCGGCGGCGGTGGCGACCGTCGTGCGCGGGGCGGGTATCGGCAACAAGCTCGTCATCCTTCCGGACGAGACGGTTGGGACGCTCGGCTCGCCCGAGCTTGACGCGCAAGTCGTTGCCGATGCCCGCGCCTTGCTCAACGACGAGCGCTCCGAAACGCGAACCTACACGATCGGTGAGGATGAGCGCGACGTCTTCATCGAGACGTTTCCGCCGCCGCCATTGCTCCTGATCTTCGGGGCTGTGCACGTCGCCCAGGCGCTGACGAAGTTCGCGAAGCTGCTTGGCTTCAAGGTCATCGTCAGCGATGCGCGCTCGAAGCTGGCGTCGCGGGAGCGGTTCCCCGAGGCGGACGAGATCATCGTCGCCTGGCCCGACGAAACGCTGGAGACGCTGAAGATCGAGCCCAACACGTACATCGCGATCTTGACGCACGATCCGAAGTTCGATGAGCCGGCGATACTCGGCTCCTTGAAGACCCGCGCTCGGTACATTGGCGCCGTCGGCAGCCGGCGCACGAATGCTGACCGCCGGGAGCGACTGCGAGCCGCGGGGGTCGATGAGGAGAGTCTGGCTCGCGTACGCGGACCGATCGGGCTCGATATCGGCGCGAGCACGCCAGAAGAAATGGCGATCAGTATCCTGGCGGAGATCATCGCGACGCGGCACGGTCGGACTGGCGGCCCGCTGACTCAGGCGACCGGGAACATCCGCGCCCGAGTCTGATCGGCGCTGTCGGCGCCGGGTGAACGCGTGCCTCCCTTGATTGAGCAAGCGCCGGTCAGCGGGGTCATTCTCGCGGCTGGCATGTCGCGGCGTCTGGGCCGCCCGAAGCAGCTCCTCGACTTCGGCGGGGAGGCGTTGCTGCGACGCGTCGTCCGGCAGGCGCTTGCCTCAGACCTAGCTGAGGTGATCCTCGTCCTTGGGCACGAAGGCGAGGCGATCGCGGCAGCTGTTGGGGAGCTCGGCCAGCGCGTGGTCATCAACCCGGCATACGAGGCGGGGCAAAGTACATCGCTCCGATGTGGACTCCGCGCCGTTGATCCGCGAGTGGCGGCGGTGATGTTCCTGCTCGGCGATCAGCCGCACGTCGGCGCGGAGATCATCAACACGCTCATCCGCGCCTTCCGCGAGAGTGCCGCGCCAATTGTCGTACCCACCTACGGCGGCACCGCGGGGAATCCTGCGCTCTTCGCTCGGGAGATCTTTCCGGAGTTGGCGGCGATCGAGGGCGATCGCGGCGCGCGCGAGATCGTGCAGCGGTACGGTGACCGCGTGCTGCGCGTCCCGGTCAGCGATGGGCCGCCCCCTCGCGATATCGACACCGAGGAAGACTACTTGGCGGCCTTGCGTGAGCTAGGCATCAACTAGCCGCGGGATATATCCGCGGTCGCGGTCGTCGCCAGCTTTGGCGCGGCGAAGTACCGACCGGTCTTGAATGCCCGCCAGATCCCTTGCGCTGGAGGAAGATATCAACGATGATCTATCCAGGAAGGACAATTTGTCTGTGCAAGGGGAATCCGGTCCGAACTGGCTCTCGGCAACCGATGCGGCGCTCTGGCTTGGCGTGAGCCAGAGGACGATTTGGGATGCCATCGCGCGGGGCGAGCTTCCAGCTTCGAAGCGCGGCAGAACCTACCGGATCGCCCGAGCGGATTTGGATCAATACTCCGCGCAGCGCGCGCCTCCTGACGCGGCCTGGCCCGGTTGGCAGAAGAGTTGGCAGGACGGCACGGCCGCGTTCCTGCCCAAGCCTGTGGCCTCGTTCATCGGCCGAACGGGTGAGGTCTCATTCCTTCGCTCTCTCCTTTGCCAACCAGGCGTGCGACTCGTCACGCTCGTCGGCTCTGGCGGGGTCGGCAAGACTCGGTTGGCAATTCGCGTCGCTGAAGAGATCCGCGACCGATTCCCGGACGGGGTGTCGTATGTACCGTTGGCACCGGTCAACGATCCTGGCTTGGTGCCGACTGCGGTGGCGGTGGCGCTCGGAGTTCGTGCCCCGACAGACAGGTCGCGCCTGAACGGATTGCGCACCCTGCTTCGGCAAAAACGGACGTTGCTCCTCCTCGACAACTTCGAGCACCTACTCGAAGCCGCGCCGTTGGTCAGTGACCTCTTGATGACCTGCCCGAACCTCACGGTGCTTGCCACGAGTCGCTCCATGCTGCGGCTCACTGACGAGCAAATCGTGATGGTGCCGCCATTGCCGCTGCCGGATCTCGACAACCTTCCGGACGTGATGGAGCTTGCGAAGGTGCCGGCGGTGCGCCTGTTCGTTGAGCGGGCGCGGGCGGTCCGAGCTGAGTTCGCGCTGACTCCGGCGAACGCCGCGACGATCGCGCGCATCTGTCACCGGGTGGATGGTTTGCCCCTGGCAATTGAGCTGGCCGCCGCTCGAGCGCGTCTCCTGCCGCCGGCGGCGCTGCTCGCCCGGCTGGAATCGCGCCTGTGGTTCCTTACCGGCGGCCCAAGAGATGCGCCCACGCGGCAGCAGACGATGCGCGCCGCGGTGATCTGGAGCCACGATTTGCTGACTGAGGAGGAACGCGCGTTGTTCCGGCGGCTCGCTGTCTTTGTCGGCGGCTTCACGTTGGAGGCGGCAGAGGCAGTTGCCGGGTTGGACGACGAGCTAGGGCGATCCTATTCGTTCCGTGACGCTGCGTCAGCAGTCCTACCTGGCATTGCCTCGCTCGTTGAGAAAAGTTTGGTGCGCGCTCACGTTGTTACGGAGGATCTGCACGCATCGGATTCCCCGCGCTTCGAGATGCTTGAGACGGTTCGCGAGCTTGGCCTCGAGCAGCTTGTGGCGAGTGGTGAGGCGGAAGCGGTCTATCAGCGCCATGCCGCCTATTTCCTGGTGTTGGCGCAAGAGAGTGATCCGCACCTATTTGGTCCGGATCAGGTCTTGTGGTTGAAGCGACTTGAAGTCGACCTGCCCAACTTGCGCTTGGCGCTCAACTGGTACAAGCGCAATGGGGATATGCTGGCCGGGATGCGGCTTGCCACGGCGCTGTGGGCATTCTGGGTTGCGCATGACCACGTGCCTGAAGGGCGGCGATGGATTGAGGATTTCGTCGTTGCGGATCGGTCGTGCGCGCCCGAGCGAGCGCAGGCGTTGATCGCACTGGGAGATCTCAGCGAGCGATTAGGCGATTACGAGGCGGCCGCATTGTGGGTCCAGCAGGCGCTACGTCTAGCCCGGGTGCGCGGCGATCGGGCCTGCGAGGCGGCGGCCCTGCGCGTTCTCGGCAACGTATCCATCTCGCGCGCTGACGCGGCGCGCAATGTTCAACGCGATCAGATCCTGGCGGCGGCGGAGATTGCCCGCGCCGTTGCGTGCCTAGAGGAGAGCATATCGCTATCGCAACAGGGCGGAGATGAGTGGGGAGTCGCCAAGGCGCGGCATTGGCTGGCCGTGGCCATGATATCTCGCGGCGATTCTGGCGAATCCGTCACATTGCTCAAAGCGGCGGCCGAGACGTTTCAACGACTTGGTGACGGTCGCGGATTGTGCAGCGTTCTTTGGATTCAGGGTGAGCTAGCTCGCCGAGCGGGCGCCTTGACTCGCGCGCGAGCCTTGATGGCCGAGTCACTCGCACTCTCGCATGACCTCGGCTATCGCTGGCATTCGGGCATGAGTCTGGGCGCGCTCGCTGGAATCACCGCGGACAGCGGGGAATTTGAGCGGGCCGCCTGGCTGCTCGGCGCCGCGGCCGCGCTCCCGGCGTCGACCGGTGAGCCGCTACGACCTGAGGTGCAATCCATCTACGACCACGCCAGCAAGAAGGCATACGCCGCACTCGGCGGGCGGCGCTTCCAGGCCGCGTGGGAATCGGGGGCGGCGCTGCCTCCAGATGCGGCGATCGCGGAAACGCTCGTGTGGGTCTCCGGCGAATTAGAGTCGTCCCACGAGACGGATGGGCTCTAAGGGTTGCTCGATGGCACATGTTGTTGCCACGGCTTCGCACATCGGGGGGTGTCACCCGGATGCGCCAACCGCCTGGGGCGCCCTAGCGAACGAGAAAGAGAGCGGCCGACTGGCCGCCCTCGATTCTCGAGTTGCCCGAATTGCCGCTATGCGAGCAATCCGTCCTGCCGCAGGCGGCCAATCGCCCGCTCGAAAGCCTCAACTGTGAAGTCGACGTCGGCCTCGGTGTGCGCGATGCTGAGCATGCCGCCACCGCTGAAGAGATCGACACCTTCGAGCGCCATCGCCAGAGTCAGCGGCACCCCCAGCCCTGCCTTTCCGCTCGCCTTGAGTGTCGCCGGGGAGATCCCTTCCGGCGCTCGAAGGTCGCCCGCGACGCGGTTCGTGCACACCTCGCCTAGAATAATGTGGAAGGCAGAGCTTTCGCCCCAAACGCAGCCGTTCACGCCGTGCTTCTCGAGCACCGTGTTCATGCCGGCGCGAAGCTTGGCGGTCAGCGTGTCGCAGTAGCGCTGAACCTCGGGATCGGCGCAGCGCTCGAGGCAGATCCGACCGGCGGTTGCGGCAAGTGGATTGGCATTGTAGGTACCCGGATGGACGACCTTCCGCTTGTTGTTCCATTCCGGATCGTCGCGGAACTCGAGATGCGCCATGATGTCGGCCCGGCCCGTGACCGCACCGCCTGGCATACCGCCCGCGACGATCTTGGCGAGCGTCGTCATATCAGGTTTGATCCCGAAGCGCTCCTGAGCGCCGCCCGGGGCCCAGCGGAAGCCTGTGATGACTTCATCGAAGATCAGGACAGAACCGTACTTCGTGGCGAGGTCTCGGAGACCCTGCAGAAATCCTTCCGGCAGCGGGATCGTCCCCCAGGAACCGCCGCTCGGCTCGACGATAATCGCCGCGACATCTCCCTGGGTCAGGCGTTCTTCGACCGCGCCAAGGTCATCCTGCGGGAGCACGGCGACGGTGCGTAGGACTTCGTCCGGCACGCCGGGGACATAGGGAGCCTCGAACGGCGGCTTCTCCCCCTTGACCAGGTAATCGTTCCAGCCGTGGAAATGGCCCTCGAACTTGAGGATCGTGTTCCGGCCGGTGTAGGCGCGCGCCAGCCGCATGGCCAGCAGGTTCGCTTCCGTCCCAGAGGAGGTGAACCGCACGCGCTCCGCGGAGGGGATGAGCTTCTGCACTTGCTCCGCCCAGCGCACCTCCGCCTCGTGGCCGGCGCCGTAGTGGGTGCCGCGCTGGAGCTGCTCCGTGCAGGCGGCGACGATATCGGGATGGTTATGCCCAAGGATGAGCGCGCCATGGCCCATCGCGTAGTCAATCAGGCGATGGCCATCGACGTCCCACTTGTACGCGCCCTGAGCGTGGTCGATGTAGAGCGGAAACGGCTTGAGGAATCGTCCGTCGTGAGCAATGCCGCCAGCGAGGGAGCCGCGCGCCCGCTCGTGTAGGCGGCGAGAGCCGGCGAAGCGCTCCTCATACTCTGACACGATTCCGCTTCGTGCCGGGGCCTGGACCATGGTCGTGTGCACCTCCGAGTCGGCAGAACATTCACGCGTGCGGAGTATAGCCCGCTTGACCAGTGTCGCATGCGATGCATTGTGCGCTGGCGCAACTCATGCGGCATTGGTGCTCGCGTACAATGCGCTGCAAGGGCAAACGGCCCTGAGTCTAGGAAGGAAAAGAAACATGTCGAAGTTGTTCCGGGTGGCCGTCGACGAAGAGGCGCTGATCGACGAGGCGTACGCCTTCGTGATTGATCCGCTGCCGTCCCGCAACGAGCGGCCGATCGTCCAGGAGTTGAGCGATTTCAATCCCGAGATGCTCGATGTCCTGGAATGCATGGTTCTCGACGGCACGGAAGAGCGTCAGGATGTCGCGGACTACATCTACGCAGCCCTTGGCACGCCGGTTTCGGACGTTCGCGCGTAACAGCGGGTGAGGCATGCGGCTGGCTAGTTTCCCTCGGTTTCCACTTGCGACGCTCCCGACTCCCCTCGTACGCGCAACGAACCTCGAACGACATCTCGGACCGAGTAGCCCACGCATCTACATCAAGCGAGACGACCTGACCGGGCTTGCATTCGGCGGCAACAAGGTCCGCAAACTGGAGTACCTGGTCGCGGATGCGGTCGGCCAGGGCGCAACTGTATTGATCACGGAAGGCGCGGCTCAGTCCAATCACGCGCGAGCGACCGCGGCGGCAGCCGTTGTCGCCGGGTTGCGCTGCACGTTGGTGCTCGATACCCGAAAGGGCGCCGCGGTCCAAGGCAACCTTTTGCTCGATCATCTTCTCGGCGCGAAGGTGTGCCTCGTCGGGGGCAAGCAAGAGCGCTCGGAGGCAATGGAGCGGGTGCGGTCGGAGCTGATCGCGGCTGGCGAAACTCCGTACGTCATCCCCACGGGAGGCAGCGTTCCGCTCGGCGCACTCGGCTACGTGTCGTTCGTTCTAGAGCTGCTTCAACAACTCATCGAGATTGGCGAATCGCCAGTCCGGCTCTATTTCCCGAGCGGATCGCTGGGCACACAGGCTGGGATCACCGTGGGAACGCGGCTCTTCCACGCGCCGTTCGTGCCGGTCGGCATCTCGGTTGACGGTACGGCGGCGTCGCTGCGCCAGGAAGCGCTGTCGCTCATCCAGGGCGTTTGCGAGCTGCTCGGCGTGGACGAGTCGTTCTCTGAGGACGACATTACGGTCGATGATGGACACGTCGGTCCTGGTTACGCCGTGCCGACCGAGGAATGCCTCGAGGCTATTCGGCTACTCGCGCGAACGGAGGCCGTCTTCCTTGATCCGGTTTACACCGGCAAAGCGATGGCTGGGATGCTGGCGGACATCCGCGCGGGCGTGATAGGCGCGAACGACGCGGTTGTCTTCGTCCATACCGGCGGCGGCCCATCAGTCTTCGCCCACGGAGAAGAGCTGCTCGGCACTACCTAGTACGCGGCCCGCGATGACAAATTGACACATCTGTTCTGTACGTTCGCTCCAGTGTATGCTGCGAGTATGGACGCGGAGCGGACGGACAGTAGGATGGCGCCGTCGGAGCCGACGGTCGCGGACATCGCGGTGGACCGTCAGGTCCACGCGTCCGGATCAGAGACGCTGAGCTACGCGGTGCCACGTGACCTCGCGGAGCGTATCTCCGTCGGTCAGCTCGTCTGGGTCCCGCTGCGTCGCCAAATCGTGCTTGGCCTCGTGGTGCGGCTCCACGCGGAGTCCGTGCCCTTCGAGCTGAAGCCGATCCGGGCGCCGGTCGAGCCTGAGTTCTGCCTGACTGACGATCAGCTAGACATCGCGCGGTGGCTGGCTCGGCAAACGGCGACGACGCTGTTCGCCGCGGCGTCTCCATTCTTCCCGCCTGGCGTAACTCACCGCGCGGTTGAGTTCCTGCGGCTGGTTGAGCTCGAAATGCCGCACGCTGATGATTTGCCGCCGCTTCAGGCTCGGCTGTTCGCGCTGCTGAGCGAGCGAGGGGAGGTCACGGAGAAGGCGGCGCGGGCGGAGCTGGGCTCCCACGCGGGACGCGCGATCGCCGCGCTCGAACGCGCCGGCCTGATAGAGCGCGTCGTCCAGGTCGTGGATCACACGCCGGCGATCCGGCGCGACCGATTCGTGCGGCTGGCGGTGGCGGATCTGGGCGCGGTTGCGCACGCTCCCCGGCAGCGTGCGGTTGTGGAGTACCTGATTCGGCGGAGCCGGTTAGCGCCGACGGGGTCTGACGGCTGGGTTCCGGTGCGTGACGTCCTTAGCCAGGCCGGGGCGGACCAAGGCACGCTCGTCGCGCTCGCGCGCAAGGGGCTGATCGAGCGAATCGAGCGCGCGCGGGAGCGCCACGATCGCCCGGTGCCACTGAACGCCGCGCCGCCGCTGACAGAGGAGCAGTCGGTCGCGTGGAAGGCAATCGAGAGGGCGCTCGTTGAGCGCGACTCAACGCCGATCCTGCTGCACGGAGTAACCGGGAGCGGCAAGACAGAGGTCTATCTGCGGGCGGTCGCCTGGTGTCTGCGGCACGGGCGTTCCGCGATTGTGCTCGTGCCGGAGATTGCCCTCGCGTCACAAGTCGTGCGGCGTTTCCAAGCCCGCTTTCCTGGCCGGGTCGCCGTCTTGCACTCGGACTTACCGGACGCCGAGCGGTATCGCACATGGCAGGCGATTGCCCAGGGGGAAAGAACGGTCGTCGTCGGGCCGCGCTCGGCTCTCTTCGCGCCGGTCTTCGAGCTTGGACTCATCGTCGTCGACGAGGAGCACGACGGCGCCTACAAGCAGGAAGCAGAGCCGCGTTATCACGCCCGGCGGCTGGCGGAGGAGATAGCCGCGCGCCGTGGGGCAGTGGTCGTTCTCGGGAGCGCGACCCCCGCGGTCGAGACGAGCTGGCGGGCGGATGAAGGGGAGATCCGGCGGCTGCGCTTACTGAGCCGGCCGCGTCCGGGGCGTGCGACGATCGAGTCCTCGCCACCGCTGGAGCTTCCGTCCGTCGAGATCGTCGACATGCGGCTCGAGCTGCACCGGGAGCGCGCTTCGATCATTAGCGCGCCGCTTCAGAGTTTGCTCGAGCGCACCCTCGCGGCGAAGGAGCAGGCGATGCTGTTCCTCAACCGGCGAGGGCTGGCGACGGTTGTCCTCTGCCGGACCTGCGGCGCGGTCGTGCAATGTCCCCACTGTGACATTCCGCTGGTGTATCACGCGGATCGGTCCCGCCTCCTTTGCCATCGCTGCAACTACCGGACCGCGCCGGTGCAGAAATGCTCCGAGTGCGGAGGGACACTACGGTATTTCGGCTCGGGAACGCAGCGCGTCGAGCAAGAAGTGCGCCGGCTCTTTCCAGAGGCAACAGTCGCGCGCTGGGATCAGGATGCCATTCGGCGTGGCGGCGGGCACGAGCGGCTGCTCGCTCGGATCGAGCGGGGAGAGGTGGACATCATCGTCGGCACGCAGATGATCGCGAAGGGGCTCGACCTGCCGTCGGTCACGGCGATCGGCGTGATCCACGCGGACGCGACGCTCTACCTGCCGGATTTTCGATCGGCTGAGCGGACGTTCCAGCTGCTCACGCAGGTTGCAGGGCGCGCGGGACGGCGAGCACCGGGAAGTCACGTCATCGTCCAAACCTACGCGCCGGCCCACTACGCGATTCAGGCCGCGTCCCGCCATGACTATGCCGCGTTCTACGCGGAGGAGATTGACTTCCGGCGCCGCCACGGTTACCCGCCATTCACGCGACTGATTCGATACCTGTACCGCCACGCGGACGAGGAGCGCTGCTCGGCCGAGGCCGAGGAGATGGCGCGGCAGGTCGGGCGACACGCGCGAAACCGAGGCGCCCGGATCGATCTGCTGGGACCGACGCCAGCCTTCGTCAGCAAGATTCGCGGCCAATACCAATGGCAATTCGTTGTCCGAGCCGCGCCTGACGATCTCGACCTCTTGTTGGACGGCCTGCCGGCAAGGCCCGGCTGGACCGTGGACGTCGATCCGCAGAGCCTGCTCTGACAAATCGGCCAGGTCGGACGGACGTCCCCTGGTCGCTCACTCAACTTCTTGCGTCAGCTCCTTCTGGAAATTGGAGCCGAGCGCGGCGAATGAGGGATACTTGAGTCGAGAAGGACTCGCACTGCTTCGGAGTATTGAGAGAGAAATGGCAATTCTGGACATTCTGCTCGAGGGTGATCCTCGACTACGCCAAAAGGCGACGAAGATCCGCACCGTTGATGACAGCCTGCGGCGTCTTGCGCGCGACATGCACGAGACGATGGACGCGGCTCCGGGGGTAGGGCTTGCCGGGCCGCAGGTCGGAGTCATGCGCCGGATCATCGTCGTGCATGTTCCCGAGAACTATGTCGAAGAGGGGTCGCCAGAGACGCGCTTGACGCTCATCAATCCCGAGATCTTGAAGATGCAAGGCCGGGAGGTCGGGACCGAGGGCTGCTTGAGCATCCCCGGCTGGGTTGGGGACGTGCCGCGCGCGCAGCGCATTACCGTCCGCGCGATGGACCTCGACAATCGCCCGATCCGGTTCAAGGCCGAGGGATTTCTGGCGCGGGTGATCCAGCACGAGGTCGACCACCTCGACGGCATCCTGTTCATCGATCGGATGGAGGATCCGTCCTCGCTACGCCGCGTGGAGGAAGTAGAGGAAGAAGAGGCGGTTCTGACCGAGTAGCGGCGCCGCTCTGCGATCGATCCGAACCGGGCAGCCAGTGAGACGTACTACGCCCGGCGCCAAATCCGCCTCAGTACCCAATGTTTACTCCTTCACGCAATCCGGCGGCGAACCCACCAGTAGGCGAAGGTGAGCAGCACGGCGGCCAATCCGCAATAGAGCGCAGTCTCGATCGTTTGAAACTGCCAAAAACGATTCGCTGGCTGGAGAGCCGTGACGAGTTTCAGGCCGTTATCGGCGACGCACTGGTAGAAGAAGTCCTCCGCCGATCCCGTACCGTCGTACCGGCACAGCTCATTGTGGAATTGACTCAGGGAGATGCGATCGCCGGCTGGCGTCACCCACCACTCATCAAAGACCCAGTCCTCAGGTGAATACGGGGCAACGGTCTCGGTTCTGGATGGAACGGATATGCGCTCGACCGGTGTACGGAATCGTGGCCGGAGCTGATTCGCGACGAAGAAGCGGGTTGCGACGAACCCGACCCCCGTCAGCGCCAAGACGGGCACCAGGCGCCGCAATGCGACCGTGAGAGCTAGCGCGAGCGCCAAGGCGAAGAGGCTGTAGCCGAGCAGCACGGGAGGCGAAAAGTCGAAGTACCACTGGGCGAAGCGGGGCGTCGGCTGATCGCTTCCGTCTTGGTGAAGACTGTCGTACCACCACAAGGCAACCGGCGCCCAGATGGCGGTCACGAAGACCGCGATGGCGATGAGGAAGAGTCCCCGGTGTATCGCCCACTTGCCTCGGGTGATGCTTTGCGTCCACGCGAGGCGGACCGTGCCGCGCTCCAAGTCCTGGAGCGTCGGGATCAGCAGAAGCACGGCCAGCGCGAGCGGCACCGCGTGGAGAAATGCCGTCAGGTTGTCCCACCGGCTGATGCGAAGCCAGTAGGTGCTTAGCAGCGGCTGGCACGCCTGGCTGGAGGCGATCTCCCCGGAGTCGAAGCACCCGACGTTCTTCGCCGCTTCGAAAGCGGCGGTGATGCTTCGGATCCCGACAGCCATCAGGAGTATCAGCCCGGCGAAAAGTGCGCTCCCGATTGCCGCTTCGGTCCGATGTAATCGCCACGAAAGCCACGTCATCAGGCCGCCTCCCGTGACACTGACTCGCGGTCGCGCTGCGCCAGGTAGCCAAGCACGATCTCCTCGAAGCCGGGCGCGCGAACGTCCCATTCCCCTGCAATCTGATTCCCGTTCGCCTTGACAAGGAGTGAGGTCTGCCGCTCGGTGTGGGTGGCGGCGATTACGTTGCCGATCCGGGCGATCTCCTCCTGCCCAAGGCGTGGCCCGACGAGGAGGCGATGGTTCTCGACGAAGGCATCGAGATCACCAGCGAAGCGGACGCGGCCGTTGTTGATGAGGACGAGGTAGTCGCAAACGCGCTCCAGCTCCCCGACGAGGTGAGAAGAGAAGAGCACGGTCATGCCCTCACTGACCGCGGCGTCCATCAAGACCTGGAGAAACTCGCGACGCGCCAATGGATCGAGCGCTGCCACCGGCTCATCGAGCAGCAGCAGCTGGGGACGCTTCGCGAGGGCGAGGACGAGCGCGATCTGACCTTGTTGGCCGCCGGAAAGCTTTCCGACTTTCTTGTCGAGCGGGATGCCGAGCTGCTTCAGGCGAGCGAGGGCCAGATCATCGTCCCAACCGGGATTGAGGGCCGCGCCGAGATGAAGGTGCTCGGCGACGGTAAGGGAGCGATACAGTGGACGATCCTGATGGAGAAAGCCGATCTTCGGCAACGTCGCTTCTGGCTCGGTGTGAGGAGAGGCGCCAAAGATGCGGACCCTGCCGACGGTTGGCGGCACGAGTCCGACAAGCATGTTGAGCAACGTGCTCTTGCCCGCGCCGTTCGGACCAATCAGCGCGACAATGCGACCTTCCGGGATCTGGAGCGTGCAGGCTCGCAGGGCCCAGGTGTCCCGATACTTCTTCCCTAAATCATGGGTCTCGACGGCGAGACTCATTCCGCATCCTCCTTGCTGTTAGTGGTGGATTGATGGATTGATGCTTGGTTGCTCGATTGGGAGAGAACGGCTGCCGGGGAAGGGCGCTCGGTAGCTTTGGCTGACGCTTCCCGGAGCGTCGTTGCTATCAGTGCCGCGATGCTGTCGTCGTCCAGACCGGCGTCGCGCGCTTTCTGGAGCCAGGCAACGAACTCGGCTCGCAGTTCGGCGTGGCGACCGACGCTCGGACCAGCGAGGCTCTTGACGACAAAGGTGCCGACACCTGGCCGCCCGAGCACGAGCCCTTCGAGCTCCAATTCGCGGTAGGCCTTGAGGACGGTGTTCGGGTTGATTGCAAGGGACGCCACGACATCGCGGACCTTGGGGAGTTGATCGCCTGGCTGGAGTAGACCGAGCCGCAGCGCCTGCTTGACCTGCTGCGCGATCTGCAGGTAGGCGGAAACACCGCTCTGGCCATCAAGGTGAAACTTGATCACTGAAGCCTTGTCTTGCCGTTGCCGGCCTGAGGCGCCTGCTGGAAACAGCAACTCGGCCCGACTTGTCTTACTGTCGTAGTTATATAGATCAAGCAGCGCAGCGTCAAGGCAGCCCGAGATTGTGGGCATGCGGAGACTCGTCGCCCTAGGATCGGGCACGGAGGAATGGGATAGAGCTGCCGATCAGGCTCTTGGGACGTGATTCAGCGGCCCAGGGAGCGTCACTGCGCGGTCGGAACCACGGGGAGGAAATTGAAGAGGAGGCTGGATGGCTCGCCGTCGCTGCCGGTTTCCCGGTTGGAGGGGATTGCTGCGCGGACCCAGCCCCGAGTTCCGTCCGGCAGGGCGATGCGGTACCAGATGCGATACGCGTCGGTGCTCGAGCCGTGGCTGTCTACTGGGCCGGAGCGAATTTGCAGCAGCGGAAACTCTTCGCCGGGTTGAAGCGAAATCTCGCCAAGCGGCTCGTTGGTTGGCCGGACTCCAGCCAGTCTCCAGGAGGACGTCCTGTCAGCCGAGGGCAGGCTCGCGACGCGCACTCGCAGCCCTGCCTGGCTGAGATCGATCTCCTGGAACGACCGAGCCAGCACGTGTGTCGGGTTTCGCCACCCGAGCGTCGAAGGATGCTCTGGGGCGTCCATTGGCCAGTAACCGGGGCCGGGCGGGCAGCGATAGCCACAGCCGTACCCGAACCGAGGGTTATCTCCATTTACCTCGTCGCGTAGGAGGAAGGTGCGTACCTCGAAGTGGAGGTGGCTGGGCGCTCTGCCGTCGGTGCGCTGCAAGACCGTTCCGAGCGCATCGCCACGAGTCACGAAATCGCCTTCCCTGACGCGCAAATCTGGGTCGAGATGGCCGTACATCGAGAAGAGCCCGCCGGCGTGCTCGACGATTACGACTCTCCCTGGATAGTCTGAGCCGGCGAAGCGGACCACACCATCCGCTACGGCGATGACAAGCGCGCCAGCGGTGTCGCCTTCGAGCGCGTACCAGTCCTCCGCCGTGTGCCACCAGCCGGGGTTGTACCAGGTGTTCTCGCAGGCGTAGCCGTGTCGGATGTAGAAGCCGTCGCCGGGGAGGTTGCCGAGGTATTGGATGGGATAGACCCACGCATTCGGCTGAGCCGCGGTCCGGCGCGGTGAGACGGCGGCGCCCGCGGCCAATGCGGCGATACCGGTGAGGAGTGTGCGGCGATGGATGCGCAAGGGAGACATAGGGCTTCTCCTTCCGTTCCCCAGTTTACGTACGCGACTCGCCGCGAATGGCTCCGGCGGTCGGGTCGGCGACGTTTTCACCAGCAGGTTTCCGAGTCGACGTTCTCCGGCGACAATGCAGCGCTATGGCCCTGTGCTGATCAGTGAGAGAAGAGGGGAGAGGCGCGATGGCGGATGACTTGAAGGCGCTGGCTAAGCGGTTTTTTCGAGGAAGTGTGGAACCAGGGTGACGAGTCGGCAATCGACCGCTACATCGCGGCGGACGCGTCGGGGAACGATCCTGACTTCGGGGCGGGTCGCGAGGCGTTCCGGCGACAGTGGCGGGAGTGGCGTGCCGCGTTCCCCGATCTTCATTTCGAGGTTGTGGATCTCGTTGCAGAGGGGGACAAGGTCGTGACGCGCTGGGTCCTGACCGGCACGCATCAGGGACCGATCTTCGGTATCCAGCCGACGGGGCGACGGGTTCGAGTCGAGGGGATGAGCCTGGACCGAATCAAGGATGGGCAGATCATCGAGGGATTCGACGGCTGGGACGCGCTCGGATTGCGCCGGCAGCTGGGCGCGTTGCCAGAGGACGTGAGCTAACGCATCAGGATGCGGGGGTTGTGACTTCGGCGAGCGCTTTCGGGCGGAAGCGGCGCAGCGACGCGCGGTAGTCGGCGACCTCTTTCCGGACGCGCTCTTCCGACCAGCCGAGGGAGCGGCCGGCAATCGCCGCCGCGGCTTCATCCACTCCGATCGCCATGTCCGGCGCGAGGCTCGCCATTGTCCGCCGCATCAGGATGTCGCCGAGCGTTTCAGCGAACTCACGCTGGACCGCGTGGACGATCTCGGCGCCGATGACGTCTGTTTGGGGAGCGATCGGCTGCAGGAGCTCGGGAGCGTCCTTACCGTAGGCGATGACCTCCCGCGCGCGTTCTCCGTAAATGGAGACGAGTCGCGAAGCCTGGGTCTCGGAGAGACCCGTCTCCTGCTGGAGCGTGCGGCGGAAGGGCTCCAAGGAGATGCCCGCGTAGCCCGGCAGCGGAGCATGAGCGGTCGGGCAGCGAGCCTGCTTGCCGAGGCGGTCGCAAACGATATTCACCGCTTCCTCGGCCAGGCTGCGGTGCGTCGTCAGCTTCCCACCGATGATCGAGAACAACCCGCGTAGCTGCGGAGCATGGTCGTGCACGAGGTGGCGACGCGTGATCGCGCCTTCCGCTCCGCTCGGCTGATATGGGAGCGGGCGCACCCCGCAGTAGACGTACCAGATGTCATCGGTGCTCAGGCCAGCGCCCGGGATGATGGCGTTCGCTTCGCTCAGCAGGTAGTTGATCTCGTTGTCGTCGGCCTGGACGGCGCCGGGATCGCCGTTCACCCGGATATCGGTGCTGCCGATTAGGTAGGCGCCGTTCCAGGGAATGATGAAGACGGGTCGTCCATCCGACTGCGCCTCGAAATAGATTGCGTCTTGCGGCGCGCCGGGGAATGACGGAACGACGAGATGGCTCCCCTTCGTGCCGCCGATCATGCGCTTCGTAGGCACGGGCGCCCCGGCCAGCACGCTATCCACCCACGGGCCGGCCGCGTTGACGACGATCCGCCCGCGCAGCTCCAATCGGTCGCCGGTCAGGACATCCGTCGCTTCGACGCCGGTCACGACCGCGCCCTCGGCGCAGATGCGATCGACCCGCGTGTAGATGAGCAGAACGGCGCCGTGGGCGCGGGCAGAGAGCGCATTCTCGATCGCCAGGCGTTCCGCGAAGGTCGCCTGTGCGTCGTAGTAGACGGCGGCAGCTTGAAGACCGTCCGGTTTGAGACCGGGGAACCGGTTGAGCGCGTCTAAGCGGGAAAGCATGCGGTGGCGCGGCAGGGACTTGTCGAACGACAGGAAGTCGTAGAGCACCATGCCGGCGCGGATGGTGAGAGGACCTCGGCGCGCGCCGCGATAGACTGGGATCGCCAGCGGCAATGGACGCACCAGGTGCGGAGCGTTGCGGAGGAGCCGCTCCCGCTCGCGCAGCGATTCCCGCACCAGCTTGATCTCGGCGTGCTCCAGATATCGCAAGCCGCCGTGGATCAATCGCGTTGACCAGCTTGTCGTCCCGCTGCCAATATCGCTCTGGTCGAGGAGAACGACATCTAGCCCGCGCATTGCCGCGTCGCGCGCGATGGCAACGCCGTTGATTCCGCCGCCGATGACGATCAGATCGAACTGGCGGCGCTCGATATCGGATGGCGGTCGATGAGCTCGAGACATGGTCGCTGACGCGGCGATGGGTTAATGCGAGCCTGCCGAAAGTCGTTGATCCTAACGCAAATACCGTAGCATGGGCCGCCGGTTCGGCACAATGCAGCGTGACTGATGAATGGGGCGATGACGCGGTTCAAGACGAGTGCGGATCGCCCGGATTGCTACTATTCGCGGTTGGGAGGTGGAGTCAATGAATCTGGCAGGTCGGGCAGCGGTTGTCACCGGAGCGGGGAACGGAATCGGGCGGGCGATCGTCGAGCGGCTGTTGCAGGAAGGCATGCGGGTCGTCGGCGCGGACATCGAGCCAGAGTCTTTGGAGCGGTTGCGAGCCGAGCTGGGTGAGGCAGGCCAGATCGAAACCGTCCAGGCGGACGTCAGTCGCCGGGAAGATGTCGCGCGCGCCGTCAGCCGGTGCTTGGAGCGGTTTGGACAGCTCGACCTATTCGTCGCCAATGCCGGGATCGCCGACGCGCAGCCATTCCACGAAATCAGTGAGGAATCGTGGCGGCGAATCATAGATGTGAACCTGACGGGAACCTTCTTCTGCATTCAGGAAGCGGCTCGGGCGATGATGCCGGCGCGTCGCGGCGCGATCGTCGCCACGTCTTCGACGAACGCCTGGTACGTCGAGTCGAACATGTGGCACTACAACGCGTCGAAAGGGGGTATCGACGCCCTGGTGCGCTCGGCGGCGCTCGACCTGGGGCAGTACGGCATCCGCGTCAACGCGGTCCAGCCGAGCATGGTCAAGACGCGCGCGGCGTTCGTCACGGAAGACCCGGATTTTGCGCCCAGGTACCTTGAGCGGGTGCCGCTGGGCCGGTTCGCGAGGCCGGAGGAGATCGCGAGCATCGTCGCGTTTCTGGCATCCGACGAGGCGACCTATGTAACGGGGCAGGCGATCGTCGCGGACGGTGGGCTGACGCTCGGGATTGCGCTGCCGTTGCCGGAGGCTCCGTTGCCCGGCTCGGCGCGGGCGGCGGCCGCTCACGACATATCCCAGGAGAACTTGTGATTCTATCCATCGCGAGACAGCGGAGGATGACCCGCATCACGACGCTTTCTCGTCGTTCGTTCCTCGCCGGCGCGGGAAGTCTAGCGGTCGCGCGCGTGCAAGGGCGCGTCGCGCAAACTGACGAAGATCGCACCGTGCTGGAGATCCTTTGCTGGCCCGGCTACGACGAGCCCGACATCCTCGCGCCGTTTACCGAGCGCACGGGGGTAGAGGTCAAGGCGACTCGCATCGGCGCGAACGACGAATTCTTCCTCTTTCTCCGCGCGGGTGGGCTCGGCAGATACGATCTCATCACACCGCACAACGGTGTCGTCGTTCCGCTTGCCGAAGCTGGGCTCATCCAGCCACTCGATCCGAATCTCATCCCCAACGCCGCGGACCTCTTTCCTCGGTTTCGATGGCCGGATTGGGTGCGATCGGACGACCAAGTTTGGGGTGTGCCCTTCCTTTGGGGCACGAGTCCGATGGTCTACCTGGCCGATCAATTCGAGCAGCCACCCGAGTCGTGGCGGGTGGTAGAGGAAAAGCGGTTTCAAGGCAAGGTGGCCATGACCGAGGATGGCCTCGGCCATCTCATGCTCTGGAACTACGTCCTCGGCCATGCCGATCCGACGCGAGTCACGGTCGCCGAGCTCAATGAGACGACCGATTACTTGATCGAGCTCAAGAGCGAGCAGGCGATCGCGTTCGTGGCCTCCGTTACCGAGTTGGTCCCGGTCCTGGCGAGCGGGCGAGCCTGGATCAGCACGATCGGCTGGGAGGCAGCGCCGTGGCTGCCGGGCGCCGATGGCCGCCTGCGCACAACGCACCCGGCTCCTGGAGACTACAGCTTCTGCGACAACCTCTGTATCCCCACGCAAGCGCCGCACCCCGATCTCGCGCACGCGCTGATCGACCACTTGCTTTCGCCGGAGATCCAAGCCACGCTGATGGATCGGCTGAAGCGCGGGACAGTGAACCAGCTCGCGGTCGACCTTCTCAGTGACGACGCGCGAGGCTTGTACGACTACGGCGACCTCGATGCCGTCTTCGCCGTGTCGCCGCTACGAGGCTTCCCGCCGCTGACGAACGAGGGGAACGGCATCGCGACGTACGTCGACTGGGTGAAGGCGTGGGAGCGCGTGCGGTTCACTCCGATGGCGTCCGGCTTGACGAGCGGGACGTGATGCCGCCCGGTCCGTGAGTTGATGGGCTGCCGGGAGTCGTGTGTCGCCTCGGTGGCATACTGAGCAAGGAAGCGTCTTTCGGGCGTCGCGAATGCGACGAGGAGGGATGAAATACAAGCGATGGAACAGCATCAAACGGCCGGACCGAATCCGTTGTGTGAAGTGGGGAAAACTCATCCACGGGACCGACACCGCATGCGTCCGGTCGAGGGACATCCGGGAGTCTGGGAATGCTCGAAACACGGCATCTTTGCCACGGTGATCCCGAAGGAGCGCGCTGAGGAGATCGAGCGTGGCGATCCGTTCCCGATGCATGACGGAACGGAAGGGATCGCGAGCAGAACGGGGGACGAGCGGCCCGGCGGCATCATCATCTATTACCGTCCCAAGGTCGGATAGCTGGCTGAGCGTTTACGCCGAGATATCGAACCATCGCAGATGGCGATGGCGATGCTAGGAATGCCTGGTGCAGTTTTCCCTTGCCATCGACCACCGCGACTGGGTGAGGTCGGCCGGCGCCGATGGTGTCGCCGCCACCTTCCGCCTCGCCGAGCTTGCTGACCGAGCCGGGTTCGACTCACTGTGGATCAACGAGGACCCGGATGGTTGGGACGCCTTCGCGGTTCTGGGGGCGATCGCGGCGCGGACGGAGCGCATTCGGCTCGGGACGGGCGTCGTCAATCCCTTTGGGCGGCATCCGAATCTGATCGCTGCCTCTGTCGCTACCCTCGATCGCCTTGCCCCTGGGCGGGCATTCCTCGGTCTTGGTCGGGGCCAGCCAGAGTGGCACGAGCGCGCTCTGGGAGTGGCCCCGCATTCACCTTTGGCTCTCCTCGAGGAGACGGCCACTCTCCTCGACCAGTGGTGGAGTCCCCCATATCGAGCCAACGCCGGTGAGCCGATCCCGGTTCGCAACTGGGAACGGTCGATTCACCCCACGACACGTCCGCCGCGATACCTCGCCGCCGTTGGGCCGAAGGCGCTCAACCTCGCTGGACGCCGGTTCGACGGCGTCCTCTTCAACGAGATGGCGTCGGACGCGTTCCTGCGGAAGGCGATCGCGACCGTGAAGGATGCGGCGATGAGCGTGGGCCGGGATCCCGGCCAGTTGCGCTTCTTCGCCAATCCCGCAGTGACTGTGACGGATGACCCGGAGCCGGTCTACGAACGAAAGAAGGTAGGGATCGCGCTGATTCACGCCCTGCCGGGCATGGATCGGCTGCTGGACGTGCCCGGCTACGACATCGAGGGGATGATGAGGGATGTCCGGCGGGTGATGCGGGTGGACGAGATCCTTGCCGAAGGCGGAGGATTTCCTGAGCTGCGCGAGCGAGGCAATCTCTCCGCTGCCCGTGCGCTTATCCCGACAGACCTCGTCTCCCAACTGGTGGTCGTTGGCCCACTACCTTACGTGAGGCGCCGGTTGGCAGAGCTAGCGAATTTTGGAGTGACCGACGTTTTCCTAGATCGCCGCGGCCTCCCGCGCGACCAAGACCAGCTGCGGCAGCTATTGGCGGACCTGCAAATCGCTGCCTGACTCAGCTGGCATCGCGAGCAAGCCGAGCCTGAGCGAAACCCAAACGCATTTGGCCACGTTATGAGGGGCAGATGGCTCCAATTTGAGCCAACCTCAGGTAAGATGTGTGATCGGAACTCTGCTGGCCACGGGGAGGCGAATTGACGTGGCCGAAAGACAAGGGCATAGTGTCGCGACCAGGCACCAAAGCATCAGTGCCAGGTCTGGGCAAGGCCGATCGCTAATCGAGCCGTTCAAGAGTGATCGGAGTTGGTGCTGGGCGCCGGTAAAGAGATCGCGGATCTCGCATGCGGGCGTCCGGCTCTTCCCGGAGGACGCTCATGCGCGCCCGTAATCGCCGGATTCCCAAGGTAAACCGCAACCGCTGGCGACCCTCGCACGCTCCGACTGTTGAGGTAGCGCGCGGTGCACAGCGGGCGATCCACATGATCGCCATCGCCAGCCTGCTCCTTGGCGTGCTTGCGCCGTTCCTCACCTTGTCCGCCGTTTCGGCGGCTCCCGTAGCGGCGACAGCCGCCAACCTTGCTTCCGCGCTGGCTCGCCGACCCGGAAGTCCGCCTCCGCTCGTTGCGCCGAGCCAATTCACCGTGCGCGGCAATTTCCCCGAGGGTGACATCTCGCTCGAGCGCGGCGAGGGCGCCGTATTCTTCGCGCTCGTTCCGATTACGCCAGGCTCCTATCAGGTTGAGTTTGTCGTAGATACGCAGCTCGGCGAAGTCGAGATCGGCGAAGGCGGCCTCGAGCTCTCGGAAGGCGGTCCGATCTTCCTCGACGTGCCCGATGGCTCGATCGGTGTCTATTTCTCGATCGACGCCTGGAGCGGCGAGGTCCGTGCCATCCCGGTCTTCAACACCTTTGAGCTGGTCACGGACGCGGGCCAGGTCACGATGGCCCCGTTGCCCAATGGATCGTGGGAAGCCTACTTCGATGCTCCGCCAGGCGATTTTGCGTTCCAAGTGGTCGTCGACGGCAATGTCGTGTCCCAAGACCAGGTCGATGTCGATCCGCCTGGTCGTGTGCATATCGTCGTCGACTCGAACGGCAGCGTCGAGACTGCCGAGTCCGTTGAGCCGGCCGAGCTGGTGGTGACCAAGACCGATGCGAGCGGCCAGCCCCTCCCCGGCGTCAATTGCTTCGCCGTTTACGTGGGAGACGAGGATAGCGGCCGCGTTGCCAGCCAGCGGTGCGACCCGAACGACGGCAACACCGACGGCGAGACGACGTTGATCTTCCCCAATGGAATCCCGAGCGGTCGCTTGACACTGGCCGAGACGTTGACCGATCCCTCGCAGGACACGGTCGAAGACGAACGCGTCCGGCTCGAGCCGGGCACCAACGACGTGACAGTCTCGACTGGCGGCGAGGAGCCGGAGCCCGATGAGACTCCGACGGAAGAGCCGGTGGAGACGCCGACCGAGGAGGTGCCGACCGAAGAGCCTGGGCCAGGCCAGGTCTCGGTGACATTTGTCGCTGTCGATGATCAAGGCGATGTCATCACCGACAATCCTGCTTGCTACGTGATCGACGATGGCCCGGAAGCGTGCGACGACGACGGCGACGGCTCGGTCTCGTTCCAGATCGATCCCGGTTCGCACCTGTTGACCGAGACGCAAGACCCGGAAGGCTACCAGGGAATCGGGACAACGCAATTTGACGTCTTCGAAGACTCGACCTTCCAGGTTCCGCACATCGCGACCGAGGAGCCGATCGAAACGCCGACTGAGGCACCCGAGGAGCCGGGTGTCATCGTCGCGTACGCGGCCGACGTCGAGACTGGAGAGGAGATCCCGCAGGTCTGCTTCGAAGTCTCCGATTTCGGCGAACTCTGCGACGGCGACGATGACGACGCCCGAATGACGCAGACCGACGTGCCGCCGGGCACCTACCAGGTCGCACTGGTCACTGACTCCCTGCCCGAAGGCTACGAGTTGGCCGGCGGCGGGCAGATGGAAGTGACGGTCGAATCGGGCGAGACGGTTGAGGCGCAGTTCCCGGTGCGCCGGGTGACGCCTGCCGAGGGACGACTCGGCGTTCGCGCCCGCGATGACCAGGGCGGCCGCGTCGGCAATGCTTGCTTCGCGGTCAACGGCGAAGGAGTCTCGACCGAGATCTGCACCGCCGACAACGGCAATGTCGGGATCAATGTCCCGCCGGGTGACTACACCGTTAGCGCGACGACGTGGCCGGATGGCTACGAGCTTGACGAGACGGAGCAGTCGGGCACGGTTCAGAGCGGCGAAACGACGACGCTGACGTTCCGGTTCCGCGTCGCCGCTCCGGAGACTGGCTCGCTGGTCATCAACATCGTTGACGACAACGGTCAGCCGGTGCCTGGCGTCTGCGTGGACGTCGCGGGGCCGGCAGCGGGCACGGTCTGTGACGGTGATGTCAACGATCAAGACGAGGCGGACGGAACGATTCACCTCACCGAGCTGCCGCCGGGCGATTACGACCTGACGGTCGGTTCTCCGCCGGAAGGGTTCCAGGCTTCCAGCACCGAGACGGTGACGGTCTCCGCCGGCGAGGAGGCGAGCGTCACCCTAACCATCGCGGCGGAGCCGACGACCGGCACGCTCGTGATCTCGACGCTGGATGAGGAGGGGAACCCGCTCGGCGGCGCTTGCTTCTCGATCGACGGCGGAGACCCGATCTGCGACAACGAGGACGGCGACGCGGATCCGTCCGATGGTGTGATCCGGGTCGAAGGGCTCGAAGCTGGAACCGTCCAGGTCGAGGAGACGCAAGCTCCGGACGGCTACGAGCCCGCGGAGCCGGGTACGGCGGAGATCGTTGCCGGGCAGGAGACGACGGTCGAGGTCGTCAACACGCTCGCGCCAACGCCGACTCCGACGCCGCCGCCTGCTGGAAGCATCCGCATTACGAAGGTCGATCCGGAGAACAACCGCCTCGGCGGCAGCTGCTTCACGGCGGAAGGTCCGCAAACGTACGGTCCCGTCTGCGACAACGGCGACGGGGACGCCGATGGCGCCGAAGGCCGCATCCTCATTGAGGAAGTCGAGCCGGGCACTTACACGCTGACGGAAGAGACCGCGCCCGAGGGTTACGTCGCCGCGGAGCCGCGCGAGATCACGGTCGAGGCGGACGAGCAGACTCGGGTCACGGTTGAGAACACGCCCGCGACAGGCACCGTGATCGCGTACACGGTCGACGACGAGGGTAATCCGGTCGGCGGCGTCTGCTACGAGGTCACCAATTACGGCGAAGTCTGCGACGAGGACGGCGACGGCGACATGACGCTGCCGGATTCGCCGGCCGGCGATTACACGATCGAGCAGACGCACGTTCCGGACGGCTACCAGCTTGCCGACCCGGCGCAGCAGCAGACGACGCTCGAGCCCGGCGGCACGGCCGAGGTGACGTTCACCAGCCCGCGCGAGCCGGGCGCGATCCGGATCCTGAAGACGGACGAGGATGGCAATCCGCTCGGTGGCGCCTGCTTCTCGATCGACGGCGGCGACCCGATCTGTGACAACGAGGACGGCGACGCGGATTCGGACGACGGCGTCATCCTCGTGGAGAACGTCGAGCTGGGCCGCCACGAGATCGAGGAAACGCAGGCTCCCGAAGGGTATGACCCGGCCGAATCCCAGACCGTCGAGGTCGACGCTGGTCAGACGGCTGAGGCGACGTTCGTCAACACGCCGCAGAGCGGAGTAGTGCGCATCATCAAGACGGACGCCGAGACTGGCGATCCGGTCGACGGCGCATGCTTCACCCTCAGCAATGACGATCGGTCCTACGAAGCTTGCGACGATGGTGAAGGGGACGCTCAGGACGATGAGCCCGGCACCATCGAAATTCGCGACGTTGTGCCGGGCGACTACACGCTAACCGAGTCCCAGACGCCGGACGGCTACGAGACCGCGCCCGATCAGGACGTCACGGTCGAGCCGGGCAGCGAGGTCGAGGTCTCGGTCGAAAACGTCCCGCTGCCGACTCCAACGCCAACCGAGGAGCCGACTGAGACACCGACGGCAACGCCGACAGAGTCTCCGACCGAAACGCCCACGGCGACGCCCACGGAGACTCCGACGGAGGAGCCGACCGAGACTCCCACCGAGGAGGCCACTCCGACTCCGACCGAGACGGAAGAGGCAACCCCGACCGAAGAGGCGACCCCGACAGAGGAGGCGACTCCAACTGAGACTCCGACGGAGACACCGTCGGCGACTGAGACGCCGCTGCCGGACACGGGCAGCGTCCAGATCCGCAAGGTCGATCCTGAAGGCAACCTCCTGCCGGGCGGGTGCTTCCAGATGTCTGGCGCGAGCTCGGTTGGCCCGGTCTGCGATAACGATGACGCGGACGGCGATGACACCGAGGGCGTCACCCTCATCTCCGGCATCCCGGCTGGCGACTACACCGTCAGCGAGACGCTGCCGCCGGCTGGCTACTCCGGCGCGGCCGATCAGCAGGTGACGGTTTCGGCGGGCGGCGAGCCGGCGGAGGTCGAGTTCGTCAATCAGCCGGATGTCCCGGAGACCGGAAACGTCCAGATCCTCTCGACCGATGACCAGGACAACCCGGCCGGTGGCGGCTGCTACGCGATCGGGTCAACGGAGGTCTGCGACAACGGCCCAGGCGATGGTGACGCTGCACCGGGTGTCATCCTGGTGGAAGGGCTGATCGTCGGCGAGTACTCGGTTCGCGAGACGGAAGCGCCGTCTGGGTTCGAGCAGAACTCCGACACGCAGACGGTGACTGTCGAGGCGGACCAGACGACGGATGTGACCTTCAGCCACCAGGCGCTGCCGCCCGAGTCTGGAGAGGCTCAGTTCGAGCTGCGCGACCCGGATGGCAACCTGGTGCCAGGCGCGTGCCTCTCGCTCAGCAGCACCAATCAGCAGCAGCCGGATCTGGAGGTCTGCGACGGTGGCTCAGAGGACCTCGATCCGCGGCCGGGTTACCTGCGCGTCGAGCTGCCGGTCGGCACCTACACCGCGGTCCAGTCTGAGCTGCCGACCGTCGCGTCGGCCGACGGTCCGCGGAACCTGAAGGCGCCGCTGCGCCAGAACGGCGACTTCCTTGCAACCCTGCCGACTGGGTTGCTGGATGAGCGAACCTTCACGGTCCGCGCAAACATCATCGTCATCATCATTATCATCATCATCATTCAGGTGCCGGACGAAGGCGACTTGGTGGTCATCAAGCGCGCGGCAGACACGAACCAGCTAATCGGCGGATCGTGCTTCCGTGCGACCGGACCGGATGACGTCGAGATCTGCGACAACGACGGTGTGGACGGAAACTCCACCCTCGGCATCATCCAATTCAACGATCTCCAGATCGGCACCTACACGCTCGCGGAGACTCAGGCGCCGCCGGGCTACCAGCCGGTCGCGGATCGCGAGGTGGAGATCACCTTCGGTACCCGACCGGTCACGATTACGGACGAGCCAGTTGAGGAGACGACGGGGAACCTCGAGGTCCACAAGCTGGACGAGGAGGGCAATCCTCTGTCCGGCGCGTGCTTCGCGCTGATGGACGGCGGCACGACGGTCGCGGGTCCGGTGTGTGATGCCGATGGCGGACCGGACGGCGTCACCGTCTTCAACGATGTCGAGCGCGGCACCTACACGCTCACCGAGACGCAGGCGCCGTCCGATGACTACGACCCCGGACCGGATCAGACCGTCGAGATCGAGGCCGGGCAGACCAAGACGGTCGAAGTCGTCAACACGCTCAAGCCCGGCAACATCCTGATCACGAAGCTTGACGATCAGGGCAATGGGCCGATCCCCGGAGCGTGCTTCGGTCTCGATCGCGGCTCTGGCATTGAGTACGAGGCCTGCGACCAGCAGACGGGCGATAACGACCTCGAAGAGGGCATCATCTACATGCCCAACATCCCGGCCGGGGAATGGACGCTGATCGAGACGCAGGCTCCAGCGGGTTATGCGCCCGCTCCGAACCAAACGATTACCGTGGAGCCGGGGCAGACCCTCCACCTGCAGATCGAAAATCAACCGGAGACTCCGCCGACCGAGACCGGTAACCTCACGGTCCGCAAGGTGGACCAGAATGGGAATCCGCTGCCTGGCGCGTGCTTCTCGCTGCGCCAGGGACAGGTGACGAAGGTGCCGGCGCGCTGCGACAGTGCAGATGGCTCGAACGACGGGACCATTACATTCAGCAACGTCCCGGTCGGCACCTACACCCTGCGCGAGACGAAGGCGCCGTCGTCCGCCTACCAGCCGGTCCCGGATCTCCAGGTGACGATCCAGGCCAACCAGACGCGGACGATCACGGTCGAGAATCGGCTCAAGCCCGGCCGGATCTTGGTCAAGAAGGTCAATGCGAAGGGCCAGCCGCTGCAGAATGCCTGCTTCGATCTGGCTCCGGATGGTGCTGGCGCGAAGTGCACCAACGCCGCTGGTCAGGTGATCTTCGACAACCTTGATCCGACCATCGTTTACCGGCTGACGGAAGTCAGGGCGCCCCACGGCTACGTGCCCGCGGCGCCGAAGACGAACATCGTCGTCAAGCCGGGACTGACGACGACCATCACGGTCGTCAATAAGAAGGCGCCGCCTCCGCCGGATAGCGGCTCGATCCGCGTGATCAAGTTCTTCTGCCCGGCGGGCAAGACTGGCGAGATCACAGTCTTCTACGACTCGTCCGATCCAGGAACGAAGAAGCTGGCCCAGACCGCCGGCTGCAAGAAGGGCGATGCGAACTTCCTGCTCGAACCGCAGGGCGGCGGTAGCCCGATAGAGTTCAACACTGGCTCTGACGGCGAGTATCAGACTCAGCTACCGGCGGGTACCTACACGTTGACGGAGCGCGGCAGCGGCGCCTCCACCGAGGTCCAGATCTACGTCAACCAGCAGACGACGGTCGTCATCCTCAACTTCGTCCGGCCGCCTGAGCCGAAGCCGGTGACGATCAACGTGACGAAGTACACCTGCGAGCCTGGGTTTGAGGGGGTCTACTACGCCGACTTCATCGACAATTGCGGCACCACCGAGGCGCTGACGAACGGCGTGAAGTTCCGCGTCTCCGGCGCCGCCGCGCAGACGCACGTGACCGGCGACAGCGGCCAAAAGGGCAAGACGACTTTCACGAATCTCCCAGCGGGCGGTTACACGCTCGAAGAGGAGCCGCCGGCGGGCGTCGGCACGGTCTACGGCTTCTGCGGTCTGGATCCGAACGATCCGGACATGAAGACGGTCGATGAGGACATTTCCTTCAACCTGCAGCAGGGTCAGGTCCTCTACTGCACCTTCTTCAACATCCCGGACGATGTGACCGATACGACCGGCTCGATCGTCGTCCACAAGTACGTGTGCGAGCTGCCGCAGACGAAGCGCCCGGCGAACTTCGACTGGTACGAGGAGTGCTCGCCGCAAACGACCGGCGTCAAGTTCACCCTGTCGCTGCGGACGGGTGGCCTCTACAAGCCGGTGACGACTGGCATGACCAATGAGGACGGCATCCTGCGGTTCAGCCAGCTCAAGCCCGGCACCTACCAGCTGAAGGAAGTCGGCGGCACCTGGTGCCATGCCGAGTCCGACAGCGTCGATTCGCAGGGCGACGTCATTGTCAAGGCTGGCAAGCGCTCCAACGTCTGGATCTTCAACTGCGTCCCGACGAAGGAGCCGCCCAACACGGGCGCCGGCACGACGGCGCCGCCGCCTGACGCGGCAGCCGTGGGGGGGGCCGAAAGCGCGGCATCGGGCAACTTCATGCTCCTGAACGCGGTTTGGCCTCTGCTCGGTCTGGGTTTGCTCGGCTGGCGGCGGAAGCAGGAGCGCGCGGCGTAACGGCGCTCCAGTCGATGCTAGGTAGTGAGGCGACCCCGGTCGGACACCCGACCGGGGTCGCTATTTTCCGGAGACTATTGGTCGTTTCTCCTTACGCTGCCTTTCAAATCAGATCTCTTGGCAATGAACTGGACGAATGTCGTGTATTTTCGCGTTGCCCACCTGGGAGCCAAGGCGTATTCTAGGGACCGGCCTAGTGAAAAAGCGGGGGCCGCTCACAATCGCGCCGACGATGGCAATGGGAAGGGGAGTCATGCGTCCAGGTGTCGACCAGCAGAGGGGAGACTCGCGGCGCAGTCGCAGGGGAATTGCGCCGCGATTGCTGCTGATTTCGATCCTCTTGGGAGTGGTACTGCCGCTGATCCCTAGCCAGGGAGCCATGCGCTCGATGGCGCGGCCGTCGGCGCAAGACGACTCCGCGACGGTGCCATCCGGCGACGTCATCGTCGTTCTCAACACCCGGTCGGTGAATGCCGCGGAGTTCGCGGCCGCGGAGCAGGTGCAGGCTCGCCGTGTTTATAGCCGAGTGATCACCGGCTTCGCCGCGCACTTGACGCCCGCGCAGGCTGAGCGCCTCGCCCGGCATCCTCGCGTCAAGTACATCTCGCCGGACTTGCCGGTGACCGTTTCCGCACAGACCCTGCCGACCGGTGTTGACCGCATTGACGCGGACACACATCCCATCGCGAAGATAGACGGAGTCGAGTCGACCATTGATGCGGATGTCGCCGTCCTCGATACGGGCGTGGATCCGAATCATCGCGATCTCAATGTCGTTGGAGGCGTCGACTGCGACGGCGCGAACACTGGGGACTACTCGGACGAGCACGGTCACGGCACACATGTCGCCGGCATCATCGCGGCGCGAGACAACGACGTTGACGCGGTTGGCGTCGCTCCGGGCGCGCGGATCTGGGCAGTTCGCGTGCTCGACCGGAACGGGGAAGGGACGACTTCGAGCGTCATCTGCGGTCTCGACTGGGTGGCAGCCAACGCGGATCTCATCGACGTCGTCAACATGAGCTTGGCCGGCGAAGGAGATGACGGCTCTTGCAGCTCCACAGCGTTGCATGAGGCCGTTTGCAATGTCGTGTCATTAGGAGTGCCCGTCGTCGTCGCGGCCGGCAATAACGGCCGGAATGCCTCCACGTACGCTCCTGCGACTTACGACGAGGTCATCACGGTTTCCGCGTTCGTTGACACGGACGGCCAGCCGCGCCCAGGCGCTACGGAGCCGCTGGATTGCTCGTCGCCGGGCTCGGACGACATTTTCTATTCGGGCAGCAATTACGGCCCGGATGTTGATATCGCGGCCCCGGGCTATCAGATCAGCTCGCTGGCGGTTGGCGGTGGATTGTCAGTGCGAACGGGCACGAGCATGGCTGCCGCGCACGTTTCCGGAGCCGTCGCGCTCTATGCCTCGGTCAATCCTGGAGCGTCACCGAGCCAAGTACGGTCGTGGCTCCTCTCGTCGGCGTCTCGCCCGCAGAATTCCGCGGTCGGATTCTGCGGCGACCGCGATTCGTCTCCCGAGCGAGTCCTTTATCTCGGTAGCACGACGATTCCGACGCCGACGGCGACAACCGTCCCGTCCCCGACTCCAACCTCAGGGGCGTATCAGATCGTCGGCAGCAGCCGGTCGGGCAACTCGGCGATCTCGACCTATGTCTGGGATGGTGACAAGACCACCGTTTGGACGACGACGACCGGCGTGCGAGAGAACTCGGCATGGGTTTACGTTGACCTGGGTTCGGTCAAGCCGATCGGAACCATCCGCTGGCTCTTCGGACGATCTGGGCTGGCGGACGCGATGCGAATTCAAGTTTCGAACGACAAGAGCACCTGGACGACGCTGGCGCAGCCCAACAACGCGCCCGCGGGCCATTGGCAATCGCTGCCCGTCAGTGGCGTGAGTGCGCGCTATGTCCGGTGGTTTTTCAACAATCCGCAGAACGAGCTGACCCTCGGCGGCTTGGCTGAAGTCGAGATACTGCCGCCATCGTCAGGCGCGGCCACGCCGACGCCTCCAGCCACTCCGTCGGGGGCGTACCAGATCGTCGGCAGCAGCCGGTCGGGCAACTCGCTCTACTCGACGCTGGTCTGGGACGGCAACATGAACACCGTCTGGCAGACGAATGCCAGCTCGCCGCCGAACTCGGCCTGGGTCTACGTCGATCTCGGCGAGCCGAAGCCGATCGGCGCCATTCGTTGGGTCTTCGGCGTCAAGGGCTTGGCCGACTATTGGCGTATCCAAGTGTCGAACGACAAGAGCACGTGGACGACGCTTGGCGTGCGCCGGAACCGGCCGGTGGGCCAGTGGCAGGAGCTGGTGACCGACGTCACTGCGCGCTACGTCCGCTTCTACTTCACCAATCCGAACCTCGATCCGCAGATCGGTGGGCTCGCGGAGGTCGCCATCATGCCGGGTCCGGCGGGATCGAGCGGCGCGACGCCCGCGCCAACCAAGACGCCGACGCCGATTCCCACGCCTCAGGGGATCAAGCACGAGATCGTTGGCAGCAGCCGGTCTGGCAACTCGGCGATCTCGACCTATGTCTGGGACGGCGACCAGAACACCGTCTGGAAGACAACCACCGGCGTCGCCGAGAACTCGGCGTGGGTCCATGTGGACCTGGGCTCGGTCAAGCCGATCGGAACTATCCGCTGGCTCTTCGGGCAGTCCGGGCTGGCGGACGCAATGCGGATCCAGGTTTCGAGTGACAAGAGCACCTGGACAACGTTGGCGCAGCCGAACAACGCGCCGGCGGGTGTGTGGCAGTCACTGCCGGTGAACGGTGTCAGCGCGCGCTACGTCCGGTGGTTCTTCAACAATCCACAGAGCAAGACGACGATCGGCGGCTTGGCCGAAGTCGAGGTTTGGTCGCCCGCTGGGTACGTTCCCTCCGGCGATTCGGACGTCGGGACGCCTCTGCCGACAGAGACACCACCGGCGACAGCGACCCCGGAGGTGGCTGAGCCAGCCGCAACGCCGACAGCTGTGCCAACAGAGGAGGCCGAACCTTCTCCGCCAGAGACTCCGGAGACACCGGTCGAGACGCCGCATGGGTCGCCCGTCGCGGAGCCTGAGGAGGCGGAGTCGTCGCCCACTGAACAGGAAGTCATCGAAGAGGCAACGGAAGAGCCGGAAGCGACGATTGATGAGGCGGCGGAGGTTGCCACCACCGAGGTGGAGACGGCGGAGGCGACAGAGGGGCCAGAAGCGCACCGGTTGTATCGCGTTCAAACCGCGGACGGCACGGTCGATCCCGCCCTCCTTACCGACGATGACCCGGAAACGGGATGGTACGCCGAACCGGCTGACCCGGAGACGCCAGTGTGGCTCGTCCTCAATCTCGGCGATGTGCAATCAATCGGCACGATCCGCTGGCTCGCGCCGGACCTGGTTGCCGGAGCGATCGTTCGCGTCGAAGTCGCGGAGAACCGGCGCGACTGGACCGTCGTCGCCGAAGCCGTGCCCGTCGAGACGGGCGACTGGCAGGAGATCACGCTCAACCTGCCCGCGCGCTTCGTCCGAATTACCTTCTTGGGCGCAGATGGCGCGGCGGTGGCGGCCGGGCTCACCGAGGTGCGGGTGCTGCCGTAAGTAGCCGCCGCAATTCGGGCTCGATTATGCGTGTCGCCGGACACGCAAGGGATTTCTGCCGCACTTTTCACTGCGCGGTACCATTGTCTGAAGCGCTGCCTGGGACGGCGGGCAAGGGGTGTCCGGATTGACGTTGGAGGCGAGATCGGCTATCATTCGCCCAGGTTGTAGAACAAGTTTTCTATTCCCGCATGAACCCCAAACCGATCCCACCAAGGAAGGACGACCTGATGTCAGATCGCGACCGCGCTCTTGAGCTAGCGATCAGCCAGATCGAGCGGCAGTTCGGTAAGGGCGCCATCATGAAGATGGGCGAAGCCCACTCGATGCAGGTGGAGGCGATCCCCACCGGCAGCATCGCGCTCGATCTCGCGCTCGGAATCGGCGGACTCCCTCGCGGGCGCATAACGGAGATCTACGGCCCCGAGTCGTCGGGTAAGACGACGTTGGCGCTGCACGTCATCGCCGAAGCCCAGAAGATGGGAGGCATCGCGGCCTACATCGATGCTGAGCATGCGCTGGACCCGATTTATGCTGGCCGGCTTGGCGTCAACGTCGAGGACCTGCTGATTTCGCAGCCGGATACCGGAGAGCAGGCGCTCGAGATCGTCGAGACGCTGGTCCGGTCCGGGGCGATTGACGTCATCGTCATTGACTCGGTAGCCGCGCTCGTGCCCAAGGCCGAAATCGACGGCGACATGGGCGATTCCTTGCCCGGCCTGCAGGCGCGCTTGATGAGCCAGGCGCTGCGCAAGCTCACGGGCGCGATCTCCCGCTCGAAGACCTGCGTCATCTTCATCAACCAGCTTCGGTCGAAAATCGGGGTGATGTTCGGCAATCCGGAGACGACGACTGGCGGCAACGCGCTGAAGTTCTACGCTTCGGTCCGCTTGGATATCCGCCGGATCGAGACGATCAAGACGGGGCAGGACTCGGTCGGCTCGCGAGTCCGCGTCAAGGTCGTCAAGAACAAGGTCGCGCCGCCATTCCGGCAGGCCGAGTTCGACATCATGTACAACGAGGGTATCTCTATCGCCGGCAGCCTGCTGGACGTCGCGACCGATCTTGGCATCGTCAAGAAGACGGGCGCGTGGTTCGCGCTCGGAGACGAGCGCCTCGGTCAGGGTCGGGAGAACGCCAAGGAGTTCCTCAAGAGCAATCCGGAGGTCATGGAGGAGATCCAGCAGCGGATTCGCCAAGCGTCCCCGGAACTCATTGGGCGGATCGCGTTCGACGGCTCGGAATCGCCGAACGGCTTGGACGACGACGAGGAGCTGGAGTAACGCCGAGACGAGCTACGCCGGCTGGATGTCGTCGATCCTCCATTCTCCGGTCGGCAGCTGGGCGAAAATATAGCGCTCTGGCGGCGGCGGTGGTCCTGCTTGCTGATGGTAGCGGGCCACCGCCGTCACGCGTCCGTCCGGCAGCCGCTCGAATCTGTCGACCGCTGCCAGTGTCGAGTGCTCCTCAGGTGGCCGTGGCGGCGACGACTCGAGCGCGGCCATCAGCTCCTCCGTCGTCATGCCAGACTGCCGAATAAACCTTCGCTGGTAATCGGGCGTGTATAGCGCCAACCCGGCGCGGTACTCGCCCGCGTTCGCGTGCGCAAGCAGCTTGCGGATGAGGCCGCGCAGAGTCTCCTGCGTCGCAACGTCAACGTGATCGATATCGCCGTGAGCCGTGGCAGCCACCGGCGGGGTAAAGGGTCTCGGACCTCGGCTCTCCGCCTGCCCATTGCCCTCAGTTGCGGACAGCTGAAGCTGCCCGCCGAGGCGTTCGGCGACCAGGGGCCGGAGCGCGAGCGCCAGCAGCGAGACGATGCCAAGGACGACAATGATGATCAGGGCGACAGTCATCGTATCGAAGGCTGTGCCCTCGCTGCCGTCGGGCGTAGGCGGCCGCGGGAGGAGCCAGGCGAAGATTCCTGGCGTGACTACCGCCGAAACGACGCCAATTCCGAGCCGGCGCCAAATGTCTTTCCAGTGCGGGAAATCTTTAGTTTGCACGGCCGCGGAGGATCAGCCCGGTCGCCAGGGTGGCGAGTGCGGTTGCGGTGAGAAGACTAATCGTCACGGCGCGGCCACTGTCAGGAACGCCGATGCCCGTTTGTGGCGTGATGGTGCGCGAGCGTCCGACGGCAATCGCGCCGCAGGCCCGCACGCTTTCGGGATCCAGAAGCGCGTTCAACTTCGCGGCCGGCTGCAGCACGGCAATTACGACGTCGCTATCCAGCAAATCGCTCAGCGAGAGATCGACTGATGTCTGGCTCGGGACATTGACCGCCGCGTCAGCAAGCGGTAGGAACACCGACGGCTCGGGCGCTGAGCACGTCCCGCGGTGAATCTGAACCGCGTAGTGTTCCTCCCCGGACACCAGCAGGACCTCGATATTCGTCAGCCCGTCTTGTGTGCGGAGGACGGCGCGGCCCTTTACCTCAGACCCCTCGACTGGCCGTAGTCGGACCGTCAGCATGGTCGGTTCCTCGTTCGCCCGCGCCCAATCCTGTTTTGCCATGCCAATCAGAAGAGCCAACAGGACAACGCCGAAAGCCAGTGGGCGAAGGCGGTGAGTCCGTATCGAGCGGAGGTGGCGGTCGTGCGGCGGCATCGCGCCTTGTGATCGGCCGGGAGCGTTCATGTCAGATCAACGATCTCCAGCCGCCGAATCTCGAGCGCCACGCCGTCGCTCCAGAGAGCAACCTGACCTCCACTTGGCCGGCCCGTGTCCTGCTGGTCAATCACGACGTTTCCGTCGAGCCGAACGGTGATCCGATCGCCCTCGGCCGTGACTTCCAGCAGGTGCCAGCCGTCGTCGAGGGAGATTGACTGCTGCGCGAGGTCCAGCTGCTCGGTCCAGAGATGCACCGCTGGCTCGCAATTCCACTCGATGCCCCCGGCGTAGTAGCCGGTGTCGCTGCCGCGAACGACGACGCCGAAGTTCGTCGGGCACTCTGGAGCGGCCGAAATTCGAAACTCGATCCTGACGGCGTGGTCCTGAGCGCTCCCAGGCTGAACCGGCGGCAGCGCGTACTCGGTCGAGCGGCTACCATCGAAGACCAGCGTGTCTTCTTCGACGGTCCAGCCCTCCGGTAGAGCGGGCCAGGCGCTGAAGTCGGTTCCGCTGTCCGCGGTGTAGATGACCGGTGGTCGGGTCGGCGTGGCGGTCGGCTGAGAGACGACGGTCTGGAGCGCCGCAATCGTGCCGGCGGCAGCCGTTTGCTCGGCGTTTGCCGTGGCGAGCTCGGCCGCTCGCGTCGCGGCGTTGTTCTCCAGCGCAGCTGCCGTTGCCGAAACTGCGGCGATAGCCGTCTGCTGCGCCGCGCTTGTTGCCTCGACCGCCGCGCTGGCCGTCGCCAAGGCGATGGCCGCTTCCGTAGCGGCTTGTCGCTCGGCTTCGCGCGTTGCCTGCGCTTCGGCTTCTGCTGTCAGCACTGCCTCGGTCGTTGCGTTGGCGCCGGCAGCCTCAGTTGCCAGGGCCTGTGCTGTCTGGATGGCTCCGACCTCGTAGCTCTCGACGCTCGGAGTGGGGGAGGGAGCACGGCCGGGGGGCGTGGGCGAATGCGCTGGTGAAGCCACCGCGGTAGGTGAGCCGGCGCGCGGCGGCGGAGGGACGTCAATGCGATAACAGAGCGCGACCCGGGAGATTGGCTCCCCATGTGGCGCCGAGATGTCAGTTCCAGCGCGTTCGGGCGGGTCGATCTCTACGACTGCCGCGCCGCTACCGTGCTGGATGATGACTGATCGTATGCGCACACTCGCCGAGAAGTCGAAGGTAGTCGGCTGACCATTCTCGTCGACCTCGGTGATCACGACTAAGGCCGCGACCGTGCCGTCGCTCGCCCGGATCGCGCGGCCCGGTTGAGTTCCACCGAGATTGGCGAAATCAATGGCGATCTCAGACCACGTCGGATCGAGACTGGCGCAGGCGACGGTTGGCGATTGCCGGTCGCTTTGGGCTCTGGAGCTGGTCGGCACCTGAGGATAGAGCGCCGCGAGGCCCGAAACGAGCACCGCCAAGACGCCGAAAATCGTTGCGGCGCGGACGGACTTGCCAGCCGCGCGTCTCAGCCTCATCGCTTTCGCTCCTTGCCCCAGCCGCGACGTTCGGTATTACCTGCTAGGACAGTATTCCTACCAAGTACCGTATAGGGGTAGACCGAACGGGTCAACCGGTCTGGCCTGTCTGGGGGTCCTAGGTCATTTCGGGACGGATGTACCCAATTTCGGGCCATCGGTCCCGCTAGCCGACCGACTCCGACGGCACGAGAGGAGTGAGTTAGACTAGGGGGCGAGATAGATTATGTAGTGATCTCGCCAATCAGGGTGATTGCGTCGTGTACCGAATTGCCGCGATTGGTGACCTTCACATTCGCTCGACCGTCCCGAGCCACCTCGTGCGGGACATTCAGCGCGTTCGCCAGGAGGCGGATGTGCTGGTGGTCGCAGGCGACATAACTAATAGTGGCCGGATCATAGAGGCAGAGCTCGCGGCAGAGCTCTTTCGCCGGTTGGACATACCGATCGTCGCCGTCCTTGGCAACCACGATCGGCGCAGCTTGCGGATGCGCGCGTTCAAGAGCATCTTGAGCGAGGCTGGCGTCACCTTCCTCGAAGGCACGTCGGTCGTCTTCGATCGCGGTGTGAAGATCGGCTTCGCTGGGGTCGGCGGCTCCGGCGGGGGCTTCTGGCCGGATGAGGAGCCGGATACGCTGCCGCGTCGCGCCTGGCAGGCGTTGGCGGTTCGCGCCCGGCGGGAGGCGGCCCGGCTCGATGCGGCGCTCAGCGCGCTGGATGCCGATGTCAAGATCGTCGTGACACATTTCGCGCCCACGACGACGACGCTCGGACGCGAGCCGGTCGCGAAATACCCGTTGCTGGGCAACATCGAGCTTGCGCGCGTCATCGACCGGCACGACGTCGCGCTGGTGCTCCACGGGCACGCGCATCTCGGAAACGCGATCGGGAGAACACCGGGCGGCACACTTGTGCGCAACGTCGCGGCTCAGGTCAGCGGAGGCGTCGTCATTCACGAGCTCTCGCTCGATGAGTCGAGCGTGCGCCCTCAGGAGTCCTGGGCAGCGTCGGAGATTCCGGCGTAACTGGGAAATCAGCCTCCACACTCAAAAGCGTTCAACTCGCGGTCGCGAAGCCGCTGTTACCGGTGGGAGGCGTGAATGCTCCGCTTCGTCCGCGCCGGTTACGCGCGTGCGAGGGCGTCGCGTTGCGCCGCGAAAAGGTGATCGAGACCAATGCTAGCCAGCAAGAGGAGGTCGTCGAGCGTGGCTTGCGGGAACGGCGTGCGCTCCGCCGTGCCCTGGATCTCCACGAATGCGTTGCCGTCGGTCATCACGACGTTGCAATCCACCTCCGCGACGGCATCCTCCGAGTAGTCGAGATCGAGCATCGGGACGCCACCAACGACACCGACGCTGACCGCGGCGACGGCAGCGCGGATTGGGTTGCGCGTAATTCGCCCTTGGCTAAGTAGCCGGCGGATGGCGAGGACGAGCGCGACGTACGCGCCGGTGATCGAAGCGCAGCGAGTTCCGCCATCAGCGAGCAGGACATCGCAGTCGAGGATGATCTGCCGCTCACCGAGCGCGTTGAGGTCAACGACCGCTCGCAGAGCGCGGCCGATGAGGCGCTGAATCTCCAGCGTGCGGCCGCCCTGCTTCCCGACTGTCGCCTCCCGCGTGGTGCGCTCGCGGGTCGCGCGCGGCAGCATCGAGTATTCCGCCGTGATCCAGCCGCTCCCCTTGTTGGCGAGCCAGCGAGGCACGCGCTCCTCGACAGTCGCCGCGCAGAGGACGTGCGTTTGACCGAGCTTTATCAGCGCGGAGCCTTCGGCAAATGGGGCGGCGTGAGGGATGATCTCGAGCGGCCGCAAGTCTTCCGGGCCGCGATTGAACGACCGAGTCAGCGCAAGGACCTCAGTCATGCTTCACCATTCTCCGGCGTCGCGTTCGGCGTCGTCCGGGCATAGATTTCACGAATAGCCGCGAGACGGCGGCCCAGCTCTTCCTCGAATCCACGATTCGTCGGCTCGTAGTATCGGCGTCCAGCGAGGCGCTCCGGCAGGTTCTGCTGGCCGATGACGCCACCTTCGAAGTCGTGCGCGTAGCGATACTCACGCCCGTATCCGAGCTCTTTCATCAGGGCGGTCGGCGCGTTGCGCAGGTGCAGCGGCACGGGATCGTTGCGTGTCTTCTCGACGTCTTGTTGGGCCGCGCCGTACGCGCGATAGACGGCGTTGCTCTTCGGGGCGAGCGCGAGGTAAACGGTTGCTTCGGCCAACGCCAGCGCGCCCTCGGGTAGCCCGAGGAAGTGAACCGCCTGCTGCGCGGCGATCGTCAGTGGCAGCGCCTGGGGATCGGCCAAACCGACATCCTCTGAGGCGAACCTGACGAGCCGTCGCGCGATGTAGAGCGGATCGTCGCCGCGCTCGAGCATCCGTGCCAACCAATAGAGCGACGCGTCGGGATCGGAGCCGCGCAGCGACTTGTGCAGCGCGGAAATCGCGTCGTAATGGTCGTCACCAGACTTGTCATAAGTTGCCGCGCGTCGCTGCGCTGCCTCGCTGACGAGTTGGAACGTAATTCGGCGATCGTTGTATCCCACGCCGGCGGCTGCGAACTCCAATGTATTGAGCGCGAAGCGGGCATCGCCGTTCGCCATGTTGACGAGGAGATCAAGCGCGTCGTCGTCGATGGTGAGCTGCTGCGATCCGAGCCCACGCTCCGTGTCGTTCAAGGCGCGGAGGACGATTGTTCGGATATCGTCATCGGTCAGGGCGTTCAGCACGACCACCCGAGATCGGGAGAGGAGGGGAGCGTTGACCTCGAAAGACGGGTTCTCCGTCGTCGCGCCGATGAGGATGATCGTGCCGTCCTCGACGTGCGGGAGAATCGCGTCCTGTTGGGCCTTATTGAAACGATGGATCTCGTCGATGAACAGGACCGTGCGCTGGCCGTGCATCCCGAGGCGGTCTTGCGCTTCCTTGATGGCGGCGCGCAAGTCGGCAACGCCTGACGTGACAGCGCTGAGTGCCACGAACTCGGCGCGAGTGGTCTCCGCGATGATGCGGGCAATCGTCGTCTTGCCGGCTCCGGGTGGACCCCAGAGGATGAGCGACGACAGGCGGTCCGATTCGATGGCTCGCCGGAGCAGGGTGTCTTTCCCGATGACCGACTCGTGCCCCACGAGCTCATCGAGCGAGCGCGGCCGCATGCGGGTCGCGAGCGGCGCGTTGACCGCCAGGCGCTCTCGACGCTGAGCGTCGAACAGATCGAGGTTCATCGGCAACGACTCCCGCCGGCGGTGGAAACGCTCACTCTCCGGACTCCAGCGTGGCCTCCAACTCGTCGATCTGCTGATTCAGCACGACGATCCGTGCCTCCGCTTCGTCTCGCGAGCTGACGCCAAGTTCAGCCATATCCTCGATCAGCTCCTCGAGGCGATCGAGCTCATCGTACAGCGCGTAGAGCCGCTGCTCCTCAGGGGATAACCTCTTCCGTCCGTCGCTCACGCCTCGAGCTCCCCTATGCCGTAATTGCCAAGAGAATCAGCGCGGCGCTGGCAACGGCGCCGAATTCAACGATGTCGCGCCGGCGCAGAGCATCGTGCTGCGTGTGGGCGAGGAGCAGGCCGGAGATGAGGTAGAAACAGGCAAGGAGTACGCCACCGCCGGTCCAGCCATACGTTGGCCACCAGTTGAGCGCGATCGTCGCCTCGGCCATGATCGCACCGCCGAGGACGGCGTACCCGATCCGGCGCGTCCGATCCGCCAGGCCCCGCTCCAGCGACTCGATGATCAGGATGCCGGCGAAGATTCCAATCAGCGGCGCGGAGATCCAGCTCGTCAGCTTGTTGAGATAGACGCCGCTGAAGGCAAGAAAGCCAACGACGTGGATCACGAGCGCGTGAATCGTCGCCGCCGTGCGGTGAGTCGCCTCAGTCGCATCGTCGAGGAGATCACGCGAGAGGAGCGCCCCGGCTACGCCGAGGAAGGCGATCACGGGACCGACGATCAGCATTGTTCGGTTGTGATGCGTCGCGACGAGAAGCACGGCTGCTGCCGTGGCAACCGTCGGCACGGCCCAGGCCGACGGCAGTGAAGATTCTCTGCGTGGGTAGCCTAGCGATTCCGCGGCGCGAGCGGCGGTCACCTCGGAGTACTGGGCGCCGGCTCCGGCGGCCGCGATGACGAGAATCGCCAAGCCCCAGAAGAGCGGGCCGGTGGTCTCCGTTAGCGGGATACCTGATGTTTCAGCGTCGCGGATCGCCATGATTGCCAGGACGAAGACCGCCGCCGCGATTACCAAGCTGACGACAATCCCCTGCCCGTACGCCGGCTGGCGCACGATGTCCAGCGAGGCGCCGGGCGTGCCGCCCGAGCGAGCGCCGGCCCCTCCTGCCGTTGCCGGAGTCGTTCCCGTCGCGTCAGCCGTCACATCCTCCGCTTGCGACGACGTCGTGCTGATCTCGGGTTCGCCCTCGGAACGCATCGTCCTCCCTACCTGTGCTTACGCGGAGCGGCCAGCACGCAATTCGCGCCAGGTCGCAGCGAGATGCTCCGCGGCGATCGCGCCTTCACGCAATACCTTGATCTCATCGCCTTCAAACGCGACCACGCTCGAAGGCACGCCGCCTGGCGCGAGGCCGCCATCGAGAATCAAGTCGAGGCGCGGCCCGATCGTGGAAGCGACTTCTTGGGCGCTGCGGGCCGGAGGCTCCCCGAACCGATTGGCACTCGTGCAGGCGATAGCGCCGCCTGCCTTCGCGATGACCTCGATCGCCAGGGGATGATTAGGCATTCGCACACCGACCGTGCGGCCCGGCCCAAGGACCTGTCCTGGCATTCCCTCCCGCGCCGGGATGACGACTGTCAGCGGTCCCGGCCAGTATCGCTGCAAGAGTAAGGCAACGTCCGGGTCTAGGTCCCGCGTCAGGTGCTCGAGCTGATTGGTCGAAGAGACAAGGATCGGGATCGTCCGCTCGGTTGGCCGTTCCTTGATCGCGAAGAGCCGGTCGAGCGCTTCCGGATGGGACAGCGACGCGGCGATGCCGTAGACGGTGTCGGTCGGCAGCGCGATGACGCCGCCGGTGGTGATCCGCTCCGCGGCCCACTCGATCGCGTTCGGCGCCGAGCTGGGGAGAATGACGACCCGCGTATCCTCCACGTTCACCGCCTGTCGGTATGGAGCATGCAGTCGAGCCTCCGACTCCGAAGCGCCACGGACTGACATCTACAGATGCGCCTTGATGCGAGCGGCGAGCGCCGGTGTGATCCCCTCCACGGCGAGCAAATCGGCCTCCGAGGCGTCGCGAATGGCGCGCACGGAGCCGAAGTGGCGGATGAGCGCCTGTCGCCGCTTCGGGCCGACACCTGGAATGTCGTCCAGGCTGGACTTGAACGCGGACTTCGTACGGCGATGCCGGTGGAAGGAGACGGCAAATCGGTGCGCCTCATCGCGAACCCGCTGGACGAGGAAGAGGGCCTGGGAGTCGCGCGGGAGCATGATCGATTCGGATTGCCCAGGCAGGAACAGCTCCTCGTTCTCCTTCGCCAGCCCGGCGATGGGGACCTTCATCCGGACTTCGTCGAGCGCCTCCAGCGCGGCGTTGAGCTGACCCTTGCCGCCGTCGACGATTACCAGGTCAGGGAGGATCGCCCAAGCGTCTTCGCCCTGTTCCTTTGCCTCGGCCGCTCGGGCGAACCGCCGCCGGATGACTTCCTTCATCATCGCGAAGTCGTTCTGACCCTGGACCGTCTTGATCGCGAAGCGGCGGTAATGCTTCTTTGCTGGCCGGCCATCCTCGAACACGACCATGCTCGCGACCGGGTTGGTGCCGTGGAGGTTGGAGATATCGAAGCACTCGATGCGGCGCGGCAGGCGCGGAAGATCGAGCGCTTCCGCTAGCTCACCCATGGCCGCCGTCATCTTCTGCTCGTCGGAAAGGAACTTCAGGCGGCTCTGCTCGAGGTTGTCCTCGGCGCTCTTGGCGATCATGTCAACCAGCGCCCGCTTCTGCCCCCGCTTCGGGACGACGATCTCCACCTTACCGCCGCGCCGCTTCTCTAGCCATTCCGTGACCATTTGCGCATCTTCCACGGGCAACGGATGCTGCAGGAGCAGCACCGGCGGCACCGTGGCTGCCTGGTCGTAGAACTGGGTCACGAAGCTTTCCAGGATGCGCTCGGGCGGATCGTTGATCATCGCCCGCATCGGATAGAACTCCGAACCGAGCAGCTTGCCGTTGCGCAACAAGCCCACCTGGACGCCCGCGTCGCCCCCGACGCCCTTCGCCACGGCGATGATGTCGGCGTTCATCTTGGACGAGCTGACGACCTTCTGCCGCTCCAGGACGTGCTTGACAGCCGCGATGCGGTCTCGCAGCTCCGCCGCGCGCTCGAAGTTCCAAGCGTCCGCGGCCTCCTGCATCTCCTTCTCGAGCGGGGCCAGGATTTCCTCGCCGCGTCCGCTGAGGAAGAGGGCGGCACGATCGACCGCTTGCCGGTACGTCTCCTGATCCGCGGCTCCGATGCACGGCGCGAGGCATTGGCCGAGATGGTAGTAGAGACAGACGCGCTCGCGGCCGGTGATGTTCTGCTCGCACTTGCGGAACGGGAAGAGCCGGTTGAGCAGGTTCAGCGTCCGGTAGGCGTGGCTCGCGGAAGGATACGGTCCGAAATAGCGGCCGCCGTCGTCGACGATGCGGCGGGTGGCGATCACGCGCGGCCAGGTTTCATTGGTGATTTTCAGGTACGGATACGTCTTGCTGTCCTTCAGCATGACGTTGTATTTCGGCTGAAGCTTCTTGATCAGCTCATTTTCGAGAATGAGCGCTTCCGTCGACGTATCCGTCCGGATCACCTCGAAGTCGGCAATGTGCGCGACGAGTTCCCGCGTCTTCGGATCCATGCCGCGCGTGGATTGGAAGTAGGATCGGACGCGGTTGCGCAGAGCAGCAGCTTTACCGACATAGATAACCGTCCCGTTGCGGTCCTTCATGAGGTACACGCCGGGTTCCAATGGCAAAGCTGCGAGGCGATCTGTAAAGTCGGGTCGCGAGGTCATCATAACATTCTCTATTATAGTCGGGCAGCACCCCTAGAGACGTGAAAGTGGGCTAACGTCAACGCAATTAGTGGATTTGAGACGAGGGGATGCCGAGTCGCTGCTCGACCCGCCGAGCCAGGTTTGCGAATAACTCCGGGTCTGGCTCCGCGGGCTCCTCCGCGCGTCGCCACTCGAGTGAGAGGTCGCGAGGCAGGCGGATCTCTGATCCGAGCTCCGTTGCTCTTTGGACGATGGCGTCTTCCCAAGGTCCGGTTGTCTCCGCCTCTGAAAAGCTCGTCGCCCAATGAATGGCGAGTCCGATCAGCTCAGCGGCGAGAGGATCGGTTGTGAAGGTCAGCAACGCGTACGAATTCCCACTGGCGGCGAGTACCGTTGCGGCCGGCCGGATGACGGCGGCGATCTCGGCGTCAACTGGCGTGCGATGGGAGGCAAGCTCGACGAGCAGGCGTTGCTTCGGGTGCAGGTAGCGCTTCCAAACGCCGAGCGCGATGACTGGCCGAAGCTCTTGTTCGTCGCGAAGATCGTTGAGGAGCACCAGGTTATCGGAATCGACCAGCCGAGAGGGGAGGGTGGCTCGCGGGATTAGGCTGTCGGGCGCCAGCGGAACCTCGCGCCACTCTCCGAGCGCCCGGCCAGGCGAACTCCAGTAGCGCGGCGATAGGCCGGCGGGCCGAACGACCTCAACGGTGAGTCCCGCGGTGGAGAGGGCGCTTCGGATGGGAGTGACGAGGTCGCTGGCGGTTGATGGCGAAGGGTGGCGTGTTGGAAGCACTAATCGGATTCCGGAGCCCAGGGAAGGGGCGATTGATGGGAGCACCGTGTTGATTGCGGCCGGGAGCGTGCTAGCGGCGACGATGGTTGCGACCGGCGGCGGCCCCGATGCTTCCAAGCGACATATCCCAAAAGCCTCAGGACCAATAACCATCATGCCGGAAGCCTACCCGCTAACCATTTTCCCTGCCAAACCCGATTCCGTTCAACCAAGAGTAAGACATGAGGCGGTGAGCCCGGCACGGCTTGTTGTGCCTCCGGGGCAATGCTACGATTTCGTACGTACATTACATGCGATCGTGTTGGGCTCGACGAAGACCACTGACGATTCTCTCTTCTAGCCAGATCTCATCGGTTCCTCCACATGATCGTTGAAGACGCAAATCCGGTTCGCTCTCGCGTAAGTGTTCGCCAGGCAGTAGTGATCATGCCGCCCGCGGTGCCTGCTCGCGGACAGGATGCGGCGTGGCCATCTCAGATGGCTCCGGCACTGCTACAGGATCTGATAGGTGTACTCGTCGCGGTCAATGGCGTCACGCTTTTCACCGCGGCGCCGAATCTGCCCGACGCTGTATCCCTGTCTCGTGTGCTTCCCGAGGGAATCGACGTGCTGGTGCCGGAGGACGAGACTGAGACGAGATCGCAGCTACTCGCCGCTGCCTTGCGTCAGGTGCTGAGCCGCAACTTCGAGCGAGTAGTGGCGGTGGCGCCAGACACAATCCGGCTGACGGTCCGTACCGTCTCCACGGCTTTGAGCGCCTTGGCCTCCGCCGATGCTGTGGCAGGTCGGACACCACAGGGCGGGCTCTACCTCTTTGGCACTAAGAGCTTGGCTGGCGTTGAGCTGGCGAGCGCGGCCGACATAGCTGGCGACCGAATCGGGGCGGCGACTCGCCTGCTCGCGGAGGCGCGCCGCGTCGGCCTAGCCCTGCGCTGGGCCGAGCCGCTGCCGCGCGCAAGTGAGCTGCCCCTGCCAGAGCTGCCCTCGCTGCTCGCGGAAGCGGCGACCTACCCACGCGCGGCGGCGGTCGCTCGCGCTGCACTGTGATGGCCGATCGAACCGACGAATCGCCTTCTGTCACCACGCGGACCATCTCCGTTCCGCCTGATTATTCCCTGGCGGAGACTTGCGCTCCCGCGGCGTGGGGCGGCAGCCGATGGCCGAGTCATGCCTGGATGTCCGGAGCGTTCGTCTGGGTCGGCTGGGAGGATGACGAGGTCGTTTGGCGCGCGGCTTCACAACCGGCGCCGGGCCAGGGGATCGAGATTCGCGGGACGGCCTCGCCGGCGCGAGACCGCGAATGGGCCTCTGCTGTCCTCGGCATCGAGGAGCAGCCACCCACCTTCGACGATCCGGTGATCGAGCGCCTACGGCTCCAATTCCCTGGCTTACGCCCGTATGCGGCCGGCAGTCTGTACGAGGGCCTGGTGAGCTCGATCGTCGGCCAGAGCATCTCAGTCGCGTCGGCCGCAGTCACCGAAACGCGACTGGCGGCGCTGTTTCATGAAGGCATCGTCCTCTTCGGTCGCAGGTTCTATCCCTTGCCATGCCCGAACCATCTCGCCTCGGCGGAGCCGGCCGTGCTCCGGACGAGCGGCGTCACGATGCGCCGCGCGGAAGCGCTGGTCGCCGTGGGCCGCGCCGCCCTCGATGGATCGTTACCGTTCGTGTCTCGGGCCGGGGCCGATCGCGATCACGTCCGCGAGGTGATTCGCCGGCTGCCGCTCGTCGGACCGTGGACTGCTGAATCGGCGCTGCTTTGGGGCCTTGGTCTCTCCGATGCGTACCCGGTGGGCGACGTGGCATTGCTGCGCGCCGCCCGGTTTGCCTACGGAGAACCGGATCTCGCGCAGGCGGTGCTTGACACACGAGCGAAGCAGTGGAGTCCGGCTCGTGCTTGGGCTACACGCTACCTGTGGACGCACCTCCTGGGTGTCGCACCTCCGGCGCCGGGACCCGGAGATCTATCGCCGTAAGGAATGTATGCGTCCGTAATGATTGTGTGACCGCTATCCCACCGCCTATACTCGCGGGCAGCGATCGCGGTTCGGACCGGCACGCCGGGCATGTCGGCGAGCAGAGGGCGGTCGGTTCCGGTGACAGGACCGGCAGGAGGGACGATGCCGCATTTTGACCTAGAAAGCTTGATTCAGACCGTCGGCTACATCGGGCTATTCGTCATCATCTTCGCCGAGACCGGCTTGCTGGTTGGGTTTTTCCTCCCTGGTGACAGCCTCCTATTCACGGCCGGGTTTCTCGCGTCGCAAGACCTGCTGAATATCTGGATACTCGTGGCGGTGTGCTTCGCGGCCGCGGTCATCGGCGACGCGGTTGGCTACACATTTGGACTTCGCGTCGGGCGCGGACTCTTCAACCGGCCCGAGTCGCGCTGGTTCAAGCCGAAGTACTTGGAGAAGGCCGAGGCGTTTTTTGAGAAACACGGCGGGAAAGCCGTCATCCTCGCGCGCTTCATGCCGATCGTGCGGACCTTCGTGCCAATCGTCGCTGGCGTCGGGGCGATGCAGTATCGCCGCTTCGTGGTCTTCAACGTGATCGGTGCGATCATGTGGGCAGTCGGCATCCCGTTCGCGGGGTACTTCCTCGGCAGCGCGATCCCCAGCGTCGACACCTACCTGCTGCCAATCATCGCCGTCATCATCTTCGTCTCGTTCCTGCCCTCGGCGATCCACATTTGGCGCGAGAACGGCGACCAGATCAAGGCTCGCGCGCGCCGCGAGTTCGCGGCATACGTCGAGCGCCGACGCGCCTAGTACTTCAAGCGCTCTCTTTCAACCGCGGGCAATAGCGTGACATAAGACGCGACGCTCCTTCGGGAGCGTCGCGTTTCATTTCGTGATGGTATGCCTGGAGGGGTGAAGCCTACGAGGCGACCTTGGGCAGGCGGCTCAGCGCCTCCTCGATCGCCTCCTGCGGATGCTCGTAGTCCTGCAGCGAGCCTGACAGATAGGAGTCGTAGGCGGAGAGGTCGAAGTGGCCGTGGCCGGACAGACCAAAGAGGATCGTCCGCTCCTCGCCGGCTTCCCTCGCCGCGAGCGCCTCGTCGACCGCGACGCGGAGAGCATGCGTCGCCTCGGGAGCGGGAAGGATGCCTTCGGTACGAGCGAAGAGCACGGCCGATTCGAAGGCGGCGCGCTGTTTGACGGCGGTGGCCTCGATCAGCCCGAGTTCGAGGAGATGGCTGACGAGCGGGGCGGAGCCGTGATACCGCAATCCTCCGGCGTGGATGGCCGGCGGGATGAACGAGTGACCGAGAGTATGCATCTTCAGCAACGGTGTCAGCATCGAGGTGTCGCCGAAGTCGTAGGCATAGACACCCTTGGTCAGCGACGGGCAAGCGGCCGGCTCGGCAGCAATGACCCGGACCGACTTCCCGTTGAGCTTCTCGCGCACGAACGGGATCGCCAACCCGCCGAAGTTGGAGCCGCCGCCGACGCAGCCAATCACAATGTCCGGCCAAGCGTCGGCCATCTCGAGCTGCTTGAGTCCCTCAAGGCCGATAACGGTTTGGTGCAGCAGGACGTGATTCAGCACCGAGCCGAGGGAGTACTTCGTGTCCTCCCGCGTGGCGGCGTCCTCGACCGCCTCTGAGATGGCGATGCCGAGCGAACCGGTGGACTCTGGATCTTGCGCGAGGATCTGGCGTCCGGCATTCGTGTCCGGGCTCGGACTAGGCACGCAGGTCGCGCCCCACGTCTCCATCAGGACGCGCCGATACGGCTTCTGCATGTAGCTGATCTTGACCATGTAGACCTTCAGCTCGAGCCCGAAGAAGGCGCACGCCATTGACAGAGCGCTGCCCCACTGGCCGGCTCCGGTCTCGGTCGTGATGCGCTTGACCCCTTCCTGCTTGTTGTAGAAGGCCTGCGGAACGGCCGTATTGGGCTTGTGGCTACCAGCCGGGCTGACTCCCTCGTACTTATAGAAGATGCGCACATTTTCCGGCAGGTCGAGCGCCTTCTCGAGCCGCCGAGCGCGATAGAGTGGCGTCGGGCGCCACAGCCGGTAGACGGCGAGCACTTCCTCGGGGATAGGGATATACCGCTCCTGGCTTACCTCTTGCTTAATGACCTCCATCGGGAAGAGGGGCGCGAGATCGTCAGGACCGATCGGCTGCCCCGTCCCGGGATGAAGGACAGGCGGCAACGGAACGGGAAGATCCGGCAGGATGTTGTACCAAGCCTCCGGGATATCCCGCTCAGTCAGCAAATAACGAGTCTGTTCCGGCATGTTTCGTCCCCTCGTCGCGGTCGCCGTCTCCGTGGCAGCGGCATGGCGAGCCAGCGGCACCGAGATACGGATAACAACGGGACGGCATTGTATCCGTGAGCGCGAAAGAAAAGCGACCGTTTGATATCGATGAGGTAATGGTGCGCATTTGTGAGGCGGTCGCGCCGTTGCCGAAAGCAGCGATGTTCGAGCTCTCTGAGGATGGCTACGCCAGCGTTTTCGAGCAGCTCGTCGCTTGTCTGATCTCAGTGCGCACCTATGACGAGGTGAGCCTGCCGGCGGCGCGGCGCCTGTTCGCCGCGGCGCGGACGCCCGAGGAGGTCGCGCGGCTGTCGCTCGACGAAATCGATGCGCTCATCTCCCCGGCGACGTTCCACGAGCGTAAGGCGCCACAGATTTGGGAGATTGCCCGCCGCACGGTTGACGAGTACGGCGGCAGCCTGCCGTGCGACCGCGACGTGCTCGAGTCATTTGCCGGAATTGGTCCGAAGTGCGCCAATCTCACGCTCGGCATCGCTTGCGGACTGCCCGTGATCTCGGTTGACATCCATGTCCATCGGGTGACCAACCGCTGGGGCTACGTTTCGGCGCGCACGCCGGAGCAGACGATGGCCGCGCTCGAACATGTCTTACCCGAGCGATATCGCGTGGAGATCAACAAGCTGCTGGTGCCCTTCGGCAAGCACATCTGCACGGGAGTCCGGCCGCGGTGCACGACCTGCCCGGTCCTCGAATATTGCCAGCAGGTGGGAGTGACCAGCCATCGGTAAGCCATTCGCCAGCGTGTGATGCGCTCCGGCGTATGAGGTCGCCGGCATTTTCCCCTGACTTCATGAATGACTGATTGTCACCGGGTTTTTCGAACATAATACCGTTGCCGTGAGCGGTTAGTTATGCCACAATGAGGCCACCCCCGCGGGAGCAGCCCCACCTGTGAAGTCGGTCCATTGAGTGGGCCGTTGATCGAGACGAAGAGCCGGACGATCCGTTCGTCCGTTGCGATCGAGTGTGCTGCGAGGTGACCTGCGTGACCTGGGAGGAGGGGAGGGCCGGTCTCGGCGGCGACACGCCGCGCGGGACCGAGAGGGGGCGGACCGAGGCAGAAGCGACGGAGGTCAAGATCGAGCAGCGAGCGCTCCCGCTTCCTTGGCAGCTCATACGAGACGTCGAGGATACCGATTTTGCCCATCCCGCCGAGCTGCACTTTTCGCGCCTGCTCACGTTCTATCGCATCCGTTGGGCGTATGAGCCGACGTCGTTTCCCCTGGCATTCAGTAGCGATGGCCGGCCATCAGAGATGTTCACGCCGGATTTCTACCTACCCGATCACCGCCTGTACATCGAGCTGACGACGATGCGTCAGCGTCTCGTGACGCGCAAGAACCGGAAGATACGCCGGCTCCGGGAGCTCTATCCCAATGTGCGGGTGAAGCTGCTCTATCGGCGCGACTATGACCGGCTAAGGCAGGAGTATCCCTTCGGCGAACTGGACCGTGGCGCCGCGCTGATGGGTGACGTCCTCATCGATGAGGAGTCGCTGCAGCGGCGCATCGCGGAAATGGCCGACGCTCTTGCTCAAGACCTGTCGCGGAAAACGTGCCAGTTCGATCGGGAGCCAGAGCCGATAGTTCCCGCCTTGTTCGACTCGGAGTGCCTAGCCGTCGAACCTGATGACCTTCAGCCGGAGTGCGAGAAGCAAGCGAGCACGCCAACTCGGCCACTCCTGATTGCGGTCGATCCCGGTTCGGCGAGGTTCATGGAAGCGTTGACAGCCGGTCTCGCCGAGCGCGGCGTCGCGTTCGATACGGACCGCATCAGCTTGTCGCGCTTCACGGCGACTGACGGCCAGCGGCGCGTCCGAGTGCGGCGCGGCCCTCGGAGCCCGATCGTCGGTCGACCCGTCATCCTCGTTGCAGACATCGTCAGCACTGGGTTGAGCTTGGCTTACCTGACGCGCTGGCTGCGTCGGCGCGGAGCCACTGATATCGAGCTGTGCGTCCTGCTCGATCGAAAGGAGGCTCGCCTCGTCGACGTTCCCTTGACGCACGTCGGATTCGAGGTACCTAATCACCTTCTGGTCGGATTCGGTCTGAGGTTGCGGCGGCAATTTGCCAAGTTGCCGTTCATCGCGAGGCTCGTCGTCGCGCCCCCAGAAGTTGCCCCGGAGTAGGCAGCGCCGGAACCGGCCTGGCCCGTGCTACCATCCCGTGGCATGAGCGCTCCCTCAGGCCGAGTCACCCCGAGTCCGACCGCGGCGTCCACGCCGCTCGATGGAGACGGTGAGGTCGGGCAAGTCGCGGACCATACGTCCAAGGCTCCCCCGGCGCGGTTCGCCGCGCTGCAATCGCGAAACTTTCGCTTTCTTTGGATTGGGCTGTTGATCTCAAACGCCGGTACGTGGATGACCTCGACGGCGGAGGGGTGGCTGGTCACTGATCTGGAGCCCGAACGCTCCGCCTTCTGGCTGGGCATCATCGCCGCGGCGTTCGCTGTGCCGATGCTCGTCCTGCCGCCGTTCGGCGGAGTGATCGCGGACCGCTTGCCGCGCTTGACGGTCCTTTGGACGGTCCAACTCGCGTACCTGATAACGACCTCAGCACTGGCTACGTTGACGCTGCTCGATCTCATCAACGTCTGGTTCCTGGTCGCATACGGGTTTTGCAACGGGGTGATATTGGCGTTCGACTCGCCCGTACGTCATGCGATCCTGCCGGATATCCTCTCTCGCGAGCAGCTCACCTCCGGCGTGTCGCTCAACTCGATCGCGTTCACCGGCGCCGCGCTCGTCGGACCCGCCATTGCCGGCTCTCTCATCCCCATCATCGGAGTGTCCGGGGTCTTCACGGTCGATGCACTCTCTTGCGTGGCCATCCTCTTCTCGCTCGCCATGCTGCGAAACATTCCGCGGCGCCGCCATGCACCCGATGAGCGCGAGGGCGTCGTGGCGTCGATCGCGAGCGGCGTGCGGTACGTGGTGCGCTCGCCGCTGCTGCGCGGCCTTCTCCTCGTCTCACTCCTGACGGGTCTCTTCGCGCGCTCGTATGGTCCGCTCCTCGCCGTCTTCGCCCGTGAGGAGTTCCAGGTCAGCTCAACCGCGTTTGGGCTCCTCGTCTCCGCCGGTGGGCTCGGCACGCTCGCCGGTGGCTTCTGGGTGGCAGCGCGCCGCGAGATGAGCGAGAAGGGCCGGTGGGTGATCGCGGCGACGCTTGCACAAGTGGCGTTTCTTGCCGGCTTTGCCGCCTCTCCTTGGTACGGGGCCGCGTTGCCGCTGCTGATCCTCGTGGGCTTCGCTGGCGCAATTGCCTCGGCGTTGATCGCAACACTCATCCAACTGGCAGCCCCCAGCGAGCTTCGCGGACGTGTCATGAGCCTTTTCATCCTGACGGTTGTCGGGTTCCCTTCGGCGGGCTCACTGATCGCCGGTCTCGTCGCTGACGTGGCGGGAGTCCGAATCGCTGTTGGCGGCGCCGCCGTCTTCGTATTGGTCCTGCTCGGGATGCTGTTCATCCGCGATCCGCACATTCGGAGCGCGTCATGAGCGCGACGGGCCCAGGGGTGTGGGGTAGGCGAGCGGGTGGCCACCGAGGGGGTGAGCCGTCGGGAAGCGAGCCGTTCTTCTGGTGGGGGCCATTCTGGTCGCACCAGCCGAGTCTCTCACTCAACGAGCTGATCGCGGCTGAGACGATCTCTCCGGAGGGCGCGGCGATGTTGGCGCTGCTCATCGAGCGCCGCGCCTCCTGCATCGTGGCCGCCGGGCCTTCCGGCGCGGGAAAGACGACCTTCTTGACTGCGCTGCTCGAGGCGCTCCCGGCGGACACGCGCCGCATCTATCTCCGTGGCTGCTACGAGCCGTTCGATTTCATCGCCGACGCAGACGCGAGCCGCACCGCTTTGCTCGTCAATGAGATCAGCCCGCACCTGCCAGTCTACCTGTGGGGCCCCGCCGCGCGACGTGTCTTCGACCTGATCCACGAGGGCGGGTATCAGCTACTGGCTACGGCGCACGCCGAGAGTGTTCCGGACCTCGTCTATCAACTTGCCGCCTATCCGCTACGGGTACCTCTCGAGGCGATCGCCGCGGTGCGGCTCTTCGTCTTTCTCGATGCGTGGTACGACGGTGGGCTGGTGCGCCGCCAGGTGCGAGAGATTGCCTGGCTGCGCTGGGATGGCGAGCAGGGCGAAGGTATTGTCAGCCAGGCCCTCGCCACGCGACCGCGACGGGGTGCCCAACTTGAGCTCGACATTCAGGCGGCCGCCGCGCTCGACGCCGAGCTTGGCGAGCGATCCGTGCCGTTCGAGCGGGCGCTGGCCGAACGCGCAGCCTCGCTCGTGTCGCCTGCCTGACACGATCTCGGCGTGGCGGGTGGAAATCGGCATCCGCCGCTCCTACCCATTCGGTTAGGGAGTCGTACGGAAGCCTCGACACCCCCACCTCGCGCGTGTACGATGGGATTAGCGCTCCTAGCGCCGGTGGGCATGAACTAGACGCCCGCCCCTTTCTCGCCGCACCGGTTCGTACCCCGGTCGCCTCTACCAAGGATGTCCCGCATGTCCATAACGCCAGTTACTACTCCAAGACCAGCGGCACGGACCCTGGGTGAGCTGCGCGAATCAGGATATTGCCCGAAGACGGTTCGCGAGGAGATGCGCGAAAACCTGATCGCGAAGATCCGCCGGGGAGACAATCTGTTCCCAGGGATCCTCGGCTATGACCAAACCGTGATCCCGGCGATTGAAAACGCGATCCTCTCCGGGCAAGACATCATCTTCCTGGGAGAGCGCGGACAGGCGAAGACTCGTCTCGCGCGCAGCCTGGTGAACTTGCTCGACGATTGGCTGCCGATCGTCGAGGGCTCGGAGATCAACGACGATCCGTTCAACCCAATCTCGAAATACGCCCGCGATCTCGTTGAGTCCAAGGGCGACGACACGCCGATCGATTGGATTCCGCGCGATCGCCGCTACGGTGAAAAGCTCGCGACGCCAGACACGACGATCGCCGATCTGATTGGAGAAGTCGATCCGATCAAGGTTGCCGAGGGGCGATATCTCTCGGACGAGCTGACCATTTCCTATGGCCTGATCCCGCGCACGAATCGCGGCATCTTCACGATCAACGAGCTACCGGACCTGGCGGAGCGTATCCAAGTCGGTCTCCTCAACATCATGGAGGAGCGCGACGTCCAGATCCGGGGCTATAAGATCCGCTTGCCGCTCGACATCGTCGTCATCGCCTCGGCGAACCCCGAGGACTACACGAACCGCGGCCGCATCATCACGCCGCTCAAGGACCGCTACGGCTCCCAAATCCGGACGCATTATCCGGAGACGACCGAGCTGGAAATGGAGATCATGGAGCAGGAGCGGGTGCCCTACGAGACGCCGGGCGTTCAGCTGACGGTTCCAACCTTCATGAAGGAGATCGTCGCTGAGCTGACGCACTGCGCTCGACGCTCGCACGAGGTCTCCCAGCGCTCGGGTGTCTCGGTGCGCATGAGCATCGCCAACTACGAGAACTTGATCTCGAACGCAACGCGGCGTGCGATCCGCCTCGGTGAGCGTCAGGCGGCGCCGCGCATCTCCGATCTGGCGGCGCTCCACGCCTCGACGACGGGCAAGATCGAGCTGGAGACGCTGGGTGAAATCCGCGAGGAGCAGGTCGTCGACAAGCTCATCGCCCAGGCGGTGCTGACCGTCTTCAACCGGCACTTCTCGGTTCGGCAATTCGATCGCCTGATCCTCGCCTTCGAGAATGGGCTGGTCGTGGAGGCGTCCGAGATGATGCCCGCGATGGACTACGTCCACCAGCTCAGTCACCTCGATGGCATGCGTGAGGCGGTCGAAAAGCTCGGAGTTGGCGGCAACCCGGCCGCCGTGGCCTCGGCCGTCGAGTTCGTCCTAGAGGGACTGCATCTCAACCGCAAGCTCAATAAGGATCCGGGAGCGGGTCCGGCGCGCTACCACCGATAGCGCAAGATGATCCGCGCGTCTTGAGATTGGCGGCGTGCAGGTCCCGCCGGATCGAATGTCTCGATACGGCCAGCGGCGGGGCAGCCGCCACCCTTGGCGCGAACCTCCAAGCTTCTCCGAGAGGAGGCGACGATGCCCATCTATCGTTTTGGCACTCGCTACTCCCGCTGGGACGGCACGCAGCAGGTCAGTCCGCTCGATGCGGACGAGCTCATGCGCGCGATGTCCGATCAGCTCATGCGGGACGGCGACATCCTCAATGCGTTGCGGCGCCTATTTTGGGAAGGGCTCGACCGTCCTGACGGAGACCGGCTGCCCGGCCTGCGCGAGATGATGAACCGGCTCCGCGAGCGCCGACAGGAGCAGCTCAATCGGTATGACCTCGGCTCGATCCTGGACGACATCAAGGAGCGTCTTCAGGACGTTATCAACACCGAGCGCGAGGGGATCGAGCGCCGCGTTGCCGAGGGGCGCGAGCGGCTGCAGCGCGCCCGCGAGGCGGCGCAGTCCAAGCAAGCCGAAGCCGGAAGCCAAGGGAACCAGCAGGCACAGGCAGGCGAGTCTGGCGAAGGCCAGGAGGCGTCCGGCTCTGGAGAGCAGCAGCAAGGCGATTCCGCCGTCTACGACGAGGATCTGCAGCGGTTGCTCGAGAATCTCGCTGCGAAGAAGCGTGAGCAGCTTGACAATCTGCCGCCCGACCCCGCCGGGGCGATCCGCAGTCTGCAGGACTACGACTTCATGGACCCGCAGGCGCGGCAGAAGTTCCAGGATCTCCTCGCCACGCTCCAGCAGCAGGTGCTGCAGCAGACCTTCCAGGGAATGCAACAGGCGCTGAGCGAGATGACGCCCGAGCAGATCGCTGAGATGCGGCAGATGTTGAACGATCTCAACGAGATGCTCGAGGCGAAACAGCGAGGCGAGGATCCGGGCTTCGAGCAGTTCATGCACAAGTGGGGGCACTTCTTTGGCCCGGACGTCAAGAGCCTCGACGATCTCCTGCAGCGGATGCAGCAGCAGATGGCGGCCATGCAGCAGTTGATGGAGAGCATGACGCCGGAGCAGCAGGCGCAGCTGCAGGGGCTGATGCAGGCGCTGATGGAGGATCCCGGCCTGCAGGCCGAGATGTCGCGGCTGCAAGCCAACCTCGCGCAGACGATGCGCCCGGAGGATTGGCGGCGCGGCTATCAATTCGGCGGAGATGAGTCGCTGACGCTGGCCGAGGCGATGCGGCTCATGGATCGCTTGAACGACTACGACAACCTGGAGCGCGACCTCAAGAGCGTGCGCGACTGGAACGACTTTGCGAACCTCGACGACGATAAGGTGCGGGACTTGCTCGGCGAGGATGCGCTCGAGCAGATGCAGCAGCTAAGCCAGCTGACTCGCGTCTTGGAGGAGGCCGGCTACATCCGAAAGACGCGACGTGGTTACGAGCTGACGCCGCAGGGCGTGCGCAAGATCGGCGAGAAGGCGCTGACCGACATCTTCTCGCAGCTCAACAAGGACCGGCTCGGTCAGCACAAGCTCGATCGGCCGGGCGGACCAGGTGAGCGGACCGACGACAGTAAGCCGTACGAGTTCGGCGATGCGTTCCTGCTCGACCTGCCGAAGACGGTGATGAACGCCGTGCAGCGCCGTGGCGCAGGCACTCCGGTCTCGCTCAATCCGCAAGACTTCGAGGTCTATCGCACGGAGTACGTGACGCGCTCTTCGACCGTGCTGATGGTCGACATGAGCCGCTCGATGTTCTACTCCGACTGCTTTACGGCGGCGAAGCGCATTGCGCTCGCGCTGGATTCTCTGATTCGCTCGAAGTACCCGCGAGATACGCTCGATATCGTTGGATTCTCGTATCTCGCGGAGGAGCTGAAGCCGTCCGATCTGCCGACGCTGACTTGGAACGAGTTCCAGTACGGGACGAACATGCAACACGGCTTCCAGCTCGCGCGGAAGCTACTGTCGCGGCAGAAGGGGACGAACAAGCAGATCATCATCATCACCGACGGCGAGCCGACCGCGCACATGGAAAACGGCGAGGTCTTCTTCCACTGGCCGCCGATGCCGCGGACGTTCCAGGAGACGCTTCGCGAGGTGATCCGCTGCACGCGCGACAAGATCACGATCAACACGTTCATGTTGGAGCGGTCGCCGTACATGGTGCAGTTCGTGAACGACCTGATGAGGATCAACGGCGGCCGAGTCTTTGTCGCGACGCCGGATCGCTTGGGCGAGTACATCCTGGTCGACTATGTGACCAACAAGCAGAAGTGGATCGGGTAATCAGCGCTGGTCCACGCTGACTGACTTGGACCAGCGCCCGGCGCGGTTACCTGACATAAGCTGCAGCCTGGTTGGAGATCGCGTCGGCTAGCCATTGTGGATGCATCGGTAGCAGGTCGCCGGGCAACTCACTCGGTGAGTACAAGGCTGCATCCAGTGCTTCAACGCCGTCACAATGGAGCTCGCCGCCGGTGACCGCGCAGACGAAGCTGGCGGTGATGAAATGCGTTACTCGGCCATCTGGGTACGCGAACACCTGCGTGGCCGGGTTCGAGTAGACCCCACACAGACGCCGTACCTCGACCTCTAGGCCCGTCTCCTCTCGTACCTCACGGACGACGGCTTCAGCGACGGTCTCGCTGGGCTCGACATGGCCGGACGGCAGTCCCCAGAGCCTGTTGTCTGCCCGCCGCACTAGAAGCACCCTCCCGGCAGCGACGAGTACGACGGCAGCCACGCCTGGCCGCACCTCGCGCGGAAAGGGATTCCACGAAAGAGGGCCGGCCGGATATCCAATTTGCGGATAAGCTGCGTTGCCCGCAAAGAGCTTCATGCCCCGATATCTCCAAAGTGGGCCAGAGTTGATCGCGCCCGTGCATTGCTGACCAGGGCCATGAGCGGGGTCCGAATCCTGTCCTCGGGGCCACACTGTCAACTCAGGTCGAGCTCAGGTGGCTGCTGTTCTTGCGCCGGTACGTCAGCTCAGAAACCAAGTGACGAGAAGTTCAAGCGTGTCGCCACAGACCTTGGTACGACCTGCAGCGTGCCAGGCATGAGCGAAATGGCACAGCGAACCCGAGATCGTATGAGTAGGCTCCGAACTCGACGCGCTTGTCTCATGCGGCGAAGACCGGCCCAGACAGTGACGGACTTCAGGTCACGTTGCAGACCGCGGCTCCAATACGGCGCCCTTCGAAAAATCAACACAAACTCATATGAACTGAGGACGTGGCACCTCCCTTGCACACCCTACAGATTGGGCGGGCTGCCGGACGGAGCGACAACTGAGTGATTCCGGATTCGGCTACCGACCCAGATTATGACTACTTGCTGTGTCACGGAGTCGAAGGGGGGTGAAGTCAACACAGCGACCGCAAGGTGCCATTGCGCCTGGCTTACTCGCCTCGGGAGAAGATCGGCTTAGGTCGTCACCCTCTCCCGGCGGTGACCGCGCGAAGCGATTGCCTCGCGCATTTGGGAGTCTGGAGCCAATTGGCTCCAAGAGCGCCCGGTAACGAGCCACGATGAGCGGAAGCTCGAGTGGCGCGGAGGATAGACGAGATGATGGATCAGACTTACAACCAGTGGAACATTCCAGAGGGCGTAGACGTGATCGCTGCCGACGGTGACAAGCTCGGCAAGGTAGTGACGTCGCAGCCGGACTATATCGTCGTCGAGAAGGGCTTCTTCTTCCCGACGGAGTACTACATCCCGACCAGCGCCATTGCGAGCTTTGACGGCGAGCGAGCGCAGCTGAACGTGACGAAGGACGTCGCGCTCAATCAGGGCTGGGATTCCGCCCCCGCGGCGAGGACCTGGACGGAGACGCAGCCTTCCGAGGCGGCGGACCGTTGGGTAGAGCCGACAGACCCGGCCGTGATGGATCCAAGATTTGCCACTGAGACGCCTAGCACGACGGAGCTCAACGAGCAGGGTGAGACGCTGCGCGTCCCGGTGCATGAGGAAGAGCTGACGGCGACGACCCACGAGGTCGACCGTGGTGAGGTCCGCGTCCGCAAGGATGTGGTGACAGAAGAGCGCCAAATGGACGTCCCGGTCACGGAGGAGCGCGTGCACGTCGAGCGGCGGCGTGTCGACCGCGACGTGCGGGCCGGTGAGGACGCCTTCCAAGAGGAGACGTACGAGGTGCCGATCCGCGGCGAAGAAGTCGATGTCCAGACGCGAACGCGCGTCGCCGAGGAGATCGACATCGAGAAGCAGCCGGTCAAGAAGACGAAGCGTGTCTCCGGCCAGGTTCGTCGCGAAGAGGTGCATCTGGACGATTCGGATGCCGGCCTTTCGGAAGAGTCCGGGGCAATGTAGCTCCGAGAGCGTTGATACCTGAGAGCCGGGGCGTGGCAGCAATGCCGCGCCCTTGGCGTGTCTTCCGAACGGGACACTGATCAACAGGCATCCATTCGCCCTGGCCGTCGCATGTGAAACGTTGACGGCGCGCTCGACTTGCAGGTCCAGGCGGCGAAGCCCACGTATACTTGCCGTGAGCGGCCCGGTCTTTGGGCCGCTCTGGCTGTGATCCACTTAGTAGGCAGCAATGGCGAAGTCTGTCAGCAACGCGCCGGCCGCGATTTCCCAAGCCGTTGGCTCCAATGAAGGCGTCGCAAGCTCGGCTCCCGGGAGATTGGCCGGTCAACGGCTCCTCGGTCCGCTCGTCTTCGTCGGCGGGCTGAGCAGCATCGGCATCGAGCTGACGGCCTCGCGCCTGCTCGCGCCCTACTTCGGTAGCTCGACCTTCATTTGGGCGAATCTGATCGGCCTGACCTTGACCTATCTCTCCATAGGGTATTACCTCGGCGGCCGTATCGCCGATCGCCATCCCAGTCCGCGGCTCCTCTACGCCGCAACCGGCGCCGCTGCCGTCTCCACGGGCCTGATCCCGTACCTGGCGCGGCCGATCTTGGAAGCATCGCTCGATGCCTTTGATCGAGTCGCGGTCGGCGCGTTCTACGGCTCGCTCCTTGGGACGCTGCTGCTATTCGCGGCGCCGATCACGCTGCTTGGCTTCGTCACGCCCTTCGCGATTCGGTTACGGCTTGCCGACATTGATGGCGCTGGACGCACAGCGGGCCGGATCTACGCCCTCTCGACAGTCGGCTCGATTGCCGGCAGTTTCCTGCCGGTCCTCTTGCTCGTTCCATTGGTTGGCACGAGCCGGACGTTCCTAACGCTGAGTCTCTGCTTGCTCGCCATCTCGATCCTCGGGTTGATCGACGCGGGTATGCCGAAGCTGGCCGCGCTCGGCGGATTGCTCGCCGCTCTCTTGATCGTTGTCGAGGTGTCGGCGGGCGGCGGGCAGATCAAGCCGCCCTACCGGGGTGAGCTGATCGAGGAAGCGGAATCTGAATACAACTACATTCAAGTGCTGAAAGAGGGCGATAGGATCCTCCTCGCCCTGAACGAGGGTCACGCCATCCACTCGATCTACGACCCGTCGAGCGTCCTAACCGGCGGTCCGTGGGATTACTTCTTGGTCGCGCCGCTATTCGCTCGGACCGAGGCGACCCCGGACGTCGATCGGGCGCTGATCATCGGCTTGGCTGGCGGCACCGCCGCGCGATCGCTGGCAGCAGCCTATCCCGGCATCGAGATTGACGGGGTCGAGATCGATCCGGAAGTCGCCCGCCTAGGCAGGAAGTATTTCTCTCTCGATCAGCCGGGCCTCAACGTCATCGTGGAAGATGGGCGGACGTTCCTGCGCCGGACCGACGTACGGTATGACCTCGTCGGGGTTGACGCCTACCGGCAGCCGTACATCCCGTTCCAGCTGACGACCAAGGAGTTCTTTCAAGAGATCGCCGATCGGTTGACTGAGGACGGTGTCGCTGTCGTCAACGTCGGCCGCACGAAGACGGATTACCGTCTGGTCGAGGTCATTGCCTCGACGATGCGCGCCGTCTTCCCGAGTGTGTTTGCTGTCGACGTCGATGGCTACAACAACACGATGGTGATCGGCACGCTTCGGCCGAGCGACGCCGCGGCGTTCCAGCAGAACGCGAGTCGCTTCGCCGAAGGAACGGTCGTTCGCTCCGTCGCCGATCTCGCGCTGCGGACGGGCGATATTCGAGAGGTGTCGCCGGGCGGACGAGTCTTTACTGACGATCACGCTCCGGTCGAATGGGTCGTCGATCAGATCATCATCGACGCCGCCCGCGAAGGTGAGGGAACGTGAACGAACGCCGCGTGATGGGAGACGCAGTGACGACGACGGCAACGCGAAACGGTGCGCTCGCGGAGCACGTGACTCGTAGCTCGCTTCTGGCCGCGCAGCCGGGTTTGGTCCATGGACTGACTGGCCGAGTCCCGGGTCTTGGGCGGGCCGATGGCAATATCGGTTACAGCGCCCCGCGCGATGCCGCCGATGCGTGGGAAATGCGGCAGCTCTGGTGCGCGGCACTCGGGCTCTCGCCTGAATCACTCGTCACGGTTCACCAAATCCATGGGGCGAGTGTCGCGCGGGCTCGCATGGGAGACGGCGGACGTGGCGCTCGACCGGGCAGCGAGCCGCTCGCGCGCGCCGATGCGATCATCACCGACGCGCCAGGGATCACACTGCTGACATTGCACGCTGACTGCCTGCCGATTCTCTTCTATGATCCCGTGCGACGGGCGATCGCGGCGATCCACGCGGGTTGGCGAGGGACGGTCAGCGACGTCGCGGGCGCGACGGTGAGCGCGATGCAGGAAGCGTTCGGCACCAAGCCGGAGGACCTCATCGCCTACCTCGGCAGCGCCATCAGGCTGTGCTGCTACGAGGTCGGTGAAGAGGTTGTCGCGGCCTGGCGCGACCTTGCGGGCGATGACTGGCCCGCTGCCGCCGAGCAACGCGGCGACCGTTGGCGGTTCGACGTGGCGCTCGCGAACGCCGTGCTCTTGCGGCGGCGCGGCGTGCCGACGGAGCAGATCGAGATCAACGCGGCGTGCACGCGCTGCCAGGGAGACCGCTGGTTCTCTCATCGCGGTCAGGGGCCGGATACTGGGCGATTCGGGGCAATCATCGCGCTCAGTGGATAATGCGTGACATGGCAATCGCAACGAGTGAGGAGATTGTGACTGGGCTTGCGGATCGCTTGGCGCGTGTCCAGGAGGCAGTCGCCGCCGCGGCGCGGCGCGCTGGCCGCGCGCCAGAGGAGATCACGATCGTCGGCGTGACCAAGACTGTCGATCGCGCGACGGTCGACGAGGCGTACCGGCTCGGCCTGCGCCACTTCGGTGAGAATCGTGTCCAGGTCGCTCGCGCGAAGTTCGCCACGCCGCTCCCACCCGACGCGACTTTGCACCTCATCGGTCAGCTCCAGACGAACAAGGCACGGCACGCCGTCATGCTCTTCGACATCATCGAATCGGTCGACCGGCAATCTCTTGTAGACGAGCTTGAGCGCCAAGCGGCGAAGCTCGGTCGCGTCGTTCCAGTTCTGCTCGAGGTCAACGTCGCCGGGGAAGAGCAGAAGGCTGGCTGCACGCCGGAGGAGGCGCCGGCGCTCGTGGCGCAGATCGAGCGGTGCCAGCACCTGCAGCTGCGCGGCCTGATGACGATGGCTCCGCTGGTCTCCGATCCGGAGGAGACGCGACCGGTCTTCCGCCGGCTCCGAGAGCTACGCGATGAGCTCTGTCGAGAGCGGCCCGGTCGGGAGCTTTCGGTCCTCTCGATGGGGATGACGAACGATTACCCGGTCGCCATCGAGGAAGGGGCTACCCACGTCCGCATTGGCCGCGCCATCTTCGGCGGCTGACCGAAACTGTCCAAGTTACGAACCGCCCGCTTCTGGGGTTGCCTGATCAGTAGGAGCTGGCTCCTCCGGGGCCTCGCCGGCCGTCAGCGCGGCTATGCGCTCCAGCAGCTCCTGCAAGGTCGCTTGCTCTCGGCCGTACGCCGCCCAGTCTCCGCGCACCAGGGCCTCTTGGGCGCGGTTGTAGGCCTCCAGCGCCTGTTGCGCCAGGCTGGCGACGGTCTCCGTCTCTCCAGGAGGCGCCGCTCCGCCATCCTCTGCCGTCGTCGGCTCTTCGTCCGCAAGGGCGGCGATCGCGTCCGCCAGCGTTGCGCGCATCAGGACGCGGTCGCTGGTGGCGACGATGACTCGCCGCAGCTCCGGCAGTGCGCCGGGCGTGCGTGTCGCCTGAAGATAGAGCGGCTGGACGTAGAGAAGACTCTCGCCGATCGGAATCACCAGGAGGTTGCCGCGCAGCACTTGCGAGCCTGACTGGTTCCAGAGGGCGATCTGCGACGAAATTTCCGGCTCTTGGTCGATCCTGGCCTCCACCTGGCTCGGCCCGAAGACCGTCGCCTGGCGCGGGAACCGATAGGTCACGAGCGAGAGCGCTCCGGACTCATCGGTGCGCCCGGCCATCCAGGCGGTCATGTTCTGGCGATCGGTCCGGCCACCGGGGATGAACGGGCGGATGAGCGCGAAGCCAGGCTCGGTCTCGCCGGGCAAGGTCATCGTCACGTAGTACGGCTCCATCCGCGACCTGCCGTCGCCAACCTGCTCGAGCGGCACTGCCCACCGATCCTCGCCGTTGTAAAACGCGGTCGGATCGGTGACGTGCATCGTCGCGTAGATCTCCGACTGAATGTCGAAGAGAAGCTCTGGGTAGCGGAAGTGCTGTGCGATGCTCGGCGGCGCTTCGGAGATTGGGCGGAAGAGATCGTCGAAGATCCCGCCCCAAGCATCGGCGATCGGGTCCGGCTCTGCCGTGCGGTAGAAGGTCGTAGTCCCGTCGTAGGCGTCGATGACGACCTTGACGCTGTTGCGCATGTAATTGACGCCGCGCGTTCGCGTCGCGTACGGGTATCGGTCGGTCGCGGTGTAGGCATCGATGATCCAGACCAAGCGACCGTCGGCGATGACCAGGTACGGATCGGGATCGAGCTGCAGGAACGGAGCGATCTCCCGCGCACGGGCGAGCACGTCGCGCCGGAGCAAGACAAGGCTTTCGTCGGTTATCTGGCCGCTGAGCGCGATGTTGCGGTCGCGGAAGTGCGCCGCCAGGAGCCACCTTCGGATCGCGGAGTCGAGCTTGATCGAGCCGCGGCCCTCTCCGGCGTAATGATAGGTGGCGACAACGTCCGCTGCGTTCGTTTCAGCAAGTCCCTGGAACTCCCCTTCCTCGGTGTTGACGATAACCCAGTCGCCAGTCAGCTCTCCGAAGTAGATCTCGGGCCGCTCTATCCGGTAAGGGGCCGTGCCGGTCGGGGGAATGCCCTCGACGATAAATGTCGGCAGCCCTTGCGCCGTCACGCCGCTGACAGGGCTCACCACGACGCCGTAGCCATGGGTATAGACCAGCCGCCGGTTCGTCCACGTCCGGGCGCCCTCAGGGAGACCGTCCTGATCCAGCTCGCGGGCCGCCACCAGCACCTGCTGGATTCGACCGTCGACGATGTAGCGTTCGACGTCAACATCGGGGAAGACGTAGTACGGGACGAATGACTGTAGCTGCTGGTAGGTGCCGCGAGCGATGCGGTAATCCCAAAGGCGGATGTTCTCCAGCGTGGCCTCGTTGTCCGCCAGTGCGTCGGGATCAAGGGCCTCCCGGCCGCTCAATTCGCGGTTCGTCACGTCATCGAGACCGAAGGCGGCGCGGGTCATCGCGATGTTGTGCGCGATGTACGTACGCTCCCGCCGGAGCTGGCTCGGCTCGACGACCGCGCTTTGAATCGCACTTGGAAGCAGAACGCCGAGAACGACCGCGGCCACCGCCCACGCGATGACCACGCCGACCAAGAGCCGCAGACGGCGAACGAACGCATTGAGGACGAGTAGCACCGCAGTCGCCAGCGTCAATGCGAAGAGGAGCCAATTGACTGGGCGCTGAACGTTGACATCGGTGTAATTGGCGCCGAAGAAGACTTCCCCGCGCTCCGAATAGACCAATTCGTACGTTTGCAGTAGGTAGCGAACGGCCACGACGGCGAGGATGGCGCCGCCTAGAGCAAAGAGATGCACCCGCATCATCGCGGGAATGGCTCGAATGCTTCGCACGCGGACGCCGAGCCGCAGCGCGTAAATAGCCGCGACGGCAATGACCGTCAGTACGAGGAGGGTGAACGCTCCGCTGTCAATCGCGCGCAGCGCCGGCAGCGCGAAGATGTAAAAGCCGGCGTCGCGGCCGAAGACTGGATCTTCCTGCCCGAATGATCTGCCGTTCAGCCAAAGCAGCCAGGTCTCCCACCGGCTCGCCGACGCGGCGCCGAATGCGAGGAAGATGAGGACGGTTGCGACCCCTAAGATCGCGAGCAGCGCTCGCTCGGCAAAGCGGACGACGCGTCCGCCAGGCGGTCCGATTCGCGTGCGACGGAGCGCGAGGACGCCGTTCACGGCAAAGATCGCGGCCGCTGCCAAACCCCCGATGATGAAGGCAGCGACTTGAGCCGTGTACCGCGTGACGAGGATGTCGCGGTACCCCATGCTGCCGAACCACCACCAGTTCACCCAGAATGCCGAGGTGACGAAGAGCAGGATGATCAACGCGAAGATCACCACGGCCGTGATGATCATCCGGCGGGTGGACGGCGATATGGTTGGGCGTGGAATCGAAGGCCGCACGGTGGACATCCGCACGGGTCGCGGCCCTGGCCGGCCTGGTCTTCGTGGCGTTCCAAACACGATCTGTCGTCGCCTCTCGCGTGGCTTTCGCCCAGCGCCAAGAAGTGACTGGCGCAATCGCGATGCTACCACCGGCAGGAAGTGGCCGGCCACGCCTCGGCATGCGACTATACACGCCGTGGGGCAAGTGACCTGGAGGGCGCGTTGGCGGGGTTGGTCATACACAGTCTAGCGAGCGGAAGCTCCGGCAACGCGCTCCTCGTCGAGGCGGGCGATACCTCGATCCTGATCGACTGCGGGATCTCAGGGGCGCGACTCTCGCGGGGATTGCGGGCGCTCGGCCGCGCCCCGGCTGATCTGACCGCGGTTCTGGTAAGCCACGAACACGTTGACCATGTCCGCGGCATCACTCCCCTACTCCGAGCGAAATTGCCGATCGTCACGACGCGCGGGACTGCTCAGGCCGCGGAGATCGCTCCAGCGACGGCCGAGGCGATCCGAGCGGGCTCGGAGATCCAGATCGGGAGCGTCAGCGTTGTCGCGCTGCATGTAAGCCACGACGCGGCCGAACCCGTCGGATTCATGCTCCGTCATCCACTGGCGACGCTGACGGTTGTCACCGATTTAGGCTGTACGGACGATGCGCTTATCGAGCCACTGGCAGTCTCTGATGTCATCGTGCTCGAGGCGAATCACGACCTCGATATGCTCTGGCGCGGTCCGTACCCCGTCTATCTCAAGCGTCGCGTCGCTTCGCCGACCGGTCACCTTTCAAACGACGACTGCGCCGCGTTGCTCCAGCGGGCCCTCGCTCGGAGCGACCGCACGCCGACCATTTGGCTTGCCCACCTCTCCGAGACGAACAACCGGCCGGACCTGGCCGTCGCGACCGTCGCAACCGCGCTCCAGGACCGGCTGCCAAGCCATCGCATCCGAGCGCTGCCGAGGCGAGATCCAATCGAATGCTGGCGCTCTCCGGCAGTAGAGGCGGATCCACCGCGTTTGCGACAGCTCAGTCTCTTTGACTGACGCTCGAATACGGCATCGTCTCCCGAATTTCCGCGCTTCCGTCGGTATACTCTCGTCAGCCCTCTGCTGGTGAGTGGCTACCCAATTCTGCCGGGGGCGAAGGAGGCCGCTCTGGAGACGTTGTTGTTGTTGCACGATCGCCTCGCGACGACCGTGCTCCTGTTCATGCTCGCGGTCGGTGTCTGGGGGCTCTTCAGCTTCATGCGCGGTGAGTCGCTCTCGGGCAGCTTGGCCGGTGCGCTCGTCATCGGCCAGATCTTGATCGTCGTGCAGGTACTGTTCGGTGTCGCGCTGTTGACGCAAGGCAGCCGCGCGGCCTCGTCCGTCCACTATCTTTACGGAGCGACCGCGGTCCTCATCATGCCCTTTTTCTGGTCCTACATGAGGGATCGGCACCCCCGCCAAGGGCTGCTCATCTACAGCCTGATCGCCCTCTTTATCGCCGGCTTGGCAATCCGCGGCATGACGACCGCGCACTAATCTCACTCTAAGGCGTCACACACATTACCCACTTGCAGCGTCATATTAGTTGGCAAAGTCCGGTCGTTACCGGAAGATCGATCGCTGCTTGGCACCGCAATGCGCCGAAACCATTCGCTGGGGTAGTGCGTACGAATTGTGTGACGGCTAGGCAACGATTTTGACGTCGTCATCTTCGCCCAACGGCCTGTTGAATGTCGTTGTCGTCAACAGATACGGGAATATCGTTGACAATGGTGGCTACTGAGCGTACAATCTGACCGTACAGTCCGATGAGTACGCTACGAGCGACTCGGTCCATGGCCGAAAGGAGCCGTCGTGGAGAACCATTCTGGCGATTACCAGGAGGTAATCGATCAGGCGCTGCAGTTGGTGTATAGCCACCACCATCGCCTGATCAATCAGCTCTATCCACCCGCGTTCCAACCGCTATCGCTCGAGCAGCTCCGGAGCGGTCCGCTCGGCAAGGATCTCCAGCGACTCGCCAAGCTGGCGCGTGGTGAGATCCGCGAGCCGAAGGAGCACGTGCTGAACGCGATTGAAGCCATCGTCCAGCTCCTGTTCTGGCCGGCAGCGGCTGAGGATTACACGGTGCCGCGGTCCTTCTGGGACACCGACCTTGGACGGATGCTGGCGCTGGCGAAGTTCCGCGCGTTCGAGCCCAGCGAGCTGGTCAGCATTGGCAACGCGGCGCAGCAGCTCAACGTCACCCGCCCGACGATCTACCGCTGGATGGACGATCGCACGCTCAACTACGTGCGCGACGACATGAGCGGTCGGACGTTCATCGTGCGGCGTGACATCGAGAATCTGAAGAGGGTCGCGGCTGAGCTCGGATCCGAAGAGTAAGACGGTCGCGGCAGACGCGTGACGACGGATCCCCGCCCGTCGTGCTGCGGTCAGTTCTTGCCGCAGATCACGCGCTCCGTGAGCGTCTCCACGGCCACGACGTCCCCATTACGTACGTACCACCGTGGCACCCGAGCGGCGAGCGCGGTGACGACCTCATAGGGGTTCGTTTCCGCCAAGCGCGCGAGATCTTCGGCGGTCGGCGCCCCTTCTCTCCCATCACCGAGAACGACAATCTCGCTTCCAGGTTCGACTTCGACCTCGTCCGGCACCCGGACGACAGTCTGGTCCATGCAGACGCGTCCAGCGACCGGCGCGCGGTGACCCGCGAGGCCCATCCAACTGCGGTTCGAATGCTTGCGTGAGTAGCCGTCGGCGTACCCGATTGGCACCAATGCAACTCGCTCAGCCTGACTCGCGCGATAGGTCGCGCCGTAGCCGACGCCGTCGCCAGGTTGGAGCGTGAACACGCGCCGGATTCGGCTGCGGATGGACAGCGCCGGTCGCATGCCGGGCCAGAGACCAATCTCGTCCGATGGCGGCAAACCGTACAACGCGATCCCGATGCGGACGAGATCGTAGTCGTAGCGGCGAGAGCGCAGCGCGGCGGCGCTGTTGGCGGCGTGGACGATCCCTGGATGAATACCGGCGGCGGTGATGGAAGCGACCGCCTCGTCGAATTGCTGGGCTTGAATGCGAGTCGGAGTCTCGTCCGTTTCGTCGGAGCGCGCGAAGTGTGTAAAGACGCCGCCGAGCCGAAACGCGCCGCTCCTTATTAGCCGCTTCGCCATCGCGAGCGCATCGCTCGGCATAACGCCGAACCGGCGCATTCCAGTGTCGATCTTTATGTGAACCTCGACCGGGCCGGCGCCGGTCGACTCTGCCGCTCGCTCGAGTGCTACCAGCGGCTCTGAATCGCCAATCGCCAATGCGAGCCGCGCACCGACCGCGGCTGGCGCTTCCGATGGGTCGATCGGACCGATCACGAGGATCGGCGCGAGGATACCCGCTCGCCGGAGGACGATCCCTTCATCAACAGTCGCAACTCCGAGCCAGGAGGCGCCCGCGTCAAGCGCGGCGCGCGAAACCGCGACGGCTCCGTGGCCGTAGGCGTTGGCTTTGACGATGGCCATGACGCGAGTGCCGGGAGTTACGGCGTCGACAAAGGCGCGGATGTTGCCCGCGATAGCATCGAGGTCTATGACCGCGCGAGTTGCGCGGGTGGCGATGTTGTCAATCATGGCGTGGATCAGGCGCTCGCTCTTGGCTCGGTCGAAGGCGTCCCTGCCTCGTTTGGTCCGCCTGTTTCGAGCTTGGCGATCACGCGCACAAGTTCCGTGCGCGAGACGATGCCAACGAGGCGCAGCGAATCGTCAACGACCGGTACCGGGTTGACATCCTCATCGATCATCAAGGTTGCCAGTTCGGTGATCGTCGCTGAATCGCGAATGTTGTAGACCGGGGAGTTCATCAACTCCCCTGCAGTCACGGCCAAGACGCGCCGCAAGTCTTCCTCGAAATCTCGACCGCCATCGAGGAGGAAGATCGCGTCGAGGAATGGCATCGGCGTCGGGACCTCGACGTGGGCATAGCGCGCGATGAGGTCCTTCTCCGTGATGATCCCCATGATCTCCCCGTCCCCGATAACCGGAATGCCGGGGAGACCGGAGGCCGCCATGAGCCGAGCCACCGTGCCGACCGTATCGGTGACTTTCACGATCGGCACGTCGGTCCGCATGATGTCCCGCACGCGCGCCTCAGCCATTCTTCGCGCCCTTTCGACCTTCCAGCCAGCACAGCGTCTCGGCGATGGCCACCGGCAAGTCACTGGCGACGAGACCCAGCGTCCCGTATTGCTGCTCGACCCGCCGCGCGGCGCGCGAGCCGACGAAGAGGGCCAGCCCTGCCGCCTGGAGCGGAGCGAGTCCTTGCGCGAGGAACGCGCCGATCATCCCGGCCAGCACGTCCCCTGAGCCCGCGGTCGCCAGCGACGGCGGCGCGTCGTCGGTCACGAGCGCCTCACGGCCGTCCGTTGCAACCGTGTGTCCGCACTTCAGGACAACGACCTGCTGCCACCGCTTGGCGGCTTCTCGGGCGACGCCGACCGGATCGGCAAGAATCTCCTCGCTGCTCCGGTCAAGCAGACGGCTCATTTCGCCGACATGCGGCGTCATCACCAGCGTACCGGGCGGAACACTCTTCCACCACTCCGGCTGCTTGGCGAGCCAGTTCAGCGCGTCGGCGTCCACGACCGCGGGCTTGTCGCCGCCGACGATCCGGATGTTGCCGGAGTCTGTCGTCTTTGGGGGCGGCGTGAAGCCGAGATGGGCTCGCGTCTTCGGAGGCCGGAGACCGAAGAGCATCGCCAGGAATGCCTGGGCATACTCGTCGTCGCCAAGACCGGGGCCCACAACCATCGCCCGCGAGCGCTCCAGCTTCGGCGCGATTAGCTCGACGGCCCGGCGCGCGACCTCCTGGGCGTCTCCCTCCGGCATCGGTACGAAGACCGCCTCCGGCACCAACGTGGCGAGCGCTGTCATCGCGGAGCGCGGAACGGCGACCGTGATAATCCCGGCGCCGGCTCGCCCCGCGGCCATCGCACACAAAGCCGGCGCTCCAATGAATCCAGGTCCGCCGCCGATGATGACGAGGCCGCCGACGCCCCACTTATGTGCCCCAACCTCCCGCGTCGGCAGCGCGGAGAGCGCAAATGCTTCGTCTACTGGCTGTGCGGCCGCCGCTGTGCTTGCCTGCCGCTTCGACTCTGTCGTCACCGTGTGATCTCCTCGTGCTGTCGTGGTAGCTGAGTGTCCGTTGCCGCGTCATTCCGTGATGAGCGTCCCTTGATGCCGACGACGAACGCCATCGCATCGGTGCGTGAATGGGTCAGCGAGACGTCGAAATGTGTCAACCCGAGCTGGGCGGCGCGCTCGGCCGCTTTGCCGTGCAGGATTAGCACCGGCTTTCCGCGGCGATTTGACAGAATCTCCATCTCCTTCCAGCGAATGCCGCGAATACCAGTGCCGAGCGCCTTCGAGGTCGCCTCCTTGGCCGCGAATCGGGCAGCCAGCTCGTTGACGCGGTCGCGGTATCGCTCGCGCTCGCGCTCCGTATAGACCTTCTTCAAGAAGCGGTCGCCGAAATCGTCGAGGACTCGCTTGATGCGAGCGATCTCGATGAGGTCCACGCCGACTGCCACGTCGCCGGAACGTTCGGGATCAAACTCCGGGACGTACACTTCCGCTCCTTACCGATGCCTGCTCAACACGTTTGTGAGCGTTACCCGCCTGGTTGCGGGCGCGAGCCGATTGTAGATGGCCGCCGGTACTTCGCCAAACTTTACGACGCCTCTGCGGGCTCCACGACCGTGCTGTTAGCGTGATACCGCTCGAGGAAGGCGCGGTGAGCGGCGGCAAACGTCCCTTCCTCGAGGGACCGACGCATCGTCTCCATTTGGCGCGCGAGGAACCTCAGGTTGTGGATAGACGCCAGACGGAGACCGAGAATCTCACCGGCGCGGAACAGGTGATGGAGATAGGCGGCGGTGAAGGTCTGGCAGGTGGCGCAATCGCATTCCGGATCGATCGGCTCATGATGATTGCGGAAACGTTGGGACTTGATGTCGATCCGGCCGTCCGGTGTATAGAGCGAAGCATTCCGCGCGATTCGCGTCGGCAGGACGCAATCGAAAAGGTCGATGCCGCGCGCGACGCCCGACCACAGATCTTCCGGTGCGCCGACCCCCATCAAGTAGCGTGGCTTTTCGGCCGGCAGCTCCGGCGTCACGACCTCTAGCATCGCGTTCATCACGGGCTTCGGCTCACCGACGCTGAGACCGCCGACCGCGTAACCAGCAACGTCCACCGAGGCGATGAATTGGGCGCTTTCCCGGCGCAGATCTGGGTCCATGCCCCCTTGGCAGATGCCGAACAGCGCCGAGCCCCGCTCGTTACCCCCGAGGTCCGCATGAGCCTGGATACATCGGAGCAACCAGCGCGCGGTCCGGTCAGTCGCGTCGGCAACGACCTTCCGCTCCGCGGGAAGCCCGACCAAGTGGTCGAGCGGCATGATGATGTCCGAGCCGTATCGGATTTGAAGCTCGACCGCACGTTCCGGCGTTAGCAGGTGCTTGCTGCCGTCAATATGGGAACGGAACGAGACTCCTTCTTCGCGGACCTTTGCCTGCTGGGCGAGACTGAAGATCTGGAAGCCGCCGCTGTCGGTCAGGATCGAGCCGTTCCAACGCATGAATTGGTGGAGGCCGCCGGCGGCCTCGATCACTTCCACCCCAGGCCGGAGCATGAGGTGGTACGTATTCGACAGGATCATTCGCGCGCCGGTGTCCCACACCTCTCGCGGGTGCAGCGTCTTGACCGTTGCCTGCGTGCCGACTGGCATGAACGCGGGCGTCTCGATGACACCGTGCCGGGTCGTCAGCCGGCCGCGCCTGGCCCAGGATTGGGCATCAGTCTTGATCAGCTCAAATGTGATCGGGGGAGCCACGGTAACCTTGCTCATTCGCCGGATGCTGCGTTCCTTGAGTAGTGATTACCAAACATTTCGCCAGTCGCCACGCGGATGGCTCCTGCACCGTGCCTTTGCGGCGCTCTACGGCGCTGGAGCGCCAATTTACGACCGTTTCACGTCGCTCGTCTTCGCCGGCGAGTGGTCGGAGTGGCAGCGACTTGCCTTGCGGTTCGTGCCGCCCGGCGCGACAGTCATCGAGCTCGGCTGCGGGACGGGCCAACTCGCCGCCCAGGGCCAGAAGCAGGCTCGCCGTTGGATCGGCATCGACCGATCTGCTCGGATGCTGCGACAGGCTCGCCGACGATCCGGTCCGCGCGGTCCCTGGCTCATTCAAGCGGATGCGCGTGCCCTGCCAATCGCGGATGGTGCGGCTAATGTGGTCGTGACCACCTTCCCGGCGCCGTTCATCCTCGAGCCCGCGACTCATGCCGAGATCCGGCGCATTCTCCGCCCCGGAGGACAGGTGGTAATCATCCTCTCCGGTGAGCTCGCGCCGAACTGCCCACGAAGACGAATCACGCGGTGGATCCTTCGCCTCGCGTATGGACGACGCGACGGTACTGCTGTCGAGCAGTTTGCGCTGCCCGGCTTCACGGGCCGAGTCGAGCGCCTGGCCACGCCAGGCGGCTGGGCAGATGTTTACGTTGGCCAGTGACACGTCCTGAGGCCTAGCGGCGGTTATAGCCGGCCGCCAAGCGCCGCTGCCGCGCCCGCGCCAAGGCATCGAGCTGGTCCGGATTGCCATTTGCGCCAGCGCCGTTCGATCCGGCCGTCGCGGACGCCGGCTGAGTGGCCGCACTCCGCGTCATCGAGGAATCGGTAGCACCGTTTCCGGTCGAGGCAGCCTTGGACTTGGACGAGGGAACGATTTCCTCGAGGAACGAAACGTCCGCCAGCGGGTCCTTCTTCGTGGCGCGTGGTGGCGGAGGAGCGGCGGAGCTCTTCGCGCTGGTGCCGGCCGTGGATGTCGACTTGGCTGTAGTTGTCGTCGACTTCGAGGTCGACTTGACCGTTGAGGAGCTTGCCGCCTTGACGGTGGTACTGCTCGTCGCGGACTTGGCCGCCGAGCTGACGGTCGAAGCCGCTCCGGTCACCTCCTTCTGGACGGTTGTCCCGACCGATGCCACCTGGGACTTGACGCCACTCAGCTCGCTCTCGACCTGCTTCTTGAGCTCCTTGACTCCCGTGGTTCGCTCGAACTCGGCTTGGAGGTCGGAAGTCATCCGGCGAAAGTCCCGGATGGCGCGACCAACCTGACCGGCGACTTCCGGCAGGCGACCGGGTCCGAAGATGATCAGGGCAGCCACCAGAATGATCACGATTTCCGGTGCGCCCATTCCGAAGAAATTCATGGTCAGAGTCCTTTGACCGCAGCGTGCACGACGCGATGACACGTGCCAGAATCGTTGACACAGTATAAAGCACCGCCGGCCGCGGAGGTTCCGCCGCGCCGGGCGGACGCGCTGCTCAGTCAGGGGATGTAGTGAAGATTATCGTTGGGCTCGGGAATCCGGGTCGGGAGTACGAGAAGACTCGGCACAACATCGGCTTCATGGTCGTGGACCGGCTAGCGAAGGTGGCTGAGTCCGTGACCTGGAAGCGCCGCTTTCAAGCGGATCTGGCAGAGGCCTGGCTCGCCGGCGAGAAGGTGGTGCTCGTCAAGCCGCAGACGTACATGAACCTGAGCGGACACGCCGTGCGGCAGGTGGTGCAGTGGTATCGCGTGCCGCTGGAAAATGTCCTAATCGTGCTCGACGATCTCGCGCTCCCGTTCGGTGCTCTGCGACTACGAGCGCGCGGCTCAGCCGGAGGCCACAACGGCCTCGAATCCGTCATCGAGCAACTTGGCAGTCAAGAGGTGCCGCGTCTTCGTGTCGGAATCGGGCGAGGTCACGCGACAGCCACGGCGCATGTCCTCTCCCGCTTCTCGCCCGATGAGGAGCGCCAGCTACCAGACGTGATTGACCGAGCGGCCGGTGCGGTCCGCCTCTGGATGACCGCCGGCATCGAGAAGGCGATGAACGATATCAACCGGCGCGCTGAGACTCCGGTCGAAGCGGCGCCTGGAGTACCGGAAACGCAATGACAGACGGAGAGCGCTTCATACATGCGCAGGAAGCTAGCGAAGCGATCGACGACCGTATTCGCAAGGTCGCGGTCATCGGCGCCGGCACGATGGGAAGCGGCATCGCCCAGGTCGTCGCTCAGGCGGGCGTGCCCGTCGTGCTGATCGACCGGACGGAGCGCGATCTCGAGCGCGGCCTGGGGGTGATCGCGAAGAACCTTGGGCGCTTGGTCGAAAAGGGCCGCATCAGCCAAAAAGTTGTTGAGGCGATGCGAGGCCGAATCTCTACGGCGACGGCCTACGACGCGGTCGCCGGCGCTGAACTGATCATCGAAGCGGTCTTCGAGGACATCGAGGTCAAGCGCGGGGTGATAGCTGCCGTTGCCCCGTACGCGAGTGACGAAACGATCATCGCGACAAATACGTCGTCTATCTCGGTGACCGCGCTCGCCGCGAATGCCCCTCACCCCAACCGGGTGCTGGGCTTGCATTTTTTCAACCCGGTCCCGGTTCTGTCGCTGGTGGAAGTGGTGCGCGGCCTACAGACGGCCGCCGAGACACTGGATCGCGGCGTCGCCTTCGCCCGTCGAATCGGCAAGACGCCAGTGGTCGTCAACGACAGCCCGGGGTTCGTCTCCAACCGCGTGCTCCTGCCGATGATCAACGAGGCGATCTACTGCTTGTCTGAGGGAGTGGCCGATCGTGATGCCATTGATACGGTCATGAAGCTCGGCATGGCGCATCCAATGGGGCCGCTCGCGCTCGCTGACCTGATCGGCCTTGATGTCTGCCTTGCAATACTCGAGGTGCTCCATCGCGAGTTGGGTGACGACAAGTATCGGCCGGCTCCCCTCCTGCGCCGGATGGTCGCTGCCGGCAAGCTCGGACGAAAGACCGGAGAGGGGTTTTATGTCTACCAGTGATACCGGATCGGAAGCCGCCGCGGGCTGGCTGGCGCCGTCCGAGCGGTCGCGGCCGATCCGCGTTCTGATCGCCAAGCCGGGACTCGATGGCCACGACCGCGGGGCGAAGGTGCTCGCCCGGGCCTTGCGCGACGCCGGATTCGAGGTGATCTACACGGGCCTTTTCCAATCGCCGGAGATGATTGCCACCGCGGCTCTGCAAGAGGACGTCGATGTCGTCGGCCTCAGCATCCTATCCGGGGCACATCTTTCGCTTTTCCCGCGCATCATGGAGGCGCTGCGGGAGCGCGGGGTGGACGACGTCCTTGTCATCGCCGGTGGCACGATTCCGGATGAGGACGTGCCCGAGCTGAAGCGGCTCGGCGTCGCGGAGGTCTTCGGGCCCGGGTCGTCTCTGCGTTCCATCGTCGAGTACATCCGAAGGCACGCCCCGGTGCGAGACGACATAGCCCAATGAGACTGATCGACGAGGCGCTGGCGGGCAACCAACGCGCGCTCGCCCGCCTCGCAACCCACATCGAGAACGACACGGAAATCGGCCAGCAGGCGGTCGCCGCGCTCTATGCCCGAACCGGCCGAGCGCACATCGTCGGCATCACCGGGCCGCCGGGCGCGGGCAAGAGTACGCTCGTCAACGCGCTCATCGGCCAAGCGCGCGCTGACGGTCGTCGCGTTGGCGTGCTCGCTATTGATCCAACGAGCCCACTGAGCGGCGGCGCCGTGCTCGGCGACCGGATCCGCATGCTCGAGCGCCACGGCGACGAAGGCGTGTTCATCCGCAGCCTCGCGTCCCGCGGCCGGCGGGGCGGGCTCGCGCCAGCGATCTCCGGGCTGATACACCTGCTGGATGCAGTCGGTTTCGATCTCATCATCATCGAGACGGTCGGTGTCGGCCAAGAGGAAGTGGACGCGGCGGCGGTCGTTCACACGCTCGTCCTCGTGCAAATGCCGCGATCCGGCGACGCTGTCCAAGTCCTGAAGGCTGGAGTGCTGGAACTTGCCGACATCTTCGTCGTCAACAAGGCCGACCTCGGCGGCGCCGAGGAGTTAGCTCGTGAGCTGCGCGGCATGGTCGCGATGGCGCCTAGCGAAAGTCGCTGGCGCTCGCCAGTCATCGTCTGCTCGGCCGTGTCCGGCCAGGGCATAGACGATGTGCTTGCTGCCATTGACGACCACCGGCGCTATTTGACCGACTCGGGGGAGCTTGCGAGGCGGCAGCAGTCAATTGCCGCCGCTGAGGTCAAGACGCTGGTCGCGTCGGCGGTGGACCGGCTCTTGCGCGACTCCTCTGCCTCCGTTGCCCCGCCGGTGGAAGACGTGGCTCAGCGGCGCCAGACGCCCCGAGCGGCGGCGCTGGAGATCATCCGCTCTCTTGCCCTGAACCGGTAGCTGAATCTCGACCCTCTCGCGCTGCGACGCGATTGGCAATCAGTGCGGCCGAGATGCCGGCGCCGACGCCGTTGTCGATGTTGACAACAACGAGGCCAGGAGCGCACGTCTGTAGCATGGTCATCAGTGCTCCCTCGCCGCGCCCACCGTAGCCATATCCGGTCGACGTCGGGACTCCGATGACCGGCACGGCGACGAGTCCGGCGACGACCGACGGCAGCGCGCCATCCATTCCCGCGACCACGATGAGTACGTCGGCATCCCATTCCGTCATCGCCTCAAGCGGCGCGACCAGCCGATGGAGACCGGCCACGCCGACATCGAAGGCGATCCGCGTCTCGCAGCCCAATTCGCGCGCGACAAGCTCTGCCTCCGCCGCGACGGGCGCATCTGATGTGCCGGCAGTCAGGATGCCGACGCGACCACCGATCCGCGGCGGGGAGCATCCTTCCCGAGCAACGACGACAGCCCGCGCTCTAGCAACTGTCGTCAGCGCGTAGCCAGCCGGCAGCCTTTCCGCGAGGTAGTCAGCGAGTCCCTCAGGGCAGCGCGTCGCGATTGCCCGGCCGTTCTCTTTCGCCAATGTGACGAGATTGGCCAGGACGTGATCGGGCTCCTTGCCCGCGGCAAAGATGATCTCCGGAGCGCCGGCGCGGGCTTGGCGCTGTGCGTCAGGGCGGGAGTGGGGAGTGTGATGGTTGGGCTCAGGGGATATGTCGTGTAGGGCGCGCCGCAGCGCATCGAACGGTCGCTCCGTCACTCCCGTCCCTCCCCCGCCAGCACCTGCTTGATCAACCGCTCCCTGAGCTGCCGGTCATCCTCCTCGGCCGTTCCCTCCCCTTCTGTAGCCCGGTCCTCCAATCTCAGGCAGGCTAGAAACTCGACATTACCCGCCGGGCCCAGCAACGGGGAGCGTGTCAGGCCGAGGAGACGGAAGCCCGATTCGGCAGCAACTTCAAGCACCTCTTCCAGAACTCGCCGGTGCACGGCCGGATCCCGCACCACCCCGCGCCGCACCTCTCGCCTCCCCGCCTCGAACTGCGGCTTGATGAGCGGGACGCACCAGCCGCCGGGAGTCAGAATCCGCGCCGCGGCCGGGAAGATCAGTCGCAGCGAGATGAACGACACGTCAATCGTCACGAGATTGACTGGCTCCGGCAATCTCTCAAGGTAGCGCGCGTTCGTGCGCTCCATGACGACGACGCGCGGATCGTCCCGCAGCTTCGGATCCAGCAGCCCGTACCCGACGTCGATAGCGTAGACTCGCGTCGCGCCGGCTTGCAGTAAGCAATCGGTGAACCCGCCGGTGCTGGCGCCAAGGTCGGCGCAGACCCAACCCGTGACGTCCAGGCCGAAGACTTCCAGCGCGTGCGCCAACTTCTCGCCGCCACGGCTCACGAACCGCGGCCGCTCGCGCAGCTCGATGCGGTCCGTCGGTGAGACGAGCATGCCCGCGCGCGTCGCTGGCTGATCGTTGACCAGGACGTCGCCAGCCAGAATGAGCGCCCGCGCCCGCGAGCGCGTGTCGGCGAGGCCACGCTCGACAAGCGACTCATCGAGACGCTGCCGCACGGCGATCACGACTCGCCCGCGTCGAGCGAGGTCAGCCCTGTCCGCTCGGCGAACGCGCGCCGGTGGACGTGGCAGAGCGCGACCGCGAGAGCGTCGGCCGCATCGTCCGGCTGCGGGATATGGTCGAGACCGAGCAGCATCCGCACCATCACCTGCATCTGCGCCTTCTCGGCCTTCCCGTAGCCCACGATCGCGTGCTTGACCTCGGACGGGCTGTACTCGACGACCGGAGTGCCCGCGCGAGCCGCGGCCAGTAGAACGACTCCCCGAGCCTGCCCCACCGCGATCGCGGTCGTCACGTTGCGCGCGAAGAAGAGTTCTTCGATCGCAACCACGTCCGGCCGGTGCCGCTCGAGCAGATCCGTCACCGCGTCGAAGAGCGCGAGCAACCGTTCCGGCATCGGGCGATTCGCGGGAGTCGCCACGACGCCGCTCTCGACAAGCCGCGCCTCACCGTTGGCGGCAACGACGCCAAAGCCAAGGCGGGCCGTTCCCGGATCGATGCCGAGCGTGATCACGCGTGATATGCACCTTGGGGTGTCAGATGCCTAGCCGACCTGAGCCAAGACCTCTTCCGTGACGTCGAGGTTGGTGTACACCTGCTGAACGTCGTCGAGGTCTTCCAACTTCTCGAGTAACCGGAGCGCCTTGACGGCCGTGTCGTCGTCCGGCGTGACAAGCGTCTTCGGCCGCATCACCGGCGAGGCCTCAGTGACCTCGAGACCCGCGGCGACGAGCGCCTCCTGCACCCGGTGCAAATCCGCCAGCTCCGTGTAGACGTCGACGGTGTCCGACTCCACCTGGACGTCGGTGGCTCCGGCATCGATTGCGACGAGCGCAACCTCATCCGGATCGAGCGAGCCTGGATTGACCACGATATGTCCGACTTGGTCGAACATCCAGGACACGCTGCCGCTCTCTCCGAGTGTTCCTCCACTTCGCGTCATGATGGCGCGGATCTCGCTGACGGTCCGGTTGCGGTTATCCGTCATCGCCTGAATCATCAGCGCGACACCGCCAGGGCCATAGCCCTCGTAGAAGATCTCTTCGAAGTTGTCAGCCGACGAGCCACCCTTCGCCCGCTCGATCGCCCGATCAATGTTCTCCTTGGGCATGTTCTCGGCGCGGGCCTTCTGGATGGCCATGCGAAGCCGGAAGTTCGCGTCAGGGTCAGGCAAGCCGGATCTCGCAGCAACGGTAATTTCTCGCGCCAGCTTCGTGAAGAGTTGACCGCGCTTTGCGTCGTTGGCGCCCTTTTGGCGCTTGATTTGTGCCCACTTAGAGTGTCCAGCCATAGCACATTGCTCCTGACCCGAGTTCCAGCCTGCCTTTCAAAGTATACCATCGGGCCGGGCCGAATCTGGAGTCTCGCGCTCACGATATGAAAGGCAATAACATCATCTTGAAATCCACGCAATCGTCCCGTACAATGGTTTCGCAGGCGAATTCTCGATTCAGGGCCAGGCGAGGGCTCATGACTACCCGCGGTCCCCGCATCCCTCCAAACTGAGCGGTGCTGTGCGGCCTCCCCACTGCCACGGGCGTGGGGCTTTTGTTTGCCGCGCACCCGCCTCCTGGAGCTCGGCGGGCGGATGCGCGTAGGCGAGGTGGTGTGACACCCGATGTTCACGTCGCTCATTTCTAAAGGCAAGGATCAAGGTTACCTTCTTTCCGACGACATCATCGCCTACCTTCCCAACTCAGACGAAAACGTCGAAAGTCTCGACGATCTCTACGCCTGGCTCCTTTCAGAGGGGATTGAGATCGTCGATCACGCCCCGCCCCCACCCTCGACCAGGCTCCGGGAGTCCGCGACGGTCGAGCGTGAAACGACTGAGCCTGGCACTAGCGGGGTTGGCGACTCCGTCCGGCTCTATCTCCAGGAAATCGGCGAGACGGACCTGCTGACGATGCAGGAAGAGGTCTGGCTCGCGAAGCGGATGGAGCAGGGCAAGATCGCCGAAGCTCGGCTGAAGTCCGGGCAGTATCGGCCGGAAGAGCGCGCAGAGCTCGAGGCGCTCAAGCTCGACGGGGAAAAGGCGCGCGCCCACCTGATCCAAGCGAATCTCCGCCTCGTCGTCTCCGTCGCCAAGAAGTACGTCGGCCGAGGTCTCTCCTTCCTCGATCTCATCCAGGAAGGCAACATCGGCTTGATGAAGGCGACGGATAAGTTCGACTACAAGCGCGGTTACAAGTTCAGCACGTATGCGACGTGGTGGATCCGGCAGGCAATCACGCGCGCGATCTCCGATCAGAGCCGCACGATTCGCCTACCCGTCCACGTCGGCGAGACGATCAACCGCGTTCGCAAGACGAGCCACCGGCTCCAGCAGATTCTCGAGCGGGAGCCGACGCGAGAAGAGATCGCCCGCGCGATGGACGTGCCCGACGACAAGGTCCGGCAGGTGTTGGACGTGTCGCGGCATCCGGTCTCCCTGGAAGCGCCGGTCGGGCAGGAAGGCGACGCGCTGCTTGGCGATTTCATCGAAGATGATTCGGCACCGCAGCCGGTGGAAGTCGCCTCGCAGCAGCTCCTCAAGTCTCAGATCTCCGACGCGCTCGCCAAGCTGACCGAGCGCGAGCGCAAGATCATCATCCTCCGGTTCGGTCTCGAGGATGGCCGCTTCCGCACGCTCGAAGAGGTCGGCCGCGAGTTCGGGATCACGCGAGAGCGGATCCGGCAGATCGAGGCCAAGGCGCTACGAAAGCTGCGCCACCCGAGTTACAGCCGGCAGCTTCGCGGATACCTTGAGTAAGCGACGGCGGCGCGAGGCGACGCGATGGGCCGAACGATTCATCGCATCGCCTCGCGCCGTTCGCTCTTGAGACCCCTTAGCAATCGAGGTCGCTAGGCGTCCTCATTGTAGGCGGACAAGATCAGCGCGACGTTGTGTCCGCCGAACCCCATTGAGTTGCTCAGCACATGCCGCAACTTCGCCGGCCGCGCGACATTCGGCACGTAATCGAGGTCGCAGTCGGGGTCCGGCGTTGTGTAGTTGATCGTGGGTGGCACGCACTGAGCGGCGATCGCCTTTAGGCAGATCACCGCTTCGAGCGCTCCAGCTGCCCCGAGCAGATGCCCCGTCATTGACTTCGTCGAGCTGATCGGGATTTGGTACGCCCGCTCGCCGAACGCGGTCTTGATCGCTTGCGTCTCCAGCTTCTCGTTGAGCTGCGTCGAGGTTCCGTGGGCGTTGATGTAATCGATTTCCTCGGGCGAAAGGCCAGCGTCGGCCAGCGCGATCGCGATCGCCCGCGCCGCACCCTCGCCGCCCGGCGCCGGCTGGACGATGTGGTTCGCGTCGTCCGTCGCGCCGTAGCCGCTCACCTCGCCGAGGATCGTCGCTCCACGCTCGAGCGCATGGTCGAGCGCTTCGAGGACGAGCACCGCCGCTCCTTCTGAGAGGACGAAGCCATCTCGCTCGGCATCGAACGGCCGGCTCGCTCCCTGCGGATCGTCGTTTCGACGTGAGAGAGCGCCCATCGCGTTGAAGCCGGCGACTCCTAAGCGTGTCACAGGTGCTTCCGCGCCGCCCGCGTAGACGATGTCCGCTAACCCCTCGCGGATCATCCGCACCGCCTCGCCGATCGCGTGACCAGCGCTCGCGCAGGCGGAGACCGGGGCGAAATTCGGGCCCTTCGCGCCGACCGCGATCGAGACCATGCCTGCCGCCATGTTCGGCAGCGACATCGGCGCGAAGTATGGGCTCAGACGACGCGGCCCTTCCGACAGGAGCGTGGCGGCGCCATTCTCAAGCGCCTCCATCGCTCCCATTCCGGTACCGATCAGCACGCCAATGCGGCGAGGATCGACCGGCGTCGAGGTGAGGCCGGCCTGCTCGGCCGCTTCCTGGGCAGCCGCGACGGCGAATTGGGCATACCGGTCCATTCGCCGCGACTCCTTCTTTCCGATTACAGCCGCGGCATCGAAGCCTCGCACCTCTCCGGCAAACGTCGTCTCGAATCCAGTGGGATCGAATCTGCTGATCGGCGCGATGCCGGAGCGCCCCGCCGCCGCGCCCGCCCAGTTCTCTTCGACCGTCAATCCGAGCGGCGAGATCGCCCCCATTCCGGTTACGACCACGCGCCGCCGCCGTTCTACGCTCATCGTTTCACCCCGCCCTGATTTCGCCTCCACCTCGGAACTCTTGAATCTATCCGAACGGCGCTGGATGGATGATCGCACGCTGGTCGCGATTCTACGAGTTGACGCCGCGGAGTCCTGCATGACTCCTGGGATATGTCGTGATTGGCTTGTTGGCCGGGCGTCGCCGTGCTACCCTCGCGCGGAGGTGACTCGCATGACGCGCACGCTCGCGACGCTCCGGTTCGGCCCTTCCGACGACGCCCGGGCCCCGTTCACCACGGGCGTAAGATCGTCGTTCCCCGGTGATCAGCCGTGATCATCTTAGTCCTCGGGCCAGACGCGGCCACCGCTCGCACCGAGGTCGAGCGCCTTCGCCTCGCCCATGACCCTGATGGCTTGAACACCGTCCGGCTCGACGGCAAGTCATTATCCATCGAGGAAGCCGTGGCGGCCGCGAGCGCGAGCGCCTTCTTCGGCGGCTCACGCGTGGTCATTATCGAAGGGTTGATGGCCCGCCTAGGTCGAGGCGGTGGGAGCAGCGTCGGAGAGGATCGTGAGGAACGTGCGACGAGCGCGAAGGGCTTCGACATCGCCCGACTCTTCGCCTCGGTCCCCGAGCCTAACGTCTTGATTCTCACCGATCCTTCCCTGACCTCCGTCCCGGCCGCGGTGAAGAAGGCCGCACCGAAGACCACCCAGATCGTTACCGGCGAGCCTCCGCGCGGCGACAAGCTCCTCGCTTGGCTTCAGGACGTGGCGAACCAGGCCGGCTCGGAGATCGAACGAAGCGCGGCGGCCCTTTTGGCTGAGATGAAATTTCCCCGTGTTTGGCGGGACAAGCCAAGCAATCCCGCCTACGACCGGCCTCCGGATCTCGACGAGCTCCGCAACGAGGTCGAGAAGCTCGTTCTAGCAGCCCATCCCGGACCGATTCGCCAGGAGCACGTGCGCGCGATGGTCGCGCCCACGACCGACGACCGCGTCTTCCCATTCCTCGACGCGGCGATGACCGGCAGGTTACGCGAAGCAGTCAAGGAGCTTGGCGCGCTGCACGTCGCTGGCGAAGATCCGGCTCGAATCGCGGCGCAGCTCTTCCAAGAGATCGAGCTTTCGGTCGTCGCGGCAGCGGGCCGTTACGTGGACGCCGAGATCGTTGGACGCGAGATCGGATTGAGCAATCCCCGCCGCATGGCGAGCGTGAGCCGGCGCTTGCGGGACGTCCGGCAGTCACCGTCCGAGATGGTCATGTCTGCCGTCGAAATCGAACGACGCTCCAAGCGCGGCATGCTCCGACAGCCGATTGACGTCCTTCATTCGCTGGTGACAGCCGCCGGAGCCAACACAACGAGGGGCGACCGCTGATGTCGCCCCTCGCCCAGATTCGGTGTAACGCGCTGAGCGCCGGCGCCTACGCGCCGCTCTCGCTCAGCATGCGATTGAACTTGGCCATCAGCCGCGACTTGCGCCGCGCAGCATTGTTCTTGTGGATGATGCCCTTGCCCGCGACGCGATCGAGCATGCTGAGAGCCGCGCGCACGGCCTGCGCCGCTGCCTCGCGGTCACCGGACCGGATGGCCATCTCGGCCCGCTTGACGAACGTTCGCGCCGCGGTCCGATACGGCCGATTTCGCTGGCGGCGCCGCTCAGCGACGCGGATTCGCTTCTCCGCCGACTTGCTATTTGCCAACGATCCTCACCTCACCTCAAATCATCAAGCCACGGCGGGCATGCCAAAATTCGGTCCACAACCCGCAGCTTCCCGATGGTAGCAGGTTCGCGCGGTAACAACAACCAAATCCAGGCTGCAGCCAGCGGCGTTCTGCCGGGTACCGCCACGCCACTCCAGAGCACGACCGGCGCGCCGTCGGCAGATGCCCAGGCAGAGTCGCGACCCGCATCTCCCGCCTTCGGCCGGAGCGCGGCAATCGTCGCCGGCGCGTTCGTTCTGAGCCGGGTGCTCGGTCTCGCTCGGGAGATCATCTTCGCGCACCGCTTTGGCACAAGTGCGGAGCTGGACGCCTACGTCAGCGCCTTTCGGATTCCCGACCTCCTCTTTCTCGTCATCATGTCGGGCGCATTCGGTTCCGCGTTCATTCCCGTCTTCGCGGGCTTCCTGACACGCGGCGAGCGGGAGCGCGCGTGGCAGCTGGCGTCGGCAGTAATCACGCTAACGGCGACAACCGTCGTCATCATGGCCGTGATCGTGTTCATCCTCGCGGACCCGCTGATGGGCACGATCGTGGCGCCCGACTTACCGCCGGAGGCGCACGTCCTCGCCGTGCGGATCATGCGCCTCCTGCTCCTCTCGCCGATTCTGCTCGGTCTGGGCATTGCCGCCAAGGGCATCCTGGAGGCGCAGGATCTCTTCACGCTGCCGGCTATCGCGCCGGTGCTCTACAACGTGGCGATCATCGCCGCGGCGCTCGTTCTTGCGCCGCGCTGGGGAATCGAAGGCGTCGCGCTTGGCGTCATCGTCGGAGCGGCGCTGCACGTCGGCGTACAAATTCCCGGACTCCTCCGCTGCGGGATGGAGTTCCGGCCCACCTGGGCGCTCGATACCCCTGGTTTGAGCACGGTCGCGCGTCTGCTCGGACCGCGTGTGATTGGGCAGGCAGCGTTCCAATTGAACTTCATCGCCGTCAACCACTTCGCGGCGTCTATCGGCGAAGGTCGCGTCTCCGGTCTCAACTACGCCTGGCAAATCATGATGCTGCCGCATGGCGTGCTGGCGCTGAGCATCTCGACGGTCGTCTTTCCGGCGATGGCGCGTGCTTACGAGCGCGGAGACCTCTCGACAGTAAGCTCGACGTTTTCGCGCGCACTGGGACCGCTGATGTTCCTCCTCCTCCCTGCGTCGGTCGGCCTCTTCGAATTCCGCACAGCGATCATCCAGACAGTGTTCCAAACTGGCGCGTTCGGCATCACCTCGACCCGGCTCGTCAGTGATCCACTCGCATTCCTGGCGCTGGGGTTGGTCGCGTACGGTCTCGTCGAGGTACTGACCCGCGTCTTTTATGCACTGCAGGACACGAAGACGCCCGTCGCGACGGGAATTGCGATCATCATCATCAACATCGTCCTCGGCGCCATCCTCGCGCCCCGAATCGGCCACTCCGGCTTGGCGATCGCCCTCACGACCTCGACCGGAATCGAAGCCCTCGCGCTTTTCGTCTTCCTCCGCTGGCGCCTCGGCAGCATGGATAGTACGCTCGGGTGGTGGCTTTCGAAAGTCGCGATGGCCACGGCTGCGATGGCGGTCCTCGCGGAGGCGATGCGACCCCGCCTCGAAGCCGCGACCGCTCCCGGCGCAGGACCGCGGATCGCGCAAATCGGGCTCCTGCTGATCGCGATTCTGGCGGCGGCCTGGGCTTACGCCCTCGCCGCTTACCTCCTGCGCATTCCGGAGTTTCAACAGTTCATCGAGCGCGCCGCATCAGCTTTGCCTTCGTCGGTTGCCGGCCGGCTTCGAAGGTAGGGCGGCATTCCCCCTCAGCTATACTTGCAACATGAGTGTGACGACCGAGGGAGCGCCTCGCGCGGGAACAGGCGAACCAATCCCTCTTGAGCGAATCCGCAACTTCTGCATCATCGCCCATATCGACCACGGGAAGTCGACGCTCGCCGACCGCCTGCTGGAGCAAACGGGCACGCTCGAAAGGCGGGAGATGGTCGAGCAGGTCCTCGACTCCATGGACTTGGAGCGAGAGAAGGGCATCACGATCAAGGCTCGTGCCGTCCGCATGCGTTACAAGGCGAGCGACGGTCAAGAGTACGAGCTCAATCTCATTGACACGCCCGGTCACGTTGACTTCTCGTACGAGGTCAGCCGCTCACTCGCGGCCTGCGAGGGGGCGCTGCTGGTCGTCGACGCCGCGCAGGGCATCGAAGCGCAGACGATGGCCAACGTCTACCTCGCGCTGGAGCAGGATCTGGCCATCATCGCGGTGATCAACAAGATCGACCTGCCGAGCGCCGAGCCGCAGAAGGTGGCGCAGGAAGTCGGGCAATTCATCGGACTGCTTGACGACGAGATCATCTTCGCGTCGGCCAAGCAAGGCACCGGGGTTCCCGAGATCCTCGAGGCGGTGGTGCAGAAAGTGCCGCCGCCGCGCGGCAACGTCGACGGCCCGACGCGAGCGCTGATCTTCGATTCTCACTATGACCCGTATAAGGGCGTCATTGCCTATGTCAAGCTCGTTGATGGCTCACTGAGTGTCGGCGATCGCATCCGCCTGATGTCCACCGGCAAGGAGGCGGAAGTCCTCGAGCTTGGCTACTTCACGCCGTGGATGACGCCCGTTAGCCGGCTCGGCACCGGAGAGGTCGGGTACGTCGCCACCGGCCTCAAAGTGGTCCGCGACCTGCAGGTCGGCGACACGATCACGCTCGCGACTCGGCCAGCCGCTGAGCCATTACCCGGCTACCGGCCAGCCAAGCCGATGGTCTTCGCCGGTCTCTACCCCGTCGATGGCGAGTCTTATCCCCTACTCCGCGACGCGCTCGAACGGCTTAAGCTGAACGACGCCTCCCTGACCTTCGAGCCGGAGTCGTCCATCGCGCTCGGGTTCGGCTTCCGTGTCGGCTTTCTCGGTCTGCTCCACATGGAAATCATTCAGGAGCGGCTGGAGCGCGAGTTCGGGCTTGACCTCTTGGCCACGGCGCCGAGCGTCGAGTACGAGGTGGTGTTGCGCAGCGGCGAAACGATCGTGATCGACAACCCGGCCGAAATGCCGTCGCCGGGTGAGATCGAAGAGATCCGCGAGCCGTGGATGCACATCAACATCATCGTCCCGTCGCGGTACATCGGCAATGTCATGGAGCTCACCACGGGACGGCGCGGCGTCTTCCAAGAGATGGTCTATCTCGATGAAGAGCGCGTTCAGCTCAAGTTCGACATGCCGCTCTCTGAGTTGATTGTTGATTACTACGATCAGCTGAAAAGCCGCACGCAGGGATACGCCTCGCTCGACTACAGCTTCGCCGAGATGCGGCCGGGCGACCTGGTCAAGCTCGACGTGCTCGTCAACGGCGAACCCGTGGACGCGCTCTCGATCATCACGCACCGAGATGAGGCCTACTCTCGCGGGCGAGAGCTGGTCACGGCGCTCCGGCAGCTGATTCCCCGTCAGATGTTCGACGTACCGATTCAGGCATCCATCGGCAGCCGCATCATCGCGCGGGAGACCATCCGCGCGATGCGCAAGAACGTCCTCGCCAAGTGCTACGGCGGCGACGTGACGCGCAAGCGCAAGCTGCTCGAGAAGCAGAAGGAAGGCAAAGCCCGCATGAAGATGGTGGGCAGTGTCGAGATCCCGCAAGAGGCGTTCATGGCGGTCTTGAGCCTCGGCGACAAGTCGTCGGCCAAGAATTAGGGGCACCCTAGATGGCGGCGCGCCTGACAATCGTCGGCCTTGGTCCTGGCGACGCCGCGCTGCGAACGATCGCCGCTCAGCGGGCGCTCGACGCAGCGCGGCGCATCATCCTGCGGACGGGCATCCACCCTGGGATCGAGGATCTTCTCCAGGACCCGCGCGTCTCTACTTGTGACGACCTCTACGCGGCGTCCGCCTCCTTTGACGAGCTTTACGACTCGATCGCCACGCGCGTCCTGGAGGCCGCTCGGGTGGGTGAAGTCGTCTACGCCGTGCCAGGTCACCCCCTCTTCGCGGAGAGCACGGTCCGGCGCATCCTCATGGCCTGCCAAAACGAGTGTTTCGAGGTCGAAATCGTCGCGGGCGTGAGCTTTCTCGACGTCATCGCCACGACGACCGGCGTGGACCCGGTCGCGGATGAGATCCAGATCCTCGACGGTCCGACGATTGCCGCGAAGTCGAGCGAAGAGCCGTTTTCCGGCGGGCAGCTTTCCATTGCGCCAACACGGCCGTGCCTAATCGCGCAGGTCTACTCCCGCGCGATCGCTTCAGCAGTCAAGCTGGCGCTGGCGCGCGTCTATCCCGACGAACATGAAGTCATCGTCCTGCGGTCGGTGGGCGTCGGGAGCCAGGAGCGAGCTGAGCGCTGCCCGCTTCATGAACTCGACCACAAAGAGGTGGATCACCTCACCACCGTCTGGGTCCCTCCGTTGGCGCCGCTCGCCGCGTATCGCTCTCCCGCCACCCTGCACCGCATCGCGGCAATACTGCGATCCCCTGATGGGTGTCCGTGGGACCGGAAGCAGACGCATGAAACCCTGACCGGCGCGGTGATTGAAGAGGCGTACGAGGTGGTGGATGCGATCCGCGCCGGCGAGCCTAGCGAGATCGCGGAAGAGCTTGGCGACCTTCTCCTCCAGGTGGCGCTCCACGCGCAAATCGCGGAAGAAGAAGGGACCTTCACCATTGAGGACGTATATGACCACGTCAACCGGAAGCTGATACGCCGTCACCCGCATGTGTTCGGCGAGGTGACGGCGGAAACGGCCGACGCGGTCCTGGCGACGTGGCAGGCAATCAAGGCAGCGGAGCGACGCGAGCGCGGCGAGGAAGATGCGAGCAATGATCCATTCGACCGGCTGCCACGATCAATGCCGGTGCTGACTCGCGTCGCGCGCGTGCTCGCGGAAACCTCCTCTGCCCCAAATGCCGTGCCAGATCCAGAGCGACTCGGGGATAATCTGCTGCTAGCTGTCGAAGCTGCCGTGCGAGCGGGCCTCGACCCAGAGCAAATCCTGGAACAGGCCTACCGTCGCCGGCAGGTCGCGGCAGCCACGACTTGACGGTCACCGCCGCTTCACGCGTTCGAGAAGAGCAAGGGCGGCGGAGTCGCTAACCGTGCGCATTGATCGAGTTGAGTCTTGCGGCAATTCATTGAGGAGCACTGAAGAGCGTGAGCACTCAATACGATATCGACCCGCGAGCGTTGGACAAGCTGACATGCGGTAGCCTGCGCGCCGACGATGCCGGACGCGAGGTCTCTCTGGCCGGCTGGGTCAATCGCCGGCGCGACCTCGGCGGTCTCATCTTCATCGATCTGCGCGACCGCTATGGCATCACCCAAGTTGTATTCAATCCGGAGATCGCTCCAGACGCTCATAAGGCGGCTGAAGAGCTGCGGAACGAGTACGTGATTCGGGTGCACGGGTTCGTCCGGATGCGCCCGGAGGGAACAGAGAATCCAAAGCTCGCCACCGGCAGCATCGAGATCGAAGCACATGACGTCGAGGTGCTGAATCCGTCCAAGACGCCGCCGTTCTACGTGAACGAGGACGCCGACGTCGATGAGAGCCTACGTCTCGAGTATCGCTATCTCGACCTCCGGCGGGCTCAAATGCAGCGCAACATCATCCTGCGCCACCGGATCGTCAAGCATATGCGCGACTTCCTGGACGCCCGCGGCTTCGTCGAGGTCGAGACACCCTGCTTGATCAAGAGCACGCCAGAGGGTGCGCGCGACTTCCTCGTGCCAAGCAGCGCCTTCCCCGGCATGTTCTACGCGCTGCCGCAATCGCCGCAGCAGATGAAGCAGCTCCTGATGATCGCGGGGTACGACCGGTACTTCCAGATAGCCCGCTGCTTCCGCGATGAGCCACAGCGCGCCGATCGACAGCCGGAGTTCACGCAGCTCGACCTCGAGATGTCGTTCGTCCAAGAGTCGGACGTCATGGGGCTGATCGAGGCGCTCTACATCGAGCTGACGGAGCGATTCACGTCGAAAAAGATCCAGCAGGTTCCTTTCCCCCGCCTCACCTACAAGGAGGCGATGGAGCGCTACGGCAGCGACCGGCCCGATCTGCGCTTCGGCTTGGAGCTGAAGAACGTGACGGACGCGCTGCGTGGGACGGAGTTCCGCGCCTTCGCGGGCGTGATTGCCGAAGGCGGCGAGGTGAAGGCGCTTGTCGCGCCGGGCTGCGCGCAGTACTCGCGGCGCGAGATCGACGAGCTGACAGAGATCGCCAAGCGAGCCGGAGCGAAGGGACTTGCGACAATCGCGCTGACCTCCGACGGCATCCGCTCCCCGATCGCCAAGTTCCTCTCCGAAGGCGAGCTCGAGGCGCTGACCTCCGGCATCGGCGCGAAGACCGGCGATCTCGTCTTGATCGTCGCGGACCAGCCGGCCGTCGTCGCCAAGGCATTGTCGACGCTACGCGACGAGTTTGGACAACGCCTTGGCCTGGCCGATCCCAACGTCTTCGCCTATTGCTGGATCTATGAATTCCCGTTGCTAGAGTGGGACGAAGAGGGACAGCGCTGGGACGCCACCCACAACCCATTCTCCGGTTTCTATGAGGAAGATCGCCGGCTTCTGGACACGAATCCGGCGGCCGTCCGCGCCCGGCAATATGACCTGACGCTGAACGGTCACGAGATTGGCGGCGGCAGCATCCGCATCCACCGGCGCGAGGACCAGGAGCGAATCTTCTCGATGATGGGTCACAGCCGGGAAGCGCAGCAGGAACGGTTCGGCGCCCTGCTCGATGCGTTGGAGTACGGCGCTCCGCCTCACGGCGGCATCGCGATGGGCATCGACCGGTTCGTCATGCTGGCGACGGACGAGGAGAGCATTCGCGAAGTCATTGCCTTCCCGAAGAATCAGCGCGGCATGGACTTGATGTTCGGCGCGCCGAGCGAGGTTCCTCAGGAGCAGCTGGACGAGGTCGGGCTGACGCTCAAGCCGGGCGCTGTCCCCGCACGCTAATCCCTACGAATAGGTCCAATCAGGGCGAGTCGTGCCGTCTAGGTTCCGGAAACGGAAGAGGCGGCGCGGCTCGCCAATTGATGTGCCGTCGATTGGAACCGCCCAGGCCTCGAACCGGTAATCCACCATCCGGAGGAATCCGAGCCAGCTACCGTCTGGCGCCCAGAACGGTTTGGTCGCTTGGGCGTCGGTTGTCACTCTGGTCGTAGCGCCCGTCGCCCGCTCGACGAGCCAAATGTCGCTCATCCCCTCGGCTGAGCGCATCGCCACGGCAACGCGCTGAGAGTCGGGTGCGATGGCGGGATCGTAGACGCCGGTCGGCTCGTCGAGCAGCACGTAAGCGATTCCGTCAGTCAGGTCTCGCAGCGCGACGTAGGTATGCCTTCCGTTGTCGTCGTTCGTGCGCGCCGCATACGCTGCAAGTGTGCCATCGACCGACAAGCTGACGCCCTCGATGTGATCCTCGATCTGCGCTGAGGCGGCCGGATAAGGAGAGCCGTAGGGATCGTCCATCAGCCACAAGATCAGCGATCCGTCGGCAGTTGCGTCGGAGGCGAAGCCGATCAGCCCGGAAGGTGACCAGTCGGGGTCGATTACCCAGTTGCTCGTCGCCACGTAATCCGGCGATCCCTCTTGGGCCCAAGACTGGTTCTGGGTCAGCTGAACCGTATTGCCGGTCGTCGTTTCATAGAGCATCAGGTCGGAGAAGCTGTTGCCGTTGCGGACAAAGAGGACCAAGGTGCCGTCAGGGCTCCACCGTGGGTCGCTCGCGGCGCCATCGGAGAGCAGCTGTGTCGACTCGCCACCCTCCCAGACCCAGATATCCCCTCGCCGTACGAACGCGATGCGTCCAGGAGGAGTGTCACCCTGCCCGCGCGCCGGTCTGATACCCCCGGCGAATCCTGCTCCTAGCGCCGCGATCGCGGCTCCGCGTAGAAAGGTCCGTCGAGTGAGTGAGACATGCGTCATTCGCTCCTTCCCCCCCTATACCCCATCTCGTGAAGGAGCTCTCGCGCGACCCCGGCTTCATCCCACGGACGTTTTTCCAATCCCCAGATGATGCTCCGCTCGTGGCCCTTGCCGAGAAGCGCCACGCAATCGCCAGGTCGCGCAAGGGAGAGCGCCAGACGCAGCGCCTCGCGCCGGTCGGTCACGCAGTGGTAATCCGTCCCGCGAACGGCGCCGATGCGGGCCGCGCCCGCCGCTATCTCCTCGATGATCTTGTCCGGATCCTCGAAGCGTGGATCTTCCGTCGTGAAGATGCTGATATCGGCGAGGCGCGCACTCGCCTCGCCTTGTAGCGGTCGCTTGGTCAGGTCGCGCTCGCCCGCGCTGCCACTGACAGCGATCAGGCGGCCGCCGGGGTTCAGCTCACGCAGAAGCCGGAGCACCTTTGTCATCGAGTCTGGAGTGTGCGCGTAGTCGACGATCACGGTGAATGGTTGGCCAGAATCGACGCGCATCATCCGGCCCGGCACGATCGGCGCGTGCTCCAACGTGTCGACGATCTGCTCCAAGGGAACGCCGGCCGCGAGTCCAACCGCTGTCGCGCAAAGCGCATTCGCCACATTGAACGGACCGACGAGCGGCAGCCGTACATCCGCCTCACCAGCTTGCGTGACAAGGTGGAATTGACTGCCACCCACGCCCGAGCGGACGTCCTTGGCCATGACGTTCGCCGTGGTCTCGATCCCGTAGGTGAGGATCTTCGCACCGGCCGCGTGTGTCAGCATGGCTCGCGCGCCCTCGTCATCCATGTTGATGACGGCGATGCCACCCTCGTCGGCGATCCTGTCGAAGAGGATACCCTTCGCGCGCCGGTAGCCAGCGATCGTCTTGTGGTGTTCGAGGTGCTCGTGGGTGATGTTGGTAACCGCGCCGATGGAGAACCGGACATGATCGAGCCGATGCAGATCGAGCCCGTGGGACGTCGCCTCGAGCACCGCCCAGGAGCACCCTTGGTCTGCCATCAGGCGGAGATACCGCTGAATCTCAGTTGATTCCGGCGTCGTCTGTCGCGCCTCGTGATCGACGATTCGGTCGGCGATCCGGACTGAGACGGTCCCGACCATCCCTGTCCGGTGTCCAGCTTCGCGCAGGATCGCCTCGACCAGGTAGCTGGTCGTCGTCTTGCCGTCGGTGCCGGTGATGCCGATGACGCTGAGCTCACGCGAAGGCCATTCGAAGAACGCCGCGGAGATGGCGGCAAGAGCCTCGCGGGTGTCAGTGGCGACGATTGCCGGGACGTGCGCGGGAGGGGCGCTCTCGACCATAACGGCGGCAGCTTGACGCTGGATCGCTTCTCCGACGTAGTCATGTCCGTCGAAGTAGCTCCCCCGCAGCGCGACGAAGAGGTTGCCCGGCTGGACTCGCCGGGAATCGAAGGAAATTTCGTTGACAGTCGTGCAGGGCTCGCCGTGAATGCGGAGGTCTTGCCGGCCGGCAACGAGCTCAGCCAGCGTCTTCGTGCGCGTTAGCGCCGCCTCAACCGCGGTGTCCATAGCGTCGCCGGGCAATGAATGAGAGGAACGGTCGATATCGCCTCTCTAGCGTCGGTGGATAAGAGACGATCTCCCCCCCGAAGCCGACCTTGAACTTGTAGAGCCCGCGCCAATCCTTGCCGCGGGTGCCGGCGACGCGGTCTCCGTTGCCTGCAATCGAGTCTGGATCGCGAGGCGGGATTCCCCAGAGATCGTAGGTGCGGCACCCCGCGGCTCGCGCCCAACGCATCGCCTCAAACTGCAAGAGAAACGCGGCCCCGTGTGCTCGGTGCCGCGTCGAGGACGCGCCGTACATGTAGATCGCCTCATCGCCGAATTTGGCCGCGATCACTGTGGCCGCCCTTACGTCCTCCACGTTGGCAAAGAGCAGAATGCAGTCGTCGCCGAAGATGCGAACGAAATCCGCGTAATACTCCTTGCGGTGAATGCCGAACTCATTGCGCTCGGCCGTGTCGCTCAGCAAGTCGTAGAAGTCGGTCAGATCCTCATCGGTGCCCGTGGCGCGGATGACGCTGACTCCGCGTCGCTGAGCGAGGCGGATACTGTAGCGCGTTTTCTGATGCATTTGCGCCAGAAGCTCATCGTCGGACAAGAGTGGGACCTTGACCGTTCTGCTGGGCTGGTAGTGCTCCGGCCCCCGCACGAAGCCTTCGCTCTTGAAGGTACCTTTGAACGGCAGCGGCCGGTCTGGCTCGACGATCAGGTGGATGGCGCGTCGTCGGCGGCAGATCCGATCGATCTCGGAGAAGAGCTCTCGAACGGAGTCGGCGTCGCCCTCGGCAAATGCCGGACCACGCGGAATGTAGGCCACGCTCAGCGGTCCCTGCCGCCGAAAAAGCACTTGCGCCATCGCACGCGGCGTGGGAGCCCCTACCGCAACGCGCTCCGCCGACCATCCGTGCAGGGACTTGAACTCACCCCAGCGCCAAGATTGCAGCAGGTGTCCACCCAGCCGGCGAAGATGATCGTCCCAATCCTGGCCCCGGGCGACTGCCGCGGTCCGCATCTCCACCGTGCTGAGGGAACGCGTCGGAGCTTCCGTCACGTGGGTAGCCGCAGAATATCCACCGAGGCGAGCGCCTCGTCCAGCGCTTCCTCGATCGCCTCCGCGTCGATCGCCGATGCGGAACGCTTGAGTTGTCGCAGAATGCGAATCGAGGACGTGCCGCCAATCTTACCGAGGGCATCTATCGCCGCATGTCGGACTTCGACGTCCTCCTCTTTCGCCAGTCGAGCCAGTCCCGGGACCGCCCGATCGTCCCCGAGCTGCCCGCTGGCGCGCGCCGCTTCATACCGCATCTCGGCGTCCGCGCTGCTGAACTCTTCCAGCACCGTCGGTAGCCAGCGAAGATCGAGCGAGCGCCCCATCGCGTAGATCGCGCCAGCCCGCAGCGATGCGTCGTCGTCGTGATATGCCTCTCGGATGAGCTGGACCACGACCGGCTGCGACCCGAACACGGCGACGCTCTCAAGCGCGCGCCGCCGGACGAGCACCGGCTCCCGCTTGTTCTTCGCCACCTCGATCAGCGCCTGGTAGATCCGCTCGGCCACCTCTGGCTCGAGCTCCTCGCCCGCTGCTCGCTCGGCGAACCGGCCCAGTCCCTGCGCTGCTTCAGCCCGCACATCTTGCGATGGGTCGTTCTGCAACAGGCCGAGCAGCAGCTCGACCATGTCGCTGCCCTCATCTTCCCAGAGCGCCGCGACGGCCAGCTGCCGGACGACCGCCGACTGGTCTTCGATGGCCACGCGCATCACACGCCCAAACGTGTACTGCACGTTGTCTTCCGCGAGTTCGGCCAGATAGCGGACGCAAGTTACGCGCGCCCGCTCAGTCAGCGTCGGCCAGGTGCGCCGCAGGGTCGCCGCGTCCGCTCGTCCGAGATCTGAGAGCGGAACCAGGTCGGCCGGGTGGAAGTTTCCTCGGATCAGCGCCGCGATGGCGTCGGCCGCGGTCTTCTGATCGTTAGGACGTGGTTCCTGGAACGTAGGTGTAGGCATCTTTTCCATCCGGGTCGCGCGCGAACGCGCCGGTCTCGTCGTTGTCGAGTACGGAGCGGAGGAACCGCTCGGAGAACGGCCGCTCGATGTTTACCGCGGCGAACAGGTCTTCAAACGAAGCCCAGTAGCCTGGCCCTTCCTCCATCGGCTGGCCGATCCGCTCGAATGTCGCAGCCACAACCGAATCCGGCCGGCGGCGAACCTTCTCATCCAGTGGCTTCTCATTCGCCAGGCGCGGGAAACGCTCCTCGGTGAGGAGGAAGGCGTCTTCGACCGCGCAGGAGAACGTCGTAGGCCGGAAGACGTATCGCTGGCGTCGATCCTCCAGCTCCAAGAGGCGCGCGCTCTGATTGCCAGCGGGCAGGAACTCGACGATGTAGTGCCCGTCGTTGTCAGTCCGCCGGATCGAGATCAAGGCGCCGGGAACGAGATTCTCGGCGAAGAAATCATCGAGACCGAGGATGAAGCCACCCCGGTTCGGCGTCGGGTACCGCAGCTCGACCAAATAGGTCGTGTAGGTCTGCGGCGTCTCAAAGGTCAGGACGGCCGACCGCTGATTCGGCAGGAGCGGCGGCGGCAGGAGCGCCTGCATCTCCGCGTCGTACGGCAGGAGACCAAGGTAGAACTCGTAGAACGTCAGGATGTGATCGACGCTCTCCCGCGACCGATAGGCCGGTTCCTCTGGCAGCTCGTCGAGTAGGAAGCGGTAGTCCGTACCGATCTCGTTCGGCTTGCGCCGCGTGGTTCCGATCGGCGGAAGGCTGGTGATGCTCCAGAAGCGCTGGTTCGCGGTCCCGACAAAGTCGAACTCCCGATGCTCCTTCGAAAGCCGGTAGTTGACCGCGAAGCGCATGACGTCGAAGGTCGGCGAGCCAGGCCGGACACCCAGCACGTCCTGAACCAGCACGTCGTCCGTGAGCGGCTGCTCCTGCTCCTGGATGTACTCGCGCATCCGGCGCAGGTCGCCCCGGCTGAAGCGCGGAACCGCGTCCTCCATCATCCACTGGTCGCCGAAGTTCGCGACCCGAGGATCGCTGCGCAGCCGCTCTGCGATTGCGTTCGCCAGGTCGAGATCGTCGACGCCGGTAACGTCCGTCGCCGGAGCGGCCGGCACCGTGATGGTCCGCGCGGCCGGCACCTCAATGGCAGGCTCCTCGATCTCCGCCTCCGGCGCCTCTGCGACAGCCTCCACGGGCTCGAGCGACGGCTCATCCGCGGTGATCGGCTCGGCCTCTGGCTCGACCACCTCGAGGTCACGCAGCATGCGGTCGAGCTGCGCCCACGACGGATCGACGCGCGGCCGCTCCCGCACCGGTCGCTCGGGCGCTTCGACCTTCGGCAGCGGCGTCATGAAGCGCTTTTCGAGAGTGTGCGTGGTATCGACCGCCCGCTCCCGAGGCACCCGGCCAAGGCGAGTCGTCACGATCAACCGTTCGCCGTCGCGCTCTTCAATCGCGAAGACTTCCGAGTTCAGCGCCACCACCTGCTCGAGCCGCTCGGCGGCGCCATCCTTGCCCGTCTGGGCGAAATACTCACTGACCGAGGCGAGCGACAGCTTGATGGGAGCATCGGCAGCCATGAATCGGCCCTTCGCCCGCATCAGCGTCAGCAGCTCTGCGGCAAGCTGTTGCTCTTCCTCGGAGCCGGCAAATTTCACGTCCGTCGGCTGCTCGGTCGAAACCATTGGAAACTATGCTCCCTCGTCGTTGCCGGACTCGCCGCTGCGGGTCTGCTGCCCACGCGCCCGAAGTGCGGTGATCAGTTGCTGTGTCGTCATGGGTTGATTCGCGTTGCGGAGAAGAGTGAGGAGGTGCTGGACGTCGTCATCGCTCAGCTGGATCGTACTGCTGCTCATCAATGCTCCAAACGACAATTTGGCACGAACACGCAATCGGCGCCGTGCCACGAGTCCGTCAAATTCACAGCTAATAAGTGTACTCGACCCCGCGACTAGTAGCCACAATCACACAATCTCGCGGCCCTGCCTACTCGCCGGCCTTCCTCCAACATCTACGGCATTCGGGCCCGATACTCGTGCTATCAACGAGCCTTGAAAAAGTTGTCAGAGAGTGGATAGCGGCCCTATACTCAGGCTGGTTCGCCGCGACACGCGTCCCTGTATGCCGGGCGCGACGGAGGAGGAAAGACCGATGCCTAGCCTCGGTTGGCAGGAATTAATGATCGTCCTAGTGATCGTCATCATCATCTTCGGCGCTGGCAAGCTGCCGGAGATCGGTGGCGCGCTCGGGAGAAGCATCAAGGAGTTCAAGAAGGAATCTGAAGATCTCCGAAACCCGCTTCCCAACCAGACGTCGGCTCGCCCGGCTGAGGAGCCGAAGGTCGTCGAGACTCGCGAGATCCGTCCGGACGAGATCTAATCGAATACCGGGCCAAGCCCGGAAAGACGGCGGGGGCAACAATGCCTCCGCTCGTCGTATTACCACCCCTCAAGTGGCCTGAGCCTCGGCCGTATTGACTCCGCTCAGCGATTGTCCTCGCGGAAGAAGCCGAGAATCGTGGTGCCCGCCGCCTTGCCGTTCTGGGCGCCCGTGGCTGTTGGGACATCCCCGAGCAGCTCGATGAACGAGATGCGATGCCACGAGTAGAGGAAGGCGGTCGCGTCATCGGAGATGTACGAGACCGGCTTGCCGTCCTTCTTCCGGATGTTGCGCAGCACCACGTAGGAGTGCGTGGGATCCGGGAGGTCGTCCAGCTCTCCCAGGATGGCATCCTCCCCTTGAATATGCACGATCGCCGTAATTGGCACGTCTGACCTCCCCGAAGCTACGCGCCAGTGATCCCTGTATCCCGGTGAAGCGCGTAGATGTTCCCGTCAATACTCGTGACTATCAGATGATCCGCGGACACGAGCGGCTTGCTCACTATTGGGCCGCCGACCGCGCATGACCATTTCACTGATCCATCGGCGCGATTGAGGCAGTAAAGCACGCCGTCAACCCCGCCGATGTAGAGACACTCACCATCGACCGTCGCCGTGCCAGTCACCTGGCGGCAAACCGGCGCTCTCCAATTGAGCGCGCCCGTCGGTACGTCAAGCGCGTAGACTGAGCCGTCTGCTGACCCAATGTAGGCCGTGGTGTCGACGATGACGGGTGAGGCGATCACCGCTTTGCCGGTCTGGTGCGTCCAGAGTACCCGCCCTTCCGCCTCGGATATTCCTCGAATCGCCCCGTCAGATGCGCCGACCACGATCACACCAGCCGCGATCGCGGGGGAGGAGAGGATTGGCGCGTCCAGGCTGAGCCTCCAGCAGAGACTGCCCGTCTCGCGATGCATCGCGTAGAGATAGCCGTCGTCTGAGCCGACCACCACCAGGTCACCGGAAAGCGCTGGGGTCGAGCGGACCGGTCCCCACGTCCGGTAGCGCCATTTAGACGCGCCGCGGGATCGGTCGAGGCAGTAGACAAATCCATCATCGGAGCCGATGAAACAGGCGCGGTCATCGGTCGCGGCGGACGAGCGGACCGGCATGTTCGTGCGAAAGGCCCAGACCTCACGCCCCGACTGCCGGGAAACGGCATAAACGTTGCGGTCCTCGCTGCCGAAGATCACGACTTCCGCCTTCGGCGCCGGCCGAGAGACGATCCCGCGCCGCGTGCGAAATCGCCACCGGACCGTCCCGTCTGTCTCGTCGATCGCATAGAGATAGCCATCGTACGATCCGACGTAGACGGCGCCGCCGGCAAGCGACGGCGAAGACCGGACCTCGTCGCCGGTCCTGACTACCCAATCGACGCGGTCTTGGCCGAGGCTTGCGCTCCCGTTGGTCACTTGGGAGACCTCGCGACCGGCGAGGAGACGCGAGCCTGCCGAGCGCTCCCTGTGCGGAGCCGCCACCGCGCCGATCGACGCGCCGCCAGCTGCCCGCTGTTTCAGCGCGAGGAGGGCGTCCCTTACCTCGTCGGCTGTCTGGTAGCGCTCACTGGCCGAGTATTGGACGCATTTGAGGATGATCTCTTCGAAGCCGGGCGAGATGCGGTTGTTGAGCCGCCTTGGCGGGCGCTGCGCGAAGGTGAATGGCGTCTCGTTCCGGGGGTCGCTCCCTGTAACAAGATGGTGGAGCGTCGCCCCGAGCGCGTAGATGTCCCCTCGGGCGTCGGCGATGCCACGATATTGCTCGGGCGGCGCGTACCCCTCCGTCCCGATCATCGTGCCCTTCTGATCGGGCGCGAACGGGCGGGCAATCCCAAAGTCGACGAGCACGATGCGACCATCGTTGCGGAGCATGATGTTGCTCGGCTTGAGGTCGCGGAAGATGACCGGCTCAGGCTGCTGCCCGTGGAGGTAGCTCAGGACACTGCACAACTCCAAGGTCCAGTCGATGACGGTTTCCTCGTCGAATGGCTCGCCGCGCTGACTTAGGAGCGTCTCGAGGTCGTTCCCCGGAATGAGCTCCATGACCAGGTAAATCGTGCCCTGCTGCTCGAAGTAGTCGTAAATGCGCGGGATAGCTGAGTGGGTCAGTGTCGCGAGCAGGGCTGCCTCGCGCTGGAACGTGGCCAGACGCAATTGTCGGAGCTTCGGGTCCTCCGACGAGTTGAACATCTCCTTGATGGCGCAGAGCCGCTCGACAGTGGTGAACCTGAGATCGAGGGCGCGATAGACGGTGCTCATGCCGCCGACGCCCAGCACGTTCAGGATGCGATAGCGGCCCTGGAGGACGACTCCCGACTTGAGGAGATGCGGACGTCCTGGCCGGGCAACCGACTCATCGCGGCGATCTTGGCCCGGCTCGACGAGTATCGTTTCGGTTTTCGCCGTCGGAATTGGCACGGCAGCGATCCCGCCCCTCGGGCTCGACGCGGCGCATCCTTTCACACCGCGGCGCAACCAGCGCATCAACGAACGCTCGCTTGGCAGCCATTGTAGGAGCGCCCCTAGCCCGGCGGAAGCATCCGAGCGTCCCGTATGGGCGAGTTAGCCCCAAAGTACCGGGTGTCGTGCCTGCCCGTACGTCGCCGCGCCTTGTCGGTGTTTCCTCACGCTCTGTATCATGCCGAGCATCATGCAGTTCGAAGGCCGCTCCTCGCGCCGGATACGATATCGACATGACGAACGACGATAAGTCAGCCGCGGCCGGCGCGCCCCGTGTGACAGAGCAACCGCTCTCAGACGATCAATACGGAACGCCTCTCGACGGCTACGCGGGCGTTCCGCCTTCGTTGCACGACACTTCCGAGACCGACGAGAGCGACGGCCCGATGCCCGTGACACCGGCCGGTGCGAACCGCACAGTCGGCCGCGCGGTCCGCGAAATTGTCGAGACGCTGATTCTCGCGGTCTTGATCTTCGTTGCCGTCCGCGCGCTGGTGCTGAATTTCCGCGTCGACGGCAACAGCATGGTGCCGAACCTGCACGACCGCGAAATGCTCCTCGTCAATCGCAACGTCTACTTCCACTTCGATCTCAACGCGTTGTTGGACGCGCTGCCCGGCATCGAGCGCGAGGGCGAGCGTATCGTCTATGTCTTCCACCCGCCGGAGCGCGGCGACATCATCGTCTTCACGCCGCCGCTCTTCTCGGAGAAGCCGTATATCAAGCGCGTCATCGGCCTTCCTGGCGAGACCGTGGAGATTCGTCAGGATGGCTACGTCTACATCAATGGGCAGCGGTTGGAGGAACCTTACATTCAGGGTGGCATTACCGACTGTTCCCGACAACAATGCGTCTGGGAGATTCCCGATCAGCACGTATTCGTTCTCGGCGACAACCGCCGCAATAGTTCCGATTCTCGAATATTCGGCCCGGTGCCGATTGATAGCATAATTGGTAAAGCGTGGTTAACTTATTGGCCGCCAGATGATTTTGGCCTCGTTCCTCATTACGATTACCCTGAGATTCAAGATTGAGCGCCAATTCCTGCAATTGAGCGCACACCATGCCGGGGTGTAGAATGCTAGTGCCGGTGCCGAGCTTCGCCGGCGGCGGCGCAGTCCCGGGTGGCATCATCATCGCTCTCAACGTTGGGCCGCCGGGAGGTGGGACTATGCCGAAGGGGCCAACCAATGATCGAGACAGTTGTTGAGAGCATCCGCGTCAATCTCGTCACGCAGAATCGCGTTGTCTTCCTCAAGGAGCTGCACGGCGATCGCTACCTCCCGATTTGGATTGGCGAATTCGAGGCTCAGGCGATCGCGATGGAGCTCCAAGGCATTGCTTCCCCGCGCCCTCTGCCCTACGACCTGATGAAGACGATCATCGGCGACCTAGAAGCGCGGGTAGATCGGATCCTGGTCACCGATCTTTCTCAGGATGTCTTCTACGCTCGGATCGTCATCCAGACCGCTGATCGGACGATCGAAGTCGATTCGCGGCCGAGCGATGCAATTGCGCTCGCGGTGCGCACCGGCGCTCCGATCCTCGTTGATGAGTCCGTGATGGATCGCGCGGGCGTGAGTCTCGACAGCGAGCCGGAGATCGAGGAGGAGCCGGCCGCGCCACCGTCCCTGGAGCGCGAAGCCAGCTCGAGCATCGACGACGAGCGACTGTCGGTCTTCAAGGAGTTCATCAACACGCTTGACATGGATGACTTCGAGCGCAAGCGCGGCAACTGAGGGTATGACCAGTTCCTCTGATTGCCGGCGGCGATAGGGATTTCACGATGGATGCGTCTGAAGGTCAGATCAAGAGAATCGTTCTGGAGCGGATGCATCGCTGCTCGGTTTGTCACCGCCCGTTTGCACCAGAGGACGTCCAGATCCTTTCGCGCAAGCCAGATGTCTGGATGATGGTGGTGCACTGCACGGATTGCCACTCCCGCAGCTTCGTGGCCGCGCTGCTGGGTGACGGTGATCCGACCGCGGCGCGCATGGCGTTGCGCCGGCTGAGCAGGGAGCACGGGATGATGTCCGGCGAGTTCGAGGCGCCCGCCGAGCCTCGCGAGCCGGTCACGATTGACGACGTGCTCGATATGCACGAGTTCTTGAAGAGCTTTGATGGAGATTTCCGAAAGCTCTTCAGCCAATTGGACTCTTAGCAACCCCGGCTCCCGTCAATCTTCTCCCGTTTTCTGCTTGATTCGGTCGTCTCCGGCGCACGTCGCGCGCGGGTCTTTTCCTGCCTCCGCGTTGACTGGGTTCGGAGCGCTGCCTATACTCCCGCCCGGTAATTGGGCGATCGCTCCTGGAGTTTGCCGGCCAAAGGGCGCCTCCGCAAACAAAGGATGGTCCAGTTGACGCAACACGTATCGCCGACCGCGAACCGCAAAGAGATCGACCTCGATGAGGTTCGCGAGATCATGTCGCACTTCAAGCCTCGGGATTACCAGGAAGCGCAGGAGTTGATCCTGAGCGCATTGCAGGAGATCAACGAGCGCTTCGGCTGGGTCTCTCTCGAGGCGGCCGAGATCGTCGCCGAGCATCTCGGCACGACCGCCAACCGCATCTATGGCCTCTTGACGTTCTACGCCGACTTCCGCACCGAGCCCCGTGGCAACCACTTCATGCTGCTTTGCCACGGGATGTCTTGCTACGTCGCCGGTTCGAGTCGGCTGGTGCAGGAGTTGGCGGATCGGTACGGCATACGCGACGGCGAGACGACTGCTGATGGAGAATTGACCGTGCAGGTGGTCAACGGGTGCCTCGGCGTCTGCGATCGCGCGCCCATCGTCAAGCTCGACGACAAGTACTACGGCAACCTGACGGTGGAGTCGTTCAACGAAGCGATTCAGCGGGCAATTGCCGCCGGGAAATCCGGGGAGAGCGCCAAATGACAGTGTATGCACCCCTTGAGCTGAATCGGTTGTCCTCCCGCGCTGAGTTCGAGGCGCTGGTCGAGCGGGCGAAGGCGCGCTGGGACGCCCTCTGGAACGGGGACCACACCGTCGTCACTGTCGGCGTCGGCAGCTCGTCGATCGCGAAGGGCGCGCTTGACGTGCTCGCCGCCTGTCAGCAGGCGGCAGCCGGCCAGCCGATCATCGTCCGCCAGGTTGGCGTGGACGGCGCCGACTGGATGGAGGTTCAAGTCCAGGTCAAGCGCCCTGGCGCGCCAACGGTGTACTACGGCAACGTCGAACCGCACGAGATTCCGGATCTCCTCGCTGGCCTGCTCCAGTCGAAGGCGGTTGGCGTAGACGGAGATGTTGCCTACGAAGGCATTCCTCCCCTCAAGGAGCACCCGTTTTTCAAGTATCAGCATCGAATCGTCCTCCGCGACGTCGGCGTGATCGATCCGGAGTCGATCGAGGATGCCTTGGCGCGCGGCGCGTACAGCGCTTATCTCAAGGTGCTCTTCGATCTCACGCCGGAGGAGACGATCGCCGAAGTCACCGCCGCCAATCTGCGAGGGCGCGGTGGCGCTGGCTTCCCGGCAGGCGTCAAGTGGGAGAGCGGCCGCAAGGCTCGCGCTACACCGAAGTTCGTCGTCTGCAACAGCCACGAGGGCGAGCCAAACGTTTACAAGGACCGCCGCATCCACGAGGGCGATCCGCACCGAATTCTCGAAGGAATCCTGATCGCCTGTATCGCGGTCGGTGCGGAGCGCGGCTACAACTACATCGGTGGTGAGTATCCGCTCGCGATCAAGCGCTTCCGCAAGGCGGTTCAGGATGCCGAGCGGCTCGGGTTGATCGGCAAGAACGTCCTCGGCTCCGGGAAAGACGTCGAGTTCCGAGTTCGCACCGGCGGCGGCGCATATATCTGCGGCGAGGGCTCCGCGCTCATGTACTCCATCATGGGCGTGCGCGGCCAGCCCCGGACGAAGCCGCCTCGCTCCGTCGAGGAGGGCATCTGGAAGCGTCCGACGGTCGCGAACAATACCGAGACGCTCTCCAACATCCGCGACATCATCAATAACGGCGGCGCCTGGTACGCCTCGATCGGGACCGAAAAGAGCGCCGGGACGAAGCTGATGACTGTCCAGGGCAAGCTCAAGACGATGGGGCTTGTTGAGGTGCCGATGGGCATCACGCTCCGGACACTGATCGAGGAAGTCTGGGGCGGCATGCGCGATGGGTACAAATTCAAGGGTATCCAGACCGGCGGCGTCTCGGCTGGCCCGCTGAAGGAGGAGCACCTCGATCGCCCGGTTGACTTCGACTCGCTGACCGACTTGGGCGGAATGCTCGGCTCCGGCGGGTTCGTGGTGTTCGATGACACGGTCTGTGCCGTTGACTTTGCCCGGTACCTGACCGCGTTCAACCGCTTCGAGTCGTGCTCCAAGTGCGTTCCCTGCTCACGCGGCAACCCGGCGCTCGTCGAAATCCTCGACCGTATTCGCTTTGGCCGCGGATCTCTGAGCGACCTGGCGCTGATCGAGCGAACGTCGAAGCACATCATCGAACTCTCGCTCTGCGGTCTGGGTCAAGTGGCGCCGATGCCGCTACTCGGCATGATGAAGATGTATCCGGAGGAGTTCCGCGCCCACATCGTGGACGGCGTCTGCCCGACCGGCACCTGTCCGATTGGATCGAGGCAGACGGCGGCTACCACCGCGGCTGCCGCGGACTGATTGGTTTCGTGGGTAAGCCAAAGGGGCGTTGTGCCGGCAACACCCGTCTTGTTGAGCTGACGGGATATGTCGTGACCAGCGCCCCGTCCGGCCTCCACCCCCGTGCTATACTCCCCAGCGTTCGCCTCTCCGCGCCAGGCGATCAGCCAGAGTTGACCGCAGCCCCGCGTGAGGAGGCTCTAGCTCAGCGTCCATGACCGATCCTGGCTTGACCTTCCGGCTCCGGCAACGCTCGCGACGTGCCGGTTTGGCCGTTGGCATTTCAATGGCGCTGACGATCGGCGTCTGTATCGTTAGCTTCTCCTGGATCTACGCCCAGGTCGATCCCTATCTCCGCGACTTCACCGGCCAACAGGGAATCGAGCAGCCGCGTCCGACCGCAACCGCTACCGCGGATGAAGCGGCTCAGGTGGCGGCGACTGACGAGGCCGACGAGCCGCCTGAAGAGGAGCCCGAGCAGGAGCCGACGGCAGAGCCAACTCCCACTCGGGAACCGTCGCCGACACCGACACCAACACCGGACGTGTTCACGGCGACGCACATCTCCAACCCGAACTCTCGAACCAATTTCAGGCCGGAGCCGAGCCTGGATAATGATCCCGTCGCGATCCTCGAGGCTGGCACGCCGCTCCAATATCTTGGGGAGGACGCGACCGGAGACGACGGCTTACGCTGGTTGAGATTCCGAACGGAAGACGGGCTCGAGGGCTGGATGCGAGAGGATGCCGTTCAGCCAATCTAACGTCACTCTCGCTTCCCGGGCGCACGTACCTAGTCACTGACGAGAAGCCGACGCCCCGTGGGCCTATCGAAAGGGACATCGCCGATGCAACGCGTGGCAATCATTGGACTCGGGCTGATCGGCGGCTCGATCGGACTGGGACTGCGCCGATGGTCCGAGGAACAAAGCAAAGGCGGCGCTCGCGTCCTCGAGGTTGTGGGCTTCGATCTCGACCTCGACCAGCAGCACTACGCCAAGAAGATCAACGCGGTGGACCGCGCTGAGTGGGAGCTGGCTCGCGCCGTACACGACGCGGATATCGTCGTCGTCTGCACGCCGGTGCGCGCGATGAGGGAGACGTTCTCCGATATTGCCCCGCATCTCAAGGCCGGCGCGGTAGTCACGGACACCGGCTCGACGAAGCGTATGGTGCTGACCTGGGCGGAAGAGTTCCTCCCGGACACTGTCAGCTTTGTCGGCGGGCATCCGATGGCAGGCAAGTCGCAGAGCATCGAGGGCGCCGAGGCGGATCTCTTCAAGGGCGCCACTTGGTGCGTGACGCCGTCAGTCAAGGCCGAGGAGACCGCTGTCCGTAACGTGCTCGGCATGATCACCGCGCTCGGCGCCGAGGCGTATTTCCTCGACCCTGACGAGCACGACGCCTACGTCGCCGGCATCAGCCATCTCCCCTTCGTCCTGTCAGCCTCGCTCATGAACACGCTCGGCAAGGACCCTTCCTGGCGCGACATGAAGACGTTGACGGCTGGCGGCTTCCGCGATATGACCCGGCTCGCGTCCGGCAGCCCCGAGATGCACCGCGATATCGCCCTCACGAACCGCGAGGCCCTGACTCGCTGGATTGACGGCACGATCGAAACGTTGCAGTGGTTTCGCCAGACCTTGGCCGAGCCCGAGGAGCGCGCCGCTGAGGAGCTGACCGAGTTCTTCAACAAGGCCCGCGATACGCGAGCGGAGTGGGCGACGCAGACGACACGTGAAGGTGAACTCCTTCACGGCACCCAGTCGGAGCTGGCCCGCGAGGGATTCGGCGATCAGATGGGCCGAATGCTCTTCGGCGGCCTCCTACGGCGGCGCATCAACCCTGCAGAGCGTCTCGGACGCACCGCGCCCGGCGGACGAGGAACGGAGACGCGCAACGGCAAGACGCCGAAGCGCCCCGACTCACGGTAGGATCTGCCACTCGTCTGGCAACGAATATCGGTAGTACTGGCGGGTCGGCTGCCCGTCGACGCGGATGCGCCCGCGATCGGATCGTTGCAGCTCGGCGTAGCTGTTCTGAATCTGAATGATTCGCCGATCCTTGAGATTGAAGATGACCACGCCGAGCCGGCGCGGCTCAAGGCTCGCCTGCCGCGTGGCATCGTCCACGACACGGAACGGCTGCAACCGAGGACGCTCCGGATCGCTCATCCACTCGGCAATCGACGCTGGATTGGTCTGCGAAACGTGCTCATCGAAGACGGCCAGGCCATCGAGCACGTGATTGGCGAGCCGAGCGTCGTAGCCAGCAAGTCCGTCGAGCAGCGACCGGTGATCGGTCGCGCCCGCGCTACAGACGGCGGCAATCGCCTTCAATCCGTGCGGCGGACCAGCAAAGCTGATCGCACCTGTCCCATCAACGATCGTAAACCGCATGGAAGACACGGTCCCCTCCAACGATTCAGGCATCGCGGGGCGTGTCGGCGGAGGAAAGTGGTGGGTGTGACATGCGACAGAGGCCCAGTACTGACGGCCCAACACCGTTTGAGTGTAGCATAATGCCTTATGTCCATTCCCCATCACGCGCCGCGCAACGAGGCACGGCCAGGGGAGGATGTTCAAGAGATTGGGAGCCGTGGGATGCGTACCGAGCCTACCGACGCCGAACGACCGTCAAGCCGGCTCGAAGCTGAGATCAACGAGATTCTCGCTCGCTCCGTTCGCCCGCCAACAATCCGCGACCGACTCCGCGCGTTTCTGACACAGGTGCGCTGGCGCCTCGCTGGCCGATCCCTACCGATTGGACACCTCTGGAGCCGCCTCGGCGAAAGCGCGTTCTTGGTCAGTGCCATCGTCGTCGCGTTAGTCGCCTACTTCCTGCGCGATGCCTCGCCGATGGTTGCCCGCGTGCTAGCGATCATCGCCGCCGCGCTGGTGTTCCTACCGATCATTTTCTCTTTCACCGGACCTCGGCCCCCTGCGGCGAAGCGCTGGCGAGGACGGGTGATGTTCGATGAGCCCCCTCCTCAGCGGCCCCAGTGGCTGGATCGGATGTTCCGGCGTCCACCACGCCGCGATTAGCCTCACCCTCGGCTAGGGAGTCACGGGCACGATCAACGGCGGGGGTGCTGGCGGCTCTCCAGTCGCGCCAAGCACCGCTCCCGCTTGCAATCGCCGGCCAGCCGCCCAAGCAGGTCCGGGCATCGGCTTACCTCCAGCCGGCTGGACGACATCGAGCCGGAGCCAACCGGCGCCGCACGCGACCAGAAGCGCGTCCTTCTGCAGTCGAATCTCCCCCGGCGTGCCGGACTCGCCCTCCGCGACCGAGGCTCGATGCACCTGGAGTTGACCATCTTGCGACGTCGTCCAGGCGCGCGGCCACGGCCACATCGCCCTCACCTGCCGCTCTAGCACGCTTGCGGACCGATCCCACCCAAGCCAGCCATCCGCCTTCGTGAGCGGTCGAGTCAGCGTCGCACCTTCCGTCGGTTGCGGCACAGGCCGCAGCTCCCCGGCGACGAAGCGTGGGATCGCATCAATTGCTAGCTGAGCACCGGCCTCGGCAAGGCGCGCCGTCAGTGTCGCCGTTGTGTCCTTCGGCTCGATTAGGACGCGGATCGTTGCGACGATGGCTCCGGTGTCCAAGCCTTCATCCATCGCCATCAACGTCACGCCGGTCTCACTGTCACCGTGGAGAATCGCGGCGGCCACCGGGCTCGCGCCGCGGTATTTCGGGAGAAGCGACGCGTGCAAGTTGAGCGCCCCGAAACGAGGGATTGCGAGCGTCTTGCGGCCGAAGATCAAGCCGTAGGCCGCAACGACGAAAACGTCTGCTCGCGCCGCCTCGAGCGGCGTCCGCGCCTCTGACTTCCGCAAGCTCTCCGGCTGGTACACCGTCAGCCCAAGGCGCTCTGCCTCTACCTTGACAGCGGGCGGTTGGAGCGCTCGGCCCCGACCGGCAGGCCGATCAGGCTGCGTAACAACTAACACCACGTCGAATCTTGAATCAGATCCGAGTGCTCGAAGCGCCGGCACCGCGTAGTCCGGCGTTCCGAAAAACACGACCCGGATTCTCGCGCTTTCGGTCATCCAAGCGTCCCTCACAATCACCTCGGAGCGCGGGCCGTTCCTCGACCCTCCGGCCCACCAAACGTACAATCCCCCGCGATATGGTCGCCATCCGTCCTCTGCGCCGGCTCAGTGGCGTGTCCCCATCCGTCCTCGCTTTGGTCGTGCTGCTCTGCGCGGCATTTGCCCTACGCGTTTTCAATCTCAATTGGGACGAAGGAACCTATCTTCACCCGGACGAGGCGCACGTGGCGGATGTGGCCACCACCCGCATCAGTCTCGATTGGCCACCCGACTTCGGCCAGCTGCTCGATCCCGCGTCCTCTCCCCTGAACCCACGCGCGGACAATCCTGAGACCGGCGAGGCAATGCGGTACGCCTATGGCGCGTTACCGCTGATCGTGACCAAGTTGACCGCCACGGTCATGACCGAGGTGACCGGGACGGATTGGACCTCGTTTTTCAACCGCATCCACCTCGTCGGCCGTGTGCTGTCCGCCGTCTTCGACACATTGACAGTCCTCGTCGTCTATTTGATCGGCGTTCGGGTCTTCAACCGACGCATCGGACTACTCTCCGCGCTGCTCTACGCGTTCGCGCCGGTCGCATTCCAGCTCGCGCATTTCTACACGACGGATAGCTGGCTAACCTTTTTCGTTGCGCTCTCCCTACTTTTCGCTATCGCGGCAGTGCAAACCGGCAACCTCAAGTCACTGCTCGCGAGCGGCGTGGCGTTCGGCTTCGCCATGGCGTCGAAGGGCAGCGTGCCGACGCTTGGCGCGGTCCTCCTCATCGCCGCGCTCCTATCGACAGGTTCGACGAATCCCCGTGGAGCGCCATTGCAGACGTTTCGCGGCTCCGTCGCGAGGGTCTGTACAACGATGCTCGCCGCGGTGGCGGCATTCGCCCTCTTCGAGCCGTACGCCCTGGCTCGGCCAGGAATCTACATCGACCAGCTGTTGGAGCAGTCCCGCATCGTCGCCGGGTCACTCGACGTCCCATTCACGCGCCAGTACGTCGGCACGATCCCTGCCTGGTATCAGATTAGCCAGCTGACGCGCTGGGGCTTGGGGCCCGTCAGCGGTCTAATGTGCTTGGCGGGAGCAATCTTGCTCGCTCGAGAGACGCTGCGAGTGCGTAGCTCCGTCTTGATCGTCCTTACCGCCTGGCTGCTCTTCCAAGGCCTGGTCGTAATGCTTCCAGAGACGAAGTTCGTGCGGTACACGGCGCCGATCCTGCCGGTCCTCGCGATCGCAGGGGGCCTGGCAATCGAGCGCTTGCGCGCTCTCAGCGCTCGGTACTGGAACCGGGCCGGGGCAGCCGCCGTGCTCGTCGCCGTGATCGCCGGCGTTGCTCTGTGGACGTTGTCATTCTCATCAGTGTACGCCGGAAGGCACCCACGCTTAGAAGCGTCTCGCTGGATCTACGAGCACGTCCCGAGCGGCAGCGTCATCGGGATGCCGACATGGGACGAGACGCTGCCCGTTCCGCTGGGAATTGGCCTGACGCCCTGGGATTTCCAGTATCAATTCGCCCCAGTCGAGCTCTATCTCGACCGGCCGCCTAATGAGGTCGCGGACGACCTCTACCAAACGCTGGAGCGATCCGACTATCTCGTTCTCGCGTCCAACCGAGTCCAGCGTGGCATCGAGGCGCTGCCCTGGCGGTACCCCGCGCAGAACGCGTTCTATCAACTGTTGGAGCGTGGTCAGCTCGGCTTTGAGCTAACGGCGGAGTTTCGACGCGCTCCCGGCCTGTTCGGCCTCGCATTCGACGACCAAGACGCGGACGAATCCCTGCTCAATTACGATCACCCGCGCGTCCTGATCTATCGCAAGAATTCGCTGGTCCCTCGCGCAACATATGACCTGCTCATGTCTCGCGCCACCGACCAGCCCTTCATCCCCGAGCGGCACCTCTCAGAGCCGACCTTGATGCTCGACCAGCCGGTGAGCGAGATACCGACGGTCAACGACGCCCGATGGAGCGCCGCCCTCACTGACAACTCCGCGATTGCGCTGCTCGTCTGGATCGTGCTCTTGGTGGTATTGCAACAGGCCGGGCTGCCTATCGCCAGGCTCGTTTTCAGTCGATTCGCCGACGGGGGACTGGGCTTTGCCCGGCTCCTCGCGCTCATGATCGCTGGCTACGTGATTTGGCTTGGCGCGAGTCTCGAAGCGATCAGCTTCCGCGTGATCTGGTGCTGGGTCGGCGTCGCGGTCGTCTTCGCGGCTGGTCTGGCATTGCGCCGTAGTTCGACCTGGACCAAGGCTTCGCCTGAAGGGCGATCCGCGGCGATCGGCGGGGAGACCGTCTTTTGGGTCGTGTTCGCCGTCTTCTTGGCATTCCGGTGGGTGAATCCCGACTCCTGGCACCCGGAATGGGGTGGCGAGAAGCCGATGGAGTTCGCCCACCTCAACGCCATACTTCGCAGCGCCCACTTCCCTCCGTACGATCCTTGGTTTTCCGACGGTTACATCAACTACTACTACTACGGCCTCTACCTCGTCGCCTTCTGCTTCAAACTAACCGGAATCCCATCGGAGATCGCATTCAACCTCGCCCAGCCTACCGTCATGGCGCTGCTGGCGAGCTGCGGCTACAGCGTCGCCGCCACCCTTGGCCGAGCGATTGCGCGGCGCGTCTCTCCGGTCATTCCTGGAGTGGCCGGCGCGCTCTTGATCGTCGGTATCGGCAACCTGGTCGCCGTTGCGCAAATCGTCGACTGGTTCCCTGAGCGCCCGCAAGTGAGCTTCTTCGGCCTCACTTGGGCGGCGAGCCGCGCCATAACCGGAGCGATCACCGAGTTTCCCTACTTCACTGGACTCTACGCCGACCTCCATGCCCATGTCGTGGCGCTGCCGATGACGGTCCTCGCCGTAGGGCTTTGCTACGCGATCGCCGCCGAGCCCCGTCTGACGCTACTCGCGCTGAGCGAAACTCCCGCCCGTCACGCCGCTCGCCGGATGCTGGCGGTGCGGCTGCTTCTCCTGAGCCTCGTCCTCGGCTCCATTTTCCCGACCAATGCGTGGGATGTCCCGGTGTACGCGGCACTCGGCGTAGTCTCGATTTGGTTGGCCATTCGGATGCTGCCCTCGCTCCAGGTCAGGTTCGCAATCGCCGGACTCGTAGCCGCCGTGGTCGGAGCGATGGCATACCTCCTGTTCCTGCCGTTCCACAGCAACTACGTCGCGCTCTTCAGCTCGATCGGTAGGACGCGAGCTCCCACCGATTTCTGGCAGTTCGCGAGCCACCTGGGTGGACTGCTAACAATCGCGGGACTCGGCATCGTCGTTGCCGGTCTCAGCATTACATCCAGTCGCCGGGAGCATCTCGCCTTTCCCGCCCTGCCATTGGCGTTGGTCGGCGGCTCTTTCCTTCTGGCCGGCACGGCGCGCGACCGGGTTGATTGGCTCGCCGACGGAGCACTGCGCGGCGCGATCCTCGTAGTCGCCGGACTCTTGGTGGCGACGCTCTGGCCAGCCGGGATCGCACAGCGGCGACTCGATCCTGGATACCTCGCGGGAATCGCGGGGCTGGTCTTGGCCGTCGCTGCCGTCGTGGCTGGCCGGCTTGTACTAGGTCTCGCCCTCGCATTCGCCACTGCCGGCGCAATGCTCTGGCTCCAGCAAGCGTCGGTCGCGCTCCGCTTCACCGGAGTGCTAATCGCGGCCGCGGCTTCGGTTATGGCAGGCGTGGAGCTGATCTACGTCGTAGACGATCTGAGCCCTGATCCAGTCTGGTATCGCATGAACACCGTCTTCAAGTTCTACAACCAGGTCTGGATCCTTCTCGCTCTTGCCGGCGCATCCTTGCTCGCGGAGTTATGGCAACGCGCCACGGCAACGTCATTCCGTCCTGCAGCTCAAACGGTAGGGATCGTTGCGACCGGTTCTGAATCAACCCAGGCAGCATCTCCCCAGACTCCCCCGGAAACACGCTCAGGCGCCGCTGCCTGGGCGCGCTTCGGCCTACTCATCTCCGCCATTGTCATCCTCGTATCACTGAGCTACCCCGCGCTGGCGACCGGGCCGCGCCTGGCGCTCCGCTTCCCCGGGCATCCGTCGCCTGGTACGCTGAACGCCCTCGACTGGATGCGCTACGGCACGCTGACGAACCTCGAAGGCCAGACGATACGATTCGATGGCGACCGAGAAGTGATCGACTGGTTCAACTCGGAGGTCGAGGGAGCGCCGGTCATCGCCGAGGCATCCATCGGTCCGTACCGGGGCAACGGCTCCCGCATCTCGATTGCGACCGGGTTACCAACCATCCTCGGCTGGGCGCGGCACGAGTACCAGCAGCGCTACGCGACCGACATCCCTGGGAGAGAGATGGACGCGCGGACGCTGTACAACTCGCCCGATCCGCAAACAAAGCTCGAGATCCTTTACAAGTACGGCGTGCAGTACATCATCGTTGGCGATGTGGAGCGCATGACGATCCTTGACGGTCAGCGTTACGCCTCCGAAGCGGGTCTAGCGGCCTTCGATGAGATGGTCGGCGAGAGCCTGGAAATCGCGTTCCAAGCCGGCACGACAACGGTCTATCGCGTCAAGCCGGCCGGCTGACCGGCGGCAGCTTCGATTGACGCCGAATCAGCCCAGAGCCTATACTTTTTCAGGGTCACGAGCCTGACGGGGTGTGGCGCAGTTGGTAGCGCGCGGCGTTTGGGACGCTGAGGTCGGAGGTTCGAGTCCTCTCACCCCGACCAGGTAGTCACCAGTGCCCGACGCGGGAGTAACTCAGTTGGTAGAGTGCCTGCCTTCCAAGCAGGTTGTCGCGGGTTCGAGTCCCGTCTCCCGCTCC
>CALGSZ010000105.1 GCA_937901745.1 uncultured Chloroflexota bacterium | reverse complement strand
CTGGAGGCGGCCGCGGCCAGCCTGATCTCGCCGGGCGACAAGGTGCTCAATCTCGTCTCCGGCGTCTTCGGTAAGTGGTTCCAAGACTTCATTGATAAATACGGCGGCGAGACTATCGAGGTCGCCGTCCCGTACAACGAGGCGATCGATCCCGAGGACGTCCGCAAGGCGCTGCAAGCCAACCCAGGGATCAAGTACCTCTCCGTCGTGCATTCCGAGACGCCGTCCGGCACGCACAACCCGGTCAAGGAGATCGGCGCGGTCGCCAAAGAGTTCGGCGTCATCACGATGGTGGATACCGTCTCCGGCTTGGGCGGCGAGCTCCTGAGCCCGGAGGAATGGAACATTGATGTCGCTGTCGCCGGGCCGCAGAAGTGCTTGGGCGGTCTGCCGGGTCTCTCGCTGATGGCCATCAGCCCGGCGGCCTGGGAGGCGATGGAGCGCCGCCCGCAGCCGCTGCGCGGCTCGTACCTGTCCCTGCTCGACTGGAAGGCCGCTTGGCTGGAGCAGGGCCGCTTCCCGTACACGCCGTCGGTCAGCGACATCTACGCCCTCGAATCGACGCTACGGCAGACGCTGGAAGAGGGGATCGAGCGGACGGTCTGGCGGCACCAAACGATCGCACGCGCTTGCCGCGAGGCCGTCAAGGCGCTCGGGCTGAAGCTGTGGCCGGCGCGGGAAGAGATCGCCGCGTCCTGCGTCACCGCGGTGGCCATGCCGGAGGGCCTGACGGACGAGCAGATCCGCGGCACGATGCGCCACAAGTACGGCGTCATGATCTCGCCAGGTTACGGCGATTTGTTCGGCAAGCTCATCCGCCTTGGCCATATGGGGATGGCCGCGCATCCGACGACTCTGGCCGCGCAGCTCGCTATCTTCGAGCGCGCCCTCGCCGACCACGGTTGGCCGGTGCAGCTCGGCGCGGGAGTTGGCGCGGCAATGGCCGCGTTGGCGGATTGGGACGACGCGGCCGTGGGAGCGGCACAGACCGAGCCCGCGGCACATGCCTCCTCTTAGCGTGGGAGGAACCGGGGGAGTAGGCATCACTATGCCAATTACCGCGAAGGACAAGGTGGTCATCATCACCGGCGGCGTCGGTGAGATGGGCTCCTCGTTGGCCCGGCGCCTGGTCGAGGAAGGCGCCAAGGTCGTGATGGCGGACATTCAGGATGGCAGCGCCCTGGAAGCGGAGCTTCGCAAGAAGGGCGATGCGCTCTTCGTCCGCACTGATGTCACCTCGGAAGAAGACACCCAGCGGATGGCGGCCGAAGCCGAGCGTGCGTTCGGGCGAATCGACGTGCTGATCAACAACGCCGGCATCTTCACCGCCTGCCCGTGGGACCAACTGACCTACGACGAATGGCGGACCCGCATGCGCGTCAATGTCGACGGCACGTTCCTGGCGACAAAGGCGGTCGTGCCGGTCATGCGCAAGGCGGGCAAGGGCAAGATCATCAACATCGGGTCGGACACGGTCTGGATGGGCACGCCCGGCTTTGCTCACTACGTCGCGAGCAAGGGAGCCGTCTTGGCCTTCACGCGCGCGATTGCCAATGAGCTTGGCCGCGAGGGGATCACCGCCGTCTACGTCACGCCGACCTTGCTCGATACGCCGGGAACCCGCGCCGCATTCCCGCAGGGACACTTCGACTACGTGTTGAGCCACACGCCGATCGGTCGCTTCGAAAAGCCGGAAGACGTCAACGGCCTGATCGTCTTCCTGTGCTCGGATGAGGCGGATTTCATCAACGGCGCCGCCATCAACATCGGCGGCGGCATTTCGATGCATTGAGCATGCGGCCGATCGCCGCGAGCCGGCTTATGGCGGCCCGACACCGGCCCCTACCGCTTCGCTGTCCACCACCGGCGATTGGCGATCGGCAATTGATCTGACGGTTCAGGAGGAAGGACATGACGGGAGACGAGATCAAGACTGTTGCAGTGGTCGGAGCCGGCACGATGGGGCCGGGCATGGCGGCGACGTTCGCGCGTCATGGCTTCACGACCCGGCTCTTCGACATCAAGCCGGAGCAGATCGAGAAGGCGAAAGGGACGATCGACTTCGTCTACAAGACGCTCATCGGCGGCGGCTTCATGGCCGAGGCGGACGCTGAGGCTGGCAAGGGCCGCCTGACCATGACGACCGATCTCGCCGAGGCCGTCCGGGACGCGGACTTCGTCGTCGAGACCGTGCCGGAGAAGCTCGAGATCAAGCTGGATGTCTTCCGCCAGCTAGAAAGTCTCGTGCGGCCCGACACCGTGCTGGCATCGAACACCTCCGGCATTCCGATCACCAAGCTCGGCGAGGCGGTCCAGACGCCCGGCCGCGTCGTCGGCATGCACTGGTCGAACCCGCCGCACCTGATCCCGGTGATCGAGGTGATCAAGGGGGAGCGGACCGATCCACAGACCGTGGAGACCACCGTCCGCATAACGGAGCGGATCGGCATGGTCCCGGCCCGTGTTGACCGCGACGTGCCGGGCTTCGTCGAGAACCGGATCCTCTACGCGATCATGCGAGAGGCGCTCCATCTCCTCGATGAGGGCGTCGCCAGCGCCGAGGCGATCGACACCATCACGAAGTGGGGCATCGGCTACAAGCTGGCCGTGATCGGGCCGCTGGAGCTGCTCGACATGGCCGGGCTGGACATCTACACCGCCGTCGCGAGCTACCTCAACAAAGACCTCTCCAATAGCACCGGGATTAGCGAGACGGTCACGAAGAAGGTGGAGCAAGGCAGGCTCGGCATCAAGACGGGCGGCGGTCTCTTCGATTACACGCCGGAGAAGATCCAGGAGCTGCAGCAGCGGCGGGGCCGCCTGCTGGTCGCGACTCGCAAGGCGCTCATGGACGGCTCTGCCGGCTGACGGAATCGGCGAGCATTGTCGATCCCGCCGGGGCGCTGACCGAATGTTGCAGGAAGGAGAAGCGCGAGATGAACCGACGACGATTCGTCTCAATGTTGGCGCTCAGCCCGTTGCTCCCGGCGGCGGGTGCTCGCGCGCAGGGAACGCCCGCACCCGCCGGAGCGTTCAAGATCGGCGTGCTGAACCCGACGACCGGACAATTCGCGGTCTTTGGCGAGCAAGTCAACACCGGCATCCGGCTGTACTTCGATGGCATCGGCAACGCCGTGGACGGCACGGCGATCGAGCTAGTCTTCGCTGACACGGCGGGAGATCCGCAGCAGGCGCTCGATCAGGCGCGCCGGCTCGTACAGGAGGAGCGCGTAGATCTCCTGATGGGAACCGTCAACTCCGCGGTCGTGCCGCCGCTGGCGGACTTCGCCGGCCAGGAGCAGGTGCCGCTAGTGGTCACCGTCGGCGGCGCGCGCGTCGTGACCGGCCCGGACCGCAACCCGTTCGTATTCCGGACAGCGATGGCGAACGGGCAGCAGGACCGCGTCCTCGGCTGGTACACGGCCGAGCGCCTCGGTAAGCAACGGGCCGCGACCTTCGCCTGGGACTTCCTGGTCGGCGAGGAGCGCGTTGGCGGGTTCGCGGAAACTTTTGCGGCCGCGGGCGGCGAGGTCGTGGCTCAGCAGAAGCCGCCCCTGGGCACGACCGACTATGGCCCGTTCATCAGCCAGGTCGATCCCGGCAGCGTTGATGTGCTGTACGCCTTCTTCGCCGGCCCCGGCGCGCTCGCGTTCGTCCAGCAGCTGCGCGAATTCGGGCTGACGCCGGACCTGCAGGTTGTCGCGGCGGACTACTTCACGGCTGGCGTGCTGGATCAAATGGGTGAGGATGCGATTGGTCTCATACAGGCCGGCGCCTACACCCCGGCGCTGGAGACAGCGGAGAACCAAGCGTTCATCGAGGCCTACCAGGCCGCCGGCAATGAGGGACTGCCGGGCGTCTATGTCGAGGAGGGGTACACCTGCGCGCTGGTCATCGCGGAGGCGATCCGCGCCGCGGGCGGTGGCGGCAAGCAGGCGCTGCTCGATGCGCTCGCCGCGACGCAGGTCACTGGTCCGGCCGGGCCGCTCACCTTCGACGAGCGCGGTCAGGCGGTCCGCACCTGCTACATCACCCGCGTCGAGGAGACGGACGAGGGATTGGCGCAGGTGGTGCTGGAGACCGTCGAGAACGTGACGCAAGACTGGACGCCGTAAGGGCGGTGAGGGTCGCCGTGCCGCTTCCCTGGGCGGCGACCCTCTCACCCACGCTCGCGCCCGGCTCGGCGACCGGCGCGCCGAGCCGGGCGACGACAACGCTTCGACCTAGACAGCAGCTCTCCCAACCTCTCCCCACCCACTATGGCAGGGGAGAAGTGTGGGATGAGGGCCGGGGGTCAGGGTGCGATTCTGGATCTTTCAGACGTTGAATGGCTTGACGACAGGGGCGCTCCTCTTCTTCGTCGCGAGTGGGCTGACCGTCGTATTCGGGTTGATGCGGATTTTGAACCTTGCTCATGGCGCCCTCTTCCTCTTCGGTGGTTATGTCGGATTGACCGTGCGGGAAGAGACCGGAAGCTTTCTCCTGGCCTTGCTAGCCGGGGCGGTCGCGGCCGGGCTGCTCGGGCTGGCAATTCAGCAGGCATTCACGCGGACGCTGCTCCGCTCGCCCTTCAATCAGGTGCTGCTGACGCTCGGCATCGCCTTCATTCTGGGAAACGCGATTCTGTGGATCTGGGGGGGGGAGCCGCAGCGCATTCGGCCGCCGGAGGCGCTGCAGCGATCGCGCGAAGTCTTCGGCGTCTACTATCCGGTCTACCGCCTCTTCCTGATCGTCCTCGCGGGGCTGGCAGGAGTTCTCCTCTGGCTCTTATGGGAGCGGTCACGCCTCGGCGCGATCGTCCGCGCCTGCGTCGATGATCGCGCCATCGCCACCGCGATGGGTATCCGCGTCGACCGCGTCTTTGCGATCGTCTTCACCACCGGCGCCGCGTTGGCGGGCGCGACTGGTGTCCTCGGCGCGCCGGTTCTCGGCCTCTCGATCGGCCTCGAGTTCGACGTCCTGCTCCTCGCGGTCGTGGTGGTGGTGGTCGGCGGGATCGGGAGTCTGACCGGCGCCTTCGTCGGGAGCATGGCAGTCGGGCTGCTCGATGCCTTCGCCAAGGCGAAGTTCCCGGAGCTGAGCTACTTCACGATTTTCGCCCCGGTGATTCTCATCCTCCTGTTGCGGCCGACCGGTCTCTTCGGCCGTGCCTTGGAGTGAGGGGGACCGATGCGCGGGCGCGGAGAGCTCATCGTCTTGCTGGGGGCGGCGATTCTTGCCTGCGCGCCGCTCCTCTTCGGCGTCTATTGGACCAATCTCTTGACGCAGGCGATCATCTTCGGCGGCGCGGCGCTCGGGCTCGATATTCTCGTCGGGCGGACGGGGATGCCGTCGCTTGGGCACGGAGCGTTCTTCGGGCTTGCCGGCTACGGCGTGGCGCTTGGGGTGACGCGCTGGTCCTGGAACCCCTGGCTCGCCGCCGCTTTCGGCATCCTCGCGACAATCGCCATTGCCCTCGCCTTCGCGCCGCTCGCGGTTCGCGCGCGTGGGCTGACGTTCCTCACGGTCATGCTCGCCTTCGGGCAGGTTTGCTGGGGTTTGGCGACGCGCGGCGGCGAGTTTACCGGCGGCGAGAACGGCCTGCCCGGCATCCGCCGGCCGTCGCTCGGCCTCGACTTCTGGGATCTCGATTCGCCGGACGGCTTCTATCTCTTCACGCTCCTGGTGGCGACGATCCTGACGCTGGCGATCGCCCGGCTTGCGGCGAGTCCCGTGGGATTGAGCCTGCAGGGCATCCGGGACAACGACCGGCGCATGCTAGCGCTCGGCTATAACGTCGCCGCCCGAAGAGTGGTCGCGTTCGTGGTCGCGGCCGCGGCTGGGGCCGTCTATGGCGCGCTGAGTGCCTTCTTCAATGGCTTCGTCGGGCCCGGCTCGCTCGATTGGCGTCTCTCCGCGCAATTGCTCCTCTCGGTCGTGATCGGCGGAGCCGGATCACTGTGGGGGCCGTTTGCCGCCGGCGGCGCGCTTCACATCGTGCGGACCTACCTGACCGGCGAAACCCAGCGCTGGCCGATGGTGCTCGGCGCGCTGTATGTGATCGCCGTGCTCGTCTTGCCCGGCGGAATCGCCTCGATTGGCGGTGTGCTACGACGCCGGTGGCGCCGGCCGCGCCGCCAGGCTGCCTTGGAATCCGCGCCATGACCGAGTCCGCGCTGACCGTCGACAACTTGACCGTCCGCTTTGGCGGCATCGTCGCGTTGGCTGATGTCAGCCTCACCGTCCGGGCCGGCAGTCGTCACGGCATCCTCGGGCCGAATGGATCCGGCAAGACGACGCTCTTCAATGCGATCACCGGGATGATCATGCCGCAAAGCGGGAGAGTCTTGCTGGCCGGGCGAGAGATTACGCGGCTCGCTCCCCATGCCAGAGTGAGTCTCGGCCTGGCGCGAACCTTTCAGATCACGTCCCTTTTTCCGTCGCTCACCGCGCGGGAGAACGTCGTGCTCGCGGCCCTGCCCGCTCTCCGTCGCCACCGCGGCGCCTGGCGACCGGCGGCCGATCGTGAGGTGGCGGAGCGAGCGGACCGGTTGTTGACGGATCTCGGTCTCAGCCATCTCGCCGACCGTCCGGTCGTTTCGCTCGGCTATGGCGAGCAGCGGCAACTCGAGATCGCGGTCGCGCTCGCCACGAACCCGCGCGTGCTGCTGCTGGATGAGCCGACGGCGGGCCTGTCCGCGGCGGAGACGCGGACGGTGGTCTCGCTGATCCAGCGGTTGCCCGCCGACCTGACCATCGTCCTCATCGAGCACGATCTCGGCGTCGTCTTCGACTTGGCCGAGCACCTGACCGTGCTTGCTCACGGCGAGAGGATTGCCGACGGTCCCGCGCGGTTCGTACGTGAAGATCCGATCGTCAAGGAGGTCTACCTTGGCGGGTGACGGGCAGCCACTCGAGATCGAGGGCGTTCATGCCCATTACGGGCTGAGCCATGTCCTCCAGGGCGTCACGTTGACGGCCCTGCCCGGCATGGTCACCGCCATCGTCGGGCGCAACGGCGTCGGCAAGACGACCCTGATGGGCGCCATCATGGGCCTGGTACCGATCTCTTCCGGCACGATCCGGTATGGGAGCGTCGAGTTGACGCACCGCCCGCCACACGACCGGCGGTCGCTCGGGCTCGCGCTTGTGCCGCAGGGGCGGCGCATCTTCCGCTCCCTGACCGTGGAAGAGCACCTGCTCTTGGTGCCGCCGAGCTCCCAGGGATCATTCACCGCCGAGCGTCTTTACGACATCTTCCCGCGTTTACGGGAACGTCGTGCCTCGCTTGCGCGGACGCTCTCCGGAGGCGAGCAGTCGATGCTGGCGATCGCTCGCGCGCTCACTGGCAATCCCTCGTTGTTGCTGATGGATGAGCCGACCGAGGGACTCGCGCCGCTGTTGGTAGAGACCGTGCGGGAGGTCGTCCAGCGCCTGCGCGAGCACGGCATTGGGGTGCTGCTGGTGGAGCAGAACCTGGCATTTGCCCATGCGGTCGCTGATCGCATCGCGGTCATGGATCGCGGCCAGATCCTCCACCTCTTCGAGAAGGCTCACATTCCCAGCGTTGATGAGCTCGGCCAGATGATGCTCGCGACGGCTGGCACGCCGGGCAGTGACCCTGCCTTGCGGAATCCGGGCGCGTACGACGCCGCATCGCGGAGCGCCAATTCATAGCGCCAGACGCGTCAGCGCTCCCCACGCGCATGTCGCCACGCTCATGGGGAGCGCTAATTTAGCCGATGAGCTAACGGCTACGGGCGGTCGTTCGGGTCGGTCGGATCGGTGCCGAAGACGAGCGCCTCGTCACCGTCGCTGGTGCCATCGCCGTCCGTGTCTGGGTTGTTGGGGTCCGTTCCGGCCGAGTTGACCTCCGCGCCGTCTTCGAGACCATCCCCGTCGGTATCGGCGTTGGTTGGATCGGTCTGGTGCTCGTTGACCTCGGCTCCGTCGTCCAAGCCGTCGCCATCGGTGTCAGCCTCGAACGGATCGGTCCCGCGCTGCTGCTCGTCCGCGTTCGTCAGGCCATCGCCATCCTCGTCCGCGTTGGGCACCAGCTCTGGCGTAGGCGTCGGCGATGCGGCGGCCGGGGACGCCTCCGGCTCGGGAGTCGGCGTCGCTTCTTCCTCGTCCTCATCCCCGCTGCTCGTCCGCTCGCCGGGGTTGAGGACACGCGCGCCGATGGCGACCACAACGTACGACGCCGGTCCATCGCCCGCGTTCGTGATCACCGGGCGCTCGAGGACCATCAGGCCTTGGCCAGCGTTGAGCTGAGTGCCGCCGACGTCGACAGTCCCCTCCGTCACGAGGATGATGGACTCTCGCTGGTGCGACGGATACGGCGCCGCCTCACCGGGCAGCAGGACATTCCGGATCAGCTCCATATCGCGCGTGCCCGGTGGGAATCGCTCGATCGGCTCGGTCTCGAAGACGACGGTGCCGCCCTCGATCTCGTCGGCGTCCGGCGGTAGGTAATCAATGATCCAGATGACGCTATTGTCGGTGACGGCGTACCGGGTGTAGGGATCGCCAGCCGACATGAAGTACGCCTCACCGGGCTCCAACCGCGCGCGCTTGAGGGTGACGTCGTTCCGGATCACGGTCGCGCCGGAGATCTGCAGCGTGAAGGAGACGTCTCCAACGAACGAGGCGGCATCCTCTTCGGACGGCGGCTCGATCTCGGTGACGCGCCAAATCGCCGGCTCCGTATCGAAGATCGCCAGCCCCTGGGCAATCACCTGCTCGCGCGTCGGGGGGAGATCCGCGGACGGCGCAGGTGACTCCGGCGTTGCTTCCTGCGCGCGAACGGCGACAGGAGCGCCGCGGGCGGTGAGGAGCGCGCCGAGCAGCGCCATGATCGTCAGGCCGATCAGCGCGCGGAGGGGATGGCGTGATCCGTTCGCATCGTACATCCCGTCTGCTCCTCCTCGTTTCTCGGTCCAATAGGCGCGTATTCGCTGCGTTTACGCCGCCAATGGGCAGGCAAACGCAGATGTGCACGGTACCACAGCTTGGCGGGAGCGGCAGCGCGGGGCCTCCGGCGGGTGCTCAATTTGGGCGCGAGGCAATTTGCCGCTAGACCGAATTGTGCAACCATGCACCACGTGCGTACAATTGGAGCCAGCCGCAACTGTTGTCAACGTAGAGGAGGAATGCGTCCACAGCCTGGGGTGAGTGGATCCTGAGTATCTCCTTTGCTCGGACCGTTGCGGCGCCGTGTTGTTCGGGGACTCGCTGGAGAGTCCTTAGGTGCGGCAGGGAGGCATGTCAGATGACCGACGAACGGATCTCTCGTCTGCTACAGGAGGCGACGCGGCTTCGCTATTCCCGGCGCCAGGTATTGCGGCGAGCTGTTGCGCTCGGACTATCCGTTCCGGCCGTCACCGCGGCGCTTGACCGCTCCGCCATCGCGGCGCCCGGGCCGCGTTTCGGACGCGCTCCGGCAGTCCTCCAGGGAACGAAGCTGACCATCCTGGCCGCGACCTACTTCGTCCCGGCCGCGCAAGACTTCTTCGTCCAGCAGGCTCAGCAGTGGGGCCAGGAAAACAACGTCGAGATGACGCTGGACTTCGTCAACTGGCCAGACCTCCAGCCGAAGATCGGTGCGGCGGTACAGGCCAAGTCCGGGCCGGACATCGTCGAGCTGTGGGACACGTGGCCGTACCTCTACTACCAGTCGATGGTCGAGGTCAACGATCTCGCGAACAAGCTCGGCGAGGCGCAGGGCGGCTACTTCGACTGGGTGGTCAAGACCGCTGCCGTTGACGGCGAGTGGTATAGCATCCCGACTGGCAATTCGACCTCTGCGTTCGCCTATCGCATCAGCTATTTCCAGGAAGCCGGCGCGGAAGAATTCCCGCAGACGTGGGAAGAGCTGTTCGAGGTCGGTAAGAAGCTGAAGGCAATGGGCAAGCCGCTCGGTCAGGCGCTCGGCCACAGCCCCGGCGATCCGCCGTCCTTCGTGTATCCCTACATGTGGGCCTACGGCGCGATGGAAGTGGCCGAGGACGGCAAGACCGTCATGTTCAACCAGCCCGAGTTCGTCGAGGGGATGAAGATCTTCATCCAGGCGTGGAAGGACGCCTTCGACGAGACCGGTCTCTCCTGGGACGATAGCGTCAACAACAGCGCCTTCCTCTCTGACCAGATCTCGGCGACGCTGAACGGGAACAGCATCTACCTCGCCGCGCTCAAACCGGAGGAGGAAGGCGGCAAGCCCGAGATCGCCGAGGACATGAGCCACGCGGGCTATCCCGCTGGACCGGCCGGCCGGTTCAACAACCTGGGAAGCCGGTCGCTCGGCATCATGAGCTACTCCGGCAATGTCGAGGGCGCGAAGGCCTTCCTGGAGTGGTGGGCTTCGGAGGAGCAGTACCAGGCGTGGCTCGAGGTGTACGAGGGCTACATCATCCCGCCGACGCCGAAGTTCATCGAGCTGCCTGTCTACACGGAAGACCCGAAGCTGGCGCCGTACGCCGAGGTGGCTACCTATGCCCGCAACAAGGGCTATGCCGGACCGGCGAACCAGAACGCGGCGCGCGTCTTCGCGGAGTACATCATCGTCGATACCTTCGCCCGCGCGGTTCAGGATGGAGATGCTGAAGCCGCGATCAAATGGGGCGCCGATCGGCTCGAGCGGATCTACGGCCGCTAACCGATAGCTGGACGCAGGCCGCATTGTGGCGCGGCTCCCGTTATCCCCTCAGCGGGATGAGCGGGAGTCGCGCCCGACCCGGCGCCGCATCCTCGGGCCAGGCCGATCGGCTCGCGGGGCGCGCCACGAGTGACGGGGAAATCGCATGGCTCTAGTCCGAACTCCAGTCGCCGCCGAGGCACTGCGGACCCCCCGGCGTCGGACGACTTTCATCCAGCGCGAGAGCACCCTCGCCTACCTGTACATGATCCCGGGATGGTCCATCCTCCTCCTCTTCATGGCCTATCCCTTCTTCCTCGGGATCTATCTCTCGATGACGGACCGGATGCTCGGTTGGCCCGGGGCCAATTTCATCGGCCTGGAGAACTACCGCATCCTGTGGAACGACTCCGTCTTCCAGCAGACCGTGCGGAACACGGCGATCTACGGCATCGGGACCGTGCCGTTCAAATTGCTGCTCGGTCTGGCCTTGGCGCTGCTGTTGAATCGGCCGTTCCGCTTGAGCCGGGCCGTGCGCGCTGGCTTGCTCTTGCCGTGGATCGTCCCGACCGCGCTCAGCAGCCTCGCGTGGCTGATGCTCTTCAACGGCGTTCTCAGCCCAATCTCCTGGGTGCTGAAGGACTTGGGCGTGATAGACCAGAACATCAACTTCCTCGGTAGCGCCTGGAACGCCCGAATCTCTCTCTGCATCGCGAATATCTGGCGCGGCATTCCGTTCTTCGCGATCACGATCCTCGCCGGGCTGCAGGCCGTTCCGAATGAGCTGCACGAGGCGGCCGCCCTCGACGGAGCGTCGAAGGTCCAGCGCTTCTTCTCGGTGACGTTGCCGGTCATCCGCTCGATCATCCTGATCGCGACGCTCTTCTCGATCATCTGGACGATCTCAGACTTCCAGCTCGTCTACGTCCTGACAAAGGGCGGACCGGCCAATACGACGCACGTCTTCGGCACCTACGCCTACCAGATCGGTATGGGCGCAACCGATCTCGGACAAGCGGCGGCGATCTCGCTCTACATGTTCCCCGCCCTTGCGCTCGGCGCCATCTTGCTCCTGCGCTACGTCCGCCGCGAGGACTAACGGCGGGCAGGCTGCGTACTGCCGGCGCGGCGTTCAGTGAACGGGCGAATGGCGACAGATGAGAGGTGATCCATGAACATCGTGGGCGAGAACCGGCTCTGGTCGCGCATCTGGCAGTTCTACGTGCCGCTTGCGCTCTTCGCCGTCTTCCTGCTCTTCCCGTTCTACTGGATGCTGGTGGTCTCGCTGAAGCCGAACACGGATCTCTTCGAAACGGACCTGAATCCGTTCTTGCTCTACAGCGTGACCCTCGATCACTACCGGTATCTCTTTGAGGAGACCGATTTCTGGACCTGGACGAAGAACACGATGGTCGTCACGGTCGGCGCGACCATCCTGTCCCTCGCCTGCAGCATTCTGATTGGGTACGCCCTTGGGCGATACCGCTTCCGCGGCGGCACCTTCCTCGGCGCCGCCGTTTTTCTTGCCTATCTCGTCCCGCCGACGCTGCTCTTCATCCCGCTGGCCGAGGTGATCTCGCGGTTCCAGCTTTATAACCGCTACTGGGCGCTGATCCTGACCTACCCGACGTTCCTGATTCCGTTCGCCAGCTGGCTCCTGATGGGCTACTTCCGCACCATCTCCCGGGAGCTGGAAGACGCGGCGCTGGTGGACGGGGCGAGCCGCATTCAAGCGATGTGGCAGATCGTGATGCCGCTGGCGCTGCCCGGCCTCCTTTCAGCCGGCATCTTCTGCTTCACCCTCGGCTGGAACGAGTTCCTCTACGCCCTCGTCTTCATGGGCTCCGGCGAGATGAAGACGATTCCGGTCGGGACGGTCAGCGACCTGATCCGTGCGGATGTCTACTTCTGGGGCTCGCTGATGGCAGCGGGCATCTTGGGCTCGGTCCCGGTCGCCGTTGCCTATTCCTTCTTCGTCGACCACTATGTGGCCGGGCTCACCGCGGGCGCGACGAAGGGCTAACCGCCGCTAGCCGGTGTAGCTGATGCGGTAGAGCACGCCGGCGTCGTCATCGGAGACGATCAGGCTGCCGTCGGCAGCGACGACGATACCGGCTGGCCGGCCCCACCGACTCCAATCTTCGAGCTGCCAGCCGGTGGCGAAGTCCATGACGGCAACGGGCTCGCCATCCTCGAAGTCGATACGGAGAATCTTCGGCGCGGCCGGTGGCTCGCGGTTCCACGATCCGTGCTGGACGACGAAGAGGTCACCCTGCATCTCCTCCGGGAGCGCGTCGCTGGTGGCGAAGGCGAGGCCCAAGGGAGCGGAGTGGGCCTGGATACCGATTGTCGGCGGCGTCACGTCGGAGCAATCGACCCCTGATTCTTGGGGAGTTCCGTCCGGCGGCATGCAGGCCGGCCAGCCGTAATTCGCGCCCTCGACGACGATTGTCACCAGGTCCGGCGGGATCTCGTTGCCCTGATTGTCCCGCTCGTTGACCGTCGCCCACAGCTGGTCCGTGTCCGGCTGGAAGGCGAGCCCGACCGGATTGCGCAGTCCCCAGGCGAAGATCTCGTAGCCGCTGCCGTCCGGGTTGTAGCGCAGGACCGCCGCGCGCCGCTCGTCGTCCTCGTCGCAGATATTGCAGGAGGAGCCGACGGCCAGGTACAGCTTGTCGTCTGGCCCAAAGGCAACCGTGCGCGTCGAGTGCCCGCTGAACGGGAGATCGGGAATGACCACCTCACCCTCGCCGACCGGCCCATTCGGGTCGTAGGGGAAGCGCGAGACTTGGCTGGTCTCCCCAACGTACAGGTAGAGGATGCCATCAACCTCGTAGAGCGCGACGTTGGAGGGTGAGTCCAGCCCGGTGATCAGCGGCTCTGGCGGCGTCGCGCTCGGGACGATCGTGCCATTATCGTCGGCCTCGTAGCGGTAGATCGCGCCGTCGCCGCGACCGGCTACTAGCAGGTTGCCCTCGGGATCGATCGCCATAAAGCGGGGATCGTTCAGCCCGGTCGCCAGCAGCTCGATGGTGAAGCCAGGTGGGAGCATGACCGTCGTGCCTGGCGACTCCATACCGTCAGCGACGCTGATCTCTACAGCCACGAGATCCGGGTTCGCGGTCGCCTCGTCGTTGACCACCATGAGGGGCCAGCCCTCCTGGGCCTGCGCTCCGATGGTGGGCATCATGACGAGGGCCAAGGCGGCGATGAGCCCGATGCCGACGAGCCAGGATGAAACGGTCCTTCCGCTGCGCATGGGTACCGTCCTTTCCGGTCAGCGGGGCCGCGCTCGGCGCGCGGAGCTGTGCTGTTCCTCGGCATAGTGTACGAATCCGGACATACCTGGAATGACGCGCGGCGCAATCCAGGCTACCCTCGCGTTGCCGAATCAGGTGGAAGCGTGATGCTCGGCGGCCGCGGCGTCGGGCATGGGTGGCGGCGGCCACGCATCCGGAGCGGTGAGGTATTCGCGGATCTCGTCAGCGGAGACGGGCGGGCAGAAGAGGTTGCCCTGCGCTTGTTCGCAGCCAAGCGATCGCAGGAGCGCGAGCTGTTCGGGCGTCTCCACGCCTTCCGCCATCACCGTCAGACCGAGCCCGTGCGCGAGTCCGACGACTGCCTGCGCGATTGTCGTCGCCTCCTCGCTGCAGCCGAGCGCGGCTACCAGCGAGCGGTCGAGCTGCAACGTCTCGACCGGGAAACGGCGGAGGGAGTTCAGCGAGGAGCTGCCGGTGCCAAAGTCGTCGATGACGACGCGCACGCCGATTTTCTGGAGCGCCTGCAGCGCCGCCGCCGTTGCATCGGCATTCTTCATCGCCGATGTCTCGGCGACCTCGAGCCGGAGGCGCGCCGGTGGCAGATCGCTCTCCCGCAAAGCGCGCTCGACCTCGGCCACGAGCGAAGGATCGTAGAGCTGCTTGCCGGAGAGGTTGACGCTGAGCACGGGTGGATCAGGCAAGAGCCGGCTCCACTCCGCCGCTTCTCGACAGGCAGTCCGCAGCACCCAGGACCCGATCGCGCCGATCAGCCCGGTCTCCTCGGCGATCGGAATGAAGACGAGCGGCGAAACCCAGCCGCGCTCCGGATGCGCCCAACGCAGCAAGGCCTCAACGGCGATCGGCCGGCCGGTCGCCAGGTCGACTTTCGGCTGGTACTGCACGCGGAGCTCGCCGCGCTCCAGAGCCCGGCGAAGGTCGGCTTCGAGCGCCACGCGCTCCCGCGCCGCCTCGCCCATGCTCGCGTCGAAGAAGGCGAAGCGGTTGCGGCCGCCCTCTTTCGCCCGGTACAGCGCCGTGTCGGCGTCGCGCAAGACATCGGAGCCGCGAAGGTGGTCGCGCGTCGGCCGAACGATGCCGATGCTCGTGGAGACAACTATTTCCTTCGAGCCGAGTAGCGTCACGGGCTCGGTCATCGACGCGATGATTCGCCGGGCAACTTGCGCCGCCTCATAGTCCTCGGTGATGTCTTCGAGGAGGATCGTGAACTCGTCGCCGCCGAGCCGTGCGACCGTGTCGGTGGGGCGCACCGAGGCTCGCAGCCGATTGGCGACCGCGACGAGCAGCTGGTCGCCGGCTTCATGACCAAGCGTGTCGTTGATCAGCTTGAAGCGGTCGAGGTCGAGGAAGAGGACGGCGATGGGCGGCGGCTCCCCGCCGGCGCGGTCAAAGGCCTCGTCCAGCCGGCGGAGGAACAGCGCGCGATTCGGCAGATCCGTCAGCGGATCGTGGAACGCCTGATGGGCGAGCCGCTCCTCGAGCCGCTTCCGCTCCGTGATGTCGTGCAGCGTCCCGACGATCCGGGCTGGCCTGCCGTCGCGCCCGAGGACGACTTCGCCGCGCGAGTGGAGGATGCGCTCTTCGCCGTCCGGCCGAATGATCCGGTGGTCAATCGCGTAGGCAGTCCCCGCGCGGGCGGCGTTGAGCGCGGCGGCGACGGCTGGGCGATCGTCAGGATGGACGAGCTTGAGATATGTCTCGACCGTGGCGGGAGTCGTGGGATCGAGGCCGAGGAGGTGGTACAGGGCGTTCGACCAACGTTGGTCATCTTTGCGCAAATCCCAGTCCAGGCTGCCGAGATCGGCTACCTCTTGCGCGGCGGCCAAGTTCGCCTCCGCTCGGCGGCGCATCGCGACATGGCGTTGCAGCGCCGCGTAGACGGAGGCCAACGGGAGGAGGAGCAGGAGGAGCGCCCAGGGATACGTATCGGCGACCGTCGCGGCGAGGAGCCCGATACCGAGCTGCGCCACGTATTGCACGTGCTCGACCGGCTGCGCCCCGAGCGTGAGGTCAGAGAAGACGCTGGGGAGAGACAGGCGCTCTTGATAGGCAATGATGCCGGCGAGGCCGATCCGATCGACGATGTACATGGCCATGCCGGCGACGATGGTGGGCGCCACGGGTGTCGGGAACGAGAAGTTCGCCTGCTCCGGCTCCCACTGAACCAGCCAGAGTGAGAGGCTGCCTGCCGCGACCTTGAGCGTCATGAACGAGAGATTGAAGATCTCCTGCGCCAGGTCCCACTGCCGCAACTCTCGTGGGAGCCACGCCGCGAGGGGGCGGAGCGCCATGGCGACCGTCGAGCCGACCACGGCGATCAGAATGGCGATGCCGGGCTCGAAGAGAAGAATCGCCGGGATCACGGCGACCGTCTCGACGGTGAACATCTCGCGGTGTCCCGCGTTGATGGGGAAGAGGAAGGCAAGCGCTACGCCGGTTGCCAGTGCCAGGGCGAGCGCGATCTGGCCGCTGCTTGGAAATTCAGCGGCGCTGACAAGGGCGAAGAAGGTGGAGAGCGCGGCAGCGGCGCTCGACGCAATGTAGACCTGGGTAATGCGCCTGAGCGGAGGTGGCTGCGGGTGATCTGCCATAATCCTCTTCGCGGCGACCCTCGTCAGCGGAGGGGCGACAAATTTGCCGCCGCGGCGCTGGCGCTAATGCCTGACCTTCACCGCTGCACGTAAATCAACGCCGACCACCGCAATTTCTAGGAATCGACTCTGTGTGCGGTCATCTTAACCTTTTCGGGTGATCGTGTCGAAGCCTTCACAGGCCGATTGTCATTCGCCAAGACGAAGAAGGGGGCACGGATTCACGGCCCCCTCGGTCGGAAGATCTCGAAACAGGATTCAGTCTCGCCCCACTAGGGGCCCGTCGTCACTAGCAGTTGCGGCACCAGTACGACGACTGGATCGACATCATCCCACCAGCGCTCGCCGCGTCCGCGCCGGTGCTCAACGCGATAGAAACGGCAACGAGCACCAGGCATGCTACCGTGAAGATGATGCGCTTCATGTCTGATCCCCCAGAATCTCTACACGTTCGTGGTATCAGCGAGTCATCGTGGGAGACCCACTGGAGTCATCACGTTTGACCTAGGCCGATGGTAGGCGGGATGCACCAGATTGCCCATGACCAATGGGGCTGATCGCCATTCGGGACGATACGCCCGAGCTATCCCCCAGATGGCATGGCCCGTTCGGGTGCAGGCGGGCCTGACGAGGGTCGCGTTGGCGCGATGCCATGCTGGCCACCGCGACAGCCATGCCGTCTCAAAGAACGCCGGGGATTGCCAGGAGGATCCGTTGCCGATGCCCGCCGCTACGCGGGAAAGGGGAGGTACCGGCGCCGCTTAGGTGAGCTGGCTCACGGCGAAGGCGACACAGAGGAGCAAGAGAAGCGCGGCGATCATGATCAGAATCGCGCTGCACGAGCGTGACGCCGAGGCGAGGTCGGCCTCATCGGTCGGCAGGTCGGGGAAATCGTTCGCCTCCTCGGAGGTTGGCCGGTTGTCCATCGGATCGTGTGTCACAGGCGGCGCATCTCAGCGGGACCGGGCGGGCTCACTCTGGGAGAGCCGCCAGACGTGGACGATCCGGGTGATCGCGGTGATGTGCGTCGCGACGGCGAGCACCCAGAGTGCCCAGAGCGGCTTGCCGATGATGAGGCAGACCGCGAGGAGGACGACGCGCTCGGGCCGAGCAAGGAGACCGACCGAGGCCTTCCAGCCGGCCGCTTCGGCTCGCGCGCGGGCATAGCTGATCAGCAGCGCGCCGACGGTCGAGATGAAGATGAGGATCGAGCCTGTCTTGGCGTCGTCGGTGTCCAATAGATAGATCAGCAGACCGAGGAAGACGACCGACTCCGAGTACCGATCGAGCGTCGAATCGAGGAAGCCGCCGAACCGGGTCGTTTGGCCGGAGGCGCGGGCGACGGCGCCATCGAGCATGTCAAAGGCGCTGGCGACGAGCAGCAGCGCGCCGCCCCATCGCGGCTCGCCGGCGGCGATCACCGCTGCCACGGCAGCGTTCAGCACGAGCCCGAGCACGGTCAGGAGGTTCGGCGTCAGGCCCAGACCAGCTAGCGCCCCGCCAAGGCCCAGGAGATAGCCGCGTACCCAGAGTCCGATCCGCTCCGAGATCACCGCGCGCCTCCGCGATCTGCCCAGCCGCTCATCCGAAATTCTGACGCCACTTGGCAGTGCCGGCGACGGCGGCGGCCTGCTCGTAGATGTCGAGCACGCGGGCGGCGATGCGTGGCCAGGCATAACGCGCGGCGGTTTGCTGCCCGGCGATGCTGAAGCGTGTCCGCAGCTCGCGATCCGCGAGGAGCCGCACGATCGCAAGCGCGAGCGCCGCCGGATTCCGCGGCTCGACGAGGAGCCCCTCGCGCTCGTGCGCGACGACTCCCGCGTAGCCCGAGATGTTCGTCGCGATCACCGGCTTGCCGCATGCCATGGCTTCCAGCAGCACCATCCCGAAGCTTTCACGCTCGATAGACGGGGCGCAGAACAGGTCGCAGCTCGCGTAGTAGCGGGGTAGCTCGCTGGCCGATACCTGCCCCACGAAATCGACGTTCGCCACGCCATACCGCCACATCGTGCCGTCGAACTTCTCCGGCTTGCCCGGGCCGACGACGACCAGCCGCGCCCGTGGGAACTGCTGGTGCACGAGGGGCATGGCGCGCAAGAGATAGGTGAATCCCTTGCGAGTCTCGTTGAAGCGGCCAACGAAGAGAATCCGTGGCGTCCCGTCCCGCGCCCAGGGGAACGGCTCGACGTCCGCGTGATAGGTCTTGAGGTCGATGCCGTTCGGAATGATGTCGTAGGGGCCGTCGAAATACTGGAGCATGAGGTCGCGCGCCGCCTCGGAGACGGCAATGCGGCCATCAAGCCGGCTCAGGACGAAGGAAAAATAGGGTTTGAAGGCGGAGTACCATGGATTCGAGGCGCGCGCGGCGTGGAAGGTAGCGACGTTGACCGCCTTCGAGTTGAAGAGCACCATGTAGGGCAGCACCGGCGTCAACGGCTCGTGCAAATGCACGACGTCGAAGCGCTCCCGCTGCAGAATCTCCTTGACCACGTTATAGAGCGTGACATCGAAGGTCAGGCGCGCCCGCGAGCCGTTGCCGGGGACGGTGAACGTCCGGCCGATGCCGTAGAAGCCGTCCCGGACCTCGATCCCGCCGTGGGACGAGCGCGGGGCGAGGATGACGACCTCGTGACCCATGCGCTCGAACTCGTTCCGCAAATGGGCGATGTGCCGGGAGACGCCGCCCGGATGGTGAAAGTCGTATGGCGTGACTTGCGCGATCTTCACGCGCGTCCCTCCGCGCGCGTTGCAAAGCGCGGGTTGCCGCCCGCCCGTCGTATCTCAGCGTGCACTTCGGCTGTGCCTACGGACCCGTCCACGTCCTGCTCATCCCGCGCCCTGGCGCGATGATAGCAGAGACGGCCGATCTCGGGCCGCCCTGCTGCGCGTCCATACGCGGCGTCTCGCGACGTTCGTATGCAGCGTGCCCGTGAATCCAAGCGCCGCCTCAGAGTGGCGTGGGAAGGTCTTCGGGCTGGTGAGGCGGCAGGGACCGGCGGTCGAGCAGGGCAAGCGCCGCGGAAGCCTCATCCCACTTCCCAGTTAGCTCCATGACGGCGTCCGCAAGGCGCCGCCGGGCGCCGGGAAGAGTCCGGTAGACCCGCGCTCCGTGGATCACCCGCCGCTTGCCCAGATCCTCGGCGTGTCCCCAGGCGACGAGCCAACCAGTCCGCACTGGGACCAATTCGACGAACCGGCTGTGGTCTTTCCAGACGTAGACGGGTGTTCCTAGCTTTGGTGCTTCCTCACTCATCGTCGCGTCAGCCCGACTCGATCCAGATCCGGAAGGTCGCTGCTGACGGCTCGGCCCTTGTGCCGCGAGACTCTACTGCGTCTTGCGGGGATCGAGCGCGTCGCGCAGCCCGTCCCCAATGTAATTGATCGAGAGCACGGTGAGGAAGATCATCAAGCCGGGGAAGATTGCCTCGTGCGGATAGAACTGGAATTTGTCCTTGGCCTCGTTGAGCATCGCGCCCCAGGTCGGCACATCGTAGGTGAAGCCGAGACCAAGGAACGAGAGCGCCGATTCGGTGATGATCGCCGCGCCCACGCCGAGCGTCGCCGCGACGATGATCGGGCTGAGCACGTTCGGCAGGATGTGCTTGAAGATCAGGCTGGAGCGAGACGCGCCCAGGGCCCGGGCGGCCTCGACGAACTCCTTCTCCCGCAGCGAGAGGAAGCTGGCGCGGACGAGGCGAGCGGTCGCCATCCAGTTGAGCGCGGCGATGACGACGACGATCAGGACGAACACGCCGAGATTGCCGTTGCCGAACCGGCGATCGAAGACGCTGTACATCTCCTCGCGGAAGAGGAAGCTGATCAGCAGCAGCAGCGGCAGTTGCGGCAGGCTGATGAACATATCGGTGAAGCGCATGAGCGCGCTATCGAGGAAGCCGCCGAAGAAGCCCGCAATGGCGCCGATCGCTGTGCCGAAGCAGATCGCTACCAGCGCGGCGCAGATGCCGACGGCGAGCGAGATGCGGCCACCCCAGAGGATGCGGGCGAGCAGGTCCTGACCGAGGCTGTCGTTCCCGAACGGATGGCTCCAAGTTGGCGGCCCATCGGCGAGCATGAAATCGATCTGGTCGATTTCATAGGGATAGAGCGGTGTGCCGATGAATGTCGCCAGGAGGAAGCAGATGAAGACGACTAATCCGGCCATGGCCAGCCGGTGCCGGCGGAACTGACGCCAGGCATTGCCCCACAGCGTTCGATGCGGCCTCGCCGCGACTGCATCGAGCGTTCGACGAGGATCCGCAACGCTCACGGGGCGGCCGGCAACGGCAACGCCGCGTGGGCTCACTCCAAGCTCAATGTCCTGCGACATCGCCGCGCTCCTTCGCGATCAGCGTCGATCGCTCTGGAAGGCTTGACGGTACCGTTCCCCGGCCCGAACTGCATGTGGCTTCGCCTGGTGCCACCGCCAGGATCGGTTGCTCGGTTGGTTCGCTGGAGCGAGCGCCACGCCTCATGTCCCGCGCCTCACGAGTACTTGATCCGTGGATCGAGGACGGCATACAGGATGTCTGCCACGATGTTGAAGACCACGACCAAGATCGAAATCCCAAACGCCACGGCCATGACCGTCGGCACGTCTTTCTCGTAAATCCCGCTGATCAGGAGCGAGCCAATGCCAGGGATGCGGAAGATCTGCTCGGTGATGATCGCGCCGCCGAAGATCTCGGGGATCTGGATCGCGATGATCGTGACGACGGGGATCATCGCGTTGCGCAGCGCGTGACCGATGATCACCGAGCGCTCGCGCAATCCCTTTGCCCGCGCCGTGCGAACGTAGTCCTGGCCGATGACCTCGAGGACCGATGCGCGCACGAAACGCGTCAGTGACGCCGAGCCCGCGAGGCCGAGCACGGCGATCGGCATGATGGATTGCTTGACATTCGGCCAGAATCCCGTGGCGTTGACATCGTAGATGAACGGGAGCCAGCCGAGCTTGACCGAAAAGAGGACGATCAAGAGGATGCCGGTGAAGAAGGTCGGAAGGCTAAATCCGAGGAAGGCAAACGTCGTCGCGATCTGATCGAACACCGAATACTGCTTGAGCGCCGAGATGACGCCGACCGGGATCGCGATCAGAATCCCGACGACATACGCCGAGCCAACGATGCCGAGCGTGACGGGCAGGCGGCTCAGGACGTAGTCACGCACGTCGGAGCGCGAGGTATACGAGACGCCCCAATTTCCTTGGAGGTACTGCCACGCCCACTTGGGATATTGGACGTGGATGGGATCGTCGATCCCCATCTGCTTGCGGATGCGCTGGCGAAGCTCAGGAGGAACGTTCGGGTTATTCGCGAAGCCGGCCAGCGGATCGCCGGGGGCCGTGGCGAGGATCGAATAGATCACCACGCTGATGGCCGCCAGTGTCACGATCGACATCAGCGTGCGGCGGATCAGATAGCGCCCCATGGCCGCCTCCTGCCTGGGGAATTGGAGCGTCCGGACTCCCGAGCCAAGTGCCCAGTTTCGCGCGACGCGGCACGCTACCGGATACCCCTACGCGGCTTCCCGACGCTGATGGAAAGCTCTCCCCGAGCCTGACCTGCCGAATCGTATGAAGGTGCGCCTATACTACGTGGGAGGCTCGGACAGCGTCAAGAAAATGTCCCATCGAGAGAGTAGAGGACGAGCCATGGAGTCGCGGATCGCGCTCTTCAGCGATCTTCACGGCAATCGGGCGGCAACGGAAGCGGTCCTCGCCGCCATCGCCGCCGCCGCCCCGGATGCCGTCTACTGCCTGGGCGATCTCGTCGGGTACGGGCCGTATCCTAATGAGACGATCGATCTCGTCCGGTCTCGCGGCATCCCGACGGTAGTTGGCAATTACGACGATGGCGTTGGCTGGGACCGAGACGATTGCGGCTGCGCCTACAGAGACTCGGTAGAGGCCGAGCGTGGCCAACGATCGCTTGTCTGGACGCGGGCAGCGGTCACGGACGACCGCAAGGCCTATCTCCGCGCGCTACCGTTCGATATCCGCTTCGAGGTCGAAGGCTGGCGCGTGCGCCTCGTCCATGGCAGCCCGCGGCGCATCAACGAGTACCTGTTCGAGGACCGCGATCCGCGCTCGCTCGAGCGGATCGCCCGAGACGCGGACTGCGATCTCCTCGCCTTTGGCCACACGCACAAGCCGTGGGTCCGCCAGATCGGAGCCACGCTGTTCGTCAACGCCGGCAGCGCCGGCAAGCCGAAGGACGGCGATCCCCGCGCCTGCTGGGCGCTGCTCTCCGTTGCCAGCGGGCGGCCACCGGAGGTCACGTTCCACCGCGTGCCGTACGATATCGCCGCGATGGCCGCTGCCATCCGCGCGCAGCCGGGCTTGCCGGACGAGTTCGCGCGAGATCTGGAGACCGGCGGCTAGCGTGGACCGCTCACTTCGGCGCGAGCTGCGGCTCATTGCTCTCCGTCAGCAGACGGGCGAGATCTGCCTCCGCGACCGGTCCAGTGCCCGGCTGACGATTAGCGATCCCGAGCGCCTCGGCACTCGTGATGACCAATCCGCGCTCTCGCAGCGCTGCCACGGCCCGCAGCAGGCCAGTCTCATCGAGCGGCAGAAGATCGATGAGCTCGCCCCACGAGGCGGCTCCAGCGCGCAGCGCCGCTAGCACTCGCCGCTCGGCCTCGTTCGCCGGACTGAGGTGCGGATCCACCCACGAGGCGACGACCAACGGAGCATGCGGCGGCGGCAAGATCGCGCGCAGGCGGCGCAGCACCTCCGCTCGCCGTAACGCTTCCAGCAGCGCCTTGCGCGCATCCAGTCCGGGGCCTATGGCTGGGGGACGCACGCCGGGCTCCCAGGCGAAGCTCCCCTCTTCGGCGATCAGCAACCGGGTCAGCACCGCGACTGCCTGCTCCTGCACGCAGGCGGCGATTTGCGCGGGCGTGACCCAGCCCTTGGCAACAATGATCTCTCCCAGCGGGCGTGTCTCGCCTGGAGTCGCTTGAATCTCCAGCGCCTCGGCGAGCTGCCGGTCGTTGAGCAGCCCACGCTGCCGGAGCACGCGGCCCAAGCGTAACGCGAGTCTGGCCGAGGTGACGGTGACGAGGCTGCCTGAGACGAGGTACAGGCCCGCCTCTTCGCCCGAAGCCGCGACGCGTAGGCGTCCGCTCGCCTTCCGAGCGACAAGGACCTGTAACAGACTGGCGACATCGAAGTCGCCCAGCACCCCGGCAACAGTCACCGTTTCGCTCCTCTCGCCTTCAGGCTCGCTCTGCTGGCCGAAAAATTCTGGCCGCGAACGGATCGTACTAGGACTGGAGAGCGCTGGATGACCTCCCGGCTCCCCCAAACGTCTCATTTCGATTCAGTCTCGGGGTAGCGAGAGAAGGAGATTAGAACCGGATCGAGGGATCTAGAGCTGTTCGAGGGAACGCGGCGCCGAGATTCGCTTAGTGGGCGGTGCGGGTGAACCGCTCGATCGCTGCGGAGAGCTCGGCGAGCATCTCCTCCTGGTCGGCGTGGTCGTGACCGCAGGTGCCGAGCACGCAGCCGCGAATATGGTCGTCCAAGACGAGCAGCCCGACCGCGCGCGCCGCCGAGATGATCGCGGAAAGCTGCGTCAATACATCAATGCAGTAGGCGTCCTGCTCGACCATGCGCTGCACGCCCCGGATCTGCCCCTCCAGGCGGCGGAGCCGGGTCAGGATCTTCTGCTTGTCCTTGGCGTACGAGGTCGAGCGGCGCCGTGGCTCTTCGCTCGACTCGGGTGCCTCATCCATGGTGTCGGGTTCGATCGTCTGTTCCATAGCTTTCATGATACCCCCGTGGGGTACATGGCGCAAGAGACTCCAGGTCCGAGGCGGCGTAGGCGCGGCTACAGGGAAGGCAAGAATCGGTTACCCTTCCGCGCGGAGATAGCCTTGGTTGTCAACAACGGGACTCAGCCATGCCCTTCCCTGAGACGTCAACGCTGATCGTCTTTCTGCTGGCCGCGCTTGCCCTGCTCGTGATACCGGGGCCGGCGGTGCTCTACATCGTCGCGCGCGGGATACAGCAAGGGCGGGCGGCAGGCGTCGCCTCGGCGCTCGGCGTCGCGACGGGGGGATTCCTACACGTCGTGGCGGCAACGGCCGGGCTCTCGGCGTTGCTCCTCTCCTCCGCGCTGGCTTTCTCGGCGGTGAAGTATCTCGGCGCCGCCTATCTGCTCTATCTCGGAATCCGCACGCTGCTCACGAGGGGGTCAGGGCCGGAGGCAGACGCGGAACCGCCAGCGCGGTTGCGTCGCATTTACGTGCAAGGAGTGATCGTCAACGCGCTGAACCCGAAGGTCGCGCTTTTCTTCTTCGCGTTCCTGCCGCAATTCGTCGATCCGGACCGGGGGAGCGTGACGGCGCAGCTGTTCTTCTTCGGCAGCCTGCTCGTTCTGATCGGCGTCTGCACCGACAGCGCCTATGGCTTGCTCGCCGGGTCCGCCGGGCAGTGGCTGAAAGCGCGGCCGCACCTCGTGCGTCGTCAGCGCACGATATCGGGCCTGATTTACATCGGCCTCGGGGTGACGGCCGCGCTCTCCGGAACGCGCAAGTCCTGATCGCTCGCGCTTAGGCGATCTTGCGGCGCGAGGTGATGACGCCGGTGTTCATGCCGACGAGATTCAGCCCGCCGAAGAAGCGCGCGTGCTCGATCTTGACGCAGCGGTTCATGACCACTTCCAAGCCAGCCTCGCGCGCCCGGCGAGCCGCTTCCTCGTTGACGATCCCTAGTTGCATCCAGACCACCTTCGCGCCGATCTCGATCGCCTCCTCGACGATCGGCGGGATGTCCTCCGGCCGGCGGAAGATGTCTACGATCTCGACCGGCCGGGGAATGTCGCGCAGCGTGGCATAGACCGGCTGCCCGAGGATCGTCTTGCCGGCCAGCCGTGGGTTGACCGGGATGATGTCGTAGCCCCACGATTGCATGTAGATCGCCGCGAAGTGGCTTGGCCGGTAGGGATCGTCCGACAAGCCCACCATCGCGATCGTCTTATACGTCGTGAGAATGCGCAGCCGCTCGTAGGCGCCGGCGGTCGCCACCGGAGCCTCGGTCTGCCAGGGCACGGCGCAGCTGTCAGCCTGGATGTCCGTTGCCATGGTGCCTTCCTCCCGCGTCACTACGAAGCCGAAGCGCCAGCGGTCGTGGTGCCCGCGCCAACGGCTCGTCGCAGCGCGCGATCCAAATCCCAGCAGATATCGTCGACCTCCTCGAGGCCGACCGAGATGCGAACGAGATCGGGGCTGACGCCGGCGGCGATTTGCTGCTCGTCCGTCAGCTGCTGGTGCGTCGTGCTCGCCGGATGGATGATGAGCGTCTTGGCGTCGCCGACGTTGGCCAGGTGCGAGATCAAGCGTAGCTCCTCGATGAAGCGCGCGCCCGTCTCGCGGCCGCCCTTGACGCCAAAGGTGAAGATGGCGCCGCAGCCCTTCGGCAGGTACTTCTTCGCCAGTTCGCGGTAGGGGCTGTCCGGCAAGCCCGGATAGCTCACCCAGGAGACACACGGGTGATCCGCCAAGAATTGCGCCACCTGCTCCGCGTTGCGGACATGCCGCTCCATCCGCACGTGTAGCGTTTCGAGCCCCTGCAGGAAGAGGAACGCATTGAACGGGCTCAGGCATGGCCCGAGGTCGCGTAGGTTCTCAGCCCGCGCCTTCATCAAGTAGGCGTATTCGCCGAAGGTTTCGCGGAAGCGGATGCCGTGATAGCCCGGCGAGGGCTCCGTCAGGCCGGGGAACTTGCCGTTTTCCCAGGGGAACCGGCCCGACTCAACGATGATGCCGCCGATCGAGGTGCCGTGCCCGCCGATGAACTTCGTCGCGGAATGGAGGACGATATCGGCGCCCCACTCGATCGGCCGGCAGAGATACGGCGTGGCGAAGGTGTTGTCCACGATCAGCGGTATGCCCGCTTCGTGCGCGATCTCGGCGACCGCCTCGATGTCGAACACGTCAATCCGCGGGTTGCCGATGGTTTCTCCGTAAAGCGCCTTCGTCTTCGGCGTGATTGCCCGGCGGAAATTTTCGGGATCGGTCGGATCGACGAAGACGACGTCCACACCCCAGCGGCGAAGCGTGATGTCGAACTGGGTGTAGGTTCCGCCGTAGAGCGCGGACGAGGCGACGAGCTGGTCGCCCGGCCCGAGAATTGTCGCGATGGCGATGAACTGGGCGGCTTGCCCGGAGGCGGTCGCCAGCGCGCCGATGCCGCCCTCGAGCGCGGCGACGCGCTCCTCGAAGGCGGCGGTCGTCGGATTCATGATCCGGGTGTAGATGTTGCCGAACGTTTGCAGAGCGAAGAGCTCGGCGGCGTGGTCGGTGTCCTCGAAGACGTAGGACGTCGTCTGGTAGATCGGCATTGCGCGAGCGCCGGTCGTCGGGTCCGGGCGCTGACCAGCGTGCACGGCCAGGGTGCCGAAGCCGAAGACGTGGTCGTCCTCCGTCTCCGACTCGACGTACCCATTGAACCCATTCGCTCGTCTCGGATAACCGTTGCTATCGGTCACGGGTCATCACCTCCAGAGCAGCACCGAGCCGAGATCGGCAGCCGGGATTCGTGGCAGGCGTTGCGCGCGACGTTGAGAATCCCCGGAGCCTGCCAGAATCCCCACCCCCTACTGATCGCCCTTGCCGCGCGAGTCGTGCGCTTACTCAGCCGGCGGCTCGGCGGCGAACGACAATTCCATCACGGGAGATTGTCGCAGGGTCGAGGCGACGACGCAGTAGCGCTCGGCGCGCTGCTTGAGCCGCTCCAGGCGCTCCGGCGGGGCGTCGGCGACGATTCGCACCTCGGTGCGGATGCGCTGGAATCCGACCGGCGTCTCCGGATCGATCCCCATCGTTCCCCGAAAGTCCATGTCGCCGTGGACGGTCACGTCCACTTTCTTGAGCGTAATCCCCATCGCGGCGGCGACCATTCGCAGGGTGATCTCCTGACAGGCCGCCAGCGATGCGAGCAAGAGATCGCCGGAGCAGGGGACGTCGCCGACTCCGCCGGCGTAGGGGTGCGCGCCGACGTCCCAGCTGACGCCGCCGCCGGCCTCGGTCGTGATCCTAGACCGGGTCGGGTCATCGCCGGATGTCGTGCTGCGGACGGTGATCGTCAGCCGCGCCGATTCTGGATCCTGCTGATATCGCTCCTTGAGCGGGGCTTGCCGCTCGCGCAACGTCTGCGTGACTGTCACGATCTTGCTCCTCTCGTGAATTCGGCCTAGGCGGCCGTGGCAAGCTGTTCTCGGAGACGCTGGGCGTCGGCAAGTCCGCCGTTGATCGCGATGATGCGGCCATCCGGCGCGGCGACGACCGTCGTCGGAACGACCATGACGCCGAGGCGGCGCGCGAGGTCCGGCTGCGCTGCCGCGTCTACCTGCTCGATCGCCAGCCGATCACCCAGCTCGGCCGCGATCTGCTCAAGGATATGCCGTTGGGTGCGGCACGCGGCGCAGCCAGGGCCGGAAAAGGCGATGATCCGTGGCCGGGTGGCCGCCTCGGAGGGGAGTTTCACCGTTTGGCGCAGACGCTCTCGCTGTCGCAGCAACGCCGCTTGGACGATGGCGCCGGCGGCGGTCACCGCGCCGAGGATGACGAGCGCGAGGAGAAGCCGGTCGCTCATGCCGCGCCTCGCGAGCCGCGTGCCAGGCGCCGGATCTGGAAGAAGAGGAAGCAGCCGGCGCAAAAGCCGAAAAGGAGGTTCGTCAGCGCCAGGGCGACGACGACCCAGGCAAGGATCCAGCCGACCGCGCTCGCTCCGGCCAGGATCGCGACAGCCGCGATGGTCAGCACCGTGGCGCCGAGCGCCTGGGCGAAGCGGTGCGGCGCCGGATCGTCCGGGCGCGGTCGAGCCGGGACGAGGCCGAGTGCGCGGAGGACGCGCCGATAGAAGAGCTGGAACGGGCCGAAGCCCGGTCTGGCGGCGCCGATGGCGAGGGAGATAGCTACGGCGAGAAGGAGCCAGGCGCCCGCGGCGTCGCCGAGGACGAAGGCGAGCGCGACGAAGCCGACGATGAGCGCCTGATTGGTGCGCAGGCCGTTGGCATCGACGAGGGGCGATGCGGCCGGAGCGGAAGCGACGGACATTCAATGCCTCCTCGGGGAGTAAAGGAGTTCTTTACAAACAACTCCATTATGCGAGTCCGTCACCCGCGATGCAAGCAACGCTCCGGTCGGGGGTTACATCCGGGCGAAGCCGGTATAGCCCACCACCGGGCCCGGTTGGGTCTCGATCCGCTCCACGCGAGCGTGCGGCGGTCCTATCCGGCACCAGTCCACAAATTGCTCGATGGCCGCCGGATCCCCCTCGACTTCGATCAAGACTGTACCGTCGGGCTCGTTCCGCGCGAAGCCGGTAAGCCCGAGACGCTTTGCCTCTTGGCGGGCGCTCTGCCGGTAGTTGACGCCTTGCACCAGGCCGTGCACCCGTATCGTCAGATGCGCGATCACCGCACTTCCCGTAGCTGCTCGCTCCAGAAGAAGACACATCCCTCCGGGCCGACGAGCGCGGCGTGCTCCACCCCGCCGGGGATGATCAGCTTGTCGCCCGGCAGGCAGCGATAGACCGCCCCGCCGACCTTGACCTCCATGCTGCCGGCCAGAAAGGCGAGGAGCTTGGCTTCCGCGTGCTGATGCGGCGGATAGACGGCGCCCGGTGGATCGCTGACCAGCAGCGGATCCCAGCCGTCTCGCCGGACCGCTTCTCGCACTTGCGCCTGGTCCTGCCCGGCGAACGCGTGCGGTTCGTAGATCGGTGTCGTTTTCACCATCGCCATCCTCGATCTCAACGATCATGATCGTGGGCGTCCGGTTCCCGCGCTCGTTCACGGCTCGTTCACGAGCGGCCTGCTCGGAGCCAATGAAAACTGTGCCAAACGGATTGCGAGCCGGCCACTATGCTCGAGCTGCCGCACCTCGTCGTGTGACGGCGCTAAGGACGGAGCGCGAAGAAGACGCGCTGTCCATCGCTGAACGAGGGATCGGCAAAGATGACGAGCGACTCGACGTCCTGGACGGGCACGGACCAGCAGTAGTTGACCGTGACGGTCCCGCCGGCGAACACCTCGGGCGCACTCGAGGCGTCGTTGGGGACCGCGCCGCAATCGGCGTCCGACGTCGAGTATGCCAGCGCCGAGGCGCCGACCGCTTTCAGGCGGACATCCCCGAGCACCGACGCGGATTCTTCCGGCCCCTCATATGTCGCGCGGACGGTCACCAGCACGTAGCGGTGGTCAGGCGGTGGCGGCTCATTGAAGGAGCTCTCGGCAAGAATCACATCTGTCGCGTTGAAGTCAACGGCTTCCACGGACAGCCGCCAGCCGTTGCCCAAGGCGGCGGATTCCCCGAAAGGAATCGGATTGGTCCGGGTGCCTCCGTTGTCGTTGAGCGGGGTCGGCGTCGGCTCGGGAGTGGACGTCGGCGCCAGGGTTGGCGTTGGCGTCGGCTGCCCCCATCCCTTCTCGAGCTTGTCATCGCCGTCATGGTCGTGAATCGCGACGTCGCACGCTTCCTCAATCGCGGCCGCTAGCTCATCCAGGCGAGCCTCTTGCGCATCCAATTGCTCGCTGTAAGCCAGACCGGCGAAGAATCCCCCTTCTCTCATTGCAATCAGCACGTCACTGCTGAGGAGGAAATATCTCCGCAGTTCGCTGTGAAACCCCTTCGCTGACTCAGGCACGGTGATGTCATCAAGGCGATAGGCGTAATCTCGCGCAATCTCGCCGACCTTTCCGATTTCCTCGCTTGTTGGCATGTGGTCCTCATCGAGAGAGCGACCGCCCATAGCGGCCAAAGCCTCAGACTGGAGTCCATCCCACCAATCCTGGATCTCGGATTCGTAATCTTTCATGCCCGCGCATGACAGATCGCCAGTGTCGTGGGTGCCACCCCCGTTGGGTGATGCGTTGTCGGGCAGCGCGGTGGCGTCCACCGCGGCAAGCCCGGCGGCAGCTGTGCCAGCCAGCGTGTCGGCCGTCGCATTCGCGACGTGACTGGTCTGGCTTGGCGTGCCGGGGGCATCGGAAGAGGCATTGGAGGAGAGCACGTTTTCGCGCAGGAAAAGTACGGCTAACACCAGAACTAAGGTGGTGGTGAAGACCGTGGCCAAAGTGACTAGGCTTGGCTGGCGGGAATCCGACTGACGTGCTTCGGGGATCTCCTTCGCCGCCGAGCTACCGGCATTAGGGGGAGCGATGACTTCGGACATGGCGGAAGCTTGCAGCCAGCGCGCGTTTGGTGAATGCATGCCTGGCGCGTCCGGCCCCGTCCGGGCGCCCTGCTGCTCCTCGGCGTCAGGCGTAGCGGCGAGTGGACGGGCGGGTTTCCCGCACGAAGGACAAACGAGTGCATTGCGGTCCATCGGTTTCCAGCAATGAAGACAGATATTTCCGTACGACATCGCTCATGGTCCTTTCTGGCGTTCCGAGTCGATCCTTCGGGAGCTTCTCTGCTCCTTGCGGCAGAAGGCGCCAAATTCGGGAGTCCAAGCGCACACAGGAGTCGTATCCTGCGGAACAGACCGGGAGTATCCCCCAGGAGAACTAATGCCGCGGCGCATGGGTACTGATTGCGTATTTCCTTCGTGTGGCGACGGCCAATGTTCGAATTCGCGACGAGAATCTCGTGTGGTCAAAGGGTATGGCCTTGGAGATCAACCATCGCTGCGACCGGTGCTGACACGGCTTGACCTGGCGAGAGCCTCTAGCCGAATCCATCGCAACGATCTTGACGGCCGCGAGATCCTTCTCTAGACTGCGGTTTTTATTCAATGATTGAATATCAAGTAACTGAGCTTGAGTGGTGTAGGGAGGGGAGGGTCACGTGACGAGGCAAAACGTCCTCTGGCGAGCAGTGGCGCTCTGCTTCGCGCTCGCGATCTTCGCGCTGGCGGCGGGTAGGTCCGCGCCTGCCCTGGCGCAAGGAGTGACGATCGAGTGCCCGCCGGCGGAGACGCCCGCGACGGGGGCGGCGGCAACTCCGGCGGCCGAATCCACGCCCTCGGAGGCCGCGGTTGCCACGGCAGTCCCGTTTCCTGAGGACGGGGGCTCACTGACCGTCTTTGCCGCCGCATCCCTCACCGATGCTTTCGAGGAGATCGCGAACGAGTTGACTGCTCGCTATCCCGATCTCTCCCTCACGTTCAACTTCGCTGGATCGCAAGCGCTCGTCACGCAGCTCGAACAGGGGGCCGTCGCGGATGTCTTCGCCTCGGCCAACCTCCGGCAGATGGAGGTTGCCCAGTCGAAGGGCCTGATCGAGGGCGAGCCCATCATCTTCGTCCAGAATGCGCTCGTCGTCGTGGTCCCGGCTGATAATCCCGCCGGTATCGCTTCGCCCGCGGACCTGGCCCGGTCTGGTATCAAGCTCGTGCTTGCGCAAGCCGGCGTGCCTGTCGGGGAGTACGCCCGCCAGAGTCTCTGCCTGATGGGCGCTGATCCCGCGACATATGGCGAAGATTTCGTCAGCAAGGTCGCCGCGAATGTGGTCTCGGAGGAAGACAACGTTCGCGCCGTCTTGACGAAAGTGCAGCTCGGCGAGGCCGACGCGGGGATCGTATATGCTTCGGACGTGACGCCGGATGTGGCGAGCGAAGTGCAAACGATCACGATCCCTGACGCGGTGAACGTCGTTGCCAGCTATCCGATTGCCTCGGTCGCGGGAGGGAATCGAGCGCTCGCCGACGCCTTTATCAGCTATGTCCTCAGTCCGGAGGGGCAGGCGATTCTGCAGCGCTATGGATTCGAGCCCAAGCCCTAGCGGCTCGATGTCGCCCACGGAGAGCCCCACAGCCGAGCCAGGCGCCATCACGGCGCGGGAGACCCCCTTCCGCGCCGTACTCTTTGCCGCGCGTTCGTCAGGCGGTCCGCTCGCCAGCCCGACGGTGGTGCTTTGGCTGGCCGCCTTCGTGCTGCTCGTTTTTCTCTCCGTGCCGCTGGTCTCCCTCATCTGGATGACGGGAGAGCGACCGGGCTCGATCTCCTCTCGCACGCTCGACACGCTGCGCAGCGCGGGCCAGCTGACGATCGTCACCTCGTTGATCTCGCTGGCCGCGATCATTGCCCTTGGCACGCCGCTGGGCTATCTGCTTGCTCGACGCCGCGTGCCCGCCGCTTCGCTCATCGAGACGCTGATCGACCTACCGATGGTCTTGCCGCCCGCGGTCGCGGGCATCGCGCTGCTGATGGCGTTCGGCCGCCGTGGCATCGTCGGGCAATACCTGGATCGCTCGCTGGGGCTGACGCTCGCGTTCACGCCGGTCGCGGTCATCGTGGCGCAGACCTTCGTCGCTGCTCCGTTCTATGTCCGCGCCGCGCGAGCCGGGTTCGCCTACGTCGCGCACGATTTGGAGCAAGTGGCCGCGACGCTCGGCGCATCGCCATTCCGCGTCTTTCGCTCCGTCACGCTCCCCATTGCCTGGCCCAGTTTGGCCGCTGGCGCCGTCCTCGCCTGGGCGCGCGCGGTGGGTGAGTTCGGCGCGACGATCATGTTCGCTGGCAATCTGCCCGGCCGGACCCAGACCATGTCGCTCGCCATCTACGGCCGCTATGAGGCCGGCGATCTGACGACGGCGCTGGTCCTGGCGACCGCGTTGCTCTTTGGCTCGCTGATCGCCCTCCTCGGTGTTCGGGCGCTCGGCTCGATGCGGGATGGACCGCCGAGCATCCGCTGAATCGCCCCAAGCCTTGGGCGACACCTGCCCAACTATGCCCACGTAAGTTGAGGATTTGGATCTCCGCTTGCCCTACGAAATCGTGGTAACATCCGTCCGCCCGCGGCTGTGAACTTGGCGAGTGCGGTGGGAGATCCGGTGAGCGAGATCCTTGCGGAGCTGTTCTCCTCAAAGGTGCGGGCAGCAGTTCTTGGCCACATGCTGCCGCGTCCACACCTTGGATATTCACTCACGGACCTATCGCGCGTCCTCGGGCTTCCCATCAGTAGCCTGCAGCACGAGTGCTACAAGCTCGAGCGGATCGGGGTGCTTCGCGCTAAGCGGGATGGCAACGCCCGCCGCTATCGCGTCAATACCGCCTGTCCGGTACGCAAGGAGCTGACGGCGCTGGTCGTCGCGGCGATCGGGCAGGACGCGGCGCTGCGGGCGACGCTGCAGGGCATCGCCGGCTTGGAGTCGGCGTTCATCGCGCGGTTCCTGCCGATCGATCCCTCGGACGGCGATGGGGCGGGCGTGGCGCCGATCCCCCTCGTTCTGATCGGCGAGGTGGCACTCGAAGAGATAGACGCCGCGCAGGAGCGCGTCGCGAACATCCTCGGGTTGCCGACCGGCAAGATCGAAGCCGTCTTCTACCGCCCTGGTGACTGGCGCGCTCGCCTCGAGCAGCGCTCGCCGTATGCCATCTGGCTCGTCTCTGGCCCTCGGACCGACTTGCTCGGGCAGCCGGTCCCTGACCTCGCCGTCGCCAGCGCGCCAGAGTGAGCCTCGCCGCGATTGCTTAGATCGTTGGGCCGCCCGGCCGCCGGCTCAGCTCGGCAAGGTGCTCCCAATCATGCTCGAGCAGCCGCCGGATGGACTGCCGCAAGGTTCGCCGGCCTGCTTCGCGCTCGCGGATGGCCCGCCGCTCTTCCGGCGTCGTGTTGAGGAGCCGGTCGGCGGCCATTTGCGCCGTCTCCCGCAATGCGACCGACAGCGGCACTTCGCCGCGCTCGGCCTTGCCGTGCCAGCGGCCGAAGCCGGGCGCAGTGCCGAGCGAGGCGGAGAGGTAGGGACCAGTCGGCCCGATCACGTGCAGCAGAATCGCCCGCGCGGTTCGACCGCCCCCGGCCGGGACCGCATCGAGCGCTTCGTCTGACAGGCTCTCCGCCCAGGTAGCGAGCTCTTCGCGCAACCGGAGGTGCCGCCCGACGAAGGTTTGCATTTCTGCATCCGTCACCGGCTCCAGATCGGGACCATAGAGGATGTACGGCGAGCCGTTGCCGAGCCAGATCCCTTCGGTGATGTGCTCGACGATCTGCGTTTCGATTGGCGCGTCGAGATCGACCTTCTCACCGCACCGGTCGAGGAAGCGGAGATAGGCGCGGATCGCCTCCGGAGTGGCCGCGAGCGCGTCGTCCGTCGTCGGCCCGACGGCTACGCAGCCGAGGATCTGAAGGACGTGCACCATCGTCTTGCGGCGGCGCGGACCGGATTCGAGATAGAGCCCGTAGGTTGCCATGTGGAAAGCCTCCCCCGTGGAGCCAGCCCTTTCCCGTCCACCAGGCGGCACACCGAGCGTCCCGCACAAGTGTCCGTATAGATCAGGTGTTCGATAATCGCCTATCAGAATCCCGGTGTCAAGGCGAGGCGTCGCCCAATTTGGAGACTGCGGTAGGATGGAGCGCCGAGAGGGCGTGCACGTTTTTCTAGTGCCGCGGAACCGGTCGCGGCGGGGGACTGTTCAGGAGTGGGCATGAGCGGAAGCGGGGGGAGCGCGAAGCCGCGAACGTTGCTGGTTGGGCAATCGGGTGGGGCGACGGCGGTCATCAACGCGAGTCTAATCGGCGTCGTTGAGGCGGCGCTCGGCTCCGGCCGCTTCGATCGCGTCCTCGGCATGCGCCACGGCATCGAGGGGCTGCTGAGCGAGGACTTCATCGATCTCGGCAGGCAGCCGAAGTTCGTGCTGGAGCGGGTGCGACGCACGCCCTCTGCGGCGCTCGGGACGGGACGGCGCAAGCTGAGCAACGACGAGCTTGGGCAGGCGCTCGACCTCCTCCGCAAGCACGGCGTGACCGCCCTGGTCTACATCGGCGGCAACGATTCGGCCGACACGGCCCACCGTTTGCACCAGGCCGCGCGCTCCGCTGGCGACGACCTAGCGGTCGTCAGCGTGCCGAAGACGATCGACAACGATCTCCCGGCGACCGATCACTGCCCCGGCTATCCATCGCTAGCGCGGTTCCTCGCCAATGCTGTCCGCGACGCGACCTACGATACCCTCGCTTCCCCGCAGCTGTATCCGGTCAAGTTCATTGATGTCATGGGACGGGACGCCGGATGGGTGGCGGCCGCCTGCTCTCTCGCTTTCAGCGAGACGGAGGCCGACCTGCAGCCGCTGCTGTTTCTCCCTGAATTCCCGCCGGAGAGCGCGGAGACGATGGTGGCGGAGATCGAGGCGTGCGTGCGGGACCAGGGCTGGGCGGTCGCGGTCGTGCCGGAGACGCTGCGCGATGCCGCCGGGCGTCACCTCGGCGGCGACGAGCCGGACTACGTCGATCCGTTCGGTCACCCGTACTATCCACAGCCGGCGGTGTCGCTCGCCCGGCTGGTGACGGAGCGAACGGGGTTGCGGGCTCGCTTCGAGCGGCCCGGAACCGCGGCGCGGATGTCGATCTCCCTCGCCTCGCCGATCGATCTCGACGAGGCCGAGCGCGCCGGGCGCTTCGCGGTCGCCTGCATCCTTCGTGGCGAGTCGGATATCCTGACCTCGATCGTGCGAACCGCGAATGACCCGTACTGCAGCGAGATCGACCGCGTGCCGCTGGCCGAGGTCGCCAATCGTGTCCGCCCGTTCCCTGCCGAATTCATCGGCGCCGATCGCCGGTCGGTTACCGACGACTTCCGCCGGTACGCGCTGCCGCTGCTCGGTCCCAATCCTTTCCCGGCGTATGGTCGCCTGCTCGACCTGACATAACGCCCATCCCAATGCCGTGCACCTCCGTCGAGCGCCGAGCCTGGGTGGCACGTGCTCTGCACGAGTCAGCGTGCGAGCCCCATTTCCGCGACCTTGGATTGGGGCGGGAGGTGCATATGGAAGGGGCAATGTCCGGAGCCTGGTCGATACCGATCGGCCTCGAGGTCTTTGGCGCGGACGGCAAGAAGGTCGGGACCGTCAGGGGCGCTGAGGGGAACGACCTCGTAATCGAGAAGGGTCTGCTGTTTTCGACAGACTATTTCATCCCCATGAGCGTCGTCGCCAGCTTCGATGGCGAGCGGCTCATCCTCAAGGTCACGGCCGAGGAAGCGCTGTCGCGAGATTGGGGGCGCGAGCCGGACCCGGACGTCTCGCCCTGGGCGGAAGCGGCCGAGGCGACGACCGATCTCGCCGCGACGACGGGCGCCGGCGCGTACAACGATGACACCGCCAACTTCGGGCCGGATGACGAGGGCGAGGCGGAGTCGGACTCGCGCTGAGCGCTGTGGCACGCCGCGTGCGTGGCCGTACATGGGCTGGCGCGACGGGGCGCCGGCATCGAGCTGAAAGAGAGGGCAAACATGGACAAGGCCAGAGAGCGAGTCGAGGGCGCCTGGGATAAGGCGAAGGAGCGTGGCGAGCAGGAAGCGACCGAGATGACCGAGGAGGCGCGGAAGCGCGCCGAGGCCGAGCGCGAGAAGGCCGAGAGCAAGTCTGAGAGCGTTCTCGCCGACGCCAAGGAAAAGGTCCACGACGCGGTCGACGACACGTTCGACAAGATCACGAAGAAGTTATAGGCGCTCGCCCAATTCGAGAGATAGAGCAAGCCGGGGTGGCCAATCGGTCACCTCGGCTTTGTGTTTGACGGTCCTACCCACGGGATGCGGCGAAAAGCGAAGCTCGCGATCGCGATGAGGATCGTCCCGGCGCTAATGAGCGAGCCGAGCCGCAGCGAGAGGGGACGGTAGTGGAGCGCGACGACGTGCTCGCCGGCCGGGACCGGGATGCCCCGTAGCGCGCCGTTCACCGGGAAGATCGGCGCGGACTCGCCGTCGACCGTCGCTTCCCAGCCGGGCGCGTAGATCTCACTCAGCACCAGGAGCCCGGGCGCCGTTGCCATTAGCTCGACCGTGAGCGCGTCAGGCTCATAGCGCGTGATTCGCGCCCATTCGCTTTCCGTGATCTCGGGAGCTGCCGTCTCGGGTAGTGGCCGGTTGCCGACCTCGATGAGCGCTGTCTCGCTTGGGTCAACGGCGCCGGCGGCGAGCAGCGATAGCGCTTCCTCTCGGGACGCCGGACGGAGGTCGTGGACGATCCAGGCATGCGCGGGTGTCGGTACCGTCTCATAGACGGTAACGTGGTCGGTGCTGAAGGCGAGTCGTCGGCCCGCCGTGAGGCATTGCACGTCTTCTCGACTCGGGTCGAGCGATCGGTCGAGCAGCACGTAGCGCGCGTCGAGGAGCTCGAGGAGCGGCGAATCAACCCCGGAGGGGAGCACGTAGGCGGTGTGGTAGTCCTGCGGCTGGCCATTGAGCGCTTCGATGAAGTCGGTATAGCGGGCGAGCTGGATCGGGTTGTAACCCTGGATGTCATAGAGCCCCAGGAACATCGGCCGGCCGTTGACCAGGATCGCCTGCACCGATGGCTCGAAGCGCCGCCCAAGATACGAGGTAAACACGCTCTCGCCCGCTGGATAGTCGACGCCGCCATAGCCCACATATCGAAATGGACTGTTGGTAGCGAGTTGCTCCCGGAGGAACTCGCCGGCTCCTCCCGGATCGCGGCGAGCGATCTCGGTTCGGAACCCGTCGCGTATCCAAGCTGGGGGGCGCCAATGCTCGCCCCAGTCGCGGAGCTTCGGCCACCCGAGCCAGGAGCCGGTAAGCTCCAATCCGGCTGGTTGCGCGAAGGCGATGGCTATGAGCAGGGCGTGGAGAAGTGATACCCGTCGAGAGATCACTCGGTCCGGGGAGGCGGCGAGCGCCGCGCCCAGGAGCACCGTCGTCAAACCGGCGGCAACCAATGGCGTCCAGCCGATCGTCTCCCAGCCGTCGTCGAGAAGCAGCGCCGCCGCGAGGAGCAGCAGGAAGGGGACAGGTAGGATGAGAAGCAGCTTCTTGCGGCCGAGCAGCGCGGGCAGCGACTCGACTATCGCCCCCGCCAGGAGCGGCGGGCCGAAGGCGGCGAGCGCGAGGACTCGCCACGGATCGTGCTCGTGCAGGACCTGGAAGCGAGGGATCAGGTAGAAGAGCCGGTGGAGCGGCGTCGTCTCCTGCGTCAGGATAAGCGCGACGAGGGTGAGGGCGGCGAAGAACGGCGCGGCGAACCTCCGCCGGGCGGCGATCGGCGCCAGCAGCGCCAGCACCACCACGCTGCCGCCGAGCGCGGACTCTCGCCGGTCGTGCCCGCCGCCGAGTAGCTGTAGGACAAGCTGAGAGGCAGTCCAGGGCGGGCTATCGGCGCGGGATGCGCCGAGCGCCGAGTAGTCGCCGCCGGCCAGATTCGAGACCGCGTTGACCTCAAAGCGTGGCCAGAGCCCGCCCGCCCCGAAAGCTGCCGCGAGGCCGCCGACCGCGATCCCCGTCAGCGCGGCCGCGGTCAGCCTCTGTCGCCAGTCGCCCGCCGGTTGCGCCGGGAAGCAGACGCGGTAGGCGAGATAGGCGGCGACGAGCAGGAGTGCGAAGAGCGAGCCTTGCCCAATCCAGCCGGCGAAGATCTGGCTCAACCCGAACCCGGCGGCGAGCCAGGCTAGCCAGCGTTGACGGCGGCGTGGCGCACGCAGCGCGAGCTCGATGCCGAGCAGCATCAGCGGCGTCCAGGTCGCGAATTGCCCCATGATCGCGCAGCAGTAGGTGTTCCAGTGGAGAAACGGCCCGAAGAGGAAGACGACTGCCGCGAGGAGGGCGGCCGGAGGGCGCATGCCGAGTACCCGCGCGTAGGCGTACATGCTCCCGCCGCCGATGACCATCTGCAGCGCGACCATCGCTTTGAAGCCGGCTACACCCGGCGCGGCGATGAAGCTGAGCATCGCGGGCAGGTACATCCAGCCGGACTGCGGATCGCCGGCGAACGGGGTCCCGCTGAACAGGTACGGATTCCAGCCGGGGAGATCGAGATCGCGTAGGCGCTCGCCGAGGTGGACGTACCACGGCAGGAGGAAGGTGACGATATCCAGCCGCGCGAGCCAGACGTCGAAGACGAACCGATTCCAGAGGACGGCGCCGACCAGAATGGCCAAGACGCCGAGCGCGAAAAGGTCGGCCTGGTGTCTATTGACCGGAATCGCCGGGCGTGACCTCGGCATCATCGCCACATTGTACGGGTGCGCGAGGAGGCTGGTTCCATCGCGCGTCGGTACCGCGTCGCCACGTTCTCATTGATACGAGCGAGCGGCCGTGCGAGACTGCTCCACGGCTTGATGGGCGATGGTCTGACACGCGTGACCGATTCAAAGCCAACACAGCGAAAGGCAGCGCGCGATACCGGGCTGCTGGTAGCCGTCTATGCGCCGGCCGCACTCCTCGCGTTCGGGCAGGGCGTACTGGTCGCCACCCTGCCGCTTTACGCATCCACCTTTGGCGTCTCCTACACGCTCGTCAGTCTCGCCGTTGGCGCGGCCGCGCTCGGGACGCTCGTGACTGATGTCCCGGCGGGCGCGCTCGTCGGCCGGCTCGGGCTGCGGCGAACGATGACGATCGGCACGGCGCTCGTCGCGGTCAGCACGCTCGCGCTCGCCGTCGTTTCCAACTTCTGGCTTCTCGTTCTAGCCCGTGTCCTGGCCGGGATCGGCACCGCGATGTGGGGCCTCTCTCGCCACGCTTTCATCGCGACGGCCATCCCGATCAGCGAGCGCGGGCGGGCGATCTCCGTGTTCGGCGGCATCAACCGCATGGGTACCTTCGGGGGGCCGGCGGTCGGCGGGGCGCTCGCCGCCTGGCTCAGCTACCGCGCCTCGTTCGTCGCCTCAGGTTTGCTTGCGGCGTTCGCCCTCGCGCTCGCTGTGCGCTACATCCCCCGCGATTCGCCGCAGCCCGTCGAAGGCGGCGGGCGGGGGCGCTGGCGCGTCGTCGGTGCGGTGCTTCGCCAGAATCGCCGCGATCTTGCCGCCGCCGCCGTCGCTCAGACACTTGCCCAGATGATCCGCGCCGGGCGGCTCTTTCTCGTGCCGGTCTTCGGCGCCGATGTCATCGGCCTGGACGCGGCGCAGGTCGGCCTGATCATGACCATCTCCTCGCTGCTCGACGTCGCGATGTTCATCCCTGCCGGGCACCTGATGGATCGCTACGGCCGCAAGACGGCAGCTGTCCCGAGCTTCGCGGTAATGGCCTGTGGCGTCGCGCTGATCCCCCTGACCGACTCCTTCAGCACACTCCTCGCGGCGACTGCCGTGGTCGGAATCGGCAATGGACTCGGCTCCGGCACGATGATGACCCTCGGCGCTGATCTCGCGCCGGAGGGGGCGACTGGCGAGTTTCTCGGGCTCTGGCGTCTGATCGGCGACGCTGGCGGCTTCCTGGGGCCGGTCGCGGTCGGCGCCATTGCCGGGGCTGCCGGGCTGCGCGGCAGCGCGGTCGTGCTCGCCATCGTCGGCGTCGCTGCCTCGGCGACGCTCGCGTTCCTCGTGCGCGAGACACGGCACGCCGCGACCACTTGACAAGTCGCGGCGCCGGCCGCAGCGTTCCGCCATCGCTACGCTGGCGGATCGGAAACGGCGAATCGAAAGGAGCATGCATGGCGACGCGGATCGAGGCGGTCGATTTCTATTACTGCTCAATGCCGGAAGTGCTGGACATCGGCGACGGCAGCCAGGACCTGCTGCTTGTGCGAATTCAAGCCGGTGAGTACGTCGGTTGGGGGGAGTGCGAGGCCTCGCCGCTGACGAGCATTGCCAGCTTCGTCTGCCCGATGTCGCACAGCGCCTGCAAGCCGGTGCGCGATTCCGTGCTCGGGCAGGTGATTGAGAGCCCCGACGACATCCGCCGCATCGGCGACCTGGTCCGGGCCAACAGCCTCGATCTCTTGCAGGCCGACCATACCCTCTCCGGCATCGACATCGCGCTCTGGGACTTGCTCGGCAAGCGCCTGGGCGAGCCGGTCTATACCCTCCTCGGCTACGAGCGCGCCTATCCAAAGACGCCGTATGCCTCGGTGCTGTTCGGGGATACGCCTCAGGAGACGCTCGAAAAAGCGAAGCGCGCTCGGGAGGCGGGATACCGCGCGGCGAAGTTCGGTTGGGGGCCGTACGGGCTCGGCAGCGTCGAGGCCGACCGCGATCAGGTGGCCGCGGCGAGGGAAGGGCTCGGCCCGGACGGCATTCTCCTCGTCGATGCGGGCACGGTTTGGAAGGATGATGTCGAGAAGGGGCGAGCACGGCTCGCGGCGCTGAAGGAATTCGGGGCGACGTGGCTCGAGGAGCCGTTCGTCTCAGGAGCGCTCGAGGCGTACGCGACGCTGGCCCAGGAGAGCGCGCCGGTCAAGCTTGCTGGCGGCGAGGGCTCTCACAATGTCTACATGGCCAAGCACATGATCGACTACGCCGGCATTGGCTATGTCCAGATTGATGCTGGCCGGATCGGTGGCATCTCGCCGTCATACGATGTCGCCCAGTACGCGGCGCAGCGGGACGTCACCTACGTCAACCACACCTTTACCACCCACCTGGCGCTCGCCGCGTCGATCCATCCATACGCCGGACTCGAAGATCACGTCATCTGCGAGTATCCGGTCGAGCCGAAGTCGCTGGCGGTCGAGGTGACGCGCGATCACCTGGAGCGGGACGCGAACGGCCAGGTCTCCCTGCCGGATCGGCCGGGCTTGGGCATCGAGCCGGACCTGGACGCCGTCCGGCGGTACCTGGTGGATGTTGAGATTCGTGTCGGCGGAAAGACGATCTATCAGACGCCCGAGCCGCGCTCGTGACGGGCTACGGAAAGACGTGGCGCTGCCAGCGATCGTAGAGGTCTTGCATCTCGGCGCGGACGGCGTCCGGGTCGCTGGCATCGAGGAGATGGACCAGCATCACCCGCTCCTCCCAGTCGACCTCGACGAGGAACGAGCCGGGAGCGAGCGTCTCGACGAGTGCGGAGACGGTCACACCGAGCGGAGTGCGCTCGCCGATCGGCACGGCGACAATTCCGGGCTTGACCAGCGGCCGCACATGAAGCGTGACGAGCGCGACCTGAAGCGTCTCGCGGATGATGTTTCGGATGACCACGAGGGCGAAGGGAAAGAACATGATCACCCGGCGGATGATGGATGGTTGGCCGGGAGTTGGGACACTCGCGTTGCCGAAAAGATAGGTGCGAAAGACGGCTAACACACCGGCCGCGAGGATTACGCCGATCGCGAAATCCCAGAGTTGGGTGCTCGCCAGCGTCATCATGTAGATGACAGCCAGGCCGGCCCCGGCTGCCACCATGCGTCCCGCGCTCATCGTGCCGACTCCACGGAGACTGGTGGCAGTACCGCCGCCGCGTCGCGACTCAGGGCGAGCAGCGGTTCCGGCCAGACACCGAGCGCAATCACGAGCAGCGCGAGCGCGACCACGATGGCTCGCACCCGTAGCGGGCTAGATCCATGTGCCGCCGGCTGACCGTCCGGCGGCGCCTCTGGGACCCAGAAGCGGCGCTGATACGATCGCAGCATGTAGATGAACGAGAGCGCCCCGCCGAGGAAGATCAAGATGATCAGCAGTACGCTCCCCTCGGCGATGCCGGCTCGGAAGAGTGCTGCCTTACTGACGAATCCGGCGGCTGGCGGCACGCCCGCCACGCTGAAGCCGCCGACGGCGAAGGCCGCGCCGACGAGCCAGCCGCGCAGATTCTCGGAGAGGAACAAGAGCCCCTTGTTGAGCGAGTTGACAATCGCGAAGAGCACCGCGGCGCTGTAGCCGACCTGCTCGCCGATTCCGAGCGCCAAGAGGATGTACCCCGCTTGGCCAATCGAGGAGTAGGCCAAGACTTCGGGCAGCGTATTGCGGGAAAGGGCTTGTAGGCCGCCATACAGGATGCTGGCGGAGCCGATGACGAGGAGTGCCGGGGAGCTAAAGCCGAGCTCGCGCGGCAGCAGCTCCGCGCCGAAGCGCAGCAGCCCGTAGGCGCCAATGTTGGCGACGGCGCCGCTGAGAATCGCGGCCACGGCCGGGCGGGTACCGGTGTAGACCGCGGCGAGCCAGAAGTGGAAGGGGAAGAGCCCGAGCTTGACGCTAAACGCGACGAAGACGAGCGCGGCGCTGAGAACGACGGTGCGCGACGGCACCTCGGTGATGCGCGCGCCGATGCCGAAGAGATCGAGCCGCCCGGTGATGTGGTAGAGGGCGGCGATCGCGATCAGGAACAGGACCGACCCGAGCAGATTGACCACCGCGAAGATGGCCGCCGCCCGCAGCTGGCGGCGCTCCTCGCCGTAGGCCGTCAGCACGTACGAGGCGATCATGCTGATCTCGAAGAAGACGTAGAAGTTGAACGCGTCGCCCGTGAGAAATAGGCCCGTCAGGCCGGTCGCGAGGAACATCACCAGCGACGGGAAGGAGCGCGAGCGCACTCCGCCCAGGGTCTCGAAGAGGAGCGCGGCCAGGAGAACGCCAAGCGAGACGATGGCGAAGAGGATGCCGAGCGCATCGGCGCGCAGGACGATCCCGACGCCCGGCAGCCAGCCTCCGGCCACGACCTGTTGGGGTTGGCCGGAAATAACGTCGGTGGCGAGCACGATGATGCTGGCGAACGCAGCCGTGAGTGCCCCAACCGCGGTCCAGGCCACGGTTGGCCGGCGACCATCGAGGATGGCCAGGCCAACCGCGCTGAACCAGCAAATTGCCAACGGAAGCACCAGCATGCCGTTACCTATCTTCGCTCTCGCTAACGCTGACCGGTACTGGGTTCGCGCCGCGCTCGGCCAGTGCCATCTCTTCCTCCTCGGCAACGGGAACCTCTTCTTCGGCCTCGGCTACTGCCTCTTCCCGCTGCCGCGTCTCCACTTCTTCGGCCACCGCGAGCTGCTCGATATCGACGGACCGGTGCGTTTGGTAAACGCGATAGACGAGGCTCAAGAGGAGCGCGGAGACTCCGAAGCTGATCACGATCGCCGTCAGCGTCATGGCTTGGACCAGCGGGTCGCTCACCGATCCGTCCTCCGGGAGCGGATAGATCGCCGCGGAGCCCTTGGACAAGCCGGCCGACATGATGAAGAGATTGGCCGCGTTCGAGATGAGCACCATCCCGGCCACGACTCGGATCAAGTCGTGTTTCAGCAGCAGGTATGCGCCGGCGCCGAACATTACGGCGATGCTGAATGCGAGCACGAGCGTCATGTTGGCCTCCGTTCGCGCGAGCGAGCGATCAGGTCAATGACGCCTGTGGCAACGCCGAGGACCAGTAAGAAGACGCCAACGTCGAAAAGCACGGCCGTTAGCAGCTCGAGCGTGCCGAGATGGGTGACCGATTCACCCGGCCTCGGGTAGTGAGTTAGGATCGGATCGCCCCATAGGACCGGGATGAAGGTGACGAGCAGCGCTATCAGCAGTCCGAACTGCGCGGCCTCGCGCGCGTAGCGGACGGGCAACAGCTGCGTGGTCTCGCGCGTGCCGACGACAAGGTATTGGAGCAGCACACCAAGCGAAGCGATGATCCCCGCGCTGAAGCCGTCGCCGGTGTCGGCGTACCCCTTGATCATGACGGCCAGGGCGACCATCCAGGTGGGCGCCAGCAAGAGGCGAGCGACGTGGCGAGACATTATCGTCATCAGCGGGTCCTCCACCGGCGCAGGTAGGTCGCGATCCCGAGGAACGCGATGCCGATGACAGTGATCTCCCCCATCGTGTCCAGGCCACGGAAATCCGCCAGGATGACGGTCACGATGTCCTTCCCGTGCGCCACCGGCGCGAGCCGAATATGGGAGGTGATCACGCTTTCGAGTGGCGCGGGCTTGGAGAGAATGCCCCAGGCGACGATGAAGGCCAGCCCGCCGGCGATCGCCGACAGGACCGCGTCGCGCCCCCGGTTATCGGCCTGCAGCCGCTGCTCTCGGTCGCGGGTGATGACCGCGATTGCCTCGTCGCCCTCGCGCGGAAGCAGCGCCAGCATCCCGACGAAGAGGAGCGCGAAGATCGTCTCGATCAGAACCGCGACGAGCGCGACGTCTGGGGAGCCGAGCAGGGCGTAGACGACGGCAAGGCTGAAGCCGACGCCCGACAGGACGAGCGCGAGCGAGAGGTGATCCCGAGCCAGCGCCGCGGTGATGGCGGCTAGCGCGGCCACCGTTAGCATCAAGACCTCGGGCAGATCTCCATTACTCAGCGAGCCGATGCGGAACGTACCGCCGCCGGGCGTCACCGCGACGCCCGCACCGACGAGGAGGCCAGCCGGCAGCAAGATCGTCGCCACTCTGCCGCGCAGGTCATGGATCTCGATCCGGTGCATCCGGTCGGAAAGCCGGTTCAGACCGAGCAGAACGGCCCAGTACAGGCGCTCCGGCCCAAATCGCACTGTCGTGGTGGAGATCGCGACCAGCGCCGGCTGCCAGAGCGGCCGGGAAAAGATCAGCACCAATCCGACCGCAATGGCGGCGATCGCCATGACGTTTTCGACGCGGCTATCGAGGTGATACGCCACCTCAATGTGGACGGGCGTGCCCGCCGTGACGGTTGCCGCGTCTTCCGCGAGGCGAGCGAACGGATGCGGCCAAACGCCGCCGAGAAGGACGAGCGCTCCGAGCACAGCTACGGGCGCGGTTAGGCGGATCGAGAGCGGCTTCGGCTCGGTTTGAAGCGGGCCGGCGAAGATGCCGCCCCAGAAGCGCCAGCTATAGGCGAACGTGAGCGCCGCGCCGGCGACGGCGAGCAAGCGTATCGGGTTGCCCTCATGATCCGCGGCCTTGAAGAACAGCTCGTCCTTGAAGAAGCCGGCGGTGAGCGGTAGCGCCGCGAGTCCGGCCGCTGCCGCGCCGCTGCCCACCGCGAGGAGCGGCATTCGCCGCCACAGCCCGCCGAGTCCGGTCAATGCCTTCTGGCCGGTGGCCTCGGTAACGGCGCCGGCTGTCAAGAAGAGCGCGCACTTCATCAGCGCGTGGGCGATGACGTAGAACGACGCTGCAGCCGCGCCGTCCGCTCCACCGATCCCGAGCATCACGACGACATAGCCGTACTGCGAGATCGTCGAATAGGCGAGGAGTTGCTTGAGGACTTTACGGGTCAGAGCGAGGCAGCCGCCCGTCGCCATCGAGGCGAAGCCGATGACGACCAGGGCGTTCATGACCACGTCGCTCTTTTCCAGCAGCGGATGAACGCGACCCAAGAGAAATACGCCAGCGGCGACCATCGCCGCCGAGTGCAGATAGGCGGACACCGGAGTCGGCGCGGCCATCGCGCGCGGGAGCCAGAAATGCAGCGGGGCTTGCGCGCTCTTGGCAAGCGCGGCCGCGGAAATGAGCGCCACCGCGGTCGTGACAAGCCGGCTCGACTCGGTGCGCGCCATCAGGTCGGGTAGCGCGAAGGTGCCGTACTCGCTGTAGAGCAGGAGCGCGCCGATCAAGAAGCAGACGGCGCTGATGCCAGTGATGAGGAAGGCCATCAGCGCGGATGCGCGCGCGTCCTCCCGCTCCGAGTCATACCCGATCAGGAAATACGAGCTGATCGCTGTCAGATCCCAGAAAAGAAAAATGAGAAAGAGATCCTGCGCCATGACCAGCCCGACCATGGCGCCCATGAAGAGGAGCAGAAACCCGTAGAACCGGACGATATCCCCTTGATCCCGCTCCGAATGGGCTAGATGGAGGGGGATGTACCGCGAGGCATAGATGACAACGGCGAGTCCGATCCCCGTGGCCAGGAGGGAATACAGCGCGGCAAGCCCATCGAGCTCGAAGGTGAGGCGGAGGTTCCAGGCGGGCGCCCAGGGAGCGTCGAGCGTCGGGCCGCCTTCTGCCCACCCCCACAGCGCGGCCGCGAACGCCGCCGCCGTGGTCACAATCGCGACCGGCGTCGCGAGCGTTCGGCGCCAAAATCCGGCAAGCGCAGTTAGCGGCGCGGCAGCCAACGCCGTGACGAGGAGTACGAGTGTCGCGTTCCAATGATCGGTGAGCACTGTCGTTCCGATCTACGCGCAGCGCATGAGACGCGCCGGCGACTCGAAACTCGTCAGCGATTGCCGCTTATGGTTGCCCGATGAGTGCCGGAGCTGTTGCGAAAAAGGGGACTCCTCCAAGATTGGCAGTCCCCACCGCCAGTCACGTGGGTACGGAGTACGTGACAACCCCGCGTCAATGCCGACAGCGACGCGCCTTTAGGCTACACGATTGAGCATTTCCGTGCCAAGCCGGAAATTGGGCGAATAGCTGCATTCAGTGCAAATTGCCGAACGCACTGTGCCGAAGCCGCAGACATTAACTGTCGTTACGGGCGTGCGTTACGACGGATCGTGGCGCTTGCGGATGCCCGGCTATTCTTCGGCCGGCTCGAAGTTGACCGGCCGCCCCGCGAACCGGCACTCGATGTGGATTTGCTCGTACTCCGGTCCGTGCCAGCGGCAGCGCGCGCAATGGCTCGCACCATACAAATGGTCGAAGAGCGGCGCCGCCATCATCGTCAGGGGCTGGTCAGTTGCCAGCCGCTTGTACTCCTCGACGACGAGCGACTCGATCTCGGAAGGCAGACATGAGGGATATCGGATGCGGTGCTCGGCGCCGGTCGCGCGGTCGCGGAAGAGCAGCACGCGGGTGGTCCCGCCAAGCTCCGCCGAGCCATCCTCGACCTCGCCGAGAAAGTCGAGTACGCCCCAGTCCTCGCCGGCGCGGGCCGAGAGATATTGCAGGAGCCGCGCCTTGTCCACGGTTCGCACCGCGAGCTGATCGAGCAGAGGCATGACTCGCCGCACGACATCCTGGGTGGCCTTGTAGACCATCGGACTGGCTCCTCCTCGAGCGGTCAGCCCGAGACACGCCGGCGGATGCCTCCGCCTCGATCCGGTGCTCCGGGTGCGACTCTCGCGCAATCCCAATAGCCCCGGAATGCTCGCATCCTAGCATACGGACGACGCATGCCTGTGCCCATTAGGCACGCCGGCCGGATTCCGGTAGCGCGCCCAGCGCTTCCGGAAGCTCCGCGATGGAATCAAGCACGAAGTCTGCCAGCGCCTCTTCGGCCGGCCCGACGGGCTTGCCGGTCCGAACGAGGACCGTTCGCATGCCAAGCCGTCGCGCCGGAACCAGGTCGTTGCGGGCGTCATCTCCGACCATGATGAGCTGGCGGAATGGGAGGCCGATTGCGCGCCGGCCCGCGCGGAAGAATGGCAGCGCCGGCTTGCCGATCGTGACGGCCCGCGCGCCGGTCGCTTCCTCCAGCGCGGTCACGAACGGGCCGCTATCGAGCTGCAGCCCCGCGGCAGTTCGCCAGAGCCGGTTGCGGTGCATCGCGACCAGTTTCGCGCCGTCCAGAATCATCCGGAACGCGCGGTTCATCCGCTCGTAGGTCAAACGCTCCTCGGCGCCGCCGATGACGACGACGTCCGCGCTCGCGCCGTCCTCGTCTGGCGCGAGTTCGATGCCGGCGGCCTCGAATTCCTCGGCTACGTCGCCCTTCGCGATCAGATAGCAACGCGCGCCAGGGAAGTGCTGGCGCAAATAGTCAACGGTCGCGAGCGGAGCGGTCAGCACATGGTCGGTTTCGACTGGGAGACCGATGTCGCGGAGCCGGGTCGCCAGCGTCTGCCGGGTCGCAGTTGTCGAATTGGTCAAGAACCGGTGAGGTATGCCCCGCGCCGTGAGTGCCGCGAGCGCCTCCGCCGCGCCGGGGATGGCTTCCCAGCCAACGTGCAACACACCGTCAATGTCGAGCAGGACCCCGCATCGCGGAGTCCCGCCCGTGAAATTGCTGTCGTTCATCGTTCGCTGGCGCGACATCTCATGAGGCGCGCGTCGCCGATCGGATGCGCCGGCGGCTCAGGCCGCGCAGCGCAAGGAGACCGGCGCCCGTGAAGAGGAGGAGGCTGGCGCTCATCGGCGTCGCCGCGACGGAGCCGCTACCGGTGTCCGGCAACCCTTCTGCAGACTCCACTTCGACCTCGGCTTCCACGCCGGGATCCTCGTACGTGGTATCCGGGACGCCGTCGCCGTCAACGTCAACAGACTCCTCCATCGTGTAGTCCAGCTCGTAGACGAGGACGACGATCTCCGTCGTCGTGTTGGGAGCGATGAAGAAGGGAGCGGACTCACCGGAGAATGTCTCGACCAGGAGATGAGCGCCGGTGGACTCATCGGCGGCAGGCAGGTCGCTTAGCAACGCCTCGCCGTCGATCCCGACCAGGAATGGCGACTGTGGCTGATTTCCGTGCAGGACGATCTGGAACTCATTGTCGCCCGTGACGCACGTCTCATCACCGAAATTGAGCGGTGGAATCTGCTCTCCCGGTTGCAAGACCTCGAACCGGACGGATTCGGAGTCGGCGAGGCAGAAGAGGGAGTAGATCAGGAGGGAGCCGCTGCCGCCGCCGCTCCCGCCGCCACTGCCATCGCCGTTACCAGGTGTCGGCGTGACCTGCCCACCGTTCCCGCCTGAGCCTCCACCGGAGCCTGGGGTCCCCGTTGCTGTCGCCGTTGGCGTCATCGTGGGCGTTGCCGTGGCCGATGCCGTAGCCGTTGCCGTGGGATCGGTCGGCGGCGTTTCGAGGACAAAGAAGTGGATCGTCACATCGCTGTCGTTCGTCGTGTCGAGGGAGACCGTGTGCGCGGTGAGATCGACGTCTTGCACGGTCGCGGCGTCGTCGGAATCCGGGGAGACCAGGGCCGCGATGAGCGTGTGATTCTTGGGCGGCGAATCGAGGGTGACGACGACTCCGCCTTGGGCGACATCGTCGAAGGCGTAACGCGAGGCGTCCAGGCAGACGTCGTCATTTGGATCGCCGTTGAGGTCGCGTCCGAGATCGAGCTCGCAGACCTGCTCTGGTAGGAAATTAGCGTCATCGAGATCGCGTGTCTCGCCGTTGACGGTCAGGGATGCCTCGAAGGCGGCGTGTCCAGCGTTCAATGCGCCGTCAGGACCGTCATGCTCGTGCAGGACAGAGACCTTGCATGTCCACCATTGCGCGTAGAAGTCGCTCAGCGCCGCAAAGTCCGCCTCGGTGATCGAATCCGGGCAGCGATGGAGCGCCACGCTCACCCGTGGCGGCGAGAAGGCATAGATATGGACGGTGATTGGTTGTCCGCTATCGTCTGCCGGCTCGATCGCGAACGTCCCCGCGGCCGAATCGAACGCCGTGAAGGTGACGGCGTCCGTCGGCTCGCCCGTGATCGCGCCGAGTCGAAGCTCCTCCGGGAGCGACACTGCCGCATTGGTGCTGCCGTTGCTGCTCAGCTCGTAGCTCGAAACGTCATAGCAGCGGTTCGTCTCCGGCCGGCCATCGGTGTCCTCCCCGAGATCGCTCTCGCACAGCTGCGCGGGAGCGAAAGTCGCGTCGGCCAGCGTGAGAGTGGCGCCGTTGGCATCCGTCAGCGTTAGGTTGAAGTCGACCGGCTCCGCGCGAATGGCGCCGTCGGAACCAGTGTGCTCCGGCCGTGTCGTGACCGGGCACGCGAGCAGCCGATCCACCTCGTCACTGAGCGCCGCGAACTGATCGGGTGTCTGAATCGCAGGTGGGCAGACGTGGAGCATGAAGCGGAGCGGCACGACGGCAGCAATCCCCACCTCGGTTGGCGTCGGGGCAGATTCCGTGGGCGTTGGCTCGGGCTCAACTTCCTCAGCCTCAAAGGTGACGACGTAGACCGTGGTCACGGCATCCGCCGCTACCTCGACGTCGGCGGCGCTGCCGCTGGCCAGTTCCCCAACGGTGTGTGTCCCCGCCTCGACGGACCATTCGAGCTGGCCATCCACCTGTCCGGCATCGGCGCCGTCGAGCGCGATCGCCGCTGACGCGGGGGAGCAGTCCGGTCCCGGCGCAAAAGAAGATTCGGGGACGACAGCGGTGGTGCCCGGCTCGCCGCCGGAAAGACAGGTGAGGACGATCACGCGCAGCGTGCCAACCGCGGTCGCCGGCGTCGCCTCGCCGGACTGGTCAGCCGCGCCGTCCTCTTGGGCGACAACGCCACTCGCCGCGGACCCAATCAGGGCCGCGAGCATCATTGCCAGAATGGATGCCCGGACGGTCGCTCGCATAGGCGTTCCCCGTCGCTGATCCGAGCCAGAGGCTCGACACTGAATCCAACGCACAGGCGTGCCCGGTCAGAATAGCAACGGCTCGCCGCGGACGCTACCCAAATTTGCGGTACTGACAGTGATGTGGCGCTCTTTGCGGCCGGTCGCGGAGCGCGGGAGGCAGAGCTAGACCCCGTCGCGGGGCTCTTCTTCCTCCGCTTGGACACCCATCGTGCTGACGATCTCGCGTACCTGGGCCACGTAGTCGGGCGGAAGCTCCCAGTAGCGAACGGCGGCGATGATCGCCTCCGGCGAGCCGCTGAGGAGGCCGGCTGGTCCGAGCGCGGCGCGGATGCACCGGCCTTCATCGGTGACCGCCTCATACACCGTGCCCTGCACGGCGCTGGTTGTTCCCACGTTGACGAGAATGCCCCAGACCTCCCCATTGCTGAGGGCCGAGAACGCGGGTGGCAGCGGGAGATTCTGCCCCGTTATCCGCGCGCGGGCGATGAATCGGGCTCCAGGGTGCTCCCTGCGCAGTGTCGTCGGGTCCATCTCGGCGCCCGAGAGAAAGAGAACGTCGGTCTTGTCCTGCTCTGTCATTCCTGCCTCGTGGCTCGCGGATGCCGGTCGCGCGACATCGTGCCGAACACTCTGCCTGGCGCGGATGATACTCGGTTCTAGAACGGGGGCGGTGATTCCCGGAAGCCGCGCAGCGGCGGTTCCACCGGCGCATCCTTCGCCATGATCAGGACGCCGAAGCGCCCGAGCCCACCCGGATCGATCAGGCGGAGCACAGCCGCCTGCGCGCGCAAATAATCCGGCAACGTCGTCTCCGGGTCTCGCTGAAGCTCGAGCAGCGCCTCGCCGAGGCCAAGGCTGGCCAGGAAGGCGCCCTGCGTCGTGAATCCGGCTAGTTCGAGCCCGGCCGCCTCGCCGGCGCGCTGCAAGGCCGTGAAGTCGACATGCGCCGTCAAATCCTGCTCTCCGACGCGGATCAGGGGATCGTCGGTGACCGTATGCGCGTGGTAGGCGCGAACCGTTCCGCCGAGGCGATGGTCACGGTAGAGTTCCCGCGCGGGATAACCGTAGTCGATCACGATCGCGTAACCCCGCGCGAATGAGCGAGCCACCTCCGCGAACCAGTCCGCCGCTGCCGGACTCACGTCGTACCTGCTCCCCTCGGAGAGCAGGATTCCCTCGTCGCTCATAGCGGCAGCCGCGCGGGCCGCCTCGGGCGAGAGCGGGCCTTCGACCTCGGTGAATCTGCTCTCGCTCCAGGTCACGTAGCACTCACGCAGCTCTCCCTGCCGGACGATGAGCCGGTGAACCGGGAAGGCATCGGCGACTTCGTTCGCGAGCATGACCCCGGTCAGTGGTGGCCGCTCGGCGTCGGGTGGCTCCACGATAACGAGATGGGTTAGCCCGACTTCCTCCATCGCCGCCTGGGCCTCGGCGCGCCGGTAGGGATTGAGCTCGATCAGCCTATAACGGAGGGCATCCATCGCCTCGGGCGCTTCGCGGGACAGTCCGGCGATCAGGTCATAGGCCAGGCCGCCGACACCGGCGCCGTATTCGCGCACCTCGAACGGCTTTGGCCGGCCCAGCCGCTCCCAGCACTCGGCTAGCTGCCGCGCGATTGTCAGGCCGAAATACGGAGTGGCCTCCGGAGCGGTGATGAAGTCGCCGGGCCGGCCGGGACGGCGCTCTGGCGAGAGGTAGTAGCCGTGGATGGGGTGATAGAGCGCTAGGTCCATGAAGCGGGCGAACGTGATTCGCCCTCCCTGGCGCTCGATCTCGTCGCGGATGATCTGGATCAGGTCTGGATTGCCCGCGTCGGAGGTGTCGGCGGCGCGCTGCATCGGTTCATTCATGCGCGCGATTGTACGCTGCCCTGGCGTCAGCGAGGGGTGATCCCAACTTGGGACTTGTCAGCCAAGTGTCGCCCGTGTACGTTTGGCGCGCCGTACCTCGCGCGGTCACCCGGCGTCCGGGAGCGCCGGGACATGGGTTCAAGGAGGGGGATGGACGGCGCGGCTGTGCCGCTGGAGGGAGGATGATGCGAGAACAAACCCGTCGTTTCGTTGCCGGCGCCCTGGCGCTGGCGATGCTCGTATCCGTTTTCGCGCTGGCGCCGTGGCACGCGGAAGCGCAGGACGAGGCCACGCCTGTTGCCTCGCCGGAGCCAGGGGCCGCAACTCCACAACCGACGCCGAATCGGGACCTCCTGACCGTGCCAATCGCGATCCTGCGGAGTGAGGCGCTCAGCCAACCGAGCGTCTTTGGGCCGGCTAACGGGACCTTGAACCAGGCGCCGGACACGCTCGACGGATTCTTCAGCGGCGTCAGCATGCGGGACTTCTACGTCCGCGTTCAGTTCGCCAACCCGGTCGCATCGACTGAGCACCTGTTCGATGTCGGCATCGGCTTCCGGCATGTCGCGCCGGATCAGCACTGGCGCATCATCGTGCGCTCGGACGGCTCCTGGGTGCTCTCCTTCGCCGCCAATCAGGTGCGGGCATCCGGCCTGGTTGATGGGCTGAACCTCGGCGCCGGCCAGGTGAACGAGCTGGAGCTGGCCGTCGTCGACAATACTGGCTATCTCTCGGTCAACGGTTTGTATGCCACGATGCTCGATCTCTCGGCGCACAACGTGGCGGGCGACATCTGGGTTGGTTCCGGGTTCTTCACGGAGACGATCGTTGACGGCGCCCAGACGAACTTCGCGTCCTTCCAGATCTGGCCGCTGGGAGCGGACGCCGCCGCGCCGGGTGGCACGCCGGTCGCCACGCCCGCTGGGCAGGTCAGCGCGGCTGTCGCGCTCGCTCGGCTCCGCAACCAGGCGCTGAGCCAGGCGCAGCTCGCTGGCCCGTTCGCCGGGAGCGTGGTGCAGAACATCGGCACGCTCAATGGCTTCTTCGCCGGCGTCAACGCGCGCGACTTCTACGTCCGCGTCCGGTTCCAGAACCCCTACCCGGCCTACGAGCACCTGTGGGACGTTGGCATCGCGTTCCGGCACACGGCGCCGGATGAGCACTACCGGTTGGTTGTGCGCTCCGACGGGACGTGGCTCCTCGCCAACGGCGCCGCTCCGGCGGAATTCTTCGGTCCCGTTCCCGGTCTGCGAACCGGCCCCGGCCAGTTGAACATAATCGAGATGGCCGTGATCGGGACGACCGGCTACCTGGCCATCAACGGCTCGTTCATCACGACCCTTGATCTCAGTGCCCGGCTGGATGCCGGCGATGTCTGGGTCGGCTCCGGCTTCTACAGTGACAACGCGATCCAGGGCGTCGAGACGCTGTTCGACTCGTTCGTGGTCTGGCCGCTTGGCGAATCCATCCCAACGGCGACGCCGGAGGCCTCGCCGAGCGCCGAATAGAGCACGACACGTAACACGATCGTGAGTTGTTGGACCTGCCGGTGACGCTCGTCGCCGGCAGGTCTCGTGTTTCGGCACCTACGCTGGCAGGGGCGGCATGGACTATCTCTGGATCGGGCTCGGCGGGCTCGTCGGATGCAACCTCCGCTTCATCGTCGGTCGCGCCGTCGCTGACCGGCTCGGCAGCGCCTTTCCCTACGGCACGTTCCTCGTCAACTGCACGGGGTCGCTGCTGATCGGCGTAATCGCCACGCTGATCGCCGAGCGCTTCTCCGTGCCCGCATCGGTGCGGCCGCTCGTCATCATCGGTTTCCTCGGCGGCTACACAACCTTCAGCAGCTACACCCTCGAAGCGCTGGCGCTGATCGAGCAGGGCGCGTGGGGACGAGCGCTCGTCTACGTCGTCGGGAGCAACGTGCTGGGATTGCTTGCCTGCTACGCGGGTATGGTGCTCGCCCGCTCATTTGGCAGCTGAGTACAGCTAGCAGCGAGCCGGAATTGGCACCGACAGGGTGCGCAAAGCTGGCGCGATCGCCGAAGATCGCGGGAGAAGCATTGGCTACCGGGCAGGCGAGCCGTTTCCTAGGCGGGAATTGTGCGACCGTTCGCGAATTTCGTCTTGCGTTCCTTTCAGTCTTTCATCAAGATAATAATTGTTCGGGGTGTTGGCGAAACCATCCCGGTCGCGGCGGCCCATCTGGGGATTGGGGTGTTGGCTGTACAGGGAGGCATATGGAGGACGGAAACATCGACCGGGCTGTCGCGGCGCTCAAGTTCCTCGGCGATCGAAATCGGCTCCGAATCATCCGCGCGCTAATGCAATCCGAGTGCTGCGTTGGGGATCTGATCTCGCAGCTGTGTGTCCCGCAGCCGCTGATCTCCTACCACCTGGGCAAGTTGCGCGCGCTCGGGCTGGTGCGGGCGCGGCGGGACGCGCAGTGGGTCTTCTATTCGCTCGATCCCGATGCTTGGGCAGCCTACGTGGAGCCGATCATTGGGCTGTTGCAGCCCGGCCCGCTGCCGCCGGAAGCGGCCTATGGCGCGGCGCGTCGCGTCGTGTCGTATGGCGAGCTGCCCCAACGGTCGGAGCGGGTAATGTCTGAGGTGTAACCGCCGGCAGTCCCGGATTGAGCTTTCCCTCTAGGCAAAGACAAGGCGAGCCGGGCTCAGCGTCGCCCGGCCGCGCCTCACTATGCCATTTTTCCAGCGTTTAACTAACAGGTGAATCTCGTGATGTGACGCGGCATGGCTAGCCAGGGGAGAGGGCATGGGCGATCCACTCGAAGACATTCGCAATCTTCATAAGGAATTCGAAGGCGAGGCGAAGGACTGGCCAAAATCGTACAAGGTCTACCGGATACGAAACACCTTCGAGATCGTCGCTCACAGCGAGGAGCAGGCACGGAAACGGTTCGACGATCTCATGCAATTTCTCGGCGTGCTTGCCGGCTACGATGAGTTCCCGCATCCGGCGGTGCGCTATGTGCGCAATCCAGGCGTGATCGAGGGCGTCGAGCTCGACTTCGAGGCGGTCTACGAGAGCTGGTCGGAAGTCAGCGTCTCGATGGGCTCGAATATGGAGTATCTCTTCGACTGGTTTGACCCGGACTCCGATGCCGATTACGACCCGTATGCGCTGGCCAAGAGCGTCCTCTTCTGCGAAGACGAAGACGACGAGGAGTAGACCGAGTCCCTGGAGCTAAGCGATCGCTCGTCGGGAGTAGATCCAAGACGACCGCTCAAATGGCGCCGGCCCGCCCACTCCCCGGTTCAGGGAGCATTGGCGGGCCGGCAATTCCGTCCTTGCGGGAGAAAACAACTGGCGCGCTAATCGTTGATGCGCTCAGCGCGAACGACGATCCGCTCCAGGTACTCGCCCCGCTCGTAGTCGAACGGGCCACCGCAGGTGATGAGCGTCAGCTTCTCCTCGCTGGTCCTGCCGACGATCTCTTGGACGGCTTTCGCTCCCAGCTCGGCCACCTTGTAGCTCTTGACCCACTCGACCGCGTAGCGATACGTCTTGTCGTCCTCGCCGACGACCTCGATGACGTCGCCTTCCTCGAGCTTCCACACCTCGTAGAAGACGGCGGCGCCGACATCCCAGTAGTCGAGATGTCCGGCCATCACGATGTTGTGCTGCTCACCGAGACGGCCCGTCTCCTTGTACCACGAGACGACGAATGGGCCGGATGGGTCCTGCATGACCCCGTCAATGATCTCTTGCTCCTCGACCGGGGCGTCCACGTTCGCTTTCTCGATGCGGATCGCGACCGGGCGGACGCCGATCACGCGGAACGGGCGCGGATCGAGACCGATCGGTCCCGGCCGCAGCGTGCCAGTCGTCGGAGGCTCGCCAAGCTCGCTCGGCGTCACTCGCTCCTGGGCGCTCACGAGTGGAGCGGCGCACAGCACGAGCAACAAGAGCGCCAGCACGCCCAGCCCGCGTCCCACCCGTGGCCGCGTAGCAGGTTCCACCGCCATCCCCTTCTCCTTCATCCCGCATTCCCGCTCATATCCAAAAGAGCCGCTCACGCCGCTCGACGTGCCCGACGATGAAAATCGCAATCGCACGTCAGACGGCGATCCGTCCGCGTTGGCCCTCAACAGGCTCTAGTATAGAAGGCGCATCGTTGCATGCATCGGTTTCAGTTCACCCACGGGCGACCACCACGCGAGCGGTAGCCCACATCACAAGTGTGCGCCCCGCCAGCCTAAGCGCTGGCAACGGATGAAACCGCCAAGACTGGGTCATCGTTCAAGTTAATGCGGGCCTGGGGGGACGCCCGTGCATGCGTGTCGCGCATGCCACCGGGGTGCCTTGACGATCGTCGGGCCGGCTGGCAGCATGATGAGCAACGGAGCGCGCTGCGCGTTCTCGGCGCCCCGCCCTAGACCTCCCGCACGTCGCAGGTCGCGATCCCAACTTTCCCGCGTGGGAGGGGACGATCCCGGGTGTCTCGATATCATTCGATCTACGCCGCACAGGAGCGTCCGGCCCGGTGGCCGTGGGTCGTTGCCGCGCTGATCGTGCTCGCCGGGATCCTTTTCGCCGCTTGGATCCTGAGCGGCGCGTCTACCGATCGTCTCCTCGAAGCAGCCGGACTCCAGCGCATTGGTAGATCGGAGCCAGAGGCGACCCAACCCGCGGTTGCGAGCGCGTCTCCGACACCGACGACGGCTCCCGAGCCCACGCCGACAACAGAGACAACTGAAGGCCCAGCGGATGAGACCGCCACGGCTCCATCGGAACCTGACCCGATGTCCGGCTCGGAGGAGACGCCTGAGGACGAGGCAGTCTCCGCCGCGCAGGCTGAAACCGACGCGGAGGAGCCCGAGGAGTCAGACGAACCACCAGCCTCGCCTTCGCCAGCCGCCGACATGGCCGAATCGATTGACGAAGTCGTCGAGCAATGGGCGAAGCGGTGGGCGGCGGCGGATTACGATGGCATGTTCGAGCTGATCTCGACTGAGTCCTGGCAGACGCTCGCGCGCCAGGTCTACGCCGAGGAGCACGGCAACGCCGAAGGCTTTGACGCGCTATCGCCGGAGGAACAGCGGCAGCTTGCGCGTGATTACTTCGTCGGGCGTTACCAAGGCATCGCCCAGGAAGCTGGACTTACCAAGGTGACCATGACGCCCACGGGCGAGCCCGATCTCGAGACGGTCGTGCCCGTCCACGTCGTCATGGAATCGAGCAAGATCGGAACGTACGAGGAGGACAACCGGGTTCCGCTGCGCTGGGAGGCGGACGGCTGGAAGGTGGCCTGGACGCCTTCGCTCATCTTCAAGGACCTCGATGATGGCTGCATCGACTTCACGGTCGATACCGTCAAGCGCGGCTCGATCCTCGACCGCAACGGTGAGGTGCTCGCCTACGACGGCATCGTCAACGAAGTGGGCGTGATCCCGAAGAACTTCGAGGACGAGGAGGCGGAAGTCCGGGCGCTGAGCCGGCTGGTCGGTGTCAGCGTCGAGGACATCAAGGCGCGCTACAAGGACGCGAATCCGGACTGGTTCGTCCCGATCACCGATCTTCCCGAGCCGATGGAGCAGCGCATCCTCAACGGCCTCTCGCAGCTGCCGGGCGTGGCCGTGCGCGACAAGACGGCGCGGATCTACCCCTACGGTGAGGTTGCGGCGCACGTGACTGGCTACATCCAGGCCGTGACCGCCGAGGACCTGGCGGCGGACACCGAGGGGCGGCTCTCCGAGACGGACGTGATTGGCCGCGCCGGGGTAGAGGCGGCGGCGAACGACCTGCTAACCGGCAAGCCGGGAGCGCGGCTGCGCGTCGTGGAGTGTTCGACGCGGGCGGAGCGCCACGTGATCGCCAAGCGACAGCCTGTCCCGGCGAAGGACCTGGTGCTGACGATCGATATCCGCCTACAGCAGGCGGTCCACGAGGCAATGGGGAACGTGCGGGGCAGCGCCGTCGTCCTCGATCCGCGCAACGGCGCGGTTCTCGCGCTGGTCAGCCACCCGACCTTCGATCCGAACGTCTTCGTCAAGGGACTGACCGAGGAGGACGCAAAGTACATCTTCAGCGAGCGGCAGCGGCCATTGCTGAACCGGGCGACCCAGGCTGCCTATCCGACCGGTTCCATCTTCAAGGTGATCACGATGGCCGCCGCGATGGAGCATCTCGGCTACACCGGCCAGAGCGAGATTGATTGCCCGCAGGAATGGAGTATCCCCGGAACCGACACCGTCTTCCGCGACTGGACCTACGAGTACGGCACGGGCCCGCAGGGCGTGCTGACGCTGCACAACGCGCTCGTCAGATCCTGCAATACGGTCTTCTATCAGCTCGGCTATGAGCTCGACCGGGAAGACAGCCAGTTCCTGCCGGACATGGCGAAGGCGTTCGGGCTCGGCGCGCCGACCAACATTCCGTACCTGCAAGAAATCTCGGGGATCGTGCCCGATCCGCAGTGGAAGCTCGACACCCTGAACGACTACTGGGCGCACGGGGATGCGGTCAACTTGGCGATCGGGCAGGGGTATCTGGAGGCGACGCCGCTGCAGATGGCGAACGCCTACGCGGCCATCGCCAATGGAGGCACGCTCCTGCAGCCGTTCATCGTCGAGTTCACCCGCGACGCCGATGGCACGCAGACGCGCGTCGGCAAGCGCCGGGTGCTCGGCGAGTTGCCGATCTCCCCGGAGAACCTGGAGGAGATCCGCTCCGCTTTGCGGGATCAGACGAGCAATCCCTGGGGCGTCGGCTCGGCGCAAGTCTTCGGCGATTTCGACTGGCCGATCGCTGGCAAGACGGGGACGGCGCAGAATCAGCTCAACAAGGCGGAGAAGCCGCACTCGTGGTTCGCCGCGTTCGGGCCGTATGGCGGCCGCGCCAGGATCGCCTCAGTCGTGATGGTCGAGTCGTCCGGTGAGGGAGTCTCCTATGCCGCGCCTCGCACTCGCCAGATCTACGAGGCCTACCTCCGGATCGATTGGGACGACTGAGAGACAGGATCGCCCTGCCGAAGTCAGCGCCCGGCGAGCCAGGTCAGCATCTGTGCCCAGAAGCGCGGATACTCCTCCCAGCGCACGAAGTCGCCAGCCCAATGGGGAGCGAAGTCTGACGCGAAGATAGCGGTGCGGCCCTTTCCGTGAGAGCCGGTCGCGATGATGGGATCGTCGCCGCGCCGGGCGATGAGGTGGGCGCCCGGCTTGAGCGTGACGCGGTTGTAGCCACAGAGTGTGAAGCGCGCATTGTCCCAATGGAGCCCGGCCACCACAGGATGCTCCGGATCGACCATCTCAAAGCGGAAGCCTGCGACCACTTCCACCCGGTCATCGTGGGGAGCGATTGTGACCGGCAGGATCTCCTCGATGACTGTCCCGTGATAGCGGGCGATGCCGTTGAAGCCGGCAAATGAGAGATAGCCGCCGACCATGATGAATCCGCCGCCCCGCGTAACGAAGTCGGCGACCATCTGGCAGCGGTCCGGTCCCAGCGGGTACTCGTACGGCGGCGTCAAGCCCGGGTAGAAGATCATCGAGTTGTAGCCGACGTCGCTGAAGATGACGACATCGTAGGCGTTGAGTTCACGGTCGCTCGCCGGGAATTCCTGGGGCACAGCCGCGGGGACGATGTGTCGGACGCGAATCTCCGGATGGTCGGCGAGCGCGTTGCGCAGGTATCGCCCGTTGTCGTTGAAGTACGCCTGCTCGAAGACGTCGGCGCCCACCGCGTAGCGGCTGATCACCGTTTCCGAGTCGCCGATGTAGAGGACATTGACCGGCATGTGAAATTACCCTCCGGGCTCATGAGAGACCGAAGGAGCTGTACGGTCGACCATCGTACAGCTCCGGTGCGTATCTCTAGCGATTCGAATAGAGCCGGAAGCGCGCTACGCGCCTTGTCCGTCAGACGGACGCGAGATCGCTCACGCGAACGACCGCGTCTGGCCGCTTCTCCAGTCCGGGCAGGAGGCGCGTGCCGAGGCCAGGCGTCGGCGGCAGCGAGGCATAGCCGTTCTCGATCCGCGGCAAGTCGGTCACGAGCTCCGTGTACCAGCCGGTGTAGTAGGCGCGCACTGTCTCCTGGATTAGCGCGTTCGGCGCATTGAGGGAGAGGTGCATCGAGGCCATCAGCACGACCGGACCGGTGCAGTCGTGGGGCGCGACAGGGAGCTGATACGCCTCAGCCATCGAGGCGATCTTCTTTGCCTCGGAGATGCCGCCGACCCAGCTCAGGTCGAGCATGATGATCCGCGCCGCGCCCTGCTCCAGCACCTCCCGGAACGACCAGCGCGTGGCGAGCGTCTCGCTGACCGTCGTCGGCACATCTGTCGAGGCAGCGTACGCGGCAAGCGCGTCAATGTTATCCGCCTTCAGCGGGTCCTCGAACCAGTATGGCTGGAACTCTTCGAGCGCGCGGGCAATCTTGATCGCCGTGGGCAGATTCCAGAGGGAGTGGAACTCGACCATGATGTCCATGTCGAGCCCGACGGCCATGCGAATCTTGCGGAACGGCTCGAGCGCCTTGTCGAGATCGCGCGCCGAGATGTCCATCCCGCCGCTTGCCTCGGCATAGGGATCGAAGGGCCAGATCTTCATGCCGGTGATGCCCTGCTCGCGCAGGCTAAGCGCTAGCTCATCGGCGCGGTGGAGGAACGCGTCCAGGTCCTCGTAAGGCCCTTCGGGCTCGTCGGTCGGCAAGCCCCAGTTGTCGACGAGCTGCGCCGGACGGTTGCGGACATAGCGGTACCCGGCGCAAGTGTTGTAGATGCGGATGCGCTCGCGGGTCAGTCCGCCGAGGAGCTGGTAGATCGGCTGCCTGGTAGCCTGCCCGAAGATGTCCCACAGGGCGATGTCGATCGCGGAATTGCCACGCATCTCGACACCGGTCGAGCGATACCCGAGATAGCCGTAGAGCCCGCGAGCGTGGCGGTCAATCTGGAGCGGGTCCTTGCCGAGCAAGTAGGGCGCGACCGACTCATGCACGTAGGCCTCGACAGCCTGCGCGCCAAAGAACGTTTCCCCAAGGCCGGTAATGCCCTCGTCGGTGTGAACCAGAACCCAGATCAGGTTGGGAAATTCACCAAGCCGCAGCGTCTCGATCTTCGTGACCTTCACCCCTCACCCCCTGCCCCTCTCCCCGCGGAGAAGGGGATGGCTCTGCTAGCCAACATCTCTCACATGGTTCGCAATTCTCTCCGGATACGCAAACGCGCGCCACGATTGTGAGCCCCCTCCCCGGATGAGGGAGGGGGCAGGGTCGAGGGAACGCTACTACGTGAACTTCGCCTCGCGTTCGATCACCATGTCGATATTCGTGGCGTCCACGACTTCAGCGCCGGTGTCGTAGTCGAACGGCGGGTAGTTGTGCTCGATGGCCATGTGGATGAGCGCGCTGGTCACCCAGCCCTGGGCGTACGGATTCTGCGCAATCGACCACTGGGCGGTGCCGTTCTTGATGGCGTCGAGGACTCCGGGCACGAGGTCGAATCCACCATTCGCGATCTTTCCTTGGAGTCCCTTCTGCTCGATCCAGAGACCGGCGAACCAGTGGACATAATCCGCGGAAGCGAAGCCGACCATATTGTCGCCCAGCTCGGTGTACTTGGCGTCGATCCGGGCGATCGCCTCGGCCTGGTCGGTCGAGGTCGTCAGGTCCTCGGTCGTGAAGTTCGTGCCGTTCTGCTCGTTGTACTCCGCGATGCCCTGGCGCGCGCCTTCCATCCGCTGATCGAGCGCGCTGTGGCCGGGAGCGATTGTGCCGAGGACGATGACGCCATCCGTCCGCCCGGTCATCTCATGCGCGTGCTTCGCCGCTTGCAAGCCGCTGATCCGCCCGGCCGGGATGAACTCCTGGCCGACGTAGGCGACGCCGAGGTCCTGGTAGCCATCGGAGGCGGTGTTGAAGAGGATGACGAAGATACCGGCTTCCTGCGCTCGGCGGATAGGCTCATCGAACATGGAGGTGTTGACGCGAGTGAAGCCCACGGCGGCTGGTTGCGCGGCGATCGCGTCCAGCTGGTACTGCACGGTGGCCGCCTCGTCGTGACGCGGGGGGCCGACCCACTGCGTCTCCCAGCCGGCCATGCGGCCGAACTCTTCGAAGCCATAGCGGACGGGGACAAAGAACGGATTGTCGTCGTGGGTGACGAAAATGACCTTTCGCGATGTGCCTTCCTGAGCCCTGGCGCCGAGGATCGGGAACGAGAGCGACATGGCGGCGGCTCCAGCGCCGAGCGCTCCGCCACGCTTGAACACGTCACGCCGTGAAAGGGTCATGGTGTTCCTCCTGTACTCCGCTTGCCCCTCGCCTCGAGAGACGAGCCGAACGACGAGGCCGCGCTCCGTCGCGCGGTGTCCGTTGCTCGCGTCGCCACGGTCCGCGCCGCGCTGGCGACGATGCCGGTGCGACGTTCCCCCACCTCCTTTCTCGACGCCGCCCGCCGGCAGCCGCGTGCCGGTTCCGGGGCGGCTCGTCGCCTCGTTAGGCGATCCGCTGGCGGCGGCGAATCCAAGTGTCCAGCGACACCGCCAGGATGATGACGGCTCCTTTTGCGATCTGTTCCGTGTCTTGCTCGAAGCCCAGCAGGATGAGGCCGTTGGTGAGCAAACCGGTGATGGTGGCGCCGAGAAAGGTGCCGACGACACTCCCCGCGCCGCCGAAGAGAAAGGTGCCGCCAATGACCACGGCGGCGATCACATCGAGCTCGTAGCCGGTGCCGTGATTGCGGGAGACGCCGTGCAGCCAGCCGATCAAGATGCAGGATGCGAGCGCCGTTAGACCGCCGAGGATCATGAAGCAGGCGATCTTGACGCGGCGGATATCAATGCCCGCGTTCGCCGCCGCCTGCGGGTTTCCGCCCGTGGCGTAGACGTGGTAGCCGAATCGCGTTTGCGAAAGCACCCAGGCGGCGATGATGACGACGCCAACCATCCAGAACACCTGGGCCGGAATCTCCCAGACATAGCCGCCGAAGATGCGGTCGAACCAGCCGCCCACACGGCCGAACGGCGGCGTGCGAATCCACGTCAGCGTCACGCCGCGTAGGAGGGCGAGCATGCCGAGGGTGACGATGAACGATGGGATGCCGAAGGTCGTGGTGATGAAGCCGTTGATGAAGCCGAGAGCTACACCGGCGAGGATGATGACCGGCATCGCGAGGATCGGGTTCCAGCCCCAGGTCACGAGCATCTCCGACAGGCCAATCGCCAGCAGCCCGTACATGGAGCCGACCGACAGATCGATCTCGCCGGAGATCATCACGAAAGTCATGCCGACCGCGATGATCGTCAGCAAGGAGATTCGTTGCGCGACGCCAATCAGGTTGTTCGTCGTCAGGAAGGTGTCGGTCCGCACGATCGCGAGGAACACGAACATCGCGATCGCCACGACGGCGATGCCGAGCTCTCGCGTGTCGCGGAGGCGCTGCAGGATCCCGCGCTCGCTTCCGCCAACCGCTCCAACTCCCTCTTGATCTCGCAGCACTAGCTCCGCCATCTATGCCACCTCTGCCGCCCTGATGCGGTCGGCCCCGACGATCAGGCGAACGATCTCTTCCGGCGTCGTCTCGGATTTGATCCGCTCACCGGCGTTCCGCCCGCCGCGCATCACGACGATCCGGTCGGCGACGTCGAAGACGTGCTGGAGGTTGTGACTGACGACGACGACCGCGGTTCCTTCGGCCTTGAGGTCCTCGATGAGCTTGAGCACTTTCGCCTGCTCCTGCACGCCGAGCGCGGCAGTCGGCTCGTCCATGAAGATCAGCCGCCCGCCCTGGTGGATGGCTCGCGCGATCGCCACGGCTTGGCGCTGGCCTCCGGAGAGAAGCCCGACCTGCGCGTAGACGGACGGGATGTTGATCTTCAGCCGCTGCAGAACCTGGCGGGATTCGCGGACCATGCGTGGCTTATCGACGACCCCGAAGCCTCGCTTCGGCTCGCGCCCCAGGAAGACATTGCTGGCGACGTCGCGCTGGTTGACGAGGGCGAGATCCTGGTAGACGACCGCGATGCCGAGTGCCTGGGCATCGTGCGGATTGCGGATCGTCACTGGCCGCCCCTCGATGAAGATTTCCCCCCGGTCAGCGTGGTGCGCGCCGCAGAGGACCTTCATCAGCGTGCTCTTGCCCGCGCCGTTGTCGCCGACCAGGGCGACAATTTCCCCGGGATAGACTCGGAAATTGACGTCCTGAAGGGCTTGTACATGGAGGAACGACTTGCAGATGCCACGCGCTTCCAGCAGCGGCGTGTCGCGGCGGTCGGCGCCGTCGGCCGCGATGCTGCTCCTCACCTGCTCGGCCATGCAATCCTCCTCGGCTACGAACCGTCTCCCTCCTCTTCGAGGGATGGCAGCAGGTCCTCCAGCGTTACGCCGGGAGCGACAGTGCGGGCCAGCCACATCGGAATGACGCTCTCGATGCTTCGATCGTAGTCGTCACCGTAGAGTGCGCTGGCGACAGCGAGATGAGCCGCCATTGCAGCGCGTGCCCGCGCCGCGTCCCGCTCCTGAATCGCATGAACGATGTCGTGATGATACGGTATCGAGGCACGCGTGACATTCGGATCGCTCAGGCTGCGGAGCATGAGCTCGAACGTGAGTGTGGCGATCGAGCCGAACATCGTCTCGATGACCGGGTTGCCCGAAGCTCGAGCGATGGCGAGATGGAACGCCAGGTCGTAGCGAGCCCGCTCGACGACGGTCTGGCTCCGCTCGAAGCCATGCAGCGCACGCTCCATAGCCCGCAGACCATCGCTCGTGGCGCGGGCGGCCGCCATCTCGACGGCGGCGCATTCCAGCGTCGTCCGCGCCTCGACGAGATCGCGCGGCGTGGCCTGTCGGCGCCGGTAGAGCGCGTCGAGCTGGCTGGCGACGTCGGTCGCGCGGGCCTGGCGGACGAACGAGCCTCGGCCAGGGAGCACCGCGATCAGGCCGCGCTCGCTGAGCGTGCGTAGTGCCTCGCGGACGATCGGGCGGCTGACGCCGTAGCGCTCGGCCAGCTGCCGCTCGGAAGGCAAGCGGGTCCCGACCGGCAGCTCCCCGCTCAGGATCTGCCCTTCAAGGAGTGCGGCAAGTTCGCCGCGAGATAGATGCAGTGCGGACTGACTGGTTTGACCAACCATGAGAGTGGCCCCACGATAGACGGTGATTTATGCGCTGTCAAGATAGACGAGCCTGCATGAGCAATTGCCGGCGGCGTGAAGGCTGGAGAGAATTCCGCAAGACTTCGGTGAGGAGCATTGTCATGGCGCGTCTCGCCGCTTCCAGCGAGAGGCGTGCGCGGCAATGAGACGATCGAGGCTCGTGCTCAAAGCGCGTAGACCGGCATCGAATGCGGACGCGGAGCGAGAGGAGCGGATCATGGAAGGTATCGCGGGGTTGGGCGTGGCGATTACTGGCGGCGCGGGCGACATCGGCTCGGCAATGGGCGCCGAGCTGACTCGCCTCGGAGCGCGCGTGACGCTGATCGACCGGAAGTCGCCAGCGGAAGCTGCGCCCTGGCTGGAGCGGGCCCGTCAACACGGCGATGTCGCCTACGTGCAAGCCGACGTGCGCGACCGCGCGGCCGTCGAGGCGGCGCTTGCCGCGATCGATCCCCTGGACATTGCCATCGCCAACCAGGCGATCGGCTTCGGCATCCCGTTCCTGGAGATCACGCCGGAGCAGTGGCAAGAGCACGTGGATGTCAATCTGACGGGCTGCTTCAACGTTGGGCAGGCGGCGGCCCGCCTGATGGTGCAGCGGGGACGGCCGGGGCGGATTCTCTTCACCGGCTCCTGGGTGCAGGAGGTGCCGTGGCCGGAGATCTCCGCCTATTCGGCAACGAAGGCCGGCGTGCGCATGCTCGCGAAGTCCATGGCGCGGGAGCTCGCTCAGCACGGCATCTTGGTCAATGTCATCGCGCCAGGGATCGTCTACGCGGGTCTCGCCAAGCATCAAATGGAGACGGAGCCGCAGTACGCGCGCCGCATCAAGCACGTCATTCCGCTCGGCCAGCTACAGACGGCAGAGCAAGTGGCGAAGGCGACCGCCTTCCTCTGCTCGTCGGCGGCCGACTACATGACCGGCGCGGTGCTGCTGGTGGATGGCGGCTGCTCGCTGTTCCAGTTCGCCGAAGAGTAGGCGCGCATTGGCAAGGCGCGGACCGGCAATGTCGGCTCGGCGCCAGCCTCCGGCGCTGATCGGGGCGCGAGGATAAACCATGGAGCCCCAGCCACGGCCGAAGGTCTTCGATGCCTATTGGCGGTTCGCCGCCGAGCGACAGGCGATCTTCTTCCAACGCCTCGCCGGCGAGCCGCCGCCGTGGACGGCCGACCCGATTCTGCGCGCCTACGCGTTCTGCAATGCATATCGGGCGAGCGATCGGGTTTCCCAGTACCTCATCCGGGAGGTGATCTACCAACCTGGCTTTTCGCCGGAGGACACGCTGGTCCGGATCGTGTTGTTTCGCCTCTTCAGCAAGATCGAGACGTGGCGGCTGCTGGAGGCGGCGCACGGACCGATCCGAGCAAAATGCTTCGACCCCGCGGCATTCGACGCCACGCTCGAAGCCGCGCTTGGCCGTGGAGAGGCGATCTACACCAACGCCTTCATCCTGCCCGGCGGCGCTGACGGGCGGCGGAAGCATCGCGCTCACCTGGAGCTGGTAGCGGCCATGCTGCACGATGGGCTGGCGGGGAAGCTGGCGCGGGCGCGCAGCCTGGAGGCGGTCTATCGCGAGCTGCGCGCATATCCACTGATCGGCTCGTTTCTGGCCTACCAGATTGCGCTCGATCTCAATTACAGCGAGCTGCTGGATTTCGGTGAGAACGATTTCACCGCGCCGGGACCGGGAGCGATTCGGGGCATTCGCAAGTGCTTCGTGAGCACTGGCTCGCTCTCGCCGGCCGAAGTCGTCCACTGGATGGTCGAGCGGCAGGCGCAGGAGTTCGCTCGCCTGGGGCTGCGGTTCCAGTCGTTGTGGGGGCGACCGTTGCACGCCAGCGATTGTCAGAACCTGTTCTGCGAGGTCGACAAGTACGCGCGGGTGGCGTTCCCGCGGCTGCGCAGCGACCGCACGCGCATCAAGACGAAGTTTGCCCCGATCGGCCCGCTTCCGGAGCCGTTCTATCCGCCAAAGTGGGGCATCAACGAGGCGATCGCCGCTGGTCGCGCGGCCTGTACCTGACCTAGGCCGCGATCTCGGTCTGCCCGGTCGCGGCGGCCATGATCCGCTCCTCGGTCGCCTCCTCACGCGGGATGTTGGCGACGATCCGCCCCTGGCGCATCACCAGGACGCGGTGGCTCATGCCGAGGATCTCCGGCAGCTCCGAGGAAACCATGATGATCGCCACGCCCTGCTCCGCCAGACGCGCGATCAAGGCATGGACCTCCGCCTTGGCGCCGACATCAATGCCACGCGTCGGCTCGTCCAGGATCAGTACCTTTGGATTGGTCGCCAACCAGCGGGCGATGACGACCTTCTGCTGGTTGCCGCCGCTCAGCGCCTCGACCCGCTGCTCCATCGAGGGTGTGCGGATGCGCAGGCTCTTGATGTAGTCGGCGACGAGCGAGCGCTCCTTGGCGCGCGATGGGAAGGCGGGCGTGCCGAGCCGGGTCAGAACCGGCAGCGAAATGTTCTCGCGGATCGCCAGTCGCAGGAAGAGCGCTTGCTGCTTGCGATCCTCCGGCACCAGCCCGATGCCGAGCCGCACCGCATCGCGCGGGGAGCGGATTGTCACCTTTTCGCCGTTCAGCAGAATCTCGCCGCCGTCAATCGGATCGGCGCCGAAGATCGAGCGGACCAGCTCAGTCCGGCCGGAGCCGACAAGGCCGGCGATGCCGACGATCTCACCGGCGCGTACGTGGAAGGAGATGTCGTTCAAGACGCCAGCACGGCGCAGCCCGCGCACCTCCAGGCAGACTGGCCCGGTTGCTTCCGCCGCGCGGGAGAAGAGGCGGGAGAGGTCGCGCCCGACCATCATGCTGATGAGCCGGTCCTCCGTCGCTTCCGAGGTCGGTAGCGTCCCGATCAGCTGCCCGTCGCGCAGGACGGTGACCCGTTGGGTGATGGTGAAGACCTCCTCCATCCGGTGGGAGATGTAGATGATCGCGACGCCGCGCTCGCGCAAGTCGTGGATGATGTTGAACAGCGTCTCCGTCTCTTGGAGCGTTAGCGCGCTCGTCGGCTCATCGAGGATGAGGACGCGAACGTTCCTCGCCAGCGCGCGGGCGATCTCGACCATCTGCTTCTGAGCTACGCTCAAGTCGCGGACGAGAGTCTGCGGCGGAATGCGCAGCCGGACGTGCTCGAGGACCTTCGAGGTGCGTCGCCAGAGCTCGGGCCAATCGACCTTGCCGGGCAGGCGCGGATGGCGCGGGAGATCGCCAAGGAAGATGTTCTCGCCGATGCTCAGCGCGTTCACCAGGCTGAGCTCTTGGTAAATGATGCCGATGCCCAATTCCTGCGCTCGACGCGGGTTGGTGATCGCAACTGGCTGGCCGTCGATCAGAATCGTCCCCTCGTCGGGCTGAACCGCCCCGGCGAGCACCTTCATCAGCGTCGATTTGCCGGCCCCGTTCTCTCCGACGAGCGCCAGCACTTCCCCGGGATAGACCGTGATCGAGACATCGTTGAGCGCATGCACGCCGGGGAAGCGCTTGTGGATGTGCTGCATCTCTAGGATTGGGCGGTTGTTGGTTTCCATGGGCATCCGTGGCAAGCCGCGAGCCGGGATCGAGCCCGACTCGCGGCCGAGATATTGCGCTGCTACGTCGCTACTTCTGGTAGCTATCGAGGTTCTCCTTGGTAACGACCGTCACGCCCGTGTCGATGTTCGTGCACGGCGGCGTCGCGGCGCCGGTCAGGATCTTGTACGCCCACTCAATGGAGAGCCGTCCCATCTGGACCGGGCGCTGGACCATCGTCGCGTCGATGATACCTTCGTCGATCGCCCGCTTCGTCTCCTCCAGGTCGTCGAAGGCGACGATCTTCACCTTCCCGATACGGTCGCTGAACTCCGGCCCACGGATCACCTGAGCTAGCGTTGGGCCACCCGTCGCGCTCATGCAGGCGATGCCGTTCAAGTCGGGGTGGGCGCGCAGGAGCGACTCGCTGACGCTGAGGCCCTTCGCCAGGTCCTCGTCCGTGGCGACGGTGTCCACGACCTCGATGTTCTCGCTGAGCGCCTCCCGTAGGCCCTCGATCCGCTGATTGAGATTCAGCGCGCCGAGTCCGCCGGTGATGATCGCGACCTTGCCCTGGCCGCCGATCAGCTCATTGAGCGTCTGGCCCTGGACGCTGCCGGCGGTCTTGTTGTCGGTGCCGATGTAGATCAGCCGCTGGCTGTCCGGCGAGTCAGAGTCGAACGTCATCACCAAAATGCCCTTGCTGACGGCATCGGCGATGACTGGCTCCACGGACTTCGGCTCGTTCGGTGAGATCACGATCGCGTGGACCTGCGTGCGCACCAGGTCCTCGATCATCTGCACCTGGATCGCTGGGTCGCCCGTCTGCGGCACAACCCACTGGAAGTCGACGCCGAGCTCGTTCGCGGCTTCTTCGGCGCCGATCCGGCAGTCCTCGAAGAACGGGTGGACCAGCTTCGGCACCAGCGCTACCGAGATCTGCGTTCCCTCGGGAACGGGCGTGACCGTGACCTCTGGCGCCGGTCCGATGCAGCCGAATCCTGGCGTGGCCGTTGCCTCCTGCGCCAGAGCCCGCCGGACGGTCATCGGCCCGAACAGCGCCGTCGCCGCGGCGCCACCGCCAACAGCCCCAACGAACGCGCGGCGGGTGATACGGATTGGGCGGCCTGTCGCTTCGTCGCTCATGACGCTCCTCCTCTCGCTCCGTGCTGGAGCCACACCCAAACGTTCGACACTACGCCCGGCCCCGTTGAGCCACGTTAGCTCAACGGGGCAATGGTCGCCATAGGTTGGTACGGATCGCCGCTCAGCTTACCGAGAACGCGAAGATCGTCGTCGACTGGTAAGTCTCACCGGGTCGGAGCTCCGTGGACGGGAAGTTCGGCTGGTTCGGCGAATCTGGGAAATGCTGCGTCTCTAGCGCGAGCCCGTCACCTTGGCGATATGCCTTGCCGCTCGCGCCGTACACCGTGCCGTCCAAGAAGTTGCCGGAGTAGAACTGAATGCCCGGCTCGGTCGTGTAAACCTCGAGCGTGCGCCCGCTGTCCGGGTGGCGCAACCGCGCGGCCAGGATCAGGGAGGTGTCGTCCGGGCTCGGGCGGTCAAGGACGAAGTTGTGGTCGTAGCCGCGGCCGATGACGAGCTGCTCGTGATTGTCACGGATGCGCTCGCCGATGACGTGCGGCGTGGTGAAGTCGAACGGCGTGCCGGCGACCGGCGCGATCTCACCGGTCGGGATGAGGGTGGAGTCCACCGGCGTGTAGTTGCTGGCGTTGATCTGCAGCTCATGGTCCAGGATGTTGCCGGTGCCCTCGCCAGCGAGATTGAAATAGGCGTGGTTCGTCAGATTGACCACGGTCGGCGCGTCGGTCGTCGCATGGTAGTCGATGCGGAGCTCGTTGTTCGCCGTCAGCGTGTAGGTCACCTCGACGGAAAGGTTACCGGGATAGCCTTCCTCCCCGTCCGGGCTCACGCGAGAGAGCCGCACTCCGACTCCGTTCGCATCGCTGAATTCCGTTGCATCCCAGACGTGCTTGTCGAAGCCCTTATTCCCGCCGTGTAGCGAGTTCGGGTAGTTGTTGAGCGCCAAGTGGTACGTCTGACCGTCAATCGTGAACATCCCGCGGGCGATCCGGTTCGCGTAGCGGCCGGTGATGCATCCGAAGTAGGGATGCCCCGCGAGGTACTCGTCGAGGGTGTTGAAGCCGAGCGTGACGTTGGCCATGTTGCCGTCACGATCGGGAACCATGATGGAAGTGATGATCCCGCCATAGTTCGTGATTTTCACTTCCATGCCGTTGGGGTTCGTCAGAGTAAAGAGATCGACTTGCTGGCCATCCACGTCTCCGAACGGCTCCCGGGTGATGTTGAATCCCGCTGCAGGCGTTCCTTCCGGCATCGGCGTTGCGTCCTGTGCAAGTACGGCCGCTGCGCCGATTGTCGATGTTACGAGGGCGATGACGACGGCAGTGCCGAGCACCGTCGCGATGTGACGAGGCAAACGTACGACGGATGGTGCCATGGCTCTCCCTTCCTTATCATCGAACCCAGCCGGGTACGGACCAGCGGACCCTTATCGATCGGTCGGGAAAAGTTGTTTGGTAGCGGGCGAATCCTATCGGTTTAGCCGACTCCTGTCAAGCAGTATCCGAACGTGTGCGGAGATTGCCATCACCTCCTCTCTTGGGGCCGGGAACCGCTCATACGCGGCGGCGGCGGCGCTTTTGCCACATGTCGAGCGAGACGGCGAGCAGGATCACGACACCGGTGACGGCCTGTTGCGCGTAGGTGTTCACGCCCAACAGCACCATGCCGTTCTCCAGCACGCCCATGATCGCGGCGCCGAGCACCGCTCCCAGCACCGTCCCTTCGCCGCCGAGGAGGCTCGTGCCGCCGATGATGGCCGCCGCGATGACGGGCAGCTCGAAGCCGAGTCCCGCCGAAGGCTGCGCCGAGACCAGACGCGCCACCAGGATCATTCCCGCGAGCGCCGCCAGCGTCGAGTTCAGTGTGTAGACAAGTAGCTTGACGAGCGAGACGTTGATGCCGGCGAGCCTCGCCGCCTCTTCGTTGCCGCCAACAGCATAGATGTACCGCCCAATTGTCGATTGACTGAGAAAGAGCGTGCCGAGAATCGTCACGATGAGCATGATGATGACCGGTATGGGGATAGAGCCAACGTAGCCCTGGCCCATTTTGAGCAGGAATTGGTGCTCCGGCGGGATCGTCACCGGATATCCCTTGGTCAGCACGTAGACGAGGCCGCGACCGATGCTGAGCGTCCCCAGTGTTGCGATGAACGGCGGCAGACCGACCTGCGTGATCAGCAGCCCGTTGAACAGACCCGTCGCGGAGCCGACGAGAATCCCGGCGATCATCGCTGGCCCCAGCGGCCAGCCTTCACCCAGTAACAGGCCAGTCGTGATGCCCGAAAGGGCGAGGACAGAGCCGACCGAGAGGTCGATTCCGCCGGTGATGATCACCATCGTCTGGCCGATCGCCACGATCGCCGTCAGCGAGAACGCCCGCGCTACGCCGAAGAGATTGCCCTGAGTCAGAAAGACGTCTGATCTCAAGGACAGGAAGGCGCAGAGGATCAACAGCGCGACCAGGATGTTGAGTTCTTTGACCCGTGTTGCCCACGCGAGCATCGGACGTGGGGAGATTGCTGAACCGGAAGGAGCGATCCCCGCCTCGGCCACAGGCGTCGCATCTGTTGCAAGTTGTCGCCCACTGTCCTCGACCGACATCGCGTTGCTCCGCTCTCTCTAGGCCGCGGTCAGCGAACAATCCGCGTCACCGAGTCTGGGGCTTGCCAGCCTCCGAACCGGCGGTCGTGGTGCACTCTGCCGAGTTCGCTGCCGCGCGTCTTCTATCCGTCATGGTGCTGGCGAGGATAATGACTCAGACATGTGCCATCGTTCAAGGTCCCTGCGCTTAGTCTCGGCAGGATGCGCTCCCCCGGACAGCCTTCTTGTGGAGCGAGCCGAGCGACCGGGTAGCCGATTCACTGGTTGGCGCAGTGAGTTTGCGCTAGTCGCTGGTCGTCCACCGCATCGCGTCAACGGTGCGCTGCGCTCCCCGCAGCGCCTCGGCAGCGGTCATTTCGCCAGCGATCGCTGCCGCTGCCGCGGTGCCGACGATCTCGCCTAGGTCGAAGCCGAACGGGATCAGCGGCCGGTTGATCCGGGCGTACCGGCGCGAATCCCCAACGACGAGCCGGAACTCCGGGTCGTAGACAGCGGCGTAGGCATCGGCGGTGAAGACGGAGTGGCGAGCCGGCTCGGCGGCGCCACCCGCGATTGCATCCTGCACCATCTCCTCGTGAGATGCGAGGAATTTCAGCAGCTCCCACGCTTCGTCCTTGACGGCGCTGGTGACCGGGATGCAGAAGGCTGGTGATTGCAGCCCGGGCTCCGGCCGCCCCGTCGGGCCGGTCGGCACGCGGGCGATGCCGACTCGGTAGCCGGTGCCCGCCAGGCCATCGCGGTGCAGCGCGGCCAGCTCGGTCGCGATGTCGAGCAGGAAGACAACCTTCCCCTCGCGGAAGAGACGGCGCGCATCGGCGGAGGTGAGTATCGCGGCGTCCGGAGGCCCCGCCTCATGGAGCAGCGCGGCGTAGAACGCGAGCGCGTCAATCGTGGCGGGTTCCTCGACGCGCGGTGGCTGCCCCGAGCCGCGATTCCAGTGCCATCCCCAGGACGGGAAGAGCGTCGAGCCGATGATCGAGAAGTTGTGGCCGTAGCCGGGACGGCCGCTACTCGCGAAGCCGTAGACCTCAACCTGTCCCTCGGCGCGCAGGGCTGCCTGTGCCGCGCGGGCGATCTGGCGCAGTTCCTCCCAGGTCGCCGGCACGGGGAGACCATAGCGGTGGAGGACGTCGCGCCGGTAGATCAGGACATTGCACTTGGCCGCGTAGGGGACGGCGTACACCATATCAGCCGCGCGAAAGGCGTCGATCCCCGCCTGCAGGAAGTCATCGAGCTCGAAGCTGTCACGGTGCGCGCGCCGGCCCAGCGGCTCGAGGGTGCCCCGGTGAAGCTGCTCAGCGACGATCGCCTCGTCCGGCACGAGCAGATCCCAGCTCGGCGGGTCGCCGAAGGCCGCGCGCGACTCCTGCCAGAACCGCTCGGCCGGCAGGAGATCGATGGTGACCTCGATCCCGGTCTGCTCGGTGAACGCCGCGAGCGCCTCCGCCCGCCGGGTGAAGGACTCTTCTTGCATGTAGCGGACCGTCACTGTCACGGATTGGCTCCCGCGTTCTCGCTGCTCGTCAGGCTTGACGCTCCCGCGAGTGTGCACTCAACCGGAACGTCGGTCAGCACATGTATGACGCGGCAGACTCGCGCGTCATATATAGTGATGCCCTGTCCGTCTGCCGGGCGCGGCTTGCCGCACCCGCATTTGGAGGTGTGCGATGCTGCCCGGTATAGCGCTCGTCTTTGCCATCACCCTTTCTTCCATCATGCTCGCCTCGGCCACGCCCGGACTAGACATCCCGGCGGTGTTGGAGTTGCCGCGTGTCGTCAATCAGCAAGCCATCGAGATCCCGGACACGCGGATCATCTCGATGTCGCCCGATGGCCGTTGGATCGCCGGCGCCCAACCAGCGGTCGGCTACGAGCGCGGCCGGCTGTGTGTGTTCGAGGTGACCACCCTCGCTCAGCAGTCGTGCGCCGATCTCTCGTCCCTCAGAGCCGGACTGCGGATCGAGGATGTCATCTGGTCGCCGGATGGCAGCCGGCTCGCCTTCTCGGAGCAGACCTTCAAGTACCTGCGCGACGGCGATCTCTGGGTGATGGATGCGTTGACCGGTGCGCTGACGAACGTCGATGACGATGGCTACGAGGGGAATTTGCCGCTCTTCGGCAATTCCGGTGAAGGGACGATCACGCAGCCGGCAAATCCCGCATTCTCCCCGGATGGCCAGACGATCGCGTTCTCCCGCTCGCTGATCGTCGATGGCGACCTAGCCGGCAATGTCATCGCGACCGTCCCCGCCGACGGCAGCGCGGCGCCCCAGACCGTGGCGCAGGTGACCACGAACGAGCCGGGCATCGCCTATTACGGAATTCGCTGGATGCCGGACGGGCAGCAGATCGTCTACTCGGTGCATCACCGCAACGACACCGATCCGCAAAATGGCATCTGGATCGCCTCATCGCAGGGCGGAACGCCACGGCAGGTGCTCGGCGCGGCGGACGACGAATCCGGCGCCCCGGCGGTCGTCCAAGTGACCGCAACTGGTGATCGGCTGCTCGCGTACTACCCGCTGGTTGTCTCGCGGTTTTCTGGCGGCAACACTTACCTCGCCACCGTCGATCTCGAAAGCGGGGCGGCGGAGTGGCTAACGCTCGATGACCCGAATGCGCCGGAGCATGCCTGGATCTCGATGGCGGCCTTTTCGCCCGATGGGACAGCGCTGCTTCTCGTCTCCCGCCTGACGACTCCGGACTACCAAGTCTTTGTGCGCGATGTGGCGACGGGCCAGCAGGCGAGTGTGGTGCCCGAGGGGCTACCCGGCGCCGTCCCGGTCAATTGGAGCGTGATACCGACATGGGCAACGAACGGCACCGCGCTGATCCCGGATGCCGCCAGGCTCTCGAATGCCGTCCTCTTAGAGATCGAGGGTGGCAACGTCGCGCCACCGGCGTAGGCGCCGGCGCGGAGCGACAGCCGGCTGCATGACCGAATCTCAGATGATTCCGCCGCCAAGCGTGAGCCGGAAGATCGCCCAGAACAGGATGAGAACTCCGCCGATGAGGGTTAGCGCCGCGGTCGTGGACCGCTCCTCGCGCGTCAGGCTGAGGAGCCCGAAGATCGTCGCCAGGATCGCGAGCGGCAGCGTCGTGAGCCAATTGAGCCACCCGAGAAACGGAATCAGCCCAACTAGCGCGAAAAACGCCGCCAAGACCACCAGGAAACAACCGATTCCGCTCAACCAAACCTCCTTCGCGACTCTGGCGGGGCCACGCAAGGCACCGCCTCTCACTAAGCTAACGCTTTCCGGGTCAAAAAGGCTCACTCGATGGCATGCGCGCCATCAGGAGAGGAGCAGTGATGGGACGTGACGTGCCGCCACAGCCGGAGAACGAGCGGCGGCTGCGAGAGATCTGTCTCGCGCTGCCGGAAGCGACCGAGGAAGAGACCTGGGGCGCTCCGACGTACCGCGTGCGCGGGAAAATCTTCGCCATGCAGCGAACCGACGAGCGAGGACTCTCCATGTGGTGCAAGGCGCCGCCGGGTGTCCAGGAGTTGTTGGTCAACGCCGAGCCGGAGCGGTACTTCGTACCGCCCTACGTCGGTCATCATGGCTGGATCGGAGTGCGCCTCGATAACGGGGCCGACTGGGACGACGTGGAGGACCTGATAACGGACAGCTACCACCTCACCGCGCCGAAGCGGCTCGTCGCGCGTTTGTCGGAACCCGCGTGAGGAGCGCGGTGGTCGCTAGCCGCGCACGGCGCCGGTGGTCAGACCTCGGACCATGAACCGCCAAACGGGGAAGGCGAGTAGCAAGGTGGGTATGGCGCCGATGGTGATGCTGGCCATCAGCATGCCCCAGGAGACATCGGTATTTGCCGAGAGCGCGCCGAGGATGACCGGCAGCGTTCGCCGTTCCCGCGTGGTGGTGATGAAAAGGCCGAACAGGAACTCGCTGTAGGCGAGCATGAAGGCAAAGAGGCCCGCGCCGACCAGGTTCGGCAACGCCAGCGGCAATGTGATGTCGCGGAGGACGCGCCACGGCGAAGCGCCTTCCACCTGCGCCGCCTCGTCAATCTCCGGCGGCAGGCCGCGGAATGCCAGCGTCAGCACCAGCACGGTGAACGGCAGCGTCAGCACCGCGTAGATGGCGATCAGAGCCCGGTACGTGTTGAGCCAGCCGAGTTGCTGGATGATGACGTAGTAGGGCACCGCCAGCGCGACGCTCGGAATCAGCCGGCTCATCAAAATGAAGTTGAACGTCGCGGCGCGGCCGGGGAACCGGATGCGGGCGTAGGCGTACGCGGCTAGGCTGCCGAGCACGAGGTTGAGGAGCATCACCGCCGCGGCGACGATGAATGAGTTGGCGATCGCTCGCGGCACGTCGCGCACTTCGTTCGAGACCATGCTGCGGAGCGCGCCGCGCTGTTCGTAGCTCGCCGGAACCTCCCCGGTGAAGATGTAGCGGTAGGTCGCCAGCGTCGGCGGATCGCGGAACCAATCCGGCGGGAAGGAGAGGAGGTTGACCTCCGGGATGACGCTGCCGACCGCGACCAGGGCGAAGGGAGAAAACCAGAAAACAGCGAGGAGAATCGCCCCCGCGTAGACGATTGCCCGCCGGCCAGCCGACCGCCTCACCGCCGTTCCTCCACCAACGCGCCTTTCGGCATGGCGCGAATCAGGACGAGAATCGCAACCAGCGAGGCGAGCGCGATCATAATCGCCAGCGCCGAGCCGCGCCCGAAGTCGAGCTTCTTGAAGCTCTCGACCCACGTGAAGTAGGTCACCATCGTCGTCGCCGTCCCCGGTCCGCCTTGGGTCAACGAGTAGGTAATGTCGAAATTCGTGATCGCCATCAGCAGCTCGAAGAGGGCGACGATCACGAGCATCGGCCGGATGCCTGGCAGCGTCACCGCGCGGAAGCGGCCGAACGCGCCTGCGCCATCGACGGATGCCGCGTCATAGAGCTCTTGCGGGATACCCTGCAGCGCCGCGAGCAGGAAGATCGAGGCGAGCGGCAGCTGTGACCAGACGAAGACGACGACGACCGCCATTCGGGCCAGATTCGGCGTCGTCAACCATTGGACATAGCTGTCAATGATCCCGACCGAGTAGAGGAGCGCGTTGAGCGCGCCCCAGCTGTCGAGAAAGATCCACTTCCAGATCAGGCCGGCGACCGTCGCCGGAATCGCCCATGGCAGGAGCATCCCGATGCGCAGCGCCGTGTTGCCGAGGAACGGCTCGTTGAGCAGGAGCGCGACGAGCACGCCGAGCACGAGGAGCAGCGGGACCGTCACCGCCGCGAACAGGGCAGTCGTCTTGGCCGCGTCCATAAAGTAAGAGCTGCCGATGATGTCCCGGTAATTCTGCAGGCCGACGTACTGCGGCGGGAAGATCGGCGACTCGATGCGCGTGCTCTCGTAGATGGCGCGGCCGAATGGATAGAGGGTAAAGAGGGCGATCAGGAGGAAGACCGGGGCGATCATGAGTGCCCCGGTCCAGGCAAACCCTGAGAATGCGCGCCGCTGGCCGGCGCGTGTCTCCGCGCTGATGCGCTGCCCGATCGCCCCTGGTCCTGCCATGTCTGCTCCGGTTACCGGTTACCCGGCGGCACGGCCTAGAGCCGTGCCGCTCAGGCGTAGGATTATCCCTCGACGCGCTGCTTGAGCTCGTTCCACTGATCGGCCGCTTGCTGGAGCGCGTCGTCGGCGCTGATCTCGCCAGCGAGCGCCTGCCCGAGGAGCGGGTGGAAGCTCTCGCTCCAGATTCCGTACCAGACGGTCTGCCGCCGCGCGCGGGCGAGGTTGAGCTGCTCCAGCCAGAGATCGACATCGATCCACTGCGCGAAGGCGTTGCGCACATCCGGATCGTCGAAGAGCGGGGTCTGGCCGAAGCCCAAACCTTGCTCGACCGCCCACCGCTTGGCGACCGGATACTGCCCGTCGACCTCGCCGCCGAAGTACTGGATGAACGCGCCGACGGCGTCAATCACCTCTTGCCCGCGATCGACCGCCATCTGCGTCATGTTATAGAACTTGGCAAACCCGTAGCACTCGTGGGTCTCGCCCGGCATCAGCGCGAGCTTGAACTGGCCAGCCAGCGGTGAGGTGGCGGCGTTGTTCAACGCGGCCAGGTTGTAGTTGTACATCACCGTGAAGGCGTGCTGGCCGGTGTTCATTGCCTTGACGATATCCGTCTCGTGCGGAAGGATCGTCAGGATCTGGTGCTCGTTCTTCGCCTCGACGAGCCACTTGAACTGCTTGGCCGCCGGGCTCTCCGGGTCAGTCCAGAGCGGATTCTTCTCCTCGTCAATGAGCTCACCGCCGCGGCCGAAGACCATGCTGGCGAAGGCCTCGCTGACGTTCGGCAGGGTGTTGGCGAACTCATACACGAAGGGATACTCGATCCCCTTCTCCTTGAGCAGGAGCGATTGCTCGGTCACTTCCTCCCAGGTCTGGGGAGGCGCGGAGATCCCAGCATCCTCCAGGATCTTGGCGTTGTACATAAAGGTGATCGTATCGGCGTAGTAGGGGAGGCCGTAGACCTTACCCTGGTAGGTCATGTCCTGCCAGGCGAAGGGGAGCACCTTGTCCTTGTAGCTCGGCACCCAGTCGAAGTAGTCCTCCAGCGGGACCACCCAGCCAGCCGCCGCGAACTCCTCCAGCCAGTTGCCACCGTTGTAGGTGACGTCCGTCGGCGTCTTGGAGCGGAAGCGGTTGACCATCGTCTCGTGGAAGGAGGGCCAGGCGAAGTCACTGAGGTTGACGGTGATGTCCGGATACTGCTGCTGGAAGAGGTTGATGTTGTCCTGGACGATATCGACCGCGTAGTTCCACACGGTGAAGTCGATCTGGACGGCGGCCGCGGCGCTCCGCGACGAGCGCAGGAAGGCGGGCGCGGCTATAGCCGCGGCGGCAGCGCCACCGACAAACTTGCGGCGGCTGAGCTTTCGAGAAGTGAGGTCACGCGTCTTTGCGGACATTGCTCGAATCCTCCTTCGATGCCGAACGGCAAGAGCGTCAATCCCGACTCTGGAGATTCACTACGATCCGTGCCAGGTTACAGCGCTCGCGTCGATTCTCGCACGAGCAACGTCGTTTCTAGCGTTCGCACCTCCCTCGCTTCGGGCGCCCGCATGCGGCGGAGCGCCAGCTCGACCGCCGCCTTGCCGGCGGAGACAACTGGTAGATCAACCGTCGTGAGGGCTGGCGTCGCGTAGCGGACGAAATCGGGATTGCCAAAGGCGACCAGCGAGAGATCGTCCGGCACGCGAACGCCGAGCCGGGCAAGGCCACGCAGCGCACCCAGGGCCATCGCGTCGCCACCGACGAAGACGGCCGTCGGCCGCTGCTCCCAGAGCTCGCGGATCAAGTGCTCGCCGCTTTCGAAGGAGTAATCCCCCTCGACGACGAGAGACGGATCCACCGGCAGGTCGGCCGCCGTCAGCGCCGCTTCGTAGCCCCGGCGTCGCTGCTGGCCGGTGAAGCGATGCGACGGGCCTGCGATGTGGCCGATTCGCCGGTGGCCAAGCTCGATGAGGTGGCGCGTTGCCTGGCAAGCGCCGCCGAAGTGGTCGAACCAAACGGCAGACAACGGCGCATCCGCCGGGATCTGCCGGTTGATGACGACGACGGGCGTTCCTCCGGCTTGCGTCTGGAAGAGGTGGTCGTTGCTGATATCGAGCAGCGAAATGGAGAAGAGGATCAGCGCCTCGACCTGCTTGGCGACCATCAAGTCGACCGCCCTGCGCTCGGCCTCGATGTCATCCACGGCCGCCAGCAGCAGGCTGTACCCTGCTTCCCGGCAGGCTGCCTCCGCTCCGATGGTGACCGGTGGATAGAGCGAGTTCGTGACGTCGCTCATGATCAGGCCGATGGTCGCGGTCCGGTTGGTGACGAGGCTCTGGGCGACCAGATTCGGCCGGTAGCCGAGCCGCTCCATCGCCGAAAGGACCCGCTCTCGCGTCTCCGGCGTCATCTGCCCGTGCCGGCCATTGATGACGTTGGAGACGGTCGCAATGGACACGCCCGCCTCCCTCGCTACCGACCGAATCGTGACTCGCTTTCCGCCCCGCATGGAATTGTCGCTGTAGCGTTTTACTAAACCGTATCAGCAGCCTACCGCCGGCGTTCCCGGCTGTCAAGCCACACGGAAGTCGCGATCCGATCACGATCGCTGGTCACAGGGAGGCTGCGACCGCTTCCGTCTCCCCGCGGGACTTCGGACTGGGGCGCTCACGGGACGTTGATCCCACCGGTACGCCGCCGGTCGCGCATCTCTAACCGCTAGAATGAGGCGGTGCCGGCGCAAGCCGGCGCAAGGCCAGCGTGCCGATCGCCGAGGCAGGGCATGGAATTCATACGACTCAACGGGACTTCGATTCGCCTGACCGGATTCCATCAGCGAACGGTCGAGCAGGTCGATGGGCCGCCGCTGCAGGAGTTAGAGCTGGTCGTCATCGTCCGCGGGTCGATGGCGCACCGCACGCTCCTCGAGCTGCTCTCCCAAGGCCGTTTCCAGGTCGATCTTCCCAGCGACTCGGCCGAATCAGGCTGGACGTCACTCGAGGCGACGCTCGTCAGCTCCTATCACCAATCAACAGGGGGCGGAGAAGCCGCCGTGCACCGGCACGACATCACGTTGCGCGAGACCGAGGAGTCGGCGGCGCGACGTCAGACGGCGCCCGCTACCGCGAATGGCGGCGAGTCTGGAGATGACCAGGCGAAGCCGGAAAGCGAGCCGGACGAGGCGGAGCAGACGGATGAGGAAGAGATCGAGGCGCCGGCGATTCTGGTCCCCGGTGATCCCTCGGTCTGGGCGACGGCGCTCCGCCAGCTCCGGACACCGCCGGGCGCCAAACCCGCGAGTCCGCCGGAGCCGCCCCTGACGACGGCGGAGCTTGCTGGCGCCGAGGCAGTGCTCGTCGGCCTGCGGCTCGAGGCGCTGATCGAGCAGCTTGCGGCCACCGGCCTCGTCCGGCGCTCAGTCGTTGACAGCAACTTCATGCGCTTGGTCCGGGAGCGCTTTGTCCAGGAAGCGACGCCCGTCATCGGCGAAGAGGCAGCGCGACGGGCGGCGCGTGGCGTGATCGGCGAGTGAGCGGTCGCTACTTCTTCTTCTGATTCCGCCCGGTGACGGTCTTCATCGTCGCCCGCATGCGAGCGTAGGCGCCGGCGACGCCGATGATGGGCTTGACCGCCTCCTCGGTTACGAACTCGGCCGTGCCGCGGAAGCGCTTCGCGATCGCGTTCAGCTCTTTGAGCGTTGGAATCGCCTCGTTCTTGAGGACGATGACGAGATAGCCGAGGGCGGCCGTAATCGCCGTGAGCAGGATGACGGTGACGAGGAAGAGGAGGACGACAAAGATCACCGCGATGTCGCGGAAGCGCTCGAGCGCGGATTGGTCGTCGTCACCGAGGGAATAGAGTCCCCAGACGATGAGCGCAAAAACGACGAGCGCCCCCAACCCGCCCGCGATCGCCCAGAATTTCCAGCCCCTGCCGCCTTCGCTCTCCATGGCTTTCTCCGTCACTCGCCAGCCTCACGCGACTGCGCCACCGCAGCGGGCAACTCGGCCACACCCGAGTGTCCCGCTCTGTCACTGGCCGGTGGCCATGCAATCGACGTGCCGGATTGTGCCGCCGCCCAGAACCTCATCGCCTCGGTAGAAGACCACCGCCTGCCCAGGCGACGCGATTGGTCCTTCACCTAGGAAATTCACTGTCGCCTCGTCGCTGCCCGCCGGACCAAGCTGGACCTCGGCCTCGTGCGGCGTGCCGCGGTAGCGAACGACGGCCTCGCACGTGAAGGGCTCCTCTGGCCAGGTGCCGTCAACGAGGGTGACCGTGTCCGCGACCAGGCGCCGGGCGCTTGCCTCGGCGCGTGATCCTACCACGAGGCGGTTCGTCTCCGGCTCGAGCCGAAGGACATACAGTGGCTCTGGCTTGCGGCGCTGGATTCCCAGTCCCTTGCGCTGCCCGACCGTGTGATAGACGAGTCCTCTGTGCTCGCCGAGGACGGTGCCCTTGCTGTCGACGATCTCACCCGGCACGGTCACGTCCGGCCGCCGCTTCGCGACGAATTCCGCGTAGGACCCCTTGCCGACGAAGCAGATTTCCTGGCTCTCGGCCTTCTCCGCGACCGGCAGGCCGAAGGCGCGAGCGAGTGTCCTCACCTCAGGCTTGGTCAGGTTCCCGAGCGGGAACTGGAGCATGCCAAGCTGCTCTTGAGTCAGGGTGTAGAGCACGTAGCTCTGATCCTTGCGCGAATCGAGCGCGCGCAGCAGGCGATGAGGAACGCCCGAGTCCGGATCGCCGTGGATGATGCGAGCGTAGTGCCCGGTGGCGAGGTAGTCCGCGCCCAGGAGGCGCGCCCGGCGGAGCAGGTGGCGGAACTTGACGTGCCGGTTGCACTCCAAGCACGGGTTCGGCGTGCGCCCGCTCGCGTATTCGTTGACGAAGCGGTCAATCACCGCCTCGCCGAACTCGACTTCCATGTTCACCGCGTAGAACGGAATCCCGATCAGCGCGCAAGTCGCCCGCGCGTCGTCCATCGCGGGGATGCCGCAGCACGGGTTGGCGGCGTGCTCCGGGTCGCCCGGCGAGAAGAGGCGCAGGTTCATCCCGACCACGCGGTAGCCGCGCTCCCGCATGATCAGCGCCGTCGTCGCGCTATCGACGCCGCCGCTCATCGCGACGACGACGGTCTTGCCCTCGCCGTCGCGCGGCCCGATCTTTTCCGGCCGCAGCAGCTCCTCGACCTCGGGCGTGACCGTCAGAGTTGGTGCATCAAGCAACGTTGTCATCTTTCGTAGAGGCAAACGCGCTTCCCGCGCGAAGCATCATATTGCGCATGCGATACACAAGAACGGCGGCCTCCCGCCGGCGCGATCTGCGCCTGGCAGTCTTGCCGCCGATCTCTGAAAGTGTACCACGTTCGCCTAGAGCGCCCGCGGGAAAATGGCTCCCGGCGAGGCGCCGTCGAGCCGGCGCTGACCGCTATTGAGGGCTTTGGCCGTACTCCTCGTCGGTGACGTGGTCGCCCCAGGTTGCCGAGTTGCCCGACTCATCGGGCACGTGAATCGCGAGATGGGTCATGAAGCGATCTGGCGCGGCGCCGTGCCAGTGCTCCTCGCCGGGCTCGAAGTAGACACGGTCGCCGGGCCGGATCTCCTCGATTGGGCCGCCACGGCGCTGGCATCGCCCGACGCCCTCCAAGACATAGATCGTCTGACCGTTGGGATGGGTGTGCCAGGCCGTGCGAGCGCCTGGCGTGAAGTGGACCATCAGCGCGCCAACGCGGAATGGTCCGGTCGGCTCCGCCACTGGATCAATGTAGACGTCGCCAGTGAACCATTCCTGCGGCCCCTTCTGGGTGCGCAATGAGTTTCTCGTGATCTGCATGCCAGGCCTCCACGTTAGATGCGCTTGGTGGCGCCGCTACGCTTCCGGACGATACGTCAAAGGTGGCGTAGTGGCTCGGGCGCTACGTCGATTAGGCGGAGACCGTCGCGAGCGTCGAGGAAATCACCTCGATGGCGCGATCGATCTCTTCCTCCGTCGTGTAAACGTGCGGCGAGAGCCGGATATTGCCGCCACGGGCCGCGCATTTGATCCGATTGCGGACCAGCGCCGACTCGGCGGCCTCGGCGTCCGGGACGCGCAGGCAGACGAGCGACGCTTTCGGCCGCTCGAGCCCGAGACCGTCCGCGAGGCGCGCCGAGAGCGAGAGCACGGCGTCGAGAATCCCCTCTCGCTTCCACTGGACGAGCAGCTCCAGCGAGGGTCGCGCCCCGGCCCAGGCATGCCACGCAAGCGAGACGTCGAAACGGGACGCGTTCGGCAGGATCGGGAGCGGTCCGCCGTAGGCGCTTTCGTACGGATTCGGCGATGTGCGCCAGTTCGCCAGATATGGCACCACGGTATCCAGGTTGCGGGGATTGACATACATGAAGGCGACGCCGCGCGGGCAGAGTAGGTGCTTGTAGCCGTGGCAGACGAGGAAGTCGATCTCGCCAATGTGGTCATTGACGGAGACGAAGGGGAGGGCGTGCGTCGCATCGAGGAGGACGCGTGCTCCGTGCTCGCGCGCCGCGGCGACGATAGCGGCGAGGTCAGCCGTTTCGCCCGATTGCGCCCGCGTCAGGCTCAAGGCGACGAGATGCGTTCCCGGACCGATCTCGTCCGGAATCGCCTCGTAGGGCACCTCCCGCACCTCAATGCCCCGCGCCCGCTGAGCGGCGAGCATCGGCAAGACGACCGACCGGAACTCCGCGCTGGGCACGAGGACGCGGCTCCCTTCCGGCAGCGAGGCGGCGACCGTGCCGACGCCGACTGAACCCGCCGGGATGAGCGCGATGTCGTCCGCCCGCGCGCCGATCAGCGCGGCAAAGAGGGAGCGGCAGGCTTCTCCCTCGCGGTCCCACTCTTCCACCCAGTTCGCCTCGCCGGACTGCCAGCGCCGGACTGCCCGCTCAAGCGCTTCCACGGTTGGACGTGGCGGCAGGCCGTAGGTGGCGGTGTCGAGATAGATCGTGCCGGGCGCCGGGGCGAAGAGATCGCGAACGTGCTGAGGAATCGCAGTCGTCATGATCTTGAGCCGTCCTCTGAGATCTGCAAGCGTCGGTTCTGTACTCCGCCGATCGGCCGGAGCCCACGTATTATCCGTGAAGCGACGAGGAATCACCCGGCGGGCGCTCGTTGCAGTGACTCATGCGAATGGTTGAGGGGAGGATCATGGCGGAGCGCAACCCGACTGATGTGCCGGCGCTGACGGCGCAGCAGATGGCCGCGATCGACCGGATCATGGTCGAGGAATACGGCGTAGAGACGATGCAGCTGATGGAGGTCGCCGGGTTTGCCGTGGCCCGCTTCGCGCGCCGACGGTTTCTCGGCGATGCGCGCGGGAAGCGAGTCATCGTCCTCTGCGGGAGCGGCGGCAATGGCGGCGATGGCATGGTGGCCGCTCGCGTTCTTCACGCCTGGGGAGCGATTCCCCACGTGTGGCTGAGCCGAAGGCCGGAGCCGGGCCGGGGCCTCGCCGCTCACCAGTTGCAGATCCTGGAGCGCCTCGCCATTCCAATCGAAGAGCCAACGCTCGACCCCGCCCTGCCACCTGCTGACCTGATCATCGATGGGCTGTTCGGATTCAGCCTTTCCGGACCGCCAACGGGCGCGTCAGCCGCCCTCATCCAAGCGGCGAACGCTCATCCTGCCCCCGTGCTCGCGATCGATCTCCCGTCTGGCCTGGATGCGACGACCGGCGCAGTACTCTCGCCCTGTATCCGCGCCGACGCGACGCTGACGCTGGCGCTGCCGAAGACGGGCCTCCTCACCCCCGAGGCGCGCACGGTCGTCGGCGCGCTGGCGGTCGCCGATATTGGCGTGCCCGCGCAGGCATACGCTCGCCTCGGCCTCACCGTGGGTCCGGTGTTCGCCGAGGACGATATCGTACCCGTCCCGCTGCCGGCTTGAGCCGAGCGACAGGCGGCGGGTATTACCGCTTGCGCGCCCGGTAGCCGAGCGCGGTCGCGGCTTCCTCGCTCGCGAAGCAGATCTCCGGGATCGTCGCCTCGTAGGACGGCTCTCCGGGCCGATGGTAGATGCGGGACGAGGCGTTCCCCTTAATCGGATAGTCATCAGGGCAGGAGCCATGTTCTCCCGCCTTGATCCAGCCGGCCCCTTCCGTGGGCGGCGTTGTCTGCTGCGCGGACGGCGTCGGGACCTCGGAGTCAGCCGGCTCCGGCGCGTCCGAGTCGACGGATGAGGCGACTTCGGAGAGCTGTGCCGGTTCAGCGGTTTGAGCATCGGCTGGCGAGGCGTCGGCTGGTGGCATGTCGGCTGAGAAAGCGTCGGATGCCGGCGATTCGGATACGGTTTGATCGTATTGTTGAGCAGTGGTCTCCGATTCAACCGCGGTTGCGTCGGTTGAGGTTTCGTCGGTGTCCGTGTCGCTGCGGAGCTCAGCCACCCACTCTGCCGTTGTCTCCGGTGGCTCCGGCTCCTCAGGCATGGCGGCGGCGACGGCAGGAGACGGCGGCTGTGGCGCCGGCGGCGGTTCCGGAGGCGCGACGGTCGTCTGGAGCGAGGAAATATCCGGCTCCGGCGTCGTAAACGGTGTCTCGGGCTGGGTGGGGACTCTCTCGGCGCCACGCGTATCCCCGGCGAGCTCCTGTCGCCAGGAAGCGACATCGCCCGCAGGCGCTCCCGCGTACTCCGGGCGCATGCGGCGCCGGCCCCAGATCACGACACCAGCGAGCGCGCCGGCAAGCAGGGCGAAGAACCGCCACGATCGCTTCTTCTTTTCGCTGCGCTGTTGCCGGCGAAACGGATTCGGCAGCTGCACCTTCATATGCACTTCCCTCCTCGAGACCCTGCGGAGACCGACTCGAACGCGAAGACAGAGCCGCGGCGCGTGAGTGCGGCGCGGGGGCGACAATCACTGGCGCACGTCGCATGATGAGCACATTTCGTGCCGAAACGGCCGCGCTCATCGCTGGCGCCGCCGCTCGGCGCCGGTTGGCCTCAGCGTTGCGTCTCGCCGAGGAGCGTTGCCACGAGCCCGACCGCCACCTCGACACTGCCGCCGGTGGGATCGAGCGCCGGGTTGAGCTCAACCCAATCCATGGAGCGCACCGGTCCGTCCCACGCGCGGAGACGGCGGAGTATCCGCGACGCTTCGCGATACGTCAATCCTCCGGGCACGGGCACGCCGGTGCCCGGCAGGACACTCGGGTCAAGCACGTCGAGATCGAAGGAGACATGGACCGCATCGACGCCGCGTGCCGCGAGGTACGCTAGGGCCGCGTTCAGGCCGTCGAGCAGTCCGGCGTCGGTCCATTCCTCCATCGTCAGCATCCAGAGGCCGAATCGCTCGATCGCCTCGCGCTCCCCAGGATCGAGGCTGCGCGTCCCGAGCAGGCAGACATCAGCGGGGGCCAGATGCGGTCCGGGGCGGCCGATGTCCACGAGCTCGCGCGGCCCCTCCCCTAGCGCGGCCGCCAGCGGCATGCCGTGGAGATGCCCGCTCGGGCTCGTCTCGGGGGTATTGAGATCGGCGTGAGCGTCGAACCAGAGGACACCGACGCGCTCGGCCGTCATGGCGACGCCCGCCAAGCTGCCGGCGGCGACGCTGTGGTCTCCGCCAAGGACGACCGCGAGCTCGTCACGCCGGATCGACTCGGCGACGGCAGCCGCGATCGACTCGCACGCCACGGTGACTTCGGAAAGGAACTCCAAGCCTTTTCGGTGCAGGCGATCCCGAGCGTCGGCTGGAGCCGGGGCCGCGATCCGCAGGGGCTCTCGCAGTCGCGCCAGGAGCGTGCCACGCTGACCCCGCAGCCAGCGGTCGCGGAGCCCGTCCGCCAGCGCCTCGGCGCCGAGATCGACGCCGGGACGCTCCGCGCCGAGCCAAACTGGCGCGACGATCGGTCGAATTGGATCTGTGATGAGTCTGGATTGTGCCGGCGCCGTTGCCGGCTGATGAGTGACCACGTCGTCACCTGTCGCAAGTTTCTTGCCGTCCGCTCCGTCGCCGGTTGGGCAGCGGGGAGCGGATCGTTCGGCGCTACATCTCCTCCGGCGCCGCGATGCCAAGCAGCGCGAGGCTGTTAGCGAGCACGATGCGCGTGGCGTCCACCAGGGCGAGCCGCGCTGTTCGCGTCGGCTCCGGGGACTGCAGGACGGGGCAAGCGTGATAGAAGTCGTTGAAGCGCCGGGCGAGCTCGTAGACGTAATTGACGATCTGCAATGGCCGGTAGTACTCGGCGGCTCGCTGCACCTCATCCGGCAGGATCGCGATGTGCTGGAGCAGGCTCAGCTCTTCCGGCGCCAGCACCTCGCCAAAGTCGAGCGCCGGCTGCTGATCGTCATGCGCGATCGCCTGACCGGGGGTGATGCCCGCGTGCTCGAGGATGCGGCAGGCGCGAGCGTGCGCGTACTGAATGTAAGGCGCCGCGAAGCCGTCGAAGGAGAGGGCTTCCTCGACGTCGAAGACGACGACCTTGTTGTTGTCCCGAGCGAGCATCGCGAACTTGAGCGAGCCGAGCCCGACCTGGCGGGCGACGCGCTCCTTCGTCTCCGGCGGCAGATCCGGGTTCTTTTCTTCGATGATCTCGCGTGCCCGTGCGAGCACCATGTCCCGCACGTCGTCATAGATCGGGACGTTACCCTTGCGCGAGGAGATGACCCCCTCCGGCAAGCGAACGATCTCGTAGCCGAGATGGTACGACTTCTTCGCCTGCTCGAAGCCCCAAAGCTCCAGGATCTTGAAGATCTGCTGGAAGTAGAGGGACTGGCGGACGTCGACCACCCAGATCGCCCGGTCGATGCCGAACTCCTCGAACTTGCGCTTCGTCAGCGCCAAGTCCTTCGTCGAGTAGAGGGAGGTGCCGTCCGAGCGGAGGATTGGGAGCGTTCGGTACGTCTCCTGCTTCAGCCCCAGCTTCTCGTCGATCTTGACGACCGGCAGCCCGTCGCTGATCTCGGCGATTCCCTTCTCCAGGAGCTCGGCGACGATCTTCTTGCCTTCCTCCTCGACTTCGCTCTCGAAGAACCAGACGTCGAAGTGAGCGCCGAGCTCATCGAAGATGCGCCGGAAATCCGCCAGGCTCCACTCCCGCGTCTCCTGCCAGAGCTTGACGAATTCCGGCTCCTGCCGCTCCCACCGCTGGAAGGTTTCGCGGACCTCCTCGCGCCAGCGGGGAACCTCCGGCCACCACTCGATGTGCTCGTTGAGCTCTTGCCAGCGCGCGTAGCGCTCCTCCGGCGTCATCGTCGGCTCCGGCTCGCCCTCGGCCGGGACGTGCGGCTTCGGATTGAGAGCAGCGTCCCGCAGGTAATCGCCGACGATCGGCCAGAACTTGACGATTACGTCATCGCGTCGCAGCTGGTCCTCCTTGATCTCCTGGCCATGCGTGATGCGGCCCAGGAGATAGGCGATGTCCTCGCCCTCGACCACCTCGCCCTGCTCATTCTTGCGCCAGAGGTACTTGAGCAGGCGGTCGATCCCCGCGACGAACCCCTGATCTTCCTTAGACAAGAGATGTAGGAAGGAGAGCACGTCCTTCCGATACTCGAGCCGCGCGTCCGACTCGGAGTAGATCTGACCGAGCCAGCGGCCGCGCAGGGACGGATCGGCTGGCTCCTGCCCCTTGTGGAAGCGCTCGTAGCACCAGAGGCATTTGATGACGTGCATCCCGATGTCGCCGGGGTAGGTCGCCTGCAGAACGGGATAACCGGCGGCGGCTAGGATGTTGCTGACGGCGATGCCGAGGCAGGAATTTCGCAGGTGGCCGACGTGGAAGACTTTGTGCGTGTTCGGCTGGGAGTGCTCGACCATCACGCGCTCGGTCTTCGGCGCTCCCTTGCCGAAATCCGGTCCGAGCTTGATGACCTCGCCGATGAGGCGAGAGGCGACGGCGTTGGCGTCGAAGTAGAGATTGACGTAGCCGTTGACCGCTTCGACGCGAGCGAAGCCGTTCGTCGACTTGACCTTGGTCGCGATCGCCTCGGCCAGCTCCTGTGCGCGTTTGCGCGCCGCCTCGCTCGCCCGTTGCTTCGCTTCCTTCTTAGAGAGCTGTTGTAGCTCGCCGCTCGCCTCGAGCTCGCGCTGGACGAGATCGCCCGCGATCGCGTGGCAAACCGAGCTGGCGACGCCCCAGGAGCCTTCAAAGGGAATCGGGCGGAGATCGATGCCGCGCGGAGGTGGGGCGAGGCCGGCGTCCGCCAGCGCCGCGGCGATTGCCTCGCGCGCGAGCTGCGCTTCCATTACGACGATCCCATCCCCGCTGGGTCCGCCCGCCTTTTCACTCATGTCGTCCGTCCTTCATCGTTGGCTGCATGATGCTGCTTCGGCACACGCCATAGCGCCAGCCGGGCGCGGCCGGGTCGAATACTCACCCAAGCATGCGCGAGGGCAGGCTGCTATCGCAAGATGCCGCTTTATTCTTCGGTCTCTTCGGCGGGGAGATGCGCGAGCGGCCGCAGGAGCCAGGCGAGGCCGATCAGCAGCACGACCAAGCCGACGATAGCGGCAATCAGCTGCTTCCAACCGAAACCTCTACCGCCGCCACTGATGCCGATCGAATCGGCAAAAATGGCCACTACCATGATGACCGCGCCGATCGCGATGCAGAAAATGGCCGCGTACCGCACGACTGATTGTTCCTGATGGCGAGGCATCACCGACGGACTCCTGGCACTGCGCCGGTTCGCCGGATGGTGTGGAGGCATTGCGACGGCGGCGGTCTGCGCAGATATGTGCGCGTCGCCACGGGGAATCACCGATTAGCCCGCCACCGGCGGACGGCGCGCACCATACACTCGTCGCACTGATTCCAAAGTATACCACCCGCACGTTCGGGCGCCCGCGAAGCGGCGAAGCGACCAAATGAGCGCGATGAGGCTTGGTCGTGCTGCATCGTGCTGGAATGCCGATTCCAGGTACCAAGGTCTTGACCGCCTGCCCGCCGTTGGGTGTACGATGCTCGCAAGCAGCCGGGGCGACGCCGGGGTGCGGCCCCACTGTGCGCCGGCCTGATGCGACGGCAGCGGCGCTGATCCAGAGCACGCGGAAACACGACCCACGCAAACGAGATTCTGGCACGAAGACTGCGGCGCATGCTTCGGCTTGTGGTTTCTCGCATTGATTGAGGCGGTTTCCGTGGGCGGAGTCAGTTTCACCTCGGCGACCATAGCGTCCAGAGTTGAGGGTGACGAGGCGGGGAGGCGGAATGGTAGAGCGAGATCGCCGCGGCAATGACCTGAGGGCGCGGCACAGGCGCATCATCATGTTGCTGCGCGCGGGAACGCTGCTGTCGTTGCTGCTGATGGCCGGAGCGGCAATTCTGCCGCGGGCGGTCGGGGCGGAGAGCCCATACTCGACCATCAGTCCTCGCACCGAGGTCGCCAGCGATATCCAATTCCTTTATAAGCTCATCTTCTGGATGGCGCTGGTCGTCTTCGTCGGTGTCCAGGCGGGTCTCGTTTACACGGTCTTGCGGTTCCGCCGTCGCTCGGAGCAGGAAGAGCGGCCGGAGCAGGTCCATGGCAACAAGACACTCGAGATTGCCTGGACGATTCTGCCGGCGATCGTGCTCCTGGTGATCTTCATCCCGACCGTTCAGACGCTGTTCAAGTTCGATGCCGAGGCTCAGGAAGCAGACGCCGACTACGTCATCGACGTCTACGGCAAGCAGTGGTGGTGGGAAGTTCATTACGCTGAGCCCTCGGATCAGGTCGGCGGCATCATCACCGCGAACGAGATCTATATCCCGGCCGGGAAGCGTGTTGTCTTCCGCCTCTACTCCAATAACGTCATTCACTCCTTCTGGGTGCCACAGCTCAGTGGCAAGATGGACCTCATTCCCGGACACGTGAATCGTCTGGGCTTCACCGCTGACAAGCCGGGTGTCTACTACGGCGAATGTGCCGAGTTCTGCGGTGATTCCCACGCCTGGATGCGCTTCATCGTGCATGTCCAGCCGCAGGAGCAGTTCGACGCGTGGGTGAATGCCTGGAAGGCGGGCCCGAGCCAGGCGGCAGCTGATGCCGCCGGCACGGGTGATGTCGCGCAGGCCCCGGATGCGTTCGCCGTCTGCGCTGCCTGCCACCGCATCAATGGCACGCAGTTCAACACGGCCGCGGTTGGTCTGGAGCAGACCCCGGACATTTCGAAGATCGCCGGTCCGAACCTGACGCTCTTCGGCTGCCGGGCCACGATTGGCGCCGGTCTCCTGAGGAACACGCCGGAGAACCTGGCCAGCTGGCTGCGTGACCCGGGCGCGATCAAGCCGGGCAACCACATGGCGACGGCGATCAAGCCGGGCACGCTGACCGAGGATCAGATTCAGACGCTCGTGAATTACCTCCAAGCGCTGCAGCCGGATGGAGGCTGCCCGGAGCCGACTGGTGAGAATGCTGATTTGGAGCCGCCGACTGCTGACGATGTCAACATCCCGCCGGCCCAGCCGGCCGAGAGTGCGGCTTCCGAGGGAGAGTGACGGGAGCATGATGACGACGATCGTATTCGGGGCTGAGAGGATGCGCGGACGCGCAGGAGCGTAAGGCAGGAGATCGAGATGGCAACCATCGCGCAGCCGCAAACGCTGACTCGGCCGGTCGCCGCGCCAGCAACAGGGCTGTGGAGCTGGCTCACGACGGTCGACCACAAGCGAATCGGCATCCTCTACGGGACGACTGCGTTTCTCTTCTTCCTCATCGGTGGTCTTGAGGCGCTGTTGATCCGGCTCCAGCTCGCTGTACCGGACAACGATCTCGTCGGCGCCCAGACCTACAACGAGCTCTTCACGATGCACGGCACGACGATGATCTTCCTCGTCGTCATGCCGCTCAACGCCGCCTTCTTCAACTATCTCGTGCCGCTCCAAATCGGAGCGCGTGACGTCGCGTTCCCGCGACTCAATGCGTTCAGTTACTGGACCTTCCTCGCCGGCGCCATCATCCTCAATCTGAGCTGGTTCTTCGCTACCGTGCCGAACCAGGGTTGGTACGGATATGCGCCGCTGACCGAGAACGCCTGGAACCCGACCCGCGCCGTTGACTTCTGGATGATCGGCCTGCAGGTGCTCGGTGTCTCCTCGATGGCGTCGTCTCTCAACTTCATCGTCACCATCTTCAACATGCGCGCGCCAGGCGTGACGATGATGCGGGTGCCGGTCTTCAGCTGGGCTACGCTGATCGTCTCGATCCTGATCGTCATGGCCTTCCCGGCGGTGACCGTCGCGCTGATCCTACTTTCCTTCGACCGCTACGCCGGCACGGGGTTCTATGAGGTTGCCGCTGGTGGTGACCCGCTCCTCTGGCAGCACCTGTTCTGGGTCTTCGGCCATCCCGAGGTGTACATCCTGATCTTGCCGGCGTTCGGCATCGTCTCGGAGATCGTACCGGTCTTCTCGCGCAAGCCGCTGTTCGGCTACGCCGTGATGGTCTACGCGCTCGGGGCGATCGCGTTCCTCGGATTCGGCGTCTGGGCCCACCACATGTTCACGACCGGTCTTGGCCCGACCGCGAACTCGATCTTCGCGGGCGCCACGATGCTGATCGCGATCCCGACCGGCGTGAAGATCTTCAACTGGCTCGGGACGATGTTCCGCGGCTCACTGAAATTCACGACGCCGATGCTCTTCGCCGTCGGACTCATCTCGCAGTTCACGATCGGCGGTATCTCTGGCGTGATGCACTCTTCCGCGCCGGTCAACACGCATCACAACGACTCCTACTTCGTCGTCGCCCACTTCCACTACGTGCTCTTCGGTGGCAGCATGTTCGGCCTGCTGGCGGCGATGTACTACTGGTTCCCGAAGATCTTCGGGAAGATGCTCGATGACCGGCTGGGCAAGTGGAACTTCTGGTTGACCTTCATCGGCTTCAACATGACGTTCTTCCCGATGCACTTCCTCGGCCTGGCCGGCATGCCGCGCCGCTACTACACCTACGGTGAGGAGAGCGGCTGGACCGCGTGGAACCTCGTCTCGACGATCGGCGCGTTCGTGCTCGGGTTCTCGATCCTAGTCTTCATGTACAACGTCTGGAAAAGCCTGCGGCACGGCGAGCAGGCGCCGGACAATCCGTGGGATGCCGCGACGCTGGAGTGGGCCACGTCCTCTCCGCCACCGCCGTACAACTTCGCTCGCATTCCGGTGATCTCTCACCGCGATCCGCTCTGGTGGGAGAAGTACGGCGGGCATGAGGACCACGCTCAGGAGGAAGAGGTCGCGATCGAGGTCGCTGGCCGGCGGATGGGTAGCGTCCACGCTCCGGATGAGGCGCCGGAGGCTCAGGCGATGCGGCGGACCGCCGTGGTCTCGCCGACCAAGGAAGATGTGGAGCACATCCACATGCCGAACCCGTCGTACTATCCGCTGATTGTCTCGATCGGGTTGTTCGTCGCCGCGATGGGCCTCCTGATCGATAACCCGGTCCTGACGATTGGCCTGCTGCACTTGCCGATCTTGGTTCCGATTGGCGTGGCCATTACGCTGCTCGGCTGCTACGGCTGGGCATTCGAGCCGGCTGGTTGATGCGTCCGATGATCGGCGCCAACCGCTCCGTAACGCGCGGACGGGTGCAAACACGGGAGGGAACAGGAGTTGTCAACCGCGGTCGCCACAGCTGAAGCCCACGGGGGTGGGCACGGCGGGGGAGCCGAGCACTCCCCGCACCCGCCGACCAGTACGGGCATTGACCACCGCAAGCTCCTAATGTGGGGCTTCCTGGCCTCCGACTGCATGTTCTTCGGCTCGCTGATCGCGACGTACCTAATCTACCGGGGGCGGGCCGAGGAGCTGGTCGCGGCTGGTCAGGGATCAGGTCCGCTGCCGCACGAGGTGCTCGACATTCCGTACACGTCGGTCAGCGCGTTCGTCCTGCTGATGAGTTCGCTGACGATGGTGCTCGCGCTGGCGGCGGTGCAACGGGGTGACGTTCGCGGCACTCGGATCTGGCTGTTCGCGACGGCCACGCTGGGCTCGATCTTCCTCGGCGGTCAGTACTTCGAGTTCACGAGCTTCTACAAGGAGGACGGGCTCGGGCTGACGACCAACATGTTCGGCACGTCCTTCTATACGCTGACCGGCTTCCACGGCGCGCACGTGACAATCGGAGTCATCATGCTCCTGTCGCTGTTGTGGGTGTCGCTGCGCGGCGGGTTGCGGCAGGAACAGGCGATCAACGTCGAGATCATCGGACTCTATTGGCACTTCGTCGATATCGTCTGGATCGTCATCTTCACGCTCGTCTACCTGATCCCGTACGACGACGATATCTCGACGATCTCGGAGGGCGCGGAACACGCCGCGCGCCTGCTTGGGCTGAGCTAGCCGGCGTCCGGCCGGACGGAGCGAGGTAAGGGGGCATCGAGATGGCTCACAGAGCCTCAGTCGCAACACACGGCGGGCATGGTGGACATCCAGGGTCGGCCGCCGGCGAGCATCTGCCCGGGCATCCCGGTCAGCGAACCTACATCAATATCGCCATCATCTTGGCGATCATCACGATCGTCGAGGTTGCGACCTACTACATCGAATGGATGGCGGATTCCGGCGTCCTCGTGCCGACGCTGATCGTCCTGTCCGCGGCGAAGTTCGTAACGGTCGTCGGGTACTTCATGCACTTGAAATTCGATGACCGTCGGCTGACGTGGATCTTCGCCGTCGGCCTCGTTATCTCCCTCGCCATCGTCATCAGTCTGAAGATCCTCATGGACGTTCATCCGATCGACTATGCTCTGCGGTTGCTGACAGGCGGCGAGTAGGCCCATCGCCAAGCGCGTCACTGACTCGCCGCCCTCCGGCGCCACTCGTGAGGATGCCCGATGCTCTCGCTCTTACTTCCGGTGTTGCACGCCGGACAAACGCCACCAACTGGCTTCCTCTCGAGCGACTGGTTCATCGACCCAACGGTCGTCCTGGCGGCGGTAGCGCTGCTCACCGGATATTTCTATTGGACGGGGCCGCGCAACCGTAATGTCAACAATCCGGCGAAGCCGGTCACGACAGGCCAGCGCGTCGCGTTCGTCACCGGAACGATCGTCTTCCTGATCGCGCTTGGACCGCCGCTGGATGATTGGGCGGACAGCTATCTCCTGTCCGCCCACATGCTGCAGCACATGCTGTTGATGTTCGTGACCGGCCCGCTGTGGCTGAGCGGGACGCCGCGCTGGGTCTTCGAGCCGCTGGCGCAGCGGCCGCTGCTCAATCGAATTGGCGCCGCCGTCACCCACCCCGTATCGGTCTTCTTCGTGGCCAATCTGATCATCACGATTTGGCATCTCCCAGGGCCATACGACGTGGCGCTCCGCTACGAGCCGGTGCACGTCGCGCAACACGCCTCGTTCCTCGTAGCGGCGATCCTGTCTTGGTGGCCGGTCGCGGCGCCGGTGCCGGCATGGTCGCGTCTGTCACTTCCGCTGCAATGTCTGTACATTTTCCTGATGAGCGTCCCTAGTGGCATCATCGGCGCATTCATTGCCTTCGCGGAGCCGGGGGTGTATCACTACTACGTAACAGCGCCACGCCTCTGGGGAATCAGTGTTGCCGCAGATCAGGAGGCCGCGGGCGTCTTGATGTGGGTCGGCGGCAGCGTCGTCTATTTGGCCGTCATCTCGGTTCTCTTCTTCCGCTGGGCGGCAAAGGAGGACGCGAAGGAGTCGGCCAGTCGACCGGCGCCGCGTCCCCACGCCCAGCCAACGAGCGGCGTATGAGACCGTTTCGACCGTTAGCGGGCGTGTCCGCTCCCAGCAGAGGGCCGATGGCGCGTAACGGTAGGTGGGCGAGCTATGCCTGGCGTGGATATACACACCTACGCCACCGAGGTGAGCGAGGCTGCCGAACGCAAGCGCCGAGCGGCGGAGCGGACGACAGTCTGGACGTTTGTTTGGACGCTGTTCGTTTTCAAGATGGCGACGGTTGCCATCATCTTTTGGGTAGCAGGCGGGAGTCGGCACGCGGGGGTGCTGCTGGCCGCCACTGCCTGGTACTTCTTGATAATCCCGGCTATTGCCATCGCCGGCCCGCTCCTTTTCTACCTGCGATTGCGTCGGGTGCGGGCACGGCGCAAACGCTTACAACGGGCAGAATGGATGCTGGACTGAGCGGGACGTTGGTCCCGCGGTAGAGGATTGGGAGAAGAGGGGAGAAGACAGGCGTGGCCCAAGGATTCATGACGCGGATCATCCGTCCGCTGGTCGTGCCGCTTGGAGTAGCGATCGTAGCAGGCGCACTGATCATTGGTATCGGCGAGATCCTGCTGAACCTCTTCGAGCACGGCAAGCCGGAGCTCGAGCGGATGGAGCTCTGGTTCGCCGTCGGACTCTCGCTCGTGATCCTGTTTGGTTGTGGCTTCCTGGCGACGCGGCCCGCTGGTGCCACCGGTTTGCTCGACCGCGAGGTGGCCATCGGTGATAAGCCGATGTTCGGCCCAAATCTGCCGCCAGTCGATCTGGCCGCCCGCCGTGGCCCAGAGGGCACCGTGGCTGACATCGGCCCCGGTTACACGCTCTACGCTCGCAGTGGCGCGCTTGCTCGCGTCGTTGAGGTGCTGTCGGGGATCGAGGAGCAGGGCAAGATGCGCCGCGGGCTGATTTACGCGCAGGGACTCTTTGGCGCCAACGACGACCTCTGGATCCCGGTCGAGGCGGTCGCCGCAGTCTATCCGGAGACGCGGTCAGCGTTCCTCGCCATTCGCGGCGACGAAGTCGAGGCCCTCGGCTGGCATCGGGCTCCCGCTTCCTTCAGCCGGCAACCGCGGCGTCCCGGTCCACATTCGGCCTAGACCGAGAGCCGTCCGCCGGATGGCTCCTCACGGGCCAGTGACACGATCTCCGCGCTTGAATCGTGGTCGCCGGCCGGACGAAGGGTCGGCCGGCGGATGGGTAACGCCGCGGTGCTTCGCGGCTCGCCAGCCGCACGGACGGAGCCGGTGAGAATCCGATGGATCAGCGGTACGACGTCATCATCGTCGGTGGCGGCACGGCCGGTTGCGTGCTGGCTCACCGCGTCTCGGCGCGGCCCGATCTGCGCGTCCTGCTGATCGAAGCCGGCCCAGACAAACCGCCTGACCACCACGATTCGGTCCTGTGGGACAGCTACCCCATCGTCGCCTACTTCGATCCCCGGCACCACTGGACCGAGCTCCGGGTTCGCCTCCAACCACGTCCGAAGGAGGGGCCGGACACCCGCCCCCTGCGTCGCTACGAGCAGGCGAAGGTGATGGGCGGCGGCTCGAGCATCAACGGGATGATGGCGAACCGCGGCCAGCCGTCGGACTACGACGAGTGGGAAGCGCTCGGCGCGACGGGTTGGGGGTGGGACGGCGTCCTACCCTACTTCAAGCGGCTGGAGCACGACGTCGATTTCGATGGTCCGATGCATGGCCGGGGCGGGCCGCTGCCGATCCGCCGGGTTCCGCGTCAATGCTGGCCGGGATTCTCACGGGCGGCCGCCGAGGCGCTCCAGGCCGAGGGCTTTCCCTACATCGAAGACCAGAACGAGTCGTTCCAGCCCGGCCACTTCCCGATCACGATCAACAATCTCTACGACCGCCGAGTCTCGACGGCGACCGCCTACCTCGATCCGCTAACTCGCCGCCGCCCGAACCTGACGATCCTCGATCGGACGCGCGTCCGCCGCGTCCTGATCAACGAGCGCCGCGTTGAGGGTGTGGAGGTTGAGGATGAGCGAGGCGCGCGCCGCGTCATCCAGGGCGCGGAAGTCGTCCTCGCCGCGGGCGCGTTGCATTCCCCGGCAATGCTCCTCCGCGCTGGCATTGGGCCGGGGGCGGAGCTCCAGAGGCTTGGCATTCCCGTTGTCGCTGACCGGCCCGGCGTCGGAACCAATTTGCAGGAGCATCCGCAGATCGCCGTCTCCTCCTATCTCCGGCCGGATTCCCGGTTGCCAGCCTGGCAGGGCCGGCACATCTTCGTCGGATTCCGGTACTCCTCCGGTCGAGACGACTGCTGCGAGACCGACATGTACGGGGTCGTCGTCAATCGCAGCGCCTGGCATCCGCTCGGTCGCCGGATGGGCGGCTTCCTGCTCTGGGTCAACAAGGCCTATTCGACGGGTCGCGTCTCGCTCGCTTCGCCGGACCCCGACCGCGAGCCGGAGGTGGACTTCAATCTGCTCTCCGATCCGCGCGATGCTTGCCGGCTGATGGATGGCTTGCGGCTAATCGCCCGCCTCTATCGCCACCCGGCGATGCGCCGCGCGGCCGCTTACCCGTTCCCGACCAGCTATACCGAGCGCGCCCGGGATTTGGCCATCGTGTCGCGAAATAACTGGCTGCGCACCGCGCCGATTGGCTGGCTCCTGGATCTTCCGACGCCGATCCGCCGCGCGGTGATGCGACGGCGCGTGTCCGGAGGGCGGTGGCTCCAGGCGATCGTCCGCGACGAGGAAGCGCTCGAGGCGTTCGTCCGGGAGCAGGTGCACGGGACATGGCACGCCTGCGGCACCTGCCGGATGGGGCGTGAAGACGATCCCAACGCCGTTGTCGATGCAGCCGGTCGCGTCATCGGCGTCACCGGGCTGCGCGTGGCCGACGCCTCGGTGATGCCAACAATCCCCTGCGCGAACACGAATCTGCCGACGATCATGGTCGCGGAAAAGCTCGCCGACGCGATTCTCGCGGATCACGGCCAGCCGGCCGCGGGGTAGGAGCAAGATGCGCATCGCTCGGGCGATCACCGCGGTCGAGGCGCACGCTGAAGGCGAGCCTGGCCGCGTCATCACCGGCGGCGTCCTCGACGTCCCCGGCGCGACCATGTTCGAGAAGATGCGCTACCTCGCCACGCACGGCGACGGCTTGCGTCGCCTGATGCTGCGTGAGCCGCGGGGGTATCCGGCGCTGTGCTGCAACGTCCTTTTGCCGCCGACCCGGCCGGAAGCGGACGCGGGCTTCGTCATCATGGAGCAGATGGAGTATCCGCCGATGTCCGGCAGCAACACCATCTGCGTGGCGACGGTCCTGCTAGAGACGGGCATGTTGCCGATGACCGAGCCGGTCACCGAGCTGACGCTGGAAGAACCGGCCGGTCTGGTTCGTGTCCGCGCCGATTGCCGCGACGGTAAGGTGACGCGCGTGACCGTGCGCAGCGTCCCGTCGTTCGCGATCCATCTCGGCGTGCCCGTCGAGGTGCCGACGCTCGGCACGGTGACCGTGGACGTCGCCTGGGGCGGGATGATGTACGTCCTCTTCGACGGGCCGGCGCTCGGGCTACGCGTGACACCAGATGAGGGCGCCGATTGCGTCCGCATCGGTGAGATGGTCAAGGCGGCCACCCGCGAGCAGTATCCAGTGACTCATCCCGAAAACCCGGAAATCGTCGGTCCGACGATCGCGCTCATCAGCGCGCCACCGACACGGGCCGACGCGCACGCCAAGAACACGGTCGTCATCTCGACCGGCAGCTTCGATTGGCAGCGGCCAGCGACCTGGACCGGGGTCCTGGACCGATCGGCCTGTGGCACTGGCACCTGCGCACGGATGGCGGTGCTGCACGCGCGCGGTCAGCTTGGCCTGCATCAGGATTTCGTCCACGAGAGCATCATCGGCACCACCTTCGTCGGCAGGCTGGTCGAGGAGACGCGGGTTGGGCCCTATCCCGCGGTGGTGCCCGAGTTCGGCGGCCAGGCTTGGATCACCGGCTTCAGCCAATATCTCGTTGACGCGACCGATCCGTTCCCGGAGGGGTTCGTCGTCGGCGACATTTGGGGCGGCGTTCGCTAGCCCTGTCGAGTAGCCCGGTGAGGGCCGAGGGAGAGAGAGCGTGCTCCGAACCGTCGTCGCCACTCGCTATGTGACGCCCCTCCGCGAAGGGGGATCGCTGCCCGCGATCGTCGAGGCGGACGACGACGGCATGTATGTCGTCAAGTTCCGTGGCGCCGGCCAGGGACCGAAAGCGTTGATCGCGGAGCTTGTCGCCGGGGAGATCGGGCGGGCGCTCGGGTTGCCCGTACCGGAGATCGTCTTCGTTGAACTCGATCCTGCCCTGGCGCGAGCGGAGCCGGACCCGGAAATCCAGGATCTTCTCAACGCGAGCGCGGGGCTCAACCTGGCGATGGACTATCTGCCCGGCGCGCTCGCCTTCACGGTGGCGGCCGGACCGAGTCTCGACCCGGCGCTGGCGGCCTCCGTCGTCTGGTTCGATGCCTACGTGATGAACGTCGATCGGACCCCGCGCAACCCGAATCTGCTCCTCTGGCACCACCGCCTGTGGCTGATCGACCACGGAGCGGCGCTCTATGTCCATCACACGTGGGAGAACGTCGAAAGCCGCGCGCGATCGCCCTTTCCGCTCATTCGCGAGCACGTCCTGCTGCCGTTCGCCGGTCCGATTCCGGGGGTTGCGCCCGAGCTCGAAAATCGGATGACGGCCGAGACGATCGAGCGGATTGTGGCGATGATCCCGGACGCCTGGCTGGAAGGGGAACCACGGTTCGCGGACGTCGAGCAGCACCGCGCCGCGTACCGCGATATGCTCACCTGGCGCTTGGAAGCCGCCGCTGTCTTTGTCGAGGAGGCCGAGCGTGCCCGAGTCGCCGCGCGTGCCGTTTGAGTACACGATCGTCCGCGTCGTTCCGCGCGTCGAGCGGGGCGAGTGCCTGAACGCGGGCGTCATCCTGATTTGCCGGCCACGCCGGTTCTTGGGGGCGCGGGTGGCGCTCGACCGGGATCGCCTGCTGGCGCTCGCGCCCTACTTGGACCAGGCGACGGTCGAGCAGATCGAGGCGCACCTCGCGTTGATCCCGCGGATCTGCGCTGGCGATCCCACCGCCGGACCGATTGCCCGCCTCTCGCTCGGCGAGCGGTGGCACTGGTTGTCGGCGCCGGCGAGCACCATCGTCCAGCCTTCACCCGTGCACACTGGCCTCTGCGACGATCCGGAGGCTGAGCTCGAAGATCTCTTCAATGATCTCGTCGCGTTGCCGGCGCCAGAGCCTGCTGGCGCTGACTAGCGAGTCTGGCGGGGGCTCAGGCGCCGGCGTGCGGCTAGCGGGATTCGCTTGACTCGTTCGTCAAGCCGTAGGCGATGAGCAGCAGGAGCAAGAGCAGCCCCTGAGCAACGAGGCGGAAAGCCTCCGAAACTCGTAGTGCCTGGAGCCAGCTCGTCAGAATGATCATGAAGAGGGCCGCGGCGAGCGTGCCGACCAGCTTCCCGCGGCCACCGAGAATGGAAGTTCCTCCCAGCACGACGACCGCGATTGACTGCAGCAGGTACGGCGTCCCCATATCCTGGAAGCTGTAGCCTGTCTGGCCGAGCAGCAGGAGGCCGACGATTGCCGCGGTCACGCTCGAAATCGCGTAGGTCGCGAGCTGCGTGAAGCCGACTGGGATTCCAGAAAGATACGCCACCTGGGGATTGACGCCGATCGCGTAAATGCTGCGCCCGAAAGCGGTCCCATGCAAGATGACCATCATCACAATTGCGATGGCGAGCGCGAGCAGTGCGGAATTGGGAATCCCCCAGGTATCATCGAGCGCCAACCGCTGCAGCAAAGGGGATTGCGCACTGACGGGATTGCCTGAGTTGTATATGCGTAGCGCGCCATCGATGATCGCGGACGTCGCCAGCGTCATGATCAACGGGGGAAGGCGCAGCCCGATGGTGCCAAGTCCATTGATGATCCCGACCAGTGCCGCCACGATCAGCGTCAGCGTGATGCCGACTTCTTGACCGAACTGAGAAATGAGGTTGCCGCCGACCACGCCCGCGAGCCCGATGACCGCGGCGACAGATAGGTCAATTCCTCCTTGGAGGACGACGATAGTCTGGCCGATGCCGACGATGGCCAGGAGCGAGGCGAAGCGCAGGAAGCGGAGATTCGCTTTCAGGGAGCGGTAGCCCTCGATATCGATCAGGGCGATCGCCCAAACGATGGCAAGTGCGACGAAGGTAAGGATCAGCGGATCGAAGTTCGTCTGTCCGAATCGCAGCCGCCGGAGTGTCTGTCCCATTGGGTGTCTAAGCTCCTCGAAGTGCTAGCGCTCGCGCGAGAGGCGATAGGCGCCCAGTGCGCGAATGCCGAGAGCCACGATCAGGACCATGCCCTGCACGACGCGCTGGTACGACGGATCGAAGCCGGAGATCGTCAGGATTTGGGTCAGGAAGCCGTAGGTCAGCGCACCGGCGATGACGCCGCGCATGACGCCCTGTCCTCCCAGGAAGCTGACGCCACCCAAGACGGCCGCTGTGATCGACATCAGCGTATACGGGGGCCCGATCGTGGGATCGCTGGTGCCGGTATAGCCAGCGAGCGCCGCCGCGGCGAGCATCGTCAGGAGACCAGCGAGCGTATAGGCCGCGATGCGAGTTCGGTGCAGGGGAATACCGGAAATGTAGGCGCCGCCAGGGTTATCGCCGAGCGCATAGATTGAAAGGCCAAGCCGGGATCGCTTGATCGCGGTCCACAGAATCACGGCACCGACGAGGACGAGAAGCGAAACGGGTACGACGCCCCCGAGCTGATGCTTCAGCGCATTGGAGAAGTCACGCGGGAGATGGCCGGAGGCGCGTGGCAAGACCGCGAGAGCGAAGCCGGTCCAGACGAATGATGTCGCAAGTGTCACGATGATTGCCGGGAGCCGGGCTAGGCTCACCAGCGCGCCGTTGCACGCTCCGAGCACCAAACCGACCCCAGCTACCAACGCCAACGTGGCAATCATCGAGACCGGGGAGTCGCCCATCCGCGTCACGAGGATTGCCGAGCCCAAGGTCATCATGGCGCCGATGGAGAGGTCAATTCCCCCGGTGATCATGATGAGCGCCTGGGCCATCGAAGCGAGCAGCAGCGGTAGCAAGTAGACGAGCAGATTGTTGACCGTCTGCAGGCTCAGTGACTCGCGGGAGAGCACGGCGTAGACGACGGCGAGCAGTAGCATGACCGCGGTGATCGGCGCGGCTTCTCGCCAGGTCCGCCACCGGGATGCCCGCTGCGCCGCGCGTCGCGCCTCGCTCTGACTCGCCGGTGATGAAGATGCGGGCCGCGATGCCGATTGGGTGGCCTTCAATTGACGGGTGTGGCCGGTGGTTCCGTTGTCTGATGTCGCGCTTCCGCCGAGCAGCGACGCGCGAACGAGGTTCTCCTCGGTGATCTCGTCGCCGGACAGCATTGCGACCGGGCGTCGCTCGTACAACACGAGGATGCGGTCGCTCAACCCCAGGAGCTCGATCGTGTCCGACGAGATCAAGATCATGCTCGTGCCCTGGGCGGCGAGTTGCCGGAGCAGGTGATAAATCTCCTGCTTCGTCCCGACGTCAATGCCTCGCGTGGGCTCGGCGAGTAGCAGGATTCGCGGCTCCCGTGGGAGCCACTTCGCCATGACGACTTTCTGCTGATTGCCGCCGGAGAGGCGAACGACGGGCTGCTTGGGAGAGCGGGTCCTGACCTGCAACTCCTGGATGAGATTGGAGACCAGCGTCGATTCCTGCCCCCGGCTGAGCAGGCGCCATCGCGTCAGGCGACGCAAGTTCGGGAGTGCGATGTTTTCTCGAACGGATTTGGGAAGGAGCAATCCCTCGGTCTTGCGATCTTCGGGGACATAGGCGATGCCTTTCGCGATCGCGGAACGCGGGCTCGAGATGCTCCCATTCGCGGCATCCAGCTGAATGATGCCGCTCGTGTCATGGACGCCGAATAAGGAGCGGAGCAGCTCTCGTTGCCCTTGCCCTTGAAGTCCGCCGAGGCCGAGGATCTCCCCCTGGTGGAGCTCGAAGCTGACGTCCGAGAAGCGGTGGCCGCTGGAGAGTCGCTGAACCGAGAGCACGACCGGCCGTTGCAGCACCTCTTCGACGGGCGGCTTCGGCGGGAACACGAGCTCGACAGGCCGACCGGTCATCAGCTGAATCAGGCGGTCGGGCTCCGCCTCGGAAACCGGCAACGTCGCGACATGCTCACCGTTCTTCAGGACAGTGATCCGGTCGCAGAGCTCGAAAATCTCGCTGAGCCTATGGGAGACGAAGATGATCGCCGTGCCGGCGTCGCGGAGCTTCCGCACGGCTCTAAAGAGAATCTCAACCTGATGCTGGGCGAGCGCCGATGTCGCTTCATCGAGAATGAGTACGCGCGGTTTAGCGATTAGCGCTTTCGCGAACTCCACTAGCTGTTGCTCCGCCAGTGAGAGGTCGCCCACCACCGCGTCCGGATTCAATTCAAGCTCATACTCGGATGCAAGCTGCTGCAGAGTGGCTCGCATCGCGGCATCATCGCGCTGGTGTAGCCGCGTGGGGAGTTGTCTTACAAAGATGTTTTCCGCAACGGTCAGGTGTGGAAAGAGGCTGAGTTCCTGATAGACCGCGGCAATACCGAGCGACCGCGCTCGATCGGGCGTTAGGCGAGAGTGGCGCTGGCCACCGATTTCGATGGTCCCCTGGTCGGGCGTCAGCGCGCCGGTGATGACCTTCAGCAGACTGCTCTTGCCCGCTCCGTTCTCGCCAAGTAGACAGTGGATCTCGCCCGGCAGAACGGTCAACGTCACCTGGTTGAGAACGACATTTCCGGAGAAGGCTTTGGTAATACCCTCGACGTGGAGCGCCGGTACGTCGGCCGGTGCGGGCTGCCTGTCGTCAGCTCGCGTCAGGCTGGGCTCGGCCGTGGTGGAAGCCCATCGGTCAGAAGACACCGTTCACCATCCAAGCACTCGCGGGAATGTTCCAGGAGCTGCGCCATGAGGCAAGCAGCTCCTGGACACTGCCCATTCGTCGACGATGTGCCACGTGCGGCACACCGCCGACGAGTCCCTGTCTCGGCTAACCCTAGGCCTCCGGCGAGGCGGCCGGGGTGGCGCCGCTCTCCGCGTCGAGCGCTTGCTGGATCAGCTGCGCGATTTCCTCCGGGCCCGGCACCTCAGGAATGACGTACCAGTCGTCCGGATGCTCATCGGACGCCCACTCGGCCACGTTGCTGTCGTCAATGCGCGGCAGCGGGACAACGACCTCCTTCGGCACTGCCTCGCCGTTATAGGCCATGAGTGCGACTTGGAGGGAGATGACCGCCATGTAGTTCAGCTCGGCCGTCGCGAAGGCGGAGAACCCTTCATCCAGGGCCTCAACCCACTGCTTCAGGAAGGCGTTGAAGTTCTCGCCGGTCATCGGAACCAGCGGCATGCCAGCTTGCTTGAGCGCCTTCATCGCGGCGGAAGCATGGGCGCCGGCCTGGCACCAGATGCCGTCCAGTTCCGGATTGGCGGTCACGAGGCTGTTGAGCTGAACGAGAGCCGGAGCCTCGTTGTACTCGATGTTCGCCGTGCCGACGATCTCAATGCCCGGGTTCTGGTCGAAGATCTCCTTGGCGCCCTGCCAGCGCTGCTCGGACACGGCGATACCGGCCGGACCGTTGATCGCGAGGATCTTGCCTTGTCCGCCCAGCTTGTCCACGAGCCACTGCGCCGTCATCCGACCCCATTCGACCTGGTCTTCGTAGACCTTGCACGTCAATTGGTCGGTGGTGACCAGGCTGTCCCAGTTCACCACGATGACGCCCGCCTCATGCGCTGCCTCGACGACCTGGTCGAGCGCGGTGGCGGAGCCGGCGATCAGAAGACAGATGTCGTACTGTTGATCGATCATCGTCTGAATCTGGTTGATCTGCGTCGGTGTATCGCCGTTGGCGTCAAAGACCTGGTACTCGATTTCGAAGCCGAGCCCCCGCAGCCGCTCGAGCTCGGCATCGATCTCCTGGCTCGTCTCCTTCATCCAGGACGGCGTGAGATAGATCGTCGACCAGCCGATCTTGATGGGCTCGGACTGAGCCGAGGCTCGCTGCAGGCGCGACTGGAGTGCGAGCGCAACCGCGGCGCCGATCCCGGTCCGCACGACCGTGCGTCGCGAGACAGTCTGCACTGACATTAGTACTCCCTTCTCTCAGGACTAACTGAAAGGTTCCCCCGACATTCTCACGTACGAGGTCTCTGCAAGTCAATTGCAATCATTTGTCGGCTTGTTTTCAACCCTCGCCGGCCCTCAAGGCCGTTGGGAACCCGACCGGAGCCGCGTGGCTCCCGCGTCGAGGCCGACAGCGCCCGGGCTCGACCGGTCCGTGCCGCAAAATGATCGAGCGCGGGGTGTCTTGCCCCGCGCTCGATGACGACTAATCAATTGCCTGACTGATTCGGGCTACCCCTCCAGGAGCAGCGTCGTCGGATCCTCAATCAGCTCCTTGACCCGGACGAGGAAGCGAACCGCCTCGCTCCCGTCTACGATCCGGTGGTCGTAGGAGAGCGCCACATACATCATCGGGCGGATCACGATCTCGCCGTTGTGGACGACGGGCCGCTCCTGAATCTTGTGCATCCCGAGGATGCCAACTTGCGGATAGTTGAGGATCGGTGTCGACATCAGTGAGCCGAAGACGCCGCCGTTCGTTATCGTGAACGTGCCGCCTTGCAGCTCCGGCAGCGTCAGCTTGCCTTCCCGCGCCCGCGTCGCCAGATCGGCGATCTCGCGCTCGATCTCGGCGAACGTCTTGCGGTCGGCGTCGCGCACGACTGGGACGACGAGCCCCTCATCCGTGCTGACGGCGATGCCGATGTCGTAGTAATGCTTGACGACGATCTCGTTGCCCTGAATCTCGGCGTTCAGCAGCGGGAAGGCCTTGAGCGCGCCAACGCAGGCCTTCGTGAAGAATGACATGAAGCCGAGACCGATGCCGTGGCGCTGCTGGAACGATTCCTTGCGCGCCTTGCGCAGCTCGATCACGGCGCTCATGTCGATCTCGTTGAAGGTCGTCAGCATCGCCGCCGTGTGCTGCGCCTCGACGAGCCGCGCCGCGATCGTCTGTCGCCGGCGGGTCATTCGGATCCGCTCTTCGCGTCGGCTCTCGACAACAGGGGCCGGTGCCTCAACAGCGGGAGCCGGCGCTTGGGCGGCCGGCTGCTGGACCGGCTGGACCGGCGGCTCAGGAGCCGGCGCCGGAGCGGGAGCGGCCGGGACTGGAGCCGGCGGTGTCGCGGCTTGGCGAGCGACGTAGGCGAGCACGTCGTCGCGGGTCACGCGGCCACCCGGACCGGTGCCCGGAATCGCGTTGATATCAACTTGGTGCTCTTCGGCGAGCCGGCGCACGGCGGGTGCGGCGCGACCGACCCCGACATCAGCCGCTTCCGTGGGCGCTGCCTCTTGCGGGGCAGCCGCCGGTGGGACGGCCGCGGTGTTGGCCGGCGCTGCCGCCGCGAGCGGAGCGGCGGCCGGGGCAGCCACTTGCGCGGCCTCAGCGTCGCCCGCGCCATTGGTCGCGGCGGCGCCCGCCTCGGCGATCACACCCAGGAGCTCGCCGACGGTGACGACGTCCCCTTCCCGCTTCTCGATCTTGCTCAGGATGCCGTCCTCAGTCGCGGTGACGTCGAGATTGACCTTGTCTGTCTCGAGCTCGAGCAGTGTCTCCCCGCGAGAGACGGGATCACCCTCGCTTTTGAGCCACTGGCCAACTACCGCGTCAACCAGCGATTCCCCGAGCGGGGGGACGCGGATTTCTACCGGCATCGTTGCAACTCCTCAATTGCCTGGTCGGTCGTCGGACTATCCGCGCTTGGCGCGCTCGCCTTTCCGAGCGGTGGCGACACCATCCGGCCCGTTCGCGTCCGCCCCGGTGGCTGCGCCCGCGCGCAATTTTGCACGACCGTTCTTGCGCTCGGCAGGCTGCTCCGGCACGTCGGCGAACGCCGCGCTGACGATGCGCTCCTGCTCAATGGCATGGAGGTCGGCTGAGCCCTCAGCTGGGCTCGCTCGCTCGGCGCGGCCAATGTAGCGTATCGGCAGGGCGTTGCTAGTCAGCTCACGCAGGCGCGGCTCCATGTAGCTCCACGCGCCCATGTTGCGCGGCTCCTCTTGCAGCCAGACCAGCTCGACGAGGTTCGGGTACCGGCTGATCGTCTGGCGGAGCGCGGTGTTCTGGAACGGCGCCAACTGCTCGACCCGCACGATCGCGACGTTCCGCGCCTCGGCCCGCTGCGGATTCGCCTCGAGATCGACTGCCACCTTCCCCGAGCAGAGGATCAGGCGCGTCACTTCTTCCTCGCGGCCGGCGGCGGTTGGATCATCAATGACCGGCTTGAAGGTGCCGCTGGCCAAATCCGCCAGGGTCGAAGAGGCGAGCGGATGGCGCAGGAGACTCTTCGGCGTCATCAAGATCAACGGGCGCGGATCGATGGTCAGGAGCGCGGCCTGCCGGCGCAGCAGGTGGAAGTACTGAGCCGCCGTCGTGCAATTCGCGACGCGAATATTGTCTTGCGCCGCCAGCTGCAGGTAGCGCTCCAGCCGCGCGCTGGAGTGCTCGGGACCCTGACCCTCATAGCCATGCGGGAGCAGCATGACGAGCGCCGGGTACACGCGCCACTTGGAGCGGGCGGCGACGATGAACTGGTCGATCGCCACCTGTGCGCCGTTCGCGAAGTCGCCGAACTGCGCTTCCCAGAGCACCAGCCGGCCCGGCGCGTGGACGCTGTAGCCGTACTCGAACGCGACCGGCGCCTCCTCCGAGAGCGGGCTGTTGAACACGGCGAACGAGGCCTTTGCCGTCGGCAGGTGCTGAAGCGGCGTATAGGTGTCGCCGGTCTTCGGGTCATGCAGGACCAGGTGCCGCTGGCTGAACGTGCCGCGCTCGGCGTCTTGCCCGGTCAAGCGGATCGGGATGCCGTCACTCAGAATCGCGGCAAAGGCGAGTGACTCCGCGTGCGCCCAATCGATGCGGCCATCCGGCTGATCCAGGATGCGCGCCCGGCGCTCCCATTGACGGGCGAGCTTCGTATTCAGCGTGAACCCGTCCGGGATCGCGTGGATCGCGTCGTGGTACTCACGCAGCCGCTCGGCGGGCACCGCGGTTTGGACCTCGCGTCGCGGACCGGGCGGCGGAATCTCCTCCTCTTCGGGCAGCGTGCCGTCGGTCACCGAGCGGCGCACGCCGGCCAGGTGGTCCAGCGCTGCCTTGAGCATCTGCTCCGGCTCGTCCGGCGTGACGTCGCCCTCTTCCACGAGCCGCTTAGCCCAAATCTGGCGGACGGTCGGGTGCTTCGCAATCTGCGCGTACAAGCGCGGCTGAGTAAAGCTCGGCTCGTCTCCCTCGTTGTGGCCCCAGCGGCGATAGCCGATGAGGTCGATGAGGAAGTCCTTGCCGAACGTCTGCCGGTAGGCCATCGCCAAGCGCGTCGCGAGGAGGCACGCCTCCGGATCGTCCGCGTTGACGTGCACCACCGGGATCTCGAAGCCCTTGGCCAGGTCGCTTGCGTAGAGGGTTGAGCGCGCGTCGCTCGGATTGGTGGTGAAGCCGATCTGGTTGTTGACGATGATGTGGATTGTCCCGCCGGTGCTGTAGCCCTCCAAGGCGGACATGTTCAGCGTCTCCGCGACCACGCCCTGACCCGGGAAGGCGGCATCGCCGTGGACCAGAATCGGCATGCTCGCCTGCCGATCGATCCGCGGCGCTCCGGGCTGATCGCAGATATCCTGCGCGGCGCGCACCATGCCTTGGACGACCGGGTTGATCGCCTCGAGGTGGCTCGGGTTGGGCGCGAGAACGATCGGCACCTCGACCATCGTGCCGTGTTGCCCGCGCAGGAGCCGCGCTCCAAGGTGGTACTTGACGTCTCCAGTCCAATCATCGCTGGCATCGCTCGCCGGCTGGGATGCGGTGCGCCATTTGTTGCCCTCGAACGCGGCGATGATCGAGGCGTAGGGTCGAGCCAGCACGTGGGTCATCACGTTCAGCCGGCCACGGTGCGCCATGCCGAGGACAATCTCCCGCGTGCCGGCGGCGGCTGCCTCATGGACGATTTCGTCGAGCATGGGAACGAGCATGTCGTTCCCCTCGATCGAGAAGCGCTTCTGGCCCAGGTAGGTCTGGTGCAGGAACTTCTCGAACGCCTCAACGTCGGTCAGGCGGCGCAGCAACGCCCGCTTCGCCGACCGCTCCAGCGGAATGGCGAAGCGGCGAGACTCAACCGCCTCGGTCAGCCATGCGCGCTCGGCGGCGATCTGGACGTGATCGAAATCGAAACCGATCGTCCCGGAGTAGATCTCGCGCAGCCGCGCTATCGCTTCCGCCGCGTTCGCCGCGCCTTCCGCGACTGGTCCGCCGACGACGAGCGGTGGCAGCGCCCGTAGATCCGCCTCAGTCAGGCCGTGGTAGCTCGGGTCGAGCTCCGGCGCGCCCAGCGGCTCGGTGCCAAGTGGATCCAAGCGCGCCGCGAGGTGGCCATACTCGCGGATGGATAAGGCGAGCGACGCGGCCGCTACGATCTTCCGCACATCCGCGATCGCTGGCGCGCCAGTCTCTGCCCGCTCGGCCGCGGCGGCGCCGTTGGTCGGCGGCAAGGTCGGCCGAAACTCGGCAAAGAATGCACGTATTTCGGGATCTACGGAATTGGGGTCAGCAAGGTAGCGGTCGTAAAGCTCCAGGACGTACCCGGCATTCGGCCCATGAAACGCGCGCAGGTCGCTCATCTTGTCCTACCTGGTGCTTGACAAATGGACCTCGGTCGCCACTCGGCGAATCGAGCTTCATGTTGTTGCATTGGGTGTCCGATCCGTGCCTCTTGAAACCGCCCGCCACCCTGACAACTTTTCAGTGGGCAGGATAGCACAGTACCGGCTCCTAGAAATGAGGTTTCGTCTCCTGAATGACCGCCCGCTAGTCCTGAAACTCGAACCCGGTGGTCGGCCCGGCCGCCTCGCGGGAGAGACGCCCATTTAGGCATTCTACACAATGTTCCGAGGCATTGTTGGGCGTCGCGCCTAAAATTCCAACTAGAGCAGAGGTGCCGCACACCACCGCTGGAACCGTGGTTTCCAGGAGCCCCGTTTGCTACGCTATGTTTCAGTGACCACATTGCACGTGGTCAGCAGGCTGGTCCGAGAGGGCTGGTCATGATCCGCGCCCGGAGATCAAGATCCATCGCGATGCACTGGCGCTCTTCCGGCTTCATCAGCGTCGCGCGCCGGCTGATCACCGTCGCGATGCTGATCGGGCTCTTGTCCGTCCCGGCGACCTGCTCAGCGACATCAGGCCCGCACTCCCTCTACCTTTCTCCAAGTGGCTCGCCTTCGTCTGGTGGCTACGAGGTGGAATTCACCGCGTCGGTGACCGAAGACAGCTCTGTCACTGACTCGGCGCACGCGCTCGCACACTTCGGTCTTCACTACGAGCACCTCAGTCATGCGTTCTCGCCGACCGTGGAGGACGATGCGCAGGGCGCGCCGGAGGAGCAGGGCACGCGGTCCGCGACGGGTGGCGTCCCTGGTCCGGTCGAGCTGTGCCCTGAGCAGACGGCGCGAGTCAATCAGATTCCGCATCCGGCGATGACCGTTCTCACGCTCGCGGCGGATCTGCCGGTTGAGACCCCCGTGATCCTGAATGTTTCTGAGACTCCGGTGCTCGAGCCCGGCGACCGCCTGCACGGTCGCGCGATCGCGCCGAACAGTCCCCCACCCCGGACACATTCCATTTCATAGCGTCGCTGCCGGCAGCACGCCGGCGGCTCCGTCGGCATTCGTCGCTATCCAAGAGGAGGAGTGAGCGACGTCATGTCTCGTCGCGCAAAGTTCATTGCGCTCGGCTCGGCAATCGCGGTGGCCACGATCGCGCTGGTCGCGGGGTGGATGCTCTGGAATCGCGAATCCTACGCCTTCCATGGCGGAGAGATTCAGCCGGTCCGCGCCGCGGCACCGATCGAGCTCACCGATCAGCGTGGTCAGCCATTCTCGCTCGCTGACCAGGCGGGGGCGGTAGTCGTGCTCTATTTCGGCTACACCGCCTGTCCGGATGCGTGCCCAACGACGCTCAGCGACTGGATCTCCGTCAAGGAAGAGCTTGGAAAGGATGCCGAGCGCGTCCGGTTCGTGATGGTAACAGTGGATCCCGAGCGGGACACGCCTGAGCGGCTGGGCGAGTATCTGGCCTTTTTCGATCCGGAGTTCATCGGCTTGGCCGGGACGCCGGAGCAGATCCAGGCGATCACGCAGGACTACGGCGTTGCCGTGGTCAAGCGCGAATTCGACGAGTCGGCGATGAGCTACCTCGTTGACCACACCACCTCTACTTTCGTCATCGACACGAAAGGGAACCTGCGCCTCGTCTACGCGCATGGAACCGATCCAGAGCTGATCGCCGAAGACATCCGCCACTTGCTCTAGTGGCGCGGAGAACCGTGGATCAAGACTTCACTCGGAGGAAGACCGATGCGACGGACTCTCTTGGGCACGATCGTTGTGCTCCTGTTTGTCGTGGTTGGCTGGGCGAGCGTCTCCGACGCGCATGAGGGGCACGGTCAGGCCTCGCCACAGGCATCGCCCGGCGCAGGCACGCCGACAGCGACGGGCATGGGCGCGGCGTACCTGACGATCACCAACCAGGGCGAGGAGGCGGACCGACTCCTGGGCGGCGAGACGGATGTGGCCGCGGTCGTCGAGATCCATGAGATGTCGGAGAAGGACGGCGTCATGGAGATGCGGCCGCTGGCTGATGGCTTGGAGATCCCGGCGGGCGAGACGGTCGAGCTGAAGCCCCGCGGCTATCACATCATGCTGATCGGCCTGACGCGCGATCTCAATCGGGGTGACCGCTACGAGCTGACCCTGCAGTTCGAGAAGGCGGGCGAGGTGACGGTGACCGTCGAGGTGCGCCCCACCGCTGAGCCAGCCGAGGGTACGCCGGTCGCTCCGGTCACCGCGGGTGACTTGACCATCTCGAATGTCTGGTCGCGCCCGGCGCCCGCTCTGGGCGGGGCCACGCACATGGGAACGCCCGAGGCGACGCCGGGAACGCATGGAATGTAGCGGCTGGCGGGGTGAGAGGGCGGCTGGGCTGCCCTCTCAACGGCGAGTGAGGAGTGTGTGATGACTCCAACCACTACCGCGCAAGGGTTGGTCGATCGCCAAGCAATCTCGCGCCAGTCGGGACAGCCGAAGCGCAAGCGCTCGGTCGTGGGCATCGCGGCCGCGTCAACGCTGCTCGTCGTCGTGCTGGCGCTGCTGGGTATCAATCTGCTGCGGAGCGAGCCGGCCAGCAATTCGGACGGGCTCCTCTTCGTCATTCCCGCTGGCAGCGCGGCGCGGCTCTCTCAGCCAGGCGTGGAATCGGCCATCACATTACCGACGCTGATCCGGTTCAAGAAGGGCGAGACCGCGGCGATCTCCGTTCGCAACGAGGATACCGTCGTCCATCGCGCGGGGCCGTTCGTCGTCAACCCTGGCGAAACCTACACGATGCGTTTCCCGGAGCCAGGCGAGTATCCGGTGACTTGTACGGTGGATCCTTCCGAATCGATTCGAGTGATCGTGGAGGCGTAGCGCGTGTCTAGGAGCATGCTGCGTCGCAACTTCATGCCGCTGGCCGGCGCGCTCGCCGTGGTGATCTTGCTGGCGAGCTGTGGCGGCGGCGCCAGCGGCAATAGCCTTGGGGTGATTTCGTGGCCAGACGGGGATAAGGAGACGGGAAGTCGCCCCGGTCAGCGGGCGCCGAATTTCCGCTTGGAGAACGCGGCCGGGGAGGCCGTTTCGCTCGACGATCATCTCGGGCAGCCGCTCTTGATCAACTTCTTCGCTTCCTGGTGCGAGAACTGCAAGGAAGAGATGGCCTTGCTCGATGAGGCCAACTCAGAGGAGATCACCGTCATCGGCATCAATCTGCGCGAAGGTCCGGAGACCGTTGAGCGCCTGGCCGAGGAGACCGGCGCCACGTTTCCGCTCTTGCTGGACCGCAACGGAAAGGTGACGCGGGCCTATCGCGTGACGAACTTGCCGGTAACCGTCGCGCTCGATTCGTCCGGCATCGTGCGTGACTTCGTGCTTGGCCCACTCGATGAAGATCGGCTGAATGATTTGATCCGCGCCGCTCGCGCCGGTGGCGACGTGGGAGGGGAAGCAGGATGAGCGCATCAGCCCAGCCCACTGCTCCAGCGCTGGGAGCGAATCGCCAAGGAGGAGAGTGGCGGCTCGCGGCACGCTCGTTCGCGATCACCCTGGCGCTGCTAGTCGTCTTGCTGATCTCCGTCTCGCTGCTCAGCGTCGCCTTAGACGCGCCGGAGCTGGCCGGTGATGTGCTGACTCTGGCGCTGCCGGCGTTCCTGGCCGGCATCCTCTCGGTGCTGTCGCCCTGCTCCTTGCCGATCTTGATCGGCTACTTCTCGGTCGCGTTACAAGAGCGCCGGGAGCGGATCGGGGTGGTGACCGTGGCGTTCCTGACCGGCGTAGCAACGACCATGGCGGTGCTCGGCGCGGGGTTCACGACGCTCGGCTCGCTGGTGCTCGATCACCAAGAGCTCCTCACCACGTTCGGCGGCATCGTCGTGATCGTCTTCGGCGTGATGAGCCTGATGGGCAAGGGGTTTGCCGGGCTCCGAGTCTTTCGCCGGCCCGGATTCACCGCTGGCGGCGCATACGTCTACGGCCTGATCTTCGCGCTGGGGTGGACGACCTGCGTCGGACCGATTCTCGGATCGGTGTTGACGCTCCTGCTCACAGAGGGCTCGACGACCGCGGGAGTGCTCTCGCTGCTGGCTGGCGGCTTGCTCGCCGTCGTTTACGTCCTTGGACTCGGGTTGCCGATCCTGATCTTCGTTTCTCTCCTGCTACGGGGTGAGGCGCGCGGGCGGCTGGCCCAACTCCTGCGCGGGCGAGCATGGGAGTTTCGTCTGGGCCGGGTGCACGCCTTTGCCCACTCGACGTCGGTGGTCAGTGGCGTGTTGCTAATCGGCCTCGGCGTGCTGCTGCTCACCGGGCAGATGACCGCCCTCAGCAGCTGGCTCGCGCAGAGCCCGCTCGCAGAAGTGGGGGTGGAATTGGAGCAGCGGCTCGATCGGATCTGGTGATCCGGTCGGCCGCGATTTGCAACGTTTTTGTAACGTCCCGGCCGCGAAATGTGACGGCTTTGCATCCCGCGTTCGCCGACGATGGAGAGCTAGCCGGAGCATTGCCTCTGGCACGATTGCTTGCTTGCTCGTGCGTCGTGTGAAGGTTACGTGGATCGCCTGAGCGCGTGGATGCTGCGAGCATCGATGATCTGGCTGCTCGCGGGCGCGATGGCGGGCGCGGGAATGATGGCCGATCCCTATATTCCCGGAGCGTGGCGCGTCTGGCTCGCGCCGACGCACGGGCACATGCTCTTCGTCGGCTGGTTCGTCCAGTTCGCGGTCGGTGTTGCCTACTGGCTCTTGCCCCGCCGGAGGAGCCCGGCCCTGCCGCTCGGGTATCGCGAGCGCCCCGCTTTCATCGCGATGGCCGCACTGAATCTCGGCTTGCTGGCGCGTGTCGCGGCAGAGCCGGTCGAGCGCTCCGGGCATGCCGCGGATTGGACGTCGCTGACACTCGTCGGTTCGGGAGCGCTGCAGGCGCTCGCTTTGGCAATCGTGGTCGGGCAGTTGTGGCCGCGCGTCGCGCCCCGGCCGGTTCGGCGTGCAGCGGAGCGGGAGCCAGCCGCCCCGCCAGCCGCAGAAAGGATGTGAGGACATCATGGCATTGCGACGCATGCATCAGGCTGGTGAGGCGCCGACTATCACCGCCGAGACGGTCGCCGATCTGACGATTCGGGAGCTGGTCGAACGGTATCCGGCGACACTGGAGGCGCTCGCGCCGTACGGTATCGATCTCTGCTGCGGCGGAGCGCACCGGCTTGGCGAGGCACTCGAGTTGCATGGCGTGGATCGCGAGACCGCGATTCCGCGGGTCCTCGCGGCGATTGAGTCCGCGGCCGGAGCGTAGCGTCATGGGGCGTCTCCTGGTGCCGGCGACGATGGTCGCCTCGCTGCTTGCCTTCGCGGCCGCCGCTCTTACTGTCGGACGCATGCCGGAGCATCCGACGTGGTGGCGGGCGGCAGTGGCGCTCGCCGTGCTCGGCGGCGTGACGCCGATGATCTACGCGGTCAATATCCGCGTGATCCCGGTTTTCGGGCGGCGCCAATGGCGGAGCCTCAATTGGCTGCGAGCGCAGGTGGCGATGGGAATCGCTGGCGCTTGGGGCGTTTTCTTCGGCCGTATGGCGGCGGAGCGCTGGCTCGAGGTCGCGGGAGCGGTCCTGGCGCTGGCCGGCGGCGTGACCTTCATGGTCAATATCGCCCGGCTCTTCCGCCTACCAGCCACCGGTCACTCCGCGCCGCAGCCGTTCCCCGAGCAGGCGACGATTGACCGGCTCGCCACCCGGTTCACGCGCCTTTCCGGGCTGTATCTCTTGATCGGGCTTGGCATCGGCCTGCTGATCGCCGCTGATCTCGTCGAGACGGCTCGCTGGGACATCGTCTGGGCGCACGCGATGCTCGTCGGCTTCTTCCTCTCGATGGCGTCCGGCGTCTGCTACCACGTGCTGAGCCGCTGGACAGGGCGACGCTGGCGGTCGGTGGCGCCGATTCGTCTGCACCTAATTGTCGTCGCCATCGGGCTGCCGGTGATGCTCATCGCGCTCGCCACCGGCTCGAAGGGACTCTTCCTCATTGCCGGACCGCTCCAGGCAGCGGCGCTCGCGCTCTTCTTGGCGACGATCACTCCGCAGATCGTGGCGCTGCCTGGCTGGTCGCGTCCGACATTCCTCGTCGCCGCCGCGTGTCTCGCGGCCGGGATCGCGCTTGGCGCTATCTTCGCGATCGATCCCGCCACGGGCGCCCGGCTGCGCCAAGTCCATGCCGAGCTCAACCTCTTCGGCTGGACCGGATTCCTCATCTCCGGAGTCGGCTATTACCTCGTCCCGCGTTTCGCCGGGCGTCCGCTGCGTTGGCCGCGCCTGGCCGGCTTGCAAGTGCTGCTACTTGGCGTTGGAGTGGCGCTGGGAGTGTATGCCCTTGTCGAGCGCGCTTCTGGCAGCGATGTGACCGGCTGGTTGCTGGCGGCGCAGGCGATGGTTGCCGCAGGGTTCGCGCTCTTTGCCGTTATCGTCGCCGGTACGTTCAGTGGACGGCCAGGAGCGCAGCTCATCATGGCGCCGGCGCGTCCGGCGCCTCGGAGCGCATAGGAGGGGGAGTGGGCGCCAGGGGTGGCGGGGCTGCCCCGCCTCCCCTGGCTCGTTGCTCCTGACCCTGCCGGCTCTTGGCTGTGACGAATTTGTAATAAGCAGCAGGTACGTGCGACCGTCTCGTGACTCCGCGAAGCGGAAGATAGAGACGTTGCCTCATATGAGAGGTCATGGCCACATGGCACGGATGGCATGACCGTGAAGGGTGGCTTGCCGAATTATGAGGGTGGTTTCGTGATTGGTCTTCTCGGGCCGGAAGAGATCGAGGCGGTGCTGCAACGCAACCAGATCGGCCGCCTTGCCGTCTCGACCAACGATCGGCCTTACGTCGTGCCGATCAACTATGGCTACGACGGGAAATACATCTACGGTTTCAGTGGTCCTGGTCGGAAAATCGACGTCATGCGGGAGCAGCCGCTCGTTAGCTTCTTAGTGGATGAGATTGATGCCCCAACCTCTTGGCGATGTGTCGTCGTCGAGGCGATCTACGAGGAGCTAACCGACGACGTGGAGCGGCAGCGGGCCGCGCACACGATCTCGCTCAATGGGACGGGATTGGTCTCGCGCGGCCTGGAAGCGAGTTCGCCGCTCATCTTCTTTCGATTGCGTCCGCTGGATAAGTCTGGCCGCTTCGAGCGTAGCGACGCCTGATGGCTCGGCGCAAGGAGCCCTTGCGCCACCGAGCGCTACGCCCGGGGAGGGGGAGGCGTTATACGGTATCTCCCCGGGCGCGCGCTTCCCTAGAAGGGACTCATTGAACGATGACCTGTCCCTTCATATTCGAGTGGAATTCGCAGAAGTAGTCGAACGTGCCAGCGGTATCGAAGGTGTGCTGGAACGTCGCACCCTGATCCATGCGTCCGGATTGGAAGTTGCCGGAGCTGGTGACGGTGTGCGGCGCGCTGTCCATGTTCGTCCAGGTGACCGTCGTGCCGACCGAAATCTCGAGCGGCGACGGATCATAGGCGAAGTTCGCGATCGACACGGCTACCTCGTTGGTTCCCGCGCTGTCCGAATCACCCATGTCGTGATCGCCCATGTCCTCCGGCGTGCCCATGTCGCCACCGCCCATGTCTCCCTCACCATACTCTTCCTCGAGGAAGACGTAGACGGTCGTGTTGCCATCGCCGTTGTCGTGCAGCCAGGCCACGCCGTGGTGCCCGGAGTCGTTCAGCTCAGCGAGCCCGATCGCCAGGTCGCTGGTGCCGATCAGTGTGCCGCCGATGTCGCCGCAGGCGATGTAGTTGCCGATGTTCTCCGCGCTCTCATGGACATTGATGGCGTGACCGCCGCTGATGATGTCGGCCAGCGCCATCGGCACGGTGGTGATGCTGACCTCGACCGGAATCGCGCTCTCCGGCCCGGCTGTCTCGCCAGCGGACGGCGTGCCGTCAACGAGCCCTTCAGGCCCGATCGAGCTCAATGGAGCGACGACATCGCCGAGGGTCGCGCAGGTGCCAGAGTGGATATGTGCCGGGTGCGCCTCTTCTCCTTGGGCGCGCGCCGTCCGCGACGCCGTGCCGATCGCAATGCCCATCATCGCGATGATCACCGCGAGCGCTGCGGTCAGCGCCGCGTATCGCCGGCTCGTGTGCATGCTCTTCGCCCTCCTTTGGCGTGAATCCCGTGCGACCGGTGCCCGAGTGCCCCGGTCACGGAGCGCGTTTGCCCCATGCACCTCTCTTACGATTGGCTGGTCACCTTGGATGAGCGCATGAGATCGCGGTGGCAAGCTCGCGCCCAGATTCGAGCCGTGGCCAGTCGGTCGCGCCGGAGGCGACAGCGCGGGGAGGTGAGACGCGGACGCCACCGGGCGCTCCCTTTCAGCGCCGATGACGTCCGCGGATAGGGGAGTTGGGCGCGGGTGGATCATCCGCGCCCGTCTGCTCAGGTGGACGAAGCCGGACGGCAGACACCCAGCGTTGCGAGTCGCTCCGTGCCGGCCTGAATCTCCGGTCAGGCGTGTCTATACGGGCAGGCCCATCGCGCGGAGATTCACGACGGATTGCTTCGCGGCCGCACGGCACGAGTCGTAATCCGGCCAGCCGCGCTCATCGAACTCAACCTCGGCGCTAATCGGGCCGGTGTAGCCGGCTTCCACGGCAATCTGGACGAGGCGGCGCAGGTCGAGCTCTCCGGTGCCCGGCACCGGGAAGTTGAAGACGCCCTTCCCGCCGACCTTGTCCTTCAAGTGCATGTGGACCATCCGTGGCAGGGCGTAGGTGATGTCTTCGATCGGGTCGGCGCCGGCATAGTAGACGACGTTGCCCGGGTCGTAGTTGAAGCCGAGGACGTCCGGCCGGTTGATCCGGTCGAGGATCTCGAGGCCGATCTTCGCCGTCGGCAGCATGTTGCTGTCCGTCTCCATCCCGATCGTCAGGCCCAGGCTCGCGGCCTTGTCACAGAGCTCCGCCACGTTCGCGAAGTACGCCTCGCGCTCTTCTTCCGACTCGGCATCGCCCGTGAAGGTGTTGACGATGCGCATTCCGAGCTCAGCGGCGATCTCGAGCGCGCGGCCGAAACGCTCTTTGCCCTCCTTGGTGTGGAGCTGGGAATGCCCGCTGAGGCTGACCGGCTCCAGGCCGAGATCCTTCAGCAGCTGCTGGGCATTGGCGATCTCCTTGTCGGTCACGGTGTCGGGATCGATGTGCTCGAACCAGCCCTTGACCGCACCGATCTCACACCGGCGATAGCCGGCTTCCGCCAACCCGGTCAGCGCCTGCTCCAGGTTGTACGGGGCGAAGACGATGGTAGACCCGAGGATCGGGTTGGGGATGTTCTGAAAGCTCTGAACGGACTCCGACACAGCATTCTCCTTTCCGCGCTAGCGGATATCTCACTGGCGCTTGCCGGCCGCACCGGCGCTGCCGGCGTCGCGCACAGACTCCACTCGTCGTTCCGGGTGATCGAAGTTCGCCGCGTTTGCCGGCATCAAATGGCCATCACCGGCTCACGTGCCCGGCTACCACGTCCCGAAGTTGCTCGATCCGCGCTCCCTCCCGTTATCTTTTCGGCCTCCAGCTGCAGGCGATCGCTCAACTGGCCGACTTCGCTCCTCGCAGAAAGTCGAGCACCAGCTCGTTGAAGGCGTCGGTCGCTTCCCAGAACATGCCGTGGCCGACGTTTGGCATGACGGAGAGGCGGGCGCCGGGAATCGCGTTCGCAATCGCCTGCGAGTAGCGGAGCGGCGTGAAGATGTCCTCCGCGCCGCAGATCACGTGGGTCGGCGCGGTGATGCGCGGCAGGCGGTCGAGCGCGTCGTGCGTCTTCGCCGCGTGGGATTGGCGCCGGTACATGTCGAGCGTTTGCAGTCGCGGGTTCGCTTGCGTGTCGGCGAGCAGGTTCCGGAGATTGTCCGGGTTCTGGTACCAGCGATGGGTGAAGACCCAGAGCCAAGTCGTGCGCGACCACTCGACCGCGCCGTGTGCCTCGAAAAGATGCTCCCAAAGCTCCCACAGCTCGGCCAGCCACGGATCGGTCTTCGGCCAGGAGCAGATGATCGTTAGGCTGCGGGTGCGATCCGGATAGGCCAGGCCGAACTCCTGAGCGATGGCGCCGCCCATCGAGGCGCCGACGATATGAGCAGACGAGATGCCGAGCACGTCGAGGAGGCCGGCGGCGTCCTCGGCGAACTGGCGCATGCTGTATGGCCGCGGGTTGCGGCCGGGGCCAGTCTCTCCGACATCCCGGTTGTCATAGGTGATGACTTGGAACTCTCGGCTGAGGGCCGGCGTCTGGAGACTCCAGGCTCCCCGCTCGGCGCCGATCCCGTTGATCATCAGGACCGGCTCGCCCTCGCCGAAAACGTCGTAGGCGACATCGAGATCACCAACGGTTGCGATAGGCACGCACTCCCTCCTTTTCCCCGCTCAACCATTGAGGCCGTGGATTACGGCGGCAGTATCGCCGGAGACGCGGGATCAGGGAAGGGGGGAGCGCGCCGCGCGTGAATTGGGAGGAAGGTGAACAGGGCGACGCGCGGTCGCTGAGACGATAATGGCCCCGTCCCTCTCGGCGATCGTCCGATATCGTTCGCCGGGGAGGGGGGCCTCGCGCGCGACCGATGATTGCGAAGGACGATTCGCCGTCGCGCACACGCGATTGTCTGCCAATTACCGCGAAACGTGAGGCCAGCGCGCGACGATACGGCAAGCGAGGAAGTGGCATGAGTGAGGATCAGGGAAGTGGAGCGCCGCGCCTGACGCATTTCGACGAGTCGGGGCGAGCGCGAATGGTTGATGTCGGCGACAAGCCGGCCACGCACCGGGTAGCGGTGGCCTCCGGCCGGGTGGCGATGCGGCCGGAGACGGCGACGCTGATCCGCGAGGGGCGGGCGGCGAAGGGGGATGTCCTCGGCGTGGCGCAGGTGGCGGCGATCATGGCCGCGAAGCGGACGCACGAGATCATCCCGATGTGCCATCCGCTCCTGCTGACGCGGATCGAGGTCAGCTTCGAGATCGAGGAGGCGGCGGTCTCGATCCGGGCGCGTGTCGAAACGCACGGAAAGACGGGCGTTGAGATGGAAGCGTTGACTGCTGTCAGCGCCGCCGCGCTGACGATCTACGACATGGTGAAGGCCGTGGACCGGGGGATGACGATCGAGGCGATCCAGCTAGAGGAGAAATCCGGCGGGCGCAGCGGCGACTGGACGCGGGCGGAGTCGCTGGAACGCTGAGTGTGTGGCATTCGTCTCGCTCCCGCGGGACCGAGAGATTCGTCCTCTGGTACCATCCGGTTAGCTCATTGGGGTGGGGACCGGTCCGCGCCGATGACGGCCGCGGTCGACAATTTCGTGAAGGAGCGCAACAAGCATGACTATCGTGCCTGCTGGTCAATTGCGACTCTCTCGACGCCGGTTTAGTGCGCTCGCCGCGCTCGCGCCGCTGGCTGCCGCCATGCCGGTAGGCGGGCGGATCGCGATGGCGCAGGACTCACTCGTCTGCACGATGGTCACCGACACGGTGGGTCTTGGCGACCAGAACTTCAACGACCTGGCGAACAACGGCGGCACCGACGCCGCGCGCGATTTCGGGATCACCTGGAGGGTGGTCGAGTCGCAGGATGCCTCCGCGTACGTGCCGAATCTCGTTGCCGGCGCCGAGCAGGGAGATCTGACGGTCGCCGTTGGCGCCTTGCTCACCGACGCACTCGCGGAAGTCGCGCCGCAGTTCCCCGATGACTGGTTCCTGCTCATCGACTCGGTCGTTGACCAGCCGAACGTCCAATCGGTCACGTTCCGGGAGCAAGAATCGGCGTTCCTCGTCGGCGTTGCGGCCGGTATGTTTACCAAGACCGGCACGATCGGCATCGTCGGCGGCATGCGCATCCCGCCGGTCATCCGGTACGAGGTCGGCTTCAAGGCCGGTGTCCTCGCCGTGCGGCCGGACGCCAATTTCTCCATCGCCTACGCGGACTCGTTCACCGATCCGGCGAAGGGCAAGGAGTTGGCGGTCGCCCAGTTCAACCAGGGCGCCGATATCGTGCTCCCGATTGCCGGTCTCACCGGCGTCGGTTGCTATGAGGCGGTCAAGGAGCGGAACCGGCTCGGCGAGGAGTGGGTGATCGGCGCCGACGTGACGCAGGATCACCTCGCGCCAGGCTTCGAGCTGTGCGTCGCTCGCAAGGGCGTGGATGTGGCCGTCTACGAAGGGTGCCGGCAGCTCGCCGAGGGCACCTTCGAGGGAGGCATTCACGATCTCGGGCTGAAGGAAAGCGGCGTCGACTTCCAGGATCCGAACGACCGCGTCCCCGAGGAGATCAAGGGCTACGTCCGCGCCTACAAGCAGATGATTCTCGATGGGGCGCTGGTGGTCCCGACGACAGATGAAGAGTTCGAGACCTTCAGCCAGAACCTGCCGCCGCTGGCCACGCCAATCGCGGCGGAGGCGACGCCAGCCGCGACACCGGGAGCGTGACGTCGGCCGGATTGATGACTCAATCGTCAGGGCGCACCATCGCGTGCGCCCTTGGCGTGTGATGTTGGGCTCGGTAGAGCGCCGAGGACACGTGAGGACGACGTAGGGACCAGCGTGGAGACGGTCGATCGGACGGACATGCCACGAGCGATGACGGTGAGCGACGATGCCGCGCCGCTCGCCGTCGAGATGCGTGGCATCGTCAAGCGCTTTCCCGGCGTCGTGGCGAATGACGGGGTCAATCTTGCCGTCCGCCGTGGGGAAATCCATGCCCTGCTCGGCGAGAACGGCGCGGGCAAAACGACCCTGATGAACATCCTCTTCGGCCTCTACCACCAGGATGCCGGCGAGATCCGCATCGAGGGCCGTCCAGTCCGATTCCAGTCGCCTCGCGATGCCGTGCAAGCCGGACTGGGCATGGTGCATCAGCACTTCATGCTCGTCGACCGCTTCACGGTTACCGAGAATGTCATCCTCGGCTTCGAAGGGACCGGGACGCTCCGTCTCGATCGTGACGCCGCCGAACGGCGAGTCGGCGAGCTCGCGGAGTCGTTCGGGCTGCGTGTCGATCCACGGGCGCGGGTCGAGGATCTGCCGGTCGGCATGCAGCAGCGGGTCGAGATCCTGCGCGCGCTCTATCAGGGCAGCCGCATCCTGATCCTCGATGAGCCGACTGCGCTGCTGACGCCGCAGGAAGTCGAAGAGCTCTACCAGACGCTCGAGCGGCTGCGGGCGGCGGGCGGGACGATCATCTTCATCACGCACAAGCTGCGCGAAGTCGCGGCGATTAGCGACCGCGTCACTGTCATCCGGCGCGGCAAGACGGTCGGCACGCGCGTCACCGCCGAAACCACGCCGAGCGAGCTGGCCGAGCTGATGGTCGGGCGGGAGGTCTCGCTGCGCGTGGACCGGCCGCCCGCGCATCCGGGCGAGCCGGTGCTGGCCGTCGAGAACTTGGTCGTGCGCGGCCGGGGCGGCGTCCCTGCCGTCAACGACGTCAGCTTCAGTGTGCGGCGCGGCGAGATCGTTGGCCTCTGCGGCGTCGAAGGGAACGGGCAAACCGAGCTGGTCGAGGCGTTGGCTGGCCTGCGCGCGCCGGAGTCCGGCCGAGTGATGCTCAAGGGGCGCGACCTGACCGGCGCGGACCCGCGAACGCTGCGCAGAGCCGGCCTCGCTTACATCCCGGAAGACCGGCATCATCGTGGACTCGTGCTGCCCTTCTCGCTGACGGAAAACGTCTTGCTCGGCACGAGCGAGGACCCGCCGTTCAGCCGCTGGGGCTGCATTGATTACGGCGCGGCTGAGGAGACGTGCGAGCGATTGATGCGCGAGTTCGACGTTCGCGCGCCGAGTCCAGATGTGCCGGCGGCGGCGCTCTCCGGCGGGAATCAACAGAAACTGATCATCGCGCGCGAGCTGCTGCGGGAGCCGGATGTCCTGCTCGCCGTGCAGCCGACGCGCGGGTTGGATGTCGGTGCGATCGAGTTCGTCCATCGCGAGCTGATCGAGCAGCGAGAGCGTGGTCGCGGCGTCTTCCTGGTCTCCTTCGACTTGGACGAAATCCTCGACCTGAGCGATCGCATCCTCGTCATCTACCAGGGGCGCATCGTGGGCGAATTCGTGAGCGGGCAAGTGAGCAGGACCGAGATCGGACTGCGGATGGGGGGCCGCGGCGGCGATGAGCGCGGTGGCGGACAGGCCGCGGACTAATTCGAGCGGGTGGCTGCGCCACCTTGGGCTGACCGTCGTTTCGTCGGCCGGCGCGGTCGCGGTCGCTCTGCTGCTTGGGGCGCTGGTGATCCTTGCCTCCGGCCAGGATCCGGTGACCGCGTACCGCGCGCTCCTCTCCGGGGCGTTTGGCGATCGCCGGAGCATCGCCGAAACGCTCGTTGCCGCGGCGCCATACGTCCTCGGCGGGCTGGCATTCGCCGTTGCGTTCCGGGCGGGTCTGTTCAACATCGGCATCGAGGGGCAGATCGTCATCGGCGGGCTCGCCGCCGGTCTCATCGGCGCCGCCGACCTTGGCTTGCCGCCAGTGCTCTTCTTGCCGCTGGCCCTGCTGGTCGCGGCCTTGGCCGGCGGGCTGTGGGGCGCAATTCCCGGCGTGCTGAAATCGCTCTCCGGCGCCCACGAAGTGATTACGACGATCATGCTCAATTACCTCGCCTTCCGTCTCCTGACCTATGTGCTGACCAAGACGGAGAGCTGGCTGCCGGTCAACCCGCAGCTGCAGGCAACGGAACCAGTGCAACCAGCGGCGCGGCTCCCGATTCTGCTGGAGCGAACGCGCCTGCACGCGGGCGTCATCGTGGCGGTGCTGGCCGCGCTTGCTCTTTGGTTCCTGCTCTACCGCACGACCTGGGGCTACCGCTTGCGGACAGTGGGCTACAGCCGAGGCGCTGCGGCGTTCGCCGGGTTTTCCTGGGGGAGAGTCGTAACCGGCGCCATGTTCGTCAGCGGCGTGCTGGGCGGGCTGGCCGGCGCCGGAGAGACCTTGGGATTGCACGGGCGGCAGATCTCAGCGCCGCAGGGCTACGGCTTCACGGCGATCGCGGTCGGGCTCGTCGGGCGGAACCATCCGATCGGAGTCGTGCTCTCCGGGTTCCTCTTCGGTGTGCTGCGGAGCGGAGCGACCAAGATGCAGAACACCGCGGGCACCTCCAAGGAGCTTGTCCTCGTCCTGCAGGGGGTGATCATCCTCTCGGTCGCGGCGTTCGCCTCCGCGGGCCGGCTGCGGGCGTGGTGGGCGCGCCGGGCGCAGGCGCGGCAAGCACCGCTGGGCGAGGCGACGACGATCGGTGTCGAGCCCGGCTCGACGCCGCCCGTTTGAGCGGCCGGGGAGACGCAATGGGCGATTTCTTCACGGTCGAACTACTGACAGCGGTCCTGCGGACGGCGACGCCGCTCCTCTTCGCGGCGCTTGGGGGGCTTCTCTCCGAGCGCTCTGGCGTGATGAACATCGCGCTCGAAGGTTTCATGCTGCTCGGCGCGTTCACTGCTGTCGCCGGGACGTACTACTTGCACGATCCGTTTCTCGGCCTGTTGTGTGGCGCTCTGGCGGCGGCAGCCGGCGCGGCGATCCACGCCGTCTGGTGCATCTCGCTGCGGGCGGACCAGATCGTCGCTGGCATCGCGCTCAACCTCCTCGGCGCCGGAATCCCGATCTTCTTGATGCAGCGCCTCTGGGAGCAGGCGGGGCGCACGCCGTCCGTAGAGAAACTGCCGATGATCGCGAGCGGCGTCAGCATACTGGTGCCGGTCGCGTTTCTCCTCGTTCCCGTCGTCTGGTACCTGCTGGAGCGGACGAAACCAGGGCTGCGGATCCAGGCGGCTGGGGAGCATCCGCAGGCGGCGGAGAGCGTCGGCATCCGCGTCTCGGGCTATCGCTATGCCTGCGTCATCGCCAGCGGCGTCCTGGCTGGGATCGGGGGCGCTTTCCTGTCGATCGGCGACCTCTCGCTCTTCACCCGCGACATGACCCAGGGGCGTGGCTTCATCGCCCTCGCCGCGGTGATCTTCGGCAACTGGAACCCGCTCGGCACGCTGGCCGCGACGCTCCTCTTCGCCGGGGCGCAGGCGTTCCAGGTTCAGGCGCAAGCGGCCGGGGTCGGCATCTCGGCGGATCTGCTCCTGGCGCTGCCGTATCTGCTGACGCTCATTGCCATCACCGGGTTGGTGCGGCATTCCCGGCCGCCCGCCGGTCTGGGTCGCCACCCGACCGTTGACTAGCTCGAAGCGCGCCGCCCGCGTGCGCGTTTGGCGCGCTTATTTGGTGGCGCCGCGCGTCTCCACTCGACTTTGGAGCCCAGACTGACGCGATGTGAGCCAGAGCGCGATCGCGCCGAGCGCCGTCGCCGCGCCGACTGCATCGACGAGGAGATCGAGAGGATCGGGATCGCGGCCCGGGACGAAGTCTTGGTGCACCTCGTCGGAGACGCCGTAGAGGACCGCGATCGCGAAGCTGAACAACGCCGCGCGCCGGAGTGGCAATCCCTCGCGCCGTAAGCCCCAGAAGAGAAGCGCGGCCAGCACGGCATAGACGCCGAAGTGGCCGAGGATGGAAACTGCCCCAATACCGCCGGTCGGGAGCGACGGTCGCGAGGACAGGGCGAAGATCACCGCCATCCAGGCGACAGCGGGGGCGAAGGAGAGGAGGCGATGCGAGCCTCGGCTCCGGTCATTGGTCGATATCACGTTGGTCGCGTTCTCCCTTTCGCATGAGTCAGCCGCGGCGCGGCCGTGAAGCGGCGTCCTGTGGCTAACAGTATGACGGCCAAGCGCCAAATTGCGCACCCTCTTGTCATAACTTGCCGCCATTATCGTGGCCCAGACTTGGCGAAGTAGGTTCGCGAATGAGTGCCCCGCGAGCAACGACACTTGGTCGTACAATGTCGCGTTGGAAAAGCGTTCGGGCAGTGCGTCGAGCGCCGGTTCGCGGATTGACGCGACCAATCGCGACATATGGATCGCTCCGCGCCGGGTGAGCGCGGATGCGGCGCCTGCTGAATCCGCGGCGGAGATGTGCCGCGTGCCACGGGGAGTGGCGAGGGAGGAGGGGAGGCCGATGGCGGTACTGACGGAGCGGACACGGTCGGGATCCGGGGCAAGTGTGCCAGGAGCCGATCAGCTAGCCTGGTACTTCTTCCGGGTGTCCGGCGTCCTCCTCGTCGTCCTCGCGCTCGGCCACATCTTCATCACCCACTACCTCAATGTCCCGTCAGAGACGACGTTCGAGTTCGTCGCTGACCGCTGGTCCAATCCGCTCTGGCGCGCGTTCGACTGGACCCTGCTCCTAATGGCGCTCTGGCACGGCCTGATGGGGCTCCGGGTCGTGGTGACCGACTACATCCGGTCAGCCGGCTGGCGCGTTTTCGGCCACTCGACGGTCTGGGTTCTCGGGCTGATTTTCACCGTCCTCGGCACGATCACCGTCGTCACCTTCGACGCCGATGAGGCGGCGGCGAAGGAAGGGCCGCTCTGGCTGGCAGACATCCTCGGCTATTCCCTCTTCGTCTTCGCGATTGCGACGTACGTCGGCGCGATCGCACTGATCGTTTGGGTCGGGCGGTCCCTCCAAAGCGGCGTGCGTCCGATCTATGCCGGAGATCTCGGGCAGTATGCCTTCGCGCTTCACCGGGCGACGGGCATTGGTGTCCTCTTCTTCCTCCTCGTCCACATCATCGACATCATGCTCATCGGGCTCGGCCAGGGGGTTTACAACGATTCGGTCGAGTTCTATTCCAACCCGTTCCTCCTGCCGATGGAGATCCTGCTGGTCGGCGCGGTGCTCTACCACGCGCTGAACGGCATCCGGATCATCCTGATCGACTTCTGGAAGATGGGGACTCGCCGGCAGCGGCAGCTCTTCTGGGCGGCACTGATCGGGGCCGTTCTGCTGACGATCCCGAGCGCGATCATCATCCTCGTCCACGAGCTCTAAATCCAGTCGCAAGACGAAAGACACGGCGCACCGGGGCCGCTCAGCACGTGAGCGGCCTCTCGCTTTCCCCTACGGCGCGCCCGTAAGCCCGGCTTCAGCGTACACTTTGTATGAAAACAAGGAGGGACGACGATGTCCTGCCGGCAAGCGCGCCTCATTCCACGTTCACCAATTGGAGATCTCCCAGTGCTGCGCTGGCTCTCGCTGATCGCCATCCTCGTGGCCGTCGTTGGGTTGGCCGCGCAGCCCTTTGCCGAGCTTGCGACCGCTCAAAGCGAGCGCCGCGTGATCGTTGCTCATGTAGACGGCACCATCACGCCGGTCATGGCTCGCTACGTGGAGCGAGCGATCGCTCGCGCTGAGCGCGACAACGCCGCGGCCCTCGTCCTGCAGATGGACACGCCGGGTGGGCTCAGCTCAGCGATGGACGACATCATCCGCGACATCCTCGAAAGCGATGTGCCGGTCGTCGTTTACGTCGCGCCAAGGGGAGCGCGCGCGGCTTCGGCCGGCGTCTTCATTACCTATGCCGCGCACGTGGCAGCGATGGCTCCTGGAACGAACATCGGCTCAGCTTCCCCCATCTTCCTCGACAGTGATGGGAGCGCGAGCGACGGCGACGAGACCTTGCAGCGCAAGGTTACGAACGACGCGGTCAGCCAGATCAAGAACCTCGCGGAGTTGCGTGGCCGCAACGTCGAGTGGGCGGAGAAGGCGGTGCGGGAGGCCGACAACATCACTGCCGATGAAGCCGCCGCGATCGGTGTCGTCGATCTGCTCGCGCCGGATCTGCCGACGTTGCTCGAGGCGATCGACGGCCGAACGGTCCAAATGGCCGAAGGCACGGCTACACTCGCGACACGTGGCGCCGAGACGCGGGAACTGGAGATGAATGTCTTCGAGCAGTTCCTCCAGCTCATCGCGGATCCGACGATCGCCTACCTTCTGCTCAGCCTTGGTCTCCTCGGCATCTGGATCGAGCTTTCCAATCCCGGCATCACGCTGCCGGGCGTCGCCGGGGGGATCGCGCTCCTGCTCGGACTGTTCGCTCTCGGCACGTTGTCGGTCAATTGGACGGGCGTCCTGCTCATCGGGCTGGCGTTCATCCTGCTCATTGTGGATCTCTTCGTGCCGTCGCTCGGATTGCTGACCGTCGGTGGGCTCGTCAGTTTCGTGATCGGGTCGTACCTCCTCTTCGGAGACGAAGCGGCGCCGGGCTACGAAGTCTCGCGGACGGCCATTTGGGCGCTTACCGCATGCCTGCTCGCGTTCGCCCTCTTCCTCGGCTGGTCGGTGGTGCGGGCGCGATTCCGGCCGCCGGCGACCGGCAAGGAATCGCTCATCGGGGAGATCGCGGAGGTGAGGCAGCCGCTCAAGCCCTCCGGCATGGTCTGGGTGCAGGGCGAGCTATGGCGAGCGACGCTGGAGCCGGGCGGAACCGCTGAGTTGCCGGTTGGCACGCCGGTTGTAGTGACGCGCGTCAATGGCCTGCGGCTGACAGTGCGGCCGGCGACCGCTGAGGATCTGGCGTGGGGCCGCGAGCGCAGTCAGGTGGGAGATCGGCGCGGCGTGATTCCAATCGGTGAGCAGGCGGGCGCCGCGCCGCGTGCCGAAGGACCGGCCTCGGCCTCTTGAGCAGCGATTCAATTCGGCGCATTCGGCGTGGCGCTTTCGGCGGCGCGCCGCGTAGGAGTCAGCTATGACGGGTTTAGGTATCGCGGTCCTTGTTGTTGTCCTTTTCCTCTTGATCGTCCTCTCAGCGGCGATCAAGGTGGTCAAGGAATATGAGCGGGGCGTCGTCTTCCGCTTGGGTCGCCTGGTCGGGACGCGCGGTCCGGGCCTGATCCTCCTGATCCCCTTCATCGAGCGGATGGAGAAGGTGGATTTGCGGACCGTGACGATGGACGTGCCCGCGCAAGAGGTGATCACGCGGGACAACGTCACCGTCCGCGTCAATGCGGTCGCGTATTTCCGCGTCGTTGATCCGAACGCGGCCGTCGTCAACGTGGCCGACTACATCCGCGCGACGTCACAGATCGCGCAGACGACGCTGCGGAGCATTCTCGGCCAGTCCGTGCTCGATGAGTTGCTTGCCGAACGGGACAAGATCAATCAAGAGCTGCAGCGCATCATTGATGAGCAGACCGAGCCCTGGGGCGTGAAGGTCAGCGTGGTCGAAGTCAAGGATGTCGAGCTGCCGCAAACCATGCAGCGGGCGATGGCCCGGCAGGCGGAGGCGGAGCGGGAGAAGCGCGCCAAGATTATCCACGCTGAAGGTGAGTACCAGGCGAGCCGGCAGCTGGCCGAGGCCGCCGAGGTCATCTACCAGAATCCCATTGCGATCCAGTTGAGGTACCTGCAAACGCTGACAGAGATCGGCGCGGAGCGAAATACGACCGTCGTCTTCCCGCTCCCCATCGATATGCTGGGTGCGTTTATAAGCCGCTTCGGCCCGGATGGGCGACGAGCCGGACCCTCGCCAGCGCCTGAAGGGGCGCCGGCCGCTCCCCAGCCGGAGCCGACCGCGCCGGAGGAGCCAGCGCCGGTCGCTGATGATGAGCCTCAGCTTGCGAGCACCCGGCGCGTCAGCGAGCCCGAGCCGACAGAATGAGATTCGCCGCGTGTCTCCCGTGACTGGGCGATGCCGTCAAGTGGCGCTCAGCGTTCGTTCTCTTTGAGCCACACCGCGAGCAGCGCTCATCGGTGCGCGTCTGAGTGTGGCTCCATTGATCTGCCAGATTTCGTAAGATGCCGCACATTGAGCGGGCGAGTGAATAGCGACCGGCGCCGAGGTCAGTCGGCGCTATGCGGGCAGTGACCCGGAGCGCCGGTCGCGGCCACGTCGTGGGCGTCACGGTTGCGCGAGGTGGCGGGCGCTCGCTGGCGCACCTGAGCTGTGCCGGCTCATCGAGCCGGGACAATGGTGCCCGTCGCCCGCTCGCTAGCGGCTCTTCGTTTCAGCGACAAGGAGCGGTGCCCTGAAGATCGTAGATATCCGCGCGACGACGGTGACTGTGCCGCTGGAAGCGCCGCTGCGCCACAGCAACGGCGCTCACTGGGGGCGGTTCGTCCGCACCATCGTCGAGGTTGAGACGGACGATGGGTACGTCGGCCTCGGCGAGATGGGCGGCGGTGGCGAGAGCGCCGAGCTCGCGTTCCAAGGGCTCAAGCAGTATCTGGTTGGACACAACCCGTTCGAGCTCGAGGCGCTGCGCTTCAAGATCTGCAACCCGACGGCGAGCCTCTACAACAATCGCACCCAGCTGCACGCCGCGATTGAGTTCGCATGCCTGGACCTGATCGGCCAGAAGCTCGGCGTGCCGGTCTGTGACCTACTCGGCGGGCGGTTGCGCGACGCCGTCCCCTTCGCCAGCTATCTCTTCTATCGCTATCCAGACCCGGAGACGGGGGAGGGCGAGGTCCGCACGGTCGAGCAACTCGTGCTGCACGCCGCCGATCTCAAGTCGAAGCACGGCTTCACCAGCCACAAGCTGAAAGGGGGAGTGTTCCCGCCGGACTACGAGCTTGAGTGCTACCGGGCTCTGGCGGAGGCGTTCCCGGAGGACAGCCTGCGCTACGATCCGAATGCGGCCCTGAGCGTCGAGGAGAGTATCCGCTTCGGGCAGGCGATCGCCGACCTGCGGAACGACTATCTCGAAGACCCGACCTGGGGGCTGAACGGGATGCGCCGGGTTCGCAGCATGGTCGGGGTGCCGCTCGCGACAAATACTGTCGTCGTCAACTTTGAGCAGCTGGCGGCGAACATCCTCGATTTGGCCGTCGACGTGATCCTGCTGGACACCACCTTCTGGGGCGGAATTCGGCCGTGCATCAAGGCGGCGGGCGTGTGCGAGACATTCCAGCTCGGCATCGCCGTCCATTCGTCCGGAGAGTTGGGCATCCAGCTGGCGACGATGCTCCACCTCGGCGCGGTGCTGCCGAATCTCGCGTTCGCCGCCGACGCGCACTACCATCACCTGCGCGACGACGTGATCGAGGGCGGGCCGCTGCGCTACGAGGGCGGCGCGATCCGCGTGCCGGACGGGCCGGGACTCGGTGTCCGGCTCGACCGGGAGAAGCTGCGGCAATACTCGGAGCTGTACCGCGAGTTAGGCGGCTACCAGTACGACCGCGATCCGGGGCGGCCGGATTGGTTCGCGCTGGTGCCGAACGAGCGCTGGGCCGATCCGAATGTCAGCCTCGCGCCGCCGCTGCGCTAGTCATGTCACGAGCGGGACGGATGGCGACGCTTGTAGGGAAAGGAGGGGGCGAGTGGAGCCGGTCATTCCGTTGAGCCAGGCGCGCATCTTCTTCGATGGGACGCTGGGACCGATCCGCCTCAAGCACCCGGAGGGGGTAGCCGTCGCCGCTGATGGCGCGGTTTGGTGCGGCGGTGACGGGGGCGAGATCTACCGGCTCGCGCCGGATGGCTCGTCCATCGAGATCGTTGCCAATACCGGTGGATTCACCGTCGGCATGGCCTTTGACCGCGAAGGTCTGCTCTATGTCTGCGATCTCGGGCACAAGGCGGTCTTCCGCCTGGATCCGAAGTCGAAGCGCCTAGAGCAGTGGGCGACTGGCGGTGACGGGCGGCAGATTCAGATCCCGAACTATCCCGTCGTCGATCCGGTGCGCAATTGCCTCTACGTCTCCGACAGCCACGCCTTCGGCACGCCGGGACCCGGAATCTGGCGGTTCGATCTCGCCACCGGGCAAGGCAGCCTGTGGTACGCCGAGACGTTGAACTTCGCCAACGGCATGGCCCTCTCGCTCGATCGCTCGACGCTCTACGTTGTCGAGACCTTCGCCCGGCGCATCTCCCGCATTCCGATCTTGCCCGATGGCAGCCCGGGGCAGATTGAGGTCTTCATCGAGGGGATCGAGCGTCTGCCGGATGGCCTGGCGCTCGACGTGCAGGGCAACCTCTACATCGCCTGCTACGAGCCGTCGCGTATCTTCCGCGCGAGCCCGGACGGAAAGCTCGAGTTGCTGATTGATGACCCCGAGGCACACACGATGTGCCACCCGACGAACATCGCCTTTCGGGGGACGGACCTGTTCACCGCCAATCTCGGGCGCTGGCACATCACTCAGATCCCAGTTGGCATCGAGGGGGCGCCGCTGCTCTAGCGCGGCCATTGGGGAGAGGGAGCCACCGTGCGCATAACGCGAGCGACGACGTATATCGTCGGGAATCCCTGGAAGAACTGGCTCTTCGTGCGGCTCGACACGGATCAGCCCGGGCTGTACGGCATCGGCGAAGGCTCGCTGAACGCCTTTGCGAAGACGGTCGAGGCGGCGATCCACGAGCTCGCGCCGCGCTACGAGGGGATGGACCCGTTCCAGGTCGAGACGATCTACCAGCGGATGACGCGCGACGTCTACTCCGAGGGCGCGCAAATTCACATGAATGCCGTCGCCGCGATCGAGATCGCCTGCTGGGACATCATCGGCAAGGTGACCGGGCGGCCGATCTACGACCTGCTCGGCGGCCGCTACCACGAAACGATCCCCGCCTACGCCAATGGCTGGTACGCCGGGCCGCGCACACCCGAGTCGTTCGCGGAAAAGGCGCAAGCGGTGATCGAGCGCGGTTACAAGGCGCTCAAGTTCGATCCCTTCGGCGCGGCGTGGCGGACGATGGACCCGGACGACCGCCGGCTCTCGATCGAGATCGTAGAGGCGGTTCGCGAAACGGTCGGCCCGAGTGTCCAGATCATGATCGAGGGGCACCGCCGGTTCAGCGTGGCGGAGGCGATCGTCGTTGGCGAGATGCTGGAGGACTCCGAGCCAACCTGGTTCGAGGAACCGACCGACCATACCAAGATCGACGCCACGGCTGAAGTCGCGAAACGGATCGATATCCCGGTGGCGTGCGGCGAAAGCTTCACCACGACTCACCAGTTCGCCGAGCTGCTCAAGCACAACGCCGTGCACATCCTCCAGCCGGACCCGAGCAACCTTGGCGGCATCCTCAAGACGCGCGCCGTCTGCATGATGGCCGATGCCCACTACGCGGTGATCGCGCCGCACCAGGCGCAGGGGCCGGTCTCGACCGCTGTCTGCGTTCAGATCTGCGCTTGCAGTCCGAACACGCTCGTGCAGGAGCTGTTCGACGAGTTCAACGTCTCCTGGGAGCGGGAGATCGTGACGAACCCGGTGCGCGTGGTGGACGGTCGCATCGAGGTGCCGACTGAGCCAGGACTCGGCACCGATCTCAACTGGCCTGAGCTGGAGAAGCACCCGTACCAGGTCTCCAACTTCTTGCCGCTCTTCGCGCCTGGCTGGGAGCGCCGGGAGGGCGCGAAGCCGGCGGCAGTGGCCGCGGCCGACGAGGACGCGAAGCCAGCGGCGGAAGATGCGCAGCCAGCCGCCGAAGACGCGGCCGAAGAATCTGGCGACGATGACTGAGCTTCGCGGCTGTTACCCGATCCTCTGCACGCCCTTCACCGAGGATGGCGCGCTCGACCTTGAGAGCTTGGAGCGCGAGGTCGAGTGGGTGATCGCGGAAGGGGCCAGCGGCGTGGTTGCGCTGGCGATCGCGAGCGAGGGCTACAAGCTGACTGAAGCAGAACGGGATGAGGTCACCCGCGTGACGGTGGCGGCGACCGGGCGGCGGGTGCCGGTCGTGATCTCGGTGGGCGGCGACGGGACGGAGGTTGCGGCCGATCGGGCACGGAGGGCGGCCGCGCTCGGCGCCGATGCGCTGATGGCGCTGCCGCCGTCTTTCGTCAAGCCTAGCGCCGAGGGGCTGCGCGACTACTACCTGCGCATTGCCCGAGTGGCTGAGCTGCCGCTGATCGTCCAGGATGCGCCGCAGCTGACCGGCGTCGCGATGTCGCCATCACTCTGGGTGCGACTCAACGAGGAAGCGCCAAACATCTGCGCCGTGAAGGTGGAGGGGATGCCCCAGGGGCAGACGATCTCCGCCACGCTGCGGGAAAGCGGAGGGCGGCTGCGCGTCTTCAGTGGCTGGGGCGGTGTGGGCGTCCTCGACGCGCTGGAGCGCGGCAGCGTTGGGACCATGCCGGCGCCGAACTTCACCCGCCTCTTCGCCGACGTCCAGCGGCTCTATGAGCGCGGCGAGATCCAGGATGCTACGGCGCGCTTCCACGCCGAGCTGCCGTTCGTCGTCTGGACCATGCAGTCGGTGGATTACTCTGTCGCCGCCGCGAAAGAGGAGTTGCGCCGGCGGGGCGTCTTCCGCACCGCCATGCAGCGGCAGCCGGCGGCCGAGTTGGACGAAATATCGCGCACGCAGCTTGCCCGCTGGCTTGACGCGCGTCTGGGTGGTTGACTTCGCCGATCGCGCCGATTGGGCGAGACGGTATACGTGGTTACTCGTGGTAGTGATACGATTGTTGCGCGTGAAGCGTTTGAAAGGACGACAGAGCGGTCGCCGACGGAGTACCGCGGCGCTGACCTGACGAGACAGAGGCACGAAGCCACAGCGGAGCGAGGCCATGAAGAGGACGCGGGCATCGGGGTTCGAGTCGGGACTATCGCGCCGGATTGGCCACATTGGCGTGCTGCTAGCGGTCGTCGCGATGCTGTTCGGGATGACCGCGACGGCTGCCGCGCAGGACGATGAGCAGGAGGAGCAACAGCAGCAACAGCAACAGCAACAGCGGATCGTCTCGACTTTGGTCGGTGAGGTGCCGACAACCGGCGCACTCCGGCCGGGACCGATCGGAATCGCGCCGGCGCAGACGGCGCGGATTCGCGGGCCGCGTCCCGTCTCGATTTCGATCGAAAAGATCGGCATAGAAGCCGAGATCGAGACGATCGAGATCGTTGACGGCGTGATGCAGGATCCGACTGGACCGTGGGTCGTCTCGTGGTACAAGGAGACGGCGCGGCTCGGCGAGGTCGGTAACATAGTTATGGCCGGCCACCTCGACTACTGGGATGTCGGCCCGGCGGTCTTCTACAACATCGCCCAGCTGGCCGAAGGGGATCAGGTCGAGATTGTTGGCGAGGACGGGAAGACGTACGTCTACGAAGTGGATTGGGTGCGCAACTACGACAGCGCCAACGCGCCGATCCAGGACATCGTTGGGCCGACCGAAGAGGAGAACCTTACGCTCATCACCTGCGGCGGCCCGTTCGACTACACGAACGGAGTCTACCTGCAGCGCACCGTCGTTCGCGCGCATCGCGTCCAGGAATAGACACTCGTCCGCCAATCAACGCCCCGGAGTAGCCGGACTCGACCGCGCGCTCCGGGGCGTCTTGCACTCTGTACTCGCCGCACTCTAGCTAGAGTGCCCTTCTCGGCTGGCTTTGACGCCGGGTGGCAGGCCCTGCCGTGGTATCCTCTCAGCAATGAAACACTCCCCCGGCACAGTCCGGTGCGGTCGGCGTCGGGAGGGGCGATGAGCCTGGTCCACAACGAAACACGCGTGCATGGCGGGGCCGATCTGGCCGCGATTGTCGTTCGCTGCATGATGTGTGGCGAGCGAGTTCCAGCGGATCGGCCGGTGACGCAGTGCCCTGCCTGCGGCGACCTGCTCGATGTCGAGCTATCCCTAACCGGCCCGATAGACGCGGCCGATTTTGGCCGCGACCTCCCGCCCCGTCTGACGACATCGGGTGTCTGGCGCTACCAGGCGTTGCTGCCGAGACTGCCAGAGGAGGCCATCGTCAGCCGAGCGGAAGGCAACACCCCCATCTACTGGGATGACCGGCTGGCCCGCTATGCTGGACTGGACCGCATCGGACTCAAGCACGAGGGGCAGAACCCGACCGGCTCGTTCAAGGACCGGGGCATGACGGTCGGGATCAGCCACGCGAAGGCGGTCGGTGCCCGCGTCGTCGCCTGCGCCTCGACCGGCAACACCTCGGCCTCGCTCGCTTCATACGCGGCGGCGGCCGGGATGACCGCGCTCGTCCTCGTGCCAGAAGGAAAGATCGCGGGGGGCAAGCTCGCCCAAACGATCGCCCACGGCGCGCGGATCGTGCAGGTGCAGGGAGACTTCGACGCGGCGCTGCGGCTGCTGCGCCGGCTGACGGAGGAGCGTCCCGTCTATCTCGTCAACTCGGTCAACCCGTTCCGGCTCGAGGGCCAGAAGACGATCGTCTTCGAGCTCTTGGAGCAGCTCGGCTGGCAAGTGCCGGACGTAATCGCCTTGCCCGGCGGGAATCTCGGCAACACGGCGGCATTCGGCAAGGCGCTGGCGGACCTGCGGGCCGCTGGGTTGATCGACCGCCTGCCGCGCTTGCTGACGGTACAGGCCGCCGGCGCGGCTCCGTTCGCCGCCTACTACGCGAGCGGGTTTACGAGCTACCAGCCGGTGACGGCGGAGACGGTCGCGACGGCGATCAAGATCGGCAGCCCGGCCAGCGTCGAACGCGCGCGTCGCGCCATCGAGCTCACGGACGGCTGGGTGACGACGGTCACGGACGACGAAATCCTCGACGCGAAAGCGGAGATCGACCGGGTGGGCATCGGCTGCGAGCCAGCGTCGGCTGCCTCGCTGGCCGGTGTGCGGCGGCTCGTCCGAGAGGGAGCGATCCGCCCCGACGCCAGCGTCGTCGGCATCCTGACGGGCCATCTGCTGAAGGACGCCGACGCGGTGGTCAACTATCACCTCGGTGACCGCGACGGTCAGCCTCGGCCGGGAGCCAACCGGCCCGTGACGATCCCGGCCGACTACTCGGCCCTGGAGCGGACGTTGGCCGATGCGCTTTAGAGTCCGCGCTCCAGCATCAGTCGCGAATCTCGGGTCGGGTTTCGACGCCCTCGGCCTGGCGCTCGATCTCTGGAATGAGCTGGAGATCGACACCGAAGCTCCGCCGAGCATTTCGGTTGAGGGCTCCGAGGCTCCGAGGCTCGATCCGCGCAAAGACAACTATGTCCTGAACGCGATGGAGGAGCTGGCGGCGGAGTATCACCGGAAGCTGCCGCCGTTCGCGATGACTGTGCGCGCAGAAGTGCCCGTCGCGCGAGGGTTGGGGAGCTCCGCGGCCGCGCTCGTTGCCGGGCTCCTCGCGGCGGACCGGCTGCTCGACCTCAAGCTGCCAACCGCCGAAATCTTTCGGCATGCCTGGGCGATGGAAGGGCATGGCGATAACGTCGGCGCCGCGCTCTACGGCGGCGCGATCCTGGCGGTCGCGGGCGTGCCGGAAGCGTTGCGTCTCTCCGATGGGCCATCGCTCGGGCTGGTCGCCGTCGTCTTCATCCCAGACGCGACGAGCGCGACCTGGGCGGCGCGCGCGACTCTGCCGGCGACGATCCCTCATCCCGATGCCGCATTCAATGTCGGCGCCGCCGCCGGGCTGGCGGTCGGGTTGCTGACGGGCAACCGCGCGGCCATCGCGGCCGGGATGCACGACCGGCTCCACGAGCCGTACCGGGCGCGGCTGTTCCCGCACCTAGCGCCGATGGTCGAGGCCGCGCGTGAGGCTGGCGCGGTCGGCGCCTGCTTGAGTGGCGCCGGTCCCTCGATCCTCGCACTGGTCGATCCAGCGGACGCCGAGCAAGTCAAGGCAGCGTTTCAGCGCGTCGCTCGCACTCAAGCCCTGGAGGGACGCGTTGTGGTGCTCTGCCCCGCTCCTCGCGGCGCTCACATCGTCGAGTGAGTAGCCGCGGGTAGCCTGCAACGCGCCTCAAAGCATCAAACCTCTGGCGATCGACTGGCCGGTTTGCTGCCGACTTGTGACGACCTTGTCACGCCATCTCCCCGATTCTGAACGCGAGTGCGACTGAACCGGCGTACGGTAGGGATAGGTCTCCGACTCCGGGCGAACCGGCCCTGGGGTCAGCCGGCGTTGGTTCGTGAGTAGATGAGTCCGGAGCAGGCCAGCAACGCGCACGCGCCGGAAGGGTCGAGGACGTTGCCGCAAAGCAATGAGCGAGCGCCCGGCGTCTGCCACGGACGGCATGTACCTACCACTCTCGGTTTCGATGTGCGGGAGCTCTGGAGAAGTCGCGGGTTCGCCGCCGAGGAAGCGACACTGGTCGGATTCACGTCCATGGTGAGGAAATATTCGTTATGTTGAGATGGGCGCGTCGCCTCGGTGGTGCGGCGGGCAAGGGGCGTTGCTTAGAGCGTCGATGACATCGTAGGCTCGGCCTCGGATCTAAGCGTGGAGGTGGTGCATGACACTGGAGTCCAACACAGAATCGACTTCGGCCGCCAAGCAATCCCCTGAGCCCTCCTCGGCGCCCTCCTTGCAAGCCGAGCTCGATCAGTCGACCTACTTTAGCCATGACGCCGATGTCGGCGTCATCGGTCGCGGGCCGACGATCGAGGCGGCCTTCGTCGCTGCCGCCGAGGCAATGTTCTCCGTGATGGTCGATCGCAGCGCCGTCCGCGCGACACACACGTTGCGGATCGAGTTCGACGAGCCCGATCCTGAGTTCGCGTTGGTAACTTGGCTGAATGCCCTTCTGGCGGAGGCCCGCGCCTCCGGGCTGGTGCTCGGGGAATTCAGCCTCCGCCGGGAGAACGGTCACTGGATAGGCGAAGCCCGAGGCGAGCCGTGGCGGGAAGGGCTCGAGCGCGGCGTCGAGGTCAAAGGCGCGACGCTGACGATGCTCTCCGTGCGGCAAACCGCTGAGGGTTGGGAAGCTCGCTGCGTTGTCGATGTCTGAGAACACTGAGGTGTACCGCCGTGAACCTGGCTCAGCTTCGTCAACTTGATGAGAATCGCTGGACAGTGCCGCTACGGCCGGGTGAGAAACGGGCGCCGGTAATCCTCTACGGCACGGCCGAGCTCCTGCGGACAATGGACGACAAGGTCCTAGAGCAGATCACCAACGTTGCCCAGTTGCCGGGTCTGGTCGGACCGGCGATGACGATGCCCGACGCGCACTGGGGTTACGGTTTCCCCATCGGTGGGGTGGCTGCCTTCGATCCCGAGCAGGGCGGCATCGTCTCGGCCGGCGGCGTCGGATTCGACATCTCCTGCGGCATTCGCTGCCTGCGAACCAATCTCATGCTCGACGATCTGCGGCCGGCGATGGAACCGCTCGCCGACGCTCTCTTTCGAACGATTCCGGCTGGCGTGGGGAAGGAAGGAGATATCCGGCTGACTCCCGACCAGCTCGATGAGGTCCTTGTTGGCGGCGCCGTCTGGGCCGTCCGCCAGGGATATGGCTGCTCCGAGGACCTGGAGTATGTCGAGGAGAACGGCCGAGTGGAAGGCGCCGTGCCAGAGAACGTCTCGGCGCTGGCCAAGCGCCGACAGCAAGGCGAGATGGGCACCCTCGGCTCCGGTAACCACTACCTGGAGGTCCAGATCGTCGATCGCATCTTTGACGAGGCCGCGGCCACGGCGTACGGGCTGCGGCTCGGCCAGGTCGTCGTCTCGATCCACTGCGGCTCGCGCGGACTCGGGCACCAGATTGGCACCGAGTACCTCATGGAGTTAGCGAAGGCAGCCAGTCGGCTGGGAATCAAGCTGCCGGATCGCGAACTAGCCTGCGCCCCGATCTACTCTCCGGAAGGGCAGCGCTATCTCGGCGCGATGAACGCCGCGATCAACTGTGCCCTCGCCAATCGGCAAATCCTGACCGGGCTGACCCGCGAGGTCTTCACGCAGGTGTTCCCCGGCTGCCGAGTCGAGACGCTCTTCGATGTCTCTCACAACACGTGCAAGGCCGAGCGGCACCGGGTCAATGGCGAAGAACGCCTCCTTTACGTCCATCGCAAGGGAGCGACGCGCGCATTCGGGCCAGGGCACCCGGCGATTCCCGAGCGGTATCGCGCCACCGGGCAACCGGTGATTATCGGCGGGAGCATGGGGACCGGATCGTACATCTTGGCCGGCACGCCTGAGGGGGAGGAGCGGTCCTTCTCCTCTGCCTCGCACGGGGCAGGACGGGCGATGAGCCGGAATGAGGCGCTGAAGCGCTGGCGGGGGCGCGAGCTCGTCGACGAGCTCGCGCGGCAGGGCATCCTGATTCGCACTCGCTCGCTGCGCGGGGCGGCGGAGGAAGCTCCCGGCGCCTACAAGGACGTCCACCTGGTCGCGGAAGCGACCGAGCGCGCGGGTCTGGCGCGCCGCGTCGCGTACTTGCGGCCGAAGATCTGCATCAAAGGATAAGGAGCGCGGTGCCGGAAAGGGCGAGATCGGCCCTGGTCCTCCGGTGCAAGAGGTCGCGAATATGGAAGCCGTAGAGCTATCTCCGTCCAACCGGCCATACAAGAATCGAGTCGACGCCGGCCGGCAGCTGGCCGACGCGCTGGCGAAATACCGCGGAACGGGCACACTTGTCCTTGGCATACCCCGTGGAGGTGTCTCGGTGGCCGCCGAGGTAGCGCGCGGGCTCGGGGCCGAGCTCGACGTCATCGTCGCTCGCAAGCTCGGCGCGCCATTGCAGCCGGAGCTCGCCCTCGGCGCGATGACGGCGAACGGTGGACTGTTCCTGAATTACGAGGTCATTGCTGACGCCGGCGTGACTGACGACGTCTTGAACGCGATCATCGCGCGCGAGTCGGCCGAAGCGCGGCGGCGCGAGGAACGCTTCCGCGGGCCGAAACCCGAGCCGGCGGTGGCCGGGCGAACGGTCATCATCATCGACGATGGGCTCGCGACCGGCGCGACGATGCCGGCGGCGGTGCAGTCGGTGCGCAAGCGCGGACCCGATAAGCTCGTCGTCGCCGTGCCGGTTGGCTCGGAGGAAGCATGCACAGTGCTACGGGAGGAGGCGGACGAGGTGGTCTGCCTGCTCACGCCGGAACCGTTCTGGGCGGTCGGCCTCTATTACGAGGACTTCTCGCCGGTGGAGGATGAAGAAGTGAAGGCGCTCCTCCAGGAGTTCCAGGCGTTGCCAGCGAAACAGCCCGAGCAGACGGTCGTCGCGAGCTGAGGACCGCTGGAGGCGAGCCCAGCAGGGGTTCTATGACGCTCCATGCACCTCAAGGCAGGGAATAGCATTCGTGCCTACCGGCGAACGTTCAGAATTGACGCTCCGGCCTCGAACTCCGTACGATGGGTCGGACGCTTCGCCCGCGCGTCGCTCGAGCAGGATGTGAGATTGGCATGGGAGCAGCGCCACGCTTTCCGGACAACGAGGCGGATCGCACGCCGACGCCAGCAATGGCGAACGGAGACGAGAGCGATCTCGACGCTGACCTCGTTTGTCCGTCTTGCGGCTCCAGTCTCGACGGCGCGGAGCTCTTCTCGACTTACCGGATCTGTCCTGATTGCCGGCGGCACTTCTGGCTTCCCGCGCGTGAGCGGCTGGGGCTGCTCGTCGATCCCGGCAGCTTCTATGAAACGAATGCGGAGCTCGTCTCGGTCGATCCGCTGACGTTTCGCGACCCGCTCCCGCTCCCCGATCGAATCGCGGAGGAGCATGAGCGGAGCGGCATCTCCGACGCGGTCATCACCGGTGTCGGAACGATCGGCGGGCAGAGCGCCGTCCTGGTGCTCCTGGATTTCGCTTACCTCGGCGGCAGCATCGGCGTCGTCGCCGGCGAAAAGGTCACGCTCGCGATGGAGCTAGCGGCGAATCGGCGTCTGCCGCTCATCGCGATTTGTTCCGGCGGCGTGGGGCGAAAGCAGGAGGGACTACTGTCCCTTGCGCAGCTGCCGAAGCTAGCGATCGCGGCCGCCCGATTGCACCGGGCCGGTCTGCCGTTGATCAGTCTCTTGACCCACCCGACCACGGGCGCCGTCTACGCCGGTCTTGCCAATCAGGCCGATTTCATCTTCGCTGAGCCCGGCGCGCATATCGGCTTCCGCGCCGCGCCGGATCCCTCGGTCCGCGCAGCGGTCATCTCAACGGCGGAGTCGCTGCTCGAGCGCGGGCTGATTGACGACATCGTCGACCGGACGCGGCAGCGAGATCTGCTGGCTGCACTCCTCGATCTCTTCGCCCATCGCGGCATGCCGCGCGCCGTACCCGTCGCAGCCACGCCTTCGCAGTCCGGCCTCCGAGCCCTCGAGGAAGTCGCGCTGGCCCGGCACCCAGAGCGGCCCACGGCGGCCGACTACATCCAGCGCATGATGCCGGTCTTCATCGAGCTGCACGGCGACCGGGTGGGCGGTGACGATCCAGCATTGATCTGCGGGCTCGGCCGAATTGACGGCGTGACCGTCGGCGTCATTGCTCAGGAGCGGGGACGCGGCGATGAGCAGGTGCTGCGCCGGCACGGGCGCATGGCGGCCGAGGGCTATCGCAAAGCCGTGCGGATGATGCGGCTGGCGGGGCACCTCGATCTGCCGCTGCTGACGCTGATCGATACGCCGGGTGTCGCTACCAGCGCCGAGGCCGAGTCCGGCGGGCTCGGAATGGCGCTGGCGCAGGCGCTCGGCCTGATGGTGCAGCTCCCGGTCCCGATCGTCACGGTCGTCATCGGCGAGGCGGGGAGCGCTGGCGCGCTCGCGCTCGGCGTTGGCGACCGCGTCCTGATGCTCGAGCATGCCGTCTACAGCGTGCTCAGCGCCGAGGCCGGTCTTGGCCGCGATCCGGAGCGGCCTGGAGATGGCGCTGCCGCGCTGCACCTCACCGCTCGCGATTGCCTGCGGCTCGGTGTGGTGGATGCAGTTGTGCCCGAGCCAGAGCCGGCAGCCCACGCCGATCCCGGACATGCAGCCGCGATGCTACGCAGCGCGATCAGCTCCGCGTTTGCCGAAATCGTTGGGATGGCGCCGCGACGTCTGCTCGATGAGCGTGCCCGCAAAGTGCGGACGCTCGGGCAGGCGACGCCAGAGGGACAAGAGGCAGCTCGCCGCGAGCTCCGCGAGCTGCAAGAACTGCAGCGGACGATCAGCCGGTCGCTGCTCGACCTCCGCGACCGGTGGGAGCACCGCCAGCTCTCTTTGCCGACGCTGCCACCGCGTCCTCATCTCCCGCAGTTGCCACAGCTCGGCAGTCTCCCACCGTTGCCGAACCTGTCTCAGCTCCGGCGCGTCTCCGTCACACGGCATGATGTCGTCGACCTTGCCAGCAGGCTCGCCGCCACGGGCCGGGAGATCGTGCGGAGCCAAGTAGGTGGGCTGGCGGAGACGATAGAGGGTGGCCGCCTGCCGCGGCACGGTGGCCGGCCGGAGTCGCCGGCGGCGACGGAGACCGAGAGCGAACACCAAGAAGACCCAGAGGACTGACGTCATAGAGCCGGAGTAGCAGGGCGTGAGCGTAATCAATCTGATCCAAGTTGGCGTCGGCCTGATTGGCCGGACGACGATCGAGCAGGTGCTCGACAATCGGGAGCGCTGGCGAGAGACGCTCGGGATCGAGGTCCACTATCGAGGGCTGATCGAGCTCGAGGGAGGCACCGCCTGCGAGGACCCGGGCGGGTACAGTGATGCGACACTGCGCGGCGTCTGCGAGGCCCGAGCGAGCCGCCGCGCAATGCCCGACATCGCGGCGGAGTTTGGCCTGACGATCCGCGATCCGCGCGACGTGATCGAGCGGGTCACGCGCCTCGGCCCGACTATCGTCCTCGACACGGCGGTCGGCGACAGGACGGCGGAGATCGATGCCTTCGCGCTGGAGCGCGGCGCTGGCCTCGCCCTATCCAATAAGGCGCCGCTGGCGATGCCGGCCGGGGCCGTGGGAGATGCGCTCTGGGCGTGCGCCGGGCCACGAGGCCGGGTCCGCTACGAGACGACCTGCGGCGCTGGACTGCCCGTCATCTCGACGCTGCGCTCGCTCCTCGACACCGGCGATCAGGTGATCGAGATCGTCGGCGCGCTGTCCGGCACGCTCGGCGCGATCTTCTCCGACGTGGCGGCTGGCAAGCCATTCTCCGCCGCGGTGCGAAGCGCCAAGGAGCGAGGCTACACGGAGCCCGATCCGCGAGACGATCTCAGCGGGCTCGATGTGGCGCGAAAGGCGCTGATCCTGGCGCGGACGCTCGGGCGGCGGATCGATCTTGCTGAGATCAGCGTCGAGAACCTCGTGCCAGAGGAGCTGCGCTCGGTGAGCGTTGCGGAATTCCTCGACCGAGCGAGCGAGTCCGATCCCGCGATGGCCGCGCGGGCAGAAGAGGCGCGAGCCGAGGGGAAGGTGCTCAAGTACGTCGCTACCGTCCGGCCAGATGAGCCGATCTCTGTCGGTGTACGGGCGGTCGCGTCCAACACCGTGCTCGGCGCGCTTCAGGGGCCGGAGAACATCATCACATTCCGAACCAGCCGATACGATGACTATCCACTGACCGTCACCGGTCCTGGCGCGGGAGCCGCGGTGACGGCTGCTGGCGTCGTTGCCGATATGCTGGCGCTGGCGACGGGTCCACTGGCGGAGTAGCGGTTCGAGAGTCGCGGGAGCGAGGGGAAACACGGTGCAGGCAGTGCGGAGCGAGCGCTCCTTGGAATCCATCCTGTCCCGCCTCTCTCCGGAGGCGTACTACCAGTCGCCGGGTGGGCGACGGTTTCTCATTGCGGCGGCGCTGCTGGCGGGGATCCAGCCCGGCACGCGGGTGGTGGATATCGAGTGTGGCATCGGCTCGGCCGCGATCGATCTGGCGGAGGCGTTCGGTTGCCGCGTCGTGGCGTTCGATAACTATCCGCCCTACACCGCCTTCGGCAGGCAGAGCGCCAACGCGCGCGGCGTGGGCAAGCTCGTCACCTTCCGGGCGATGGATGGCGCCGAGGCGGTGGCGGCGTTTGAGGATGCTTCGTTCGATCTCGTTCTCGGGCTCGGCGGCGCCCTCTCGGACACGCTGCCGGGTGGGCTGACCGGCGGATTGGCGACGGCAGCTCGCTGGTGCGCGCCTGGCGGCCATCTCATCTGCGGCGATCTTGTCGCGCCCGGCTCGCCGTCCGATCTCATGCGCTTCGTCTTCGGTGAGAGTCTGATCGGCGAGGAAGCGTTCTTCGCCGCGCTCGATGAGGCGGGCTTCGATCTCGTCTTCGCAGCGCGGGCAACCAGCGCCGATTGGGACGCGATGCGAGAGACGATGAGCCGCCTGCGGGAGCGGGACCTCGATCTTGGCCCGCCCGACGAGCGGCAGCGGCAGCGTCTGACCGAGGCGGCTCGGAATCACCCAGAGCTGGCCTACTTGAACGTCCTCGCTCGGCGGCGATAGGACACTGGCGTGGCCTGTGTTGTCGCGCCGATGAAGCGGGCAATCACGACATGAGTGCGACGACCTCGGGGTTTTACCCGAGGTCGTCTGCCGTCTGGCGCCGGAGAAGCTTATCAGCATCCCGTGACGCCACTGAGTCTAGATCGACCGGCGCTCCGGGTTACGAAGTGACCGTAAGGTCGAGGCGCATGCCCTCATCCTCGTGGTCGTCGACCGGGCAGTAGATCTCATACGTTCCTGGCTGCAGGTCGACGATCATCTCGCGAGTCTCGCCGGGCTGGAGGTCATCCTCGAACTCCTCCTCGATCCCCTGCCCCTCGATCTCGAAGTTGTGCTCCACTGTGCCGTTGTTCGTCACCCGGAAGATCGTCCGGCCGGCGGGCAGACTAGTGGGCATGTCGATCGTGAACTCGGTCAACCCGACCTCGACCACGTTGCCGGTCGTGGCGCCGGGCGTGGCAGCCGCACCGGGAGCGGCGCCCGCGCTTACCAGGTAGACAGCGATCCGGACTTGATCCTCACCGATCCCGAGGATCCCTTCCGTGTCCTCGTCCAGAATGGCGACGCCGGTCGGCCCGCCCTCTTGCGTTGGGAGGATGGCGACCGCGAGTCGTCCGTCGTCAACGACGCCGCCGAGATTGCCGCAGGCGATGATCGTCCCCATTGCCTGGGTGCTCTCGTGCACCGCGATCAGGTGCGGCTGGTCGAGTAGGTCGTCAAATGTCGCGTCGATCGTGGCTTGCGCTCGCAAGACCGGCACATCCGGAGAGGTGCCGCGAATCTCGTCAGCCTGAGGCTCATCGTCCTCTTCATCGGCCTCTAGTCCAAACGTCATCGCATTGCCAAGCTCGAACGCCGTCTCGGCTACCGGCTGGTCGCAGGTGCCTTGGTGGATCGCCACCGGCAAGGATGGCCCCGCCATCGGTTCCGGAGTCCCTTGAGCACCGAGCGAAGGACTGACGAGCCACGCCAGCGCCAGAGCAAGGACGACGGCCGGGACGAGGAGCCGTGCTCGAGCTTGTGTCAGTCGCTGCTCCATATCCGCTTCCTCCCGTATTGCAACGTCCGCCGGCTTTCGCCATGCCCGAACCTCGGGCACATTCGGACGTACACAGCGGGCTGCATCCCCCGTGCCAGCCGGTGACATCGGCGTCAGGTGTGTCAGTCGTGCGGCATACATCGTGCGTATGCGGATTCCGTGGGATTCCGGACAGAACATGGTCCAGGGGAGTTGCGGCAAACGCGGGGAGCGTGCGTGGGAATGGTGAAAGGAACGAGCGTGAGAGAGCGCCAGGAGTCGGTGCAGGCGCTGCCCGGCGTGCCGTACCCCTTGGGTGCGACCTGGAACGGCGACAGCACGAACTTCGCGCTGTTCAGCGAGAACGCGGAGGCAGTCACGCTGTGCCTCTTCGATGACGACGGGAACGAGCGCCAGATCGAGCTCGACGAGGTCACCGCCCATGTCTGGCATGGCGAGGTTCTGGGCGTGGGGCCAGGGCAGCGCTACGGCTACCGGGTACACGGCGATTACGATCCGCTCTCTGGCAAGCGCTTCAACCCGGCGAAGCTCCTGATTGACCCGTACGCCAAGGCGATCAGCGGGGAGGTCGATTGGGAGGCGCCGGTCTTCGGGTATCCCCTCGGCAGCGATGAGGAAGACCTCGAACGTGACGAGCGAGATGACGCCTGGGGCGTGCCGAAGGGCGTGGTGATCGATCCGGCGTTCGACTGGGGCGACGACGCGCCGCCGCGCACGCCGCTCAACCAGTCGATCATCTACGAGGTGCATGTCAAAGGCTTCACGAAGCGGCATCCTGAGGTGCCGAAGGAGCTGCGCGGCACTTATGCGGGCCTCGTCTCGGAGCCGGCACTGGAGCATCTGCGCAAGCTCGGTGTCACGGCCGTCGAGCTGCTCCCGGTGCACGCCTTCCTCGACGACAAGCATCTGCTCGATCGCGGTCTCCGCAATTACTGGGGCTACAACTCAATCAACTTCTTCGCTCCGGAGGCGCGCTATGCCAGCGCGGGAGACCGGGGCGAGCAGGTCCGCGAGTTCAAGGAGATGGTCAAGGCGCTTCACGCGGCGGGGATCGAGGTCATCCTCGACGTCGTCTACAACCACACCGCCGAGGGGAACCACCTGGGGCCCACCTTCTCCTTCCGTGGCATCGACAACGAGGTCTACTACCGCCTCGTCCCGGATGAGCCGCGCTACTCGATGGACTACACCGGCACCGGAAACACCATCAACGTGCCGCATCCGCAGGTGCTGCAGCTCGTGATGGATTCGCTGCGCTATTGGGTGCTGGAGATGCACGTTGATGGCTTCCGCTTCGATCTCGCAGCGGCGCTCGCTCGCGAGCTCCACGAGGTGGACAAGCTCGGCTCTTTCTTCGACGTCATCCATCAGGACCCGGTGCTCTCCCAAGTCAAGCTGATCGCCGAGCCGTGGGACGTCGGAGAGGGTGGCTATCAGGTTGGCAACTTCCCGGTGCTTTGGGCGGAGTGGAACGGGAAATATCGGGACGCGGTGCGGGAGTATTGGCACAACCGCCAAGTCGGAGTCGCCGAACTCGCCCACCGGCTGACAGGCAGCAGCGATCTGTATCAGTACGACGGGCGGCGCCCATACGCGAGCATCAACTTCATCACCGCGCACGACGGCTTCACGCTGCACGACCTGGTCAGCTACGACGAGAAGCACAACGAGGACAACGGCGAAGAGAACCAGGATGGGCACGATGACAACATCTCCTGGAATCACGGCGTCGAAGGCCCGACCGACGACCCGGAGATCGTCGCCGCCCGCGAGCGCACGAAGCGCAGCTTCCTGGCGACGCTCCTGCTCTCCCAAGGCGTGCCGATGCTAAGCCACGGCGACGAGATCGGGCGCACGCAGCAGGGAAACAACAACGCCTATTGCCAAGACAACGAGCTTTCCTGGATGGATTGGGATCTGAGCGAGGAGCAGCGAGCGCTCCTCGACTTCACGCGCAAGCTCGTTTGGCTGCGGCGGGAGCATCCGAACTTCCGGCGGCCGAAGTTCTTCCAGGCGCGTCCAATCCGGCACGCGGAGGAGCACGACATTCGCTGGCTGCGTCCTGATGGGGAGGAGATGACCGACGAGGAGTGGGCGCAAGACTGGGTACGGGTCGTTGGCCTCTGGCTAAGTGGCGAGACATTGCCGGAAGTCGATGCGCGAGGGGAGCCGGTGCGAGATGACACCTTCCTGCTGCTCTTCAATTCCCACGAGGGCACGGTGCCGTTCGTGCTGCCGAACGGCGCGGACGCGAGTTGGCAGCTCATCGTCGATACGACGACCGGTGAGTGGCACGAGTCCGGTCCAGTGTTGCCGGCTGGCGAGGCGTACGAGCTAGGCGAGCGGTCGCTAAGTCTATTCCGCCGCTGTTCCGCGCCGCCCGCTCCTCGCCGGCGCAAGCGTCGGAGCGGAAAGCGGGGCTGATTCCCTTCACTGTCGCGGCTCGGATCCGCTCCGGGGTTTGCGCTCCGTGATTCGGATTGGATACGAGGGGAAACACGATGAGGCTTGAACGGAAGGTTGCCGTCATCACCGGCGCGGCCTCGGGCATCGGGCTGGCGATCGCGACGCGGTTCGCGGCAGAGGGCGCCGCGATCGTCGCCGGCGATTGGAACAAGGAGCGGCTCGATGCCGCGGTCGCAAGCATCCGCGAGTCAGGCGGGACAATCGTCGGGTTGTCTGGCGATATCTCCGACCGGGCGTCCGCGGAAGCCCTCGTTGATCTGGCGGTTAGTACGCATGGCCGCCTCGACGTACTCTGCAACAACGCGGGCGTGATGGATTACATGCAGGGGGTCGGGGAGGTCACCGACGAGATCTGGCGTCGCGTCCTCAGCATCAACCTCGACGGCCCGATGTACACGAGCCGCCGGGCGGTCAAGCAGATGCTGAGCCAGGGTAGTGGCTCGATTATCAATGTGGCCTCGGTCGGCGGTCTGCGCGGCGGAGCCGCCGGCGTGGCCTACACGGCCGCGAAGCACGCGGTGATCGGCCTGACGCGCAACACGGCGTGGATGTACGCCAAGCGCGGGCTGCGGTGCAACGCCATCTGTCCAGGAGCGACCGCGACCAACATTTCGGAGACGATGCCGCCCGACCGGCTGGATCCGGCAGGCGTCGAACGGACCGGTGCCTACGCGGCGCTGATCCCGGCGATCCTGAGCCCGGACGATATCGCCTCGCTCGCGCTGTTCCTGGCCTCGGATGAGTCCCGGCACATCAATGGCGCGATCATCACCGCCGACGCCGGTTGGACCGCGGCGTAGCGCTCGAATGGCGCTGGCGGGACCGTGCTACCAAAGCGTCATGGATTCCAGGAACAGTTGCCGCAGATCCTCCGCCGATGCTGGACGGGGCGAAAGCTTCGTCACGCGGTGCTGCGGCAGCGTCCCCGCCACGAGCTTGTCCACGTCGTCCGGAGTGAAGCCAACCGCGGCCAATCCGTTTGGCATTCCAACCGCCCGCATGATCTTGATGATCGCCTGTGCCAAAATCTCGCCGGCATCCTCGGGCCGGGCGCCTTCGACATCCGCGCCGAGAAGCCGGGCGGCCGTGAGGTGGCGCTCTGGATTGGCGGGCGCCGTGAAGCGGAAGACGGCCGGGGCGGTGAGAATGACCGACATCCCGTGCGGGATGATCGGGTGATCGACCTTGTAGTCGGGCGGGGTATAGTCGCGCACCATGCCCGAGATCGGGTACGACATCCCGTGCGGCAGGTGCACGCCCGCGTTGCCGAAGCCGATGCCCGCGAACGCGGCCGCGAGCAGCATCTGGCTGCGCGCCTCGTCGTTGGTGGGATCCTCGACCGCGGCGACGATATTCTGGGCGACCATCTCCATCGCGCGGCAGGCCCAGACATCGCTGATCGGGTTAGCTCCCTGGTACGCGGGCCGTAGCTTCGGATGCTCCGGCGCCGGGCGCTGGTTGTAGGGCAGCGCGGTGTACGACTCGATGGCGTGCGAGAGGACGTCCAAGCCCGAGCAGGCGGCGACCATTGGCGGCAACGTCCGCGTGTTCGCGGGGTCAATGATGCCGAGCACCGGCCGCAGCGCGCGGTGAGCGATGCCGGTCTTGGCGTGCAAGCCAGGCGCTCCGCCTGTCTCACCCTTGTGCCGGCTCAAGTCGAGATCGAAGATCGCCACGCCGGTTGTCTCGCTGCCAGTGCCGGCGGTCGTCGGGATGGCGACGAGCGGCCGAAGTCGGCCAGGCACCGGGCGGCCCTCGCCGATCGGCGGGTTGACATAGGCGAGGAACTCGGCGGGGAAGGTGGCGTAGAGATTCGCGGCCTTCGCCGTGTCCATCGCCGAGCCGCCGCCGACCGCCACGTACCCGTCGAACCGCCCGTCAATCGCGAAGGCGATCGCCTCCTTGAGCGAGGCATCGGTCGGCTCGACGCGAACCCGATCATACAGAACGGCCTCGATCCCTTCGGCCTGGAGCGATTCGAGCGTGATACGCACGGGATCGAGCTGCGCGAGATTCGGGTCGGTGACGACCATTACCCGTGTGCAGGAGAGCGCGCGCATGTCCGCGCCGACCTCTCGTGTCACACCTGGCCCGAACTTGATGGACGATGTGTCCATCTGGAAAGCGGTCTCGGTTTTCTGACCGGGGGAAGGCATCGTCACCTCGCGCTCCTTGCGTGCTGAGAAATTTCGCTCAGACCGGGATCACCGATGCGCCACCAGCCGAGCGAGTCCGGAAGCTGGCAGCAGGTTTGCGCTGGGATAGATCTGGTGAGTCGCGATTCGCGACCGTGATGTGGCGTCGTCCCGGCTCTTCATCGCTGTTCCACCGAGTCATTATAGTCAGCGCGGCGGGCGCGGATCGGACACGGTGCACGAATTCGCGCCGCCTCCTCAGGCAGAGTCTCCACGCGCAATCGATCCCAATGGTGCGTTGACGTGTCGTGAGAAAGGTCGCGTTCCCTTCCTCACCATGCGGAGAGGCGGCTCGTTGCTGGCACTGGCCGTGCATTTCAGACGAGTGCTTTCCGCCTACGGTGGCGGAACGGTCGAGATTGCCGGTGAGGCCACGCGATGTCCGACGAGGAGACGTCGATCACACCACCATCCGATCCTGCCGCGGAACGTCGGCAGCTCATGCACGACGTGCACAACGCGCTCGCGGCCGCCAGTGGCCGGCTGCAGCTGGTGCAGCGACGCCTGCGGCGCGGCGAGATCGAGCCCCAACGGGCGATCGCTGACTTGGAAGTCGCCAATCAACAGCTACGCCGCGTGGCGTCATTAGTCGCGACGCTCGATTTCGAACTTGCGCTCCTTGTCAAGCTGGTGGCCGGGGCACTGTAGCCCGCGGAGGTTCGTGGTTGGTGCAAGGTTGGCGGCGCGTCTCGGTCAGAGTCCGTGATGTACGGGTGGCATGCCGTTTGCGTGGCTCAGCGTGTAATCGTCGTCACGGGGACTCGAGTGTCGGCACGCACGCTGCCCCTGTCACTCGTCCTCGGGTGTTGGCCGAGAGAGGACGACCATGGAAAAATCCCCCGGGATTGGGAGTACCGCGACGACCGACACCGTGGCGGGTTTGCCAGTCGCGGCTACGCTGCCTAGACGCTCGTCACGGTTCCAGCGCGCGCTTCGCATGCACTGGCTGGACGCCGTGCTCGTCGCTCCACTGGTGCTCTACATCCTCTTCTTCATGCTGGTCCCGGTGGGACAGTCCATCTACCTCAGCTTCGTCCGCAGCGGCACCCGAGACTTCACGTTCGCGAATTACGACAACATCGTCAATCGCAGCCAATTCAAGGACGCCTTCACCAACACCATCGGCATCACCCTGATGGGCGTCACGATGGAGATGGTCGTCGGCATGATCATCGCCTTGATGCTGGCGCGCGGCTTCCGCGGTCGCGGCATCTTCCGCTCGATCGTCCTCGTCCCCCTTGGTGTGCCAACACTGGTCGCCGGCGCGGCGATGCTCTACTTCATCGGCTTCAACGGCTACCTCAACGAGATCTTGCTCGATCTCGGCATCATCGACGTGCCGGTCTACTGGCAGCAGAGCGGCTTACGTGGCATGTTCGCCATCGCGCTCGCCGATCTCTGGAAGACAACGCCGCTGGTGGTGCTGATCCTCCTGGCGGGCATTGAGTCAATTCCCGGCGAGGTCTATGAGGCAGCGGAAATCGACGGCGCGGGCGGCTGGCAGCGGTTCTGGCACCACACCCTGCCGCTGCTGATGCCGTCCGTCACGATGGCGCTCATTCTGCGCGCGATCGACGCCTTCCGCATCTTCGATATCGCGATCGTCCTCGCCGGTCAGACGATCCCGGTGATGAGCTCCTTCGTCTACTTCGACTACGCCGCCGGGCGCACGAACACCGCAGCAGCGGCTGCGGTGATTCTCCTCCTGATGATCATGGTCTTCGTGGTTGCCTACCTGCTGCTGGTGGCGCGGCGAACGGAGGATGTGCGATGAGCGCGACGATGGCACAGGCGCCCCAGGTGCAGACAGCGTCGGCGGGAGAGGAGAAGCGCCGGTCGCGGTGGGAGGATGTCGGGTTCTGGATTCTGGCCCTCGTCTTCATCGTCATCTTCCTGCTGCCCATCTATGTTCTGCTGAAGGTCTCGGTCAGCACGCTCGCGCAGGCGACAGCGCCGCGTCCGTCGTACTTGATTCGCGATCCAACCTGGGACAACTGGGACCGGCTGCTCGATTGGGAGATCATCGGCTCTCCCCTGCGGCACAGCCTCACGGTCGCATTCGGCACCGCGATCCTCGCAATTGTCATTGCCGCGCCGGCTGCCTATGTCATCTCTCGATTGCCACGCGGTGTCCGCTATGTCGTCGTGCTCGGGATCCTGTTCACCCGGATGTTTCCCGAGGTGATCATCGCTACGCCGATCGCGAGCAACTTCTTCGAATGGGGGCTAAATGACCGTGATCTCGGGCTGATCCTGGCGCACCTCATCCGCAGCCTGCCGCTGGCGGCCTGGGTGCTGGTGGGAACGTTCGAGGTCATTCCGCGCGATCTCGAGGAGGCGAGCGCGGTGGACGGTAGCGGCCGGGTTGGCACCCTGATCCGAGTCGTGCTGCCGCTCGCGGCGCCAGGGATCGCGGTTGCCGCCATCTTCTCCTGGCTCGACTCGTGGAACGACCTTCTCTACGCCATCTATCTCTTCTTGACCGAGCGGACGCTGCCGTTGATGACCTACTACTACGCCAACCGGGGTACGGTCACCGACGTCGCGACGTTCTCGATCATCCTGACGATCCCGGTCATCTTACTGACGCTCTTCCTCCAACGATGGATCCGGAGCGGTTACCTCAGCGGTGCCGTCAAGGGTTAGGGCGCGACAGCGCCTTCGGCAACGACCCTCCATTGGGAGTGGTCCTGGACGTCGGGCTGGCCCAGCGCCGCCCTGAAGGAAAGGAGTTTCCATGACGCACCATGATCGGGCGCGTCAGCGCGCAATCGCGGATACGTTGATGGGTGAGTATCTCGAAGGGCGCTTGGATCGGCGGCAACTGCTATCGCGGGCTGCTCTTCTCGGCGTCTCGATGCCGGCGTTGACGACGGCATTCTGGGCGCGCAACCCAGGCCGAGCCGCCGCGCAGGAGGCAACGCCGAACGTTCAGCTCGGCAACTACGAGGGCAGGACGCTGCGCATGTCGGTCGCCCTCGCCGAGGACGAGGCTCAGGTCTTCGAAGATGTGGTGATCAATGGCTTCGAGGAGATGACGAGCGGCGAGATCGAGCTGATCAAGATCGAGGCCCCCGATGTCATTCGCACGCTCGAGGCGCAAGTCTCCTCCGGCAACATCGAGCTCGATCTGCTTGCGCAGGACAACAACTCGCTGGCTCCGCTCGTCAATCAGCAGCTCGTCGAGCCGATTGAAGATGCCGAGCAGATCATCCCGCCGGAGACGATCGAGGATCTGCTGCCGGTGCTCCAGTTCGACAACTCCTACTACTTCCTGCCGGCGCGGCCGAACGTCCAGATCACCTATTACAACTCGCGCGTCTTCGACGAGTACGGACTCCAGCCGCCGCGCACGTGGGACGAGCTGATGAGCGTCGCCCAGCAGATCCGGGAGCAGGCCGGGGTCGGCAAGGTTTCGATCCAGGGAGAGCCGCCCGGTCCGGTTGGGGTGACGGTGACCCAGTTCCTCTGGCAGGCGGGCGGGGATCCGCTCCAGATCGACACGGAGGAAGCGGCGACGGCGTTCCAGTTCATGCAGGATCTGAAGCCGTACCTGACGCCGCAGTACCCGACCGCGACATTCGACACGACCAACACCTACCTTCTGAACGAGAGTGTCGTTCTCGCGCAGAACTGGCCGTTCGGCGTGAACGTGATCGTCCAGGAAGGTGGCAAGACGGAAGTCTTGACCTATGAGGGCTGGAGCGGTCCGGCTGGCAATTTCCTGGTGCTGGGCGGCGACGTCTTCGGCATCGTTCGCGGATCGCCGAACAAGGACATGGCGCTCGATTTCGCGCGCTACTTCATGTCGCGCGAGATCCAGGAAACGCTCACCGCGCGCCTCGGCTGGCCAGCGATTCGGAACGACGCCTTCGGCGCCGTCGAAGAGTGGCAGCAGCCTTATTTCGAGACCGTGCTTGCCGCGTTGCAGAACGTGCGGGCGCGGCCGAATGTGACCTACTGGCTGCAGGTCGAGCAGGTGCTGGCTGACGCCTTCAACGATATCGTGACGAACGGAGCCGAGGTGGCTTCGACGCTCCAGCGATATCAGGAGCAAATCACTCAGTTCCAGGCCGAGGCGGGAACGCCGACTGCTGGATAACTCCGAGTCCGGCCCGCGTGAGGGGGGCGTTTCGATGGCGCGGGCCGGAATATGGCACACGGACGGGCACGGGGAATCTCCTCGTGCCCGTCCGTGTGTGTCAGAACCCTCTGATGTGACCGTAGCCCTCGACGGCAGGCGTCGCGGCTCAGTCCGCGACTCGCGGGAAGAGGTCCTGCAGCCGGCGATACAGCTCGCGATAGACCTCGTAGCGGGAGTCGTAGACGGCGGTGGCCTCCCGATTCGGCGTGTTCACGATTCGCTCGGTGAGGAACCTGTCGATCTCCTCCCACCCGGAGAAGAGGCCGCCGGCCATCCCAGCCACGAACGCGACGCCGAGCGAGGAGCCGGGGTGCCCACGGAAGGAGGTCACGGTCTCGCCGATGGCGTCGGCGGCGATCGCGCGCCACAGGCTGCTGCTGACGCCGCCGTTGGTCGCGACGATCCGGCGCGGCGTGTGACCGGCCTCGCGCAACACATCGAGATGGTGGCGGAAGCCGAAGATGACCGCTTCCAGGATCGCCCGGAAGATGTGCTCCGGACCGTGATGCAGATCCAGGCCGAAGATCACCCCGCGGGCGAGCGGATCCATCAGCGGCGTCTTCTCGCCGAGGAAGTAGGGGAGCACGATGACGCCCTCGGAGCCGGGCGGAACCCGCGCAGCGGCCTCATCGAGTGCGCGGAGGGTCTCTTTGTCCACCGGGCGTCCAAGAATGTCGCCGACGAACCACTTCACCAGGGAGCCGCTCGCGGCCATGCAGCCATTGAGCAGGTATTTCTCCGGCACGTCGTGCGCGTCGATGAAGAGTTTCGGGTGTGTCAGCGGCGTCGAGGCGCAATAAAGGATGTCTCCCGCCCCGCCGAACTTGATCAGAGTGTCGCCGTCTTCGCGCAAACCAGCGGCGAGCGCGGAAGCGACGTGGTCCGCGCTGCCGGCGATGAGGGGGATGCCGGCCGGCAGTCCGGTCTGGCTGGCGATGTCCGGATCGAGGGTGCCGACAACGTCCGTCGGGTGATGGACCGGCGGGAAATGGTTCTCGGTCAGTTCGACCTCGGCGAGAAGATCCGGAATCCAATGCTCCTCGCGAAGGTCGAACAGCCCGCTCTCGATTGCCCAATTGATCTCCAGGCTGCAAGTTGCCGGGTGCACGCCGGCGAGGCGAGCGGTGACGTAGTCGTAGGAGCCGAGGAGGGTGCGGGTTCGCGCCCAAACGTCCGGCTCGTTGCGCTGCACCCAAAGCAACCGCGGCGCAATGTGTTGCTGATTGGTGAAGCCACCGGTCAGCGCGTAGAGCCGGTCCTGATCGATGCGCTCGGTCAGCTCCGCCACCTCCGCGACGGCCCGGGCGTCGTTTTGCTGAATCGAAGGGCGCAGCGGCTGGCCGTCCTCGTCCAGCATGACGAGCGCCGGGACCATGCCGCTGACGCCGATCGCGGTGATCTGATCTGGCCGGCAGGCGGGATGCTTGGCGATCTCGGCCAGAACGCCGAGGGCGCCGTTTTCCCAATCGGCCGGATCTTCCTCCGCCCAGCCGGGATGTGGGGAGGAGAGGTCATGCGGGATGGTGTGCTCGGCGAGAAGATGCCCCTCGGCATCGATCAGGATGCCCTTGACGCCGGTCGTCCCGACGTCGATCCCGATGGCTTGTCCAGCCGTCATGATCCGATGACCTCGTCGACGACGCGCATCAGCTCGACCACGCGAGCCTTGTCTACCCGGTTCCAGGTGACGCCATCGACCTTGAGGCTGGAGCCCACGATCGCGCCATCCGCGTACTGCAGGAGCTCGGCGGCGTTGCTGGCGCGGAAGCCGGTGTTGACGAGGATCGGGACACCGGTGTCCTTGATCGCGCTGTGGACCTCAGCGAGGGCCGAGCTATTCGCCGGCTGACCGGTGATCGGGCCGGAGACGCAGACGGCGTCGGGATTCGACGAGAACACGACCGAGCGGGCGACATCCGCGATGGGACGCGGGGCCAGCGGCGCGGCGAACTCGGCGTTGATGTTGAAGAGCAGGCGGACGTTCTCGGCGCCGATTTGGCGGCGATAGCGCGCGGCGTCGCCAGCGGAGCGCACCCACAGACCGAAGTCGCCGGCGAAGGCGCCGGTGAAGATCTCACGGCAGAACGCCGCGCCCGTCGCCGCCGCGACGGCGATCGTTGCGATCGGGTCCCACAGCACGTTGACGCCGAAGGGGACGGAAAGCTCAGAGCGGAGCGACGCGACGACATCGGTGATCGCCGCGACGGAGGCGACGTCGGCATCGAGGCGATACGGCCGGTCGTTCTCATTGCAGAACATGACCGCGTGGATGCCGCCTTCCTGCAACGCCTCGAGGTCGCGCCGCGTCCAGTCGCGGATGGCCTGCATGCCGCCGACCGCGTCGTACATGGGCGTCCCCGGCAGCGCCGGAAGATGGACCATCCCAATGATCGTCTTCGGCTTGCCGGTCAGCTCCGTCAGCCAGCTCTTGCGTTCCCCATTCTGCGCCATCGTGTGCTCAGCTCCTCCTTCGCAGTCGATAACACTCGGTCAGGCAGGATACCACTGGCCGCGAAAAATATCGCCAATTCCACTGATCTCTGACGCTGAGGGAGCCGCTTCAGCGGTGAGGGGGGGCTAACGGTGTGGCCGCGGGGTGCGCAGCGGCATGCCTTTGACCAGCCGCGCCGCGTCTGCGCCGAGCAGGCGAGCGCTCAGGCGGTCAGGCTCCGTCAGCCTCAGCACAGGTCCGGAGAAGCCGTCCCGAAGCACGGCGACGGCGACGCTCCCATCCACGCCCGCGCCAGCACCGACACCGAGCGCCGATTCCGCGGCTGCCCGCGTCGCCAGGTCGTCCGTCGGGCCATCGTCCGCCGCGACTCGCACGGGCACGCCTTCCTCCTCGCAGCCGTGCTCGAATGCCGCGCGCAGCCAATCCGGGGCGAGCGGACTGACCCGGAGGATGATCGCGGGCGCATCGGTAGCGGGCATGTGCTCACCATCTGCTCACCGGGGCCGCATCTCCAGCAACTTCGATCGCGGCGAGCACGAGGCCAGTCGCGACGGCGTTGCGTGGGCCTTCCGAGCCGCGCACATTCGCGGTGCCGAGCACGAGGCCATAGGCGGCGACTTGGGCCGCGAGCATCCCCGGTAGCTCGAAGTCTTGCGCCGAGCCGCCAGTGAGCATGATGACGTCGAGGAAGCGGAGATTGCCGCCGGGCGCCAAGGCCTTCAGGGCGCGTTCGGCATTCGTCCCAAAGACGCGGGCCTTGGCGGAGCGACGGACCGCGACGACGCGCTCGACAGGAGGATTGCCCGGCACCGGGAGCAGTCCTTCCGGCGTGACCAGGACGGTGCGCCCGAAGAGATGCGATGGCAGCGGCGATTGGAGGAACTGCAGCGTGCCGTCCTCGTGCCGGAGCCGGAACAGATCCTCGGCGCGGGCGAGCCGGTTGCGCTTGATCGCCTCCCGCCACTCCTCGTCGGCAATCCCTAGCTCCTCGCCGATGAGCAGGTTGACGAGAGCGCCGCCGCCAGCGAGGTGGATCTGCTCGATCCGGCCGTCTGGCGTCATCCGAGCCGCGTTGGTCGAGCCGGAGCCGAGATCGAGCACGACGACGGGCACGGCGGCTCCTGGAGTCGTCAGGGCGCCTCGGATGCCCGCCTCCGCCTCCGCGCCTCCTGTCTCGACGGGCACGCCAAGCTCGGCGGTCAGCGCCTCCGCGAGCGCGCGTGCTTGGTTGCCACCGGTCTGGACCATCGCGGCGAGCGCGACCGCTCGCTCCGGCGCGACCTCGTGGCTCAGCCCACCGGCGACTGGCTGCGGGACCGTCAGATCGGCGGCGAGCAGGTCGCGCACGGCGATCTCAGTCTCCGGCTGCCCCGTCGCATCGCTGAGCTCTTGCCGCAGCTGGCCGAACATGGCGCCGGTGCTCGTCCCTGGATCGCCCGCGACGTCGAGCAACGCGCCGACGGACGCACGAGCGGCCATGATTGCCGCCGCGCCCGCGCGGACCTCGACGCGCCGCTCTCCCCGCTCTCCCAGCAGCGTCAGCGCCCCGGCCGCGATGCGCCGCTCCTGGCTCTCACCGGCGGGAAGGCGGACGACGACTGCGGAGCGGAGGCCAGTCAGGGCGCGAGCCGCCGGGGCGAGGCGCGCGGTGGTCGCGGGATCGAGTTTGAAAATCGTCGCCAGGCCAAAGGGATTGCAGAGCGTCGAGATCGCGGCGCCGGGCGGGGCGACTTCGACGGCCGCTGGTTGCCCGAGCGGGATCGCCTCGATCGCCGAAACCTCATCCACGATCGGGATGGGAGGACCGGGCAGCCGGTTGGCGATCAGGACGCCGTCGTCCGCTTGGACGATCGCGCCGACGACCTCCACGCCCTCCGATCGCGCGGCCGCGATCGCTGCCGCTGCTCGCTCAAACGGGATCGTGGCCGGAACGACGGCGATGAGCGGTCCCTGACTCCCACCTCGAAGCTGCTCGACGCTGGCTGTAACCCCGACGCCGAGCCCTTCCCCGCCCGGCGTGGAGGGGTTATGTCCCGCCAGCGCGGAGTCGGTCAGCACCGTCTCGGTGATCGTCTGCATCGCCACGCCGGCGACGACCGGCGCCGCCTCGTTGATGCGAATGCGCGTCAGGTTCTCGATTGCGATGCCCGCCCGCTCGCAGGCGAGCTCGAGCGCCTGGCGAACACCGGCGGCGTTTGCAAGCGTCCCCTTGATGCCGGTGGTCGGCACGAGCGAAGAGGCGAGGAAGCGCGGCGCCTGGCCGCGTTCGATCTTGGCCAGCGCGACCTCGGTCGTTTGATTGCCGATGTCAACGCCCGCGACCAGCATCGCCAGTTGTTGAGACCAGCGTGATTTTCCGGAGCCGGGAACGACTCACGCCGGCTTCTCCGGGAGCAGGAGGCCGCGCGCGGCGTAGGCGGCTGCCGCCTCACGGACGAACGCGGCGCAGAGCGGCGCCTGATAGACGGTCTCGAGCTCTTGCGCCAGCGCCTCGAGCTGAGCGGCGGTCGAGCGGCGAGGACGCAGCGCCTCGTACATCGCCAGCAGGCGGTCGTCCGGCACCCGTGTCAGCTCGGCCGCACGGCGGAAGTTCGCGACCAGCGCCGGCCTGCCCGATGCGGCTGCGACCTGGGCTTGGCGCTCCAGTGCCTCTGGCGTGATCCGGAGTTCTTCCGGGGTGATCTCCCCGGCGAGGACCGCGTCGAGCGTGACCTCGGAGAGTGGCCGGCCGGTCGCGGTGCGCACGAGGTCAGGTCGCTTCTCCGATACTGGGTAATCGCGATGCGGATCGAACGGGCGGTCAGCGGCTGCCATGGCGCGCCTCCACGGATGCGAGCGCGGGTTCCTCGCCGGCGCCATCGAGCGCCCCTAGTGTGACAGCGAGGATGACGGGACTCGCGTTGGGCGAGATCTGTTGCGTTTCAACGTGATGGAAGATCGCCGCCTTGGTGTGGTAGCGAGACTCGATCCCCTGTCCCTCGTGATCGAGTGGCACCGGCTCCGGGTGGTCGCCCCGAGCGTAGCGCGCGGCGTTCCGGCCAATCGCGCGGTAGTGCGCGGGGGTCATCAGCGGCGCGACCGAGAAGAGCTCGAGATTCGAGAGGGGCGCGAGCGCGCGCTGGTGGATGACGGTCGTCCCCTTTGATTGGATGCCGATGCCGATGCCAGAACCGCTCAGCCGGGCGGCAGTGTGAGCGATGAACGCGACGTCGGACGTGTGACGGACGCGGACGACGCGGACCGGCGCGCCTTCTTCCTCGAGACCTGCCAAGACCTCGCGCAGGACGCGGCCGTGGGAGATGCCAGCGAGTGTGCGGTCCAGCTCGCTCCCGAATGCGGGCCCAACCGCAACGACGACCTCGCCGGGAGCACCGCCGGCGGTGGCCTCACTGACCTCTTCCAATTGCAGCGAGACTGCTGGCCAGCGTAGCGGGATGTCTGGCACGCGAGATGGGTCAACGGCCTGCCGAATCGCGGCAATTTGGTCCCGCCGCTCTCCGGTCACGCGGTAGCCGGTGCCGGGGCCGGCGTAGTCGTTGCGGTCGTTCACCGCGCTCAGCACGTGGAACTCGCGGTCGAGGATGGCGGCGGTCTGCAGATAGTCGCCGCTGAGACGCTGCTTGAGCATTTCCAGGACGCGCTCGGCGATGTCGGTGTAGCCGCGGACCGCAAGGGCGCGGACGACATCGAGGCCGGTCAGGCCCCGCTCTAGAATCGCCGCTGCGGCGCGTGTGAGCACCACGCCCGATTGCGGCGGTGTCTCCCGGCTGCCGTGCGCCCCAACCACGGCTTGGACCGTCTCCTCAGGGATCGGCGGCAGGCCGAGCTCATCGAAGACATCGCGAATGGCGCGAGCCGCGTAATCGCGCGCCGCAAGCAACGCCTCCTCGCTGAAGGGTGTCAGGCCCCCATCGCTCTCGTGATCGCGCTGCAGGACGAGCCAATCGTCGAGGTCGTCAGCATTCCAATTGGAAGGGCCGAACATGTTGTCGTAGCGGGGGATCGCGCCGAAGCCGGAGCAGATGAAATCAGTCCCCGCGAGGAATTGCGGCATCGTCCGGGCCGTGCGCCGGATTTCCGACTCGGAAAAGAGCGTGTCGTTCCCGCTGGCGACTTCCAGGCCCCAGAGCATCGCCAGGACATTCTCGGCGAGTAGCTCCCGCGCTCCGCCTGGTACGGCGCCGGCAATCGCGACGCCGTCAATGCCGCCATTCTGCACGCCTTGCACGCCGGTCCCTCGCGTCATCGCCAGGCAGCGCGCTTCGAGGTAGAGCATCGAGCGCCCTTCGGAGTTCCCCATCAGGCACTCCACGCCAGCGCCGGATGTGAAGCGCAGCTTCAGCCCGCGAGAGGCGTAAGCGGCCGCGAGGAACGCCTTTGACCAGGGAGTGTCGTCGCCATCGAGGAACACCGCTTCGGTCCCGTAGTTGGAGACCGTCTCGGCGTAGGTCGTCAGTCCGCGCAGGCCCAGCTTCAGCTCGGTCGCTTCTTCCACCGAGCACTGCGTCAACGCGCCTCCGACGACCGCTTGGGAGCCGACGAGCAGCGCGAGGGCGACGACGGGCGCGTGGCTCGCGACAGCGACGGTCGTCTCGACTTCGCGGAACCCGGCCAGCGTCGCGGTCGCCGCATCGGCCGCTATGAGCGCCGGCTCGTCCTTTGCGTTGGTGACGTGAGCTTGATTCGACGGCGTCCGCCGCGCGCGGAGTTTCTGCGCGGCCATCATCAGCTCGACAACGTTGAGCTCATTCAGGATCTCGGCGGCTCGCGCCGGCGTGATTCCGGCCGCCAGCCGCCGCAGTTCATCCGCCGGCACCGATGGGTCAACCAGGCGACGGGCGAACTCCACCGGCGGGATCGCCATTGCCTCCTCGGCGACGGTGAGATCGATCGCGTGGTCGGCGATGAAACGGTCGATCAGGTCGAATTCCGAGCGCGCCTTGCCGTCTAGCTCGACAACGCGCCCATTCTCGATTCGCAGTGAGGCGGGCGGATCGTGCGGCGAGCGCATCGCGGCGAAGCCGAGATCGGGCGTCTCGTGGACGAACCCATCGAGGTTGACCGGCCGCTCATCGAGGGAGCGGAACCGGCCGGAGCGGGCAGTTGGCCGTCCTTCTGCCGGCGCGGGCGCGAGCGGGTCCACGAACGATTCTCCTCTCTCGCGGGCGCTATGCCGACTCCCCGTCGGGGCTCGGCACCTCGTAGCGCCCGGATTTGGCTGTCAGTCGGATGCGGTAGATGATCGTCTCCGGCGGCAGCTCCGGGCGCGTCCGCGGGTCGGGATAGATGATCGCCATTGCCCGCTCGCGCTCGGCCGGGTCGGTCAGCTCCTCGTAGACCCCCTCGGCGATGACGCTGCGCCACCGGTCCGGCGCCTCCGCCTCGTCGACCTCGAACGTGACGAGCGGATTTGCGCGCATCAGGCGGATCTTGCGACCAACCGAGCTGTGCGCGTACACGGCTTCACCGTCGTAGCCGTAGGCAAGAGGGACGACATACGGCCGGCCGTCGCCCTCGCTGCCGTGTCCGCAGCACGCGATCCGGCCGACGACCGCCGTTCGCAATAGCTCTTCGATTTCTGACTCAGGTAAGACTGCAATCACTCCCATAGTGAACCGTTTGGTTACTCCCTAGTGATGTCTGTCTCGGCAACCGTCACGACAACTTCATCAATCGCGTTGTTCTGATAGCCCTTTGCGTTCCAGCGCGCGGTAACCGGCTGCGTCAATCCGCGCTCATCAGTCGCGCGGCAGCGCAGGTGGACCGTGCCCGGCCGCGCGTTCCATGTGTGCGTCCAGCGCACCCACGCCAGCGGACCGGCCCGCTCCACGATCTCGGCGTCGGCCCAGGATGCCCCGCCGTCAGTGCTGACCTCGACGCGGGCGATGCCGGCCAATCCGGACCATGCGAAGCCGGAGATCGTGACCGAGCCGGGCCGGACGACTGCTTCGGCCAGCGGGTGGGTGATGATCGACTTGACCGGCATCTCCCGGACGAGCTCGAGCTTCTCGCCCTCTGGGGAGATCAGAACATAGAGATCGCCCTGGTAATGGCCGGTGAACGGCCGATCGAGCACCTCTAGCTCGATCAGCCACTTCGTCGAAGCGATTCCGCCCCAGCGCGGGACGAAGAGCCGAACCGGACCGCCGTGCGCCGCTGGCAGCGGCTCACCGTTCATCTCCCAGACGAGGAGCACGTCCGGGTCGCGGGCGGTTGCCAGCGGCAGCGAGCGCCGCATGTCTGGCAGATCCGCGCCTTGGGCGACGACATCCACGGCGCCGTCGCGCACGCCGGCCGCGTCAAGGACGTGACGGAGCGACGTCCCGGTCCAGACCGCGTTCCCGATTGCATCGTTCTTCCACGGTGTCCCTTCGGCTGGCGGGGAATAGCGCGTGCGGCTATTGCCGGAGCATTCCAGAAAAGCCGTCAGGGTACGGTTTGGAAATTCGCGGAGATCGGCGAGCGAGAGCTCCAGCGGTCGCTCCACCTGGCCGCCAACACGGAGGCGCCACGTCTCAGCGTCAAGCGTCGGGATCTGCCCGTTTGAACGGACGAAGAAGCGATCGTTGGGCACGATGAAGCTGTCCAGCAATTCTGGCGGCGTGCCCAGATTCGTCTCACCGTATGGTGTGAGACGGGGATCCTTTCCAGGGATCGACACGACAGATGCTCCTTGCCCCGGCAGCGACAATCACCCCGGCATCATACCGCGACCGGCGTCACGCTCCGCAACGACAAGGCGCGGCAGCCCTGCGAGGTCAGGCCGAATGCTGACGCGCGCGCCGGGGAAGGCGGCGCTGGTGGCCGCGAGCGCCAGATCGGCCTGGGAGGGATCGATCTCGTAGGCGAGCGCGCCGTCCAGCGCGAGCACGCGCTCGACATCCGCCAGGAGCCGGCGGTAGAGATCGAATCCATCAGGGCCGCCCTCCAGCGCCAGCCTGGGCTCGGCGTGGATCTCCGGGTTCTCGGCGATCTGGCTCGGGCGGAGGTAGGGCAGGTTCGCCAGGACGAGATCGAGCGGGCCTCGGCACCAGGTGAGCAGGTCACCGCGGACCAGATGCACGCGCTCGTTGAGCCCGAGGTGCTCTCGATTGCTCGCCGCGATCCGGAGCGCGTCTCGCGAGATATCAGCGCCGACGATTAGCTGGCCCGGCACTGGCGGCACGTGGTGGGCGATCGAGAGCGCGATCGCGCCGCTGCCCGTCCCGACGTCAACGATCTTGCTCCCTGGCCGCGCCCTCAGCCATTCCAAGGCCCACTCGACGAGGTGCTCCGTCTCCGGGCGCGGCACGAGCACCCCTGACCCAACGTGAAACGGTAATCCCATAAACTCCCGCTCGCCGATCAGATACGCAACCGGTACTCCAGCGAGCCGGCGTGCGAGGAGCGCTTCGAACCGCGCCAGATCTTCAGGCTCCAGCGGTGCGTTGAGGCGCAGGAAGAGCGCCGTCCGGTCGAGGCCCAGGACGTGCCGTAGCAGTACCTCGGCGTCGAGCCGAGGCGTCGGCGAGCCCTGCCGCGCGAGCTGCTCGCTTGCCGCGCGCAGCACCTCGGCGATCGTCGTTTCTTCAAGCGATTGGCACTTCATTGTCCTGCCATTGCGAAGCCACTTCCGCGATGTAAGATGATAGTTGCACCGGGAAGGTTGGGTTCCTCGATCTGTTGTTGGCGCGGGCTCAGTGTTGGGCCCGTTGTTGCGAAGGAGGGGATCCACGCATGTGCTCGCCGGAAATCATCGCGAAGGTTAGGCAGGAGATTTCCAGACGGCGCTTCATTTCCGGCGCGGGGGCGCTCGGCGCGGCAGCCATGGTCGGCGCGCTCGGGCGCGGCGCGGGCGCGGCTCGCGCCCAGGAGGGGACGCCGGTCGCGTCGCCGCTGGCGACTCCCGTGTTGCCCAGCGGGTTCACGCAGATTGTCGATCTGACGCACGTTCATGGACCGAATTTCCCGATGTTCCCCGGCGCGCAACAGATGCGAATCGACGTGCTCGTCACGATCGAGGAGAACGGCTTCTTCAAGAACCAGCTGACGCTCGATGAGCACACTGGAACGCATATGGACGCTCCGGCGCATTTCATCGCCGATGGAATGACGGCCGAGAACCTTCCACCCGAGGTGCTGATCGCTCCCCTCTGCGTGGTGCACATCCATGAGCGGGCGGCGACCGATCCCGATGCGCAGGTGACGGTGGACGATCTCCTGGCTTGGGAGAGCCAGTATGGCCCGATCCCGGCGGGAGCCTTCGTCGCGATGCACTCTGGCTGGGAGTCGCGCGTCAGCGATCCGACGAGCTACCTCAACATTGACGAGAACGACGTGCAGCATTATCCCGGTTGGCACCCCGATGCCGCCGCGTTCCTGGTGAACGAGCGGCAGATCGTCGGCATCGGCGTCGATACGATCAGTCTCGACTACGGTCCGACCACCGACTTCGCGACCCACGTCACCGTGCTCGGCGCCGGGAAGTACGGCTTGGAGAATCTGGCCAATCTCGCCACCGTGCCGCCGTCTGGCGCGACGATCATCGTTGGCGGCCCGAAGCATGAGAATGCTTCCGGTGGGCCGGTGCGCGCGCTGGCGCTCGTCTAACCCTCTCGATTCTTCGCGGCGGGGTCATCCGGGCCCCGCCAATCCCATGATGCTCCCCTGAATTTCACCTCCGCTCGACCGCGAACCGTTGAACCGGTCGAGTCGAGGCGTTGAGGTCTTGAGACCGTGCGCCATCATTGGGCGCGGCGACATGGCCGCGTACGGTCGCGTTGCCCTTCCTTCCCATCCTTCATGGCATAGAACCTGCGGTGCCTGCCGGTTGCGGCTGAATTTTCGGCAGTTTGCTCTCGCCGTGAGTGTCGAGCACCGACGCGATGGGCGGAGCAGCAATCGCCGGAATCGAGCGCCAGTCAGCGGTGGGCAGACGGCATCCAAGCGACCGTCGGTAGACGATTCCGCCGGCGGGGAAGGAGGTCCCGATGACCGACGTAGTGGGTGGGTCAATTCCCAATGGCAAGACCCAGACTCTGACACGCCGGCGCTTCATCCAGGCTGTTGGCGCGGTCGGCGGCGCGGCTGCCGCTTTCAGCGCGCTGAGCGCTTGGGGGCAATTCGCGGAGGCCAAGCAGACTGAACCACCGCCTCTCGAAGGGGATGCCAGCGGCAAGAGTGTGGTGATCCTCGGCGCTGGTCCGGCCGGATTGGTTGCCGGTTACGAGCTTTCCAAGCGCGGCTACCAGATTCAGATCATCGAGGCCGACTATCGGGTGGGCGGCCACGTCTTCACCGCTCGTCGCGGGGCACGCACCCATGAGCTCGGCGGCGAAGAGCAGGTCTGCGATTTCGACGAGGGCCAGTGGTTCGACGCCGGCGCCTGGCGCATCCCGTATGTCCATCGCGGCGTCCACCACTACATGCGCGAGTTCCAGATCCCCACCATCCACCACACCGACCTCAACATGAACGCCTTCGCCTACATGTCCGGCATTCGCGGCCCGCTCAATGAACGGCCAGTCCGGATCCGAGAGATCGTCGTGGATATGCGCGGCTACACCTCGGAGCTGCTCGCCAAGGCGATCAGCCAGGATCTCCTCGACCTGGAGCTGACCGAGGAGGATCGTGACGCATTCGTTGATTATCTAATCGACCTGGGCCTGCTCTCCTCCGATGATCTGACCTACCAGCCGAACGTCGCGCGTGGCTGGTCCGGGCTGGACTTAGCCGGGCTCCAGCGTGAGGTGCCAACCGCGCCGTTCCCGCTGCAGGATTTGCTGCCGTTCGTGCAAGTGTCTGGCGATCTGACGCCGCTCGGCAATCTTCTCCACCAGCCCGTGATGACGAAGCCGGCCAAGGGGATGAGCCAAATTTACGAGGAGGGCTTCCAACCGCGGGTCGCCGATCACCTTCTGCTCGAATCAGAAGTCCGCGAGATCCGGCAGAGCGACACCGGCGTCGAGATCGTCTATGTCGACAAGCCGAGCGGCGAGACGAGGACGACGACCGCCGACTACTGCATCTCGACAATCCCACTGTCGGTCCTGAGCCGCATGCCACGCGTTGACGTCTCCGGGCCCACCCTGGAGGCGATCCGGGGCTCAGCATATGCGATCGTCGGCAAGCTCGGCCTCCAATTCAAGCGCCGGTTCTGGGAGGAGGACGACTGGATCTACGGCGGGTTGACGTTCACGAACAACCCGGCAATTGGGACGATCTCGTATCCGACCTGGGACTATCACACCGAGAAGGGCGTCATCCAGGCCTACTACAACTTCGGCAATGCCGCGGCCGAGGTCAGCGCCTTGTCGCTGCAAGAGCGAATCGAGGTCGCGCTCGACTTCGGCAGCAAGATTCACCCACAGTTCCGCGAGGAGTACGACGGGAAGGGCTTCTCCGTCGCCTGGCACCGGATGCCGTACGCGATGGGCGGCTGGGCCGGCTGGTCCAACTACGCGCGGGAGAACTACTACCCGCGCCTGCTGGAGCCGGACGGTCGCATCTACTTCGCCGGCGACTTCATCAGCCAGATCCCTGGCTGGATGGAAGGGGCGATCCAGTCCGCCTGGATGCAGATCGAGAAGCTGCACGAGAGAGCGATGCAGAGCGGATGAAAGTGAGCTGTTCGCCGTGTCGCCGCGTCAGCCGTTCTGGCGACGTCAGGAGGGAGGAATCGGATGTCCCACACACGTCAACGGCAGCTCGCTCTCCTCGCGATCGCGACCCTTGCGTTGCTGGCGGTCGTCGTGCCTGGCTTGGGAGTCGCCCAAGAAGCCTCTCCGGAGGTCGCCGCGCCGAGTGAGGCGGAGCTGATTGCCCAGGGAGAGCAGATTTACACGAGCATCTGCGTCTCTTGTCACCGGCCGGAAGGGGCGGGGGTCATGCGCGAAGGTATCGGCGGCATCCCGGCGCTGGCCGGTAACCCGTTCGTCACGATCGAAGATCCGCGCCCGGTCGTTCAGACCGTGTTGAATGGACGGGCAGGGATGCCGTCCTTCCGCGGCTTCTCGGACGAGCAGATCGCCGGAGTCGTTTCGTACATCCGGCAGGCTTGGGGCAATCAGGCGTCGGCGGTCGATCCGGCTGTGGTTGCCGAAGTCCGCGAGCAATTCAGCGCGCCGCCGCCGGAGCCGGCCACACCGATCGGCTGGACCGGGACGCCAGAGTCAGCGACGCCTGCCGCGGATGGCACACCGGCTGAGCCTGAGGAGCCGGGAGGCGCCGTGCCCGCCGGGGTGACGCCGATCCCGACGCTTGGCCAGTAGTCCATCGCTAACGTAGGGAGACACGAGGACGCGGCCAGTGCGATGTCTCAGCCCGGCCGCGTCCTCATTCTTAGTCTTCGTTCAGGAGGAACTTCGCCGGGCTAATCGGCGGCCTCGGCGCGGTCGTCCAGCCCGGCTTCGGCGAGGCGCTCTGCCTCATCGGCGGCGCGCAGCTCCTGGATCAGCTCGTCAAGCTGTCCGTCGAGGATCGCGGGCAGGTTGCTCAGGCTCAGCTTGAGCCGGTGATCGGTGACGCGGTCCTGCGGGAAGTTGTACGTGCGGATCTTCTCGCTGCGCTCGGCGCTACCGATCTGGGAGCGTCGGGCCTCGCCCCGCTCTTCCGCTAATCGCCGCTGCTCCATCTCGTAGAGGCGCGAGCGGAGAACCATCAGCGCCTTCGTCTTGTTCTTGAGCTGGCTCTTCTCGTCCTGGCAGGTCACCACCAAGCCGGTCGGCAGGTGCGTAATGCGCACGGCCGAGTCGGTGGTGTTGACGCTCTGCCCGCCGTGTCCGGTCGAGCGGAAGACGTCGATCCTCAGGTCTTCCTCATTGATCTTGATATCGACCTCTTCGGCCTCCGGCAAGACAGCCACACTCGCAGTCGAGGTATGGATGCGCCCTTGGCTCTCCGTTACTGGCACGCGCTGCACGCGGTGGACGCCGCTCTCGTACCGAAGGTGGCTGTAGGCGCCCTTGCCGGAGACCTTGAAGATGATCTCGCGGAAGCCGCCGGTGTCCGTCTCCGTGCTGGAGAGCACCTCCACCTTCCAGCGCTGGCGCTCCGCGTAGCGCGTGTACATCCGGAAGAGGTCGGCGGCGAAGAGCGCCGCTTCCTCCCCGCCGGTGCCTGCCCGGATCTCGACGATGACGTTCTTTTCGTCGTTCGGGTCTTTCGGCACCAGGAGCAGCTTGATCCGCTTCAGCGTCTGCTCGCGTTGCTCCCGCAGCCGCTTCAACTCATCGATGGCGAGATCGGCGATCTCTGGGTCTGGATCGCGCGTCAGGCTTTCCGTCTCCGCGATCTGGCTTTCCGTATCGCGCAGCTCCTTGTAGGCGGCGACCACCTCCTCCAGCTCCGCGCGCTCTCGACCGTATTCCTGGAGTTTTTGAGGGTCCGTCGCAATCGCGGGATCGGCCAGCAGATGATCCAGTTCGTGGTATCGCCGGTCGATCTCGGCCAGGGTTGTCAACAGGTTACTCATCGTCTAGTCCTTGAATCTTTACGCATGGGGCATCGTGGCGCGATGATGCACGCGTTCCATCGGGATGCGATGCCTCACTGCTAATGATACCGCCCGCGGGGATGGGAAGAGGCTCGGGAGCTTAGGAGCCTGGTCTCGGTTCCGGCGTCGCCTGGCAGAGCGCCAGCGCCGTTTCGACGGCTTCTTCCGGTGTCGAAGCCTGCCGCATGACGCCGCCGACTCGGGCGAGGATCGGCTCGGCCGCTGGCGTGGCGAGCACCGGGCCCCAGCCGCCGAGCAGGACGACGGGTCGGCGCAGGCGCAAGGCCAGCGCGATTTCCGACAGGGTGCCGGCGCCGCCGCCGACGGCGATCGCGGCATCTGCGGAAGCGACGACGATGACGTTGCGCGCTTGGCCCATGCCGGTGCAGATGGGATGGTCTACCCAGGGATTGGCGGCCGCGGGATCGTAACCGGGCAGGATGCCGATCGTCGTGCCGCCGGCTTGCTTCGCGCCGCGACAAGCAGCCGCCATCGCCCCGTCCAGCCCGCCGCAGACCAAGATCGCGCCGTGGCTCGCGAGGAGAAAGCCGACGCGCTCCGCTGCCTCGATTTCCTCTGGCGTCGGCTCGCCGGGACCGCAGAGCGCGACTCGGGGCGCGGGGCGCGTCATGTTCGCTCAGTGGTGGCGAGCGGGTAGCGGGCGATCGGCTGATGCCGGGCGCCCGTCCGCTCCAAGAAGCTCCGAACGAGGAGCACGTCCTTCACCGGGATTGTGACCGGGGCGCTCGCGAGGCGGTCTTGCAACGCTGGCGAGGCCAAGCGACGCCGAATCGAGGCCGCGAGTTCCGGCGACGGCGGCAGGCGCAAACGACCGAGCGTGATATGCGGCGTCAGCCGGCGCTCCTCAACGGGAAACTCGAGCTCGGTGAGCTGGTCCGCGAGGTCTCTGTGGAGACGGCTCAGCTCTCGCGTCTGGCCGCGCAGCCCCAGCCAAATGACGCGCGGGCGATCCTCGTTAGGAAAGGCGCCAAGCTCAGATGTCTGGAGCGTGAAAGTCGGGTGCTCGGCGATGGTCGGGCCAAGCGCGAGGCGCAGAAGCTCGGCGCGCTCCGGCTCGGTGTCGCCGAGAAAGTGCAGCGTGATGTGCGCCGTGTCAGGCGCCACCCAGCGGACCGGCCAGTTCTCGGTCGAGAGCGTCCCAACGAGATCCTCGATCAACGCGACCGCTTCCGGCGGCATCGGAATGGCGATGAAGAGCCGCCAGGGGGCGACGACCGAGTGAGGATCGGGTGGTCGAACCTTCTTATATTTGACGCGATCTCGGGCCATTGCCCCTCCCCTCGCCGCCGATGAGGCGCGCGCCAGTGTTTCCACGCGAAGTATAGGCAGGCCGGAAGGTGGACGGACGATCCACGCAAGGCCGACAATCATGCGGGAGGAGAACTACGAATGAGGACAGCATTTCTTGGGCCCCGTGGAACGTTCAGCGAAGATGCGGCACTGATGGCGGCCGGTGGGCCGGGCCACGAAGACGACCTACTGCCATTCAGCACGATCCCCGCGCTCACCTCGGCGGTCGAAACCGGGCTGGCAGATCAGGCAGTGCTGCCGATCGAGAACTCGATCGAAGGCGCGATCAGCGCCACACTTGACGTGCTGATCCATGAGACGGCGCTGAAGATCAAGGCCGAACTGGTGCTCCCGGTGCGCCTCTTCCTGATCACCGCGCCGGGCGCGACGCTGACGGACATCAAGGTCGTCACCTCGCATCCCAATCCCCTGGGCCAAAGCCGCCGGTTCCTCGAGCGATGCCTGCCCAAGGCGGAGAAGGTCGCGGCGCTGAGCACGGCGACGGCGGTGCAGGAGGTGGTCAGCAGCGGCGATCTGACTCGCGCGGCGATCGGCACCGAGCGCTCGGCTCAATTGTTCGGCGGGCAGATTTTGGCCCACGACATTCAGGACGTCCGCGCGAACGTGACGCGGTTCGTCGTGCTTGCGCAGGAGGATTCGCCGCCGACCGGAGACGACAAGACGTCGATCGGCTTCACCATCAAGGCGAACGTGCCCGGCGCGCTCCATGCGATCCTGACGCCCTTTGCCGAGCAGCAGGTGCAGATGACGAAAATCGAGTCCCGACCGACCAAGGCTTGGCTGGGCGAGTACGTCTTCCTGATCGACTTCGAGGGGCACCGGCTCGACCCGAAAATCTCCCAGGCGCTGGACCAAATTCGCGATAAGTGCGCGATCCTGAAGATCTTCGGCTCGTATCCCCGTTTCCCCCTGGAGACGCTGCGACACCTCTACGAGCCGCCGGCCTTCCCAACGTCATCCTGAGGTCAGAGCGGGCGATGCGACTGCTCGTGCACGACACGCTGGCGACGGCCCCGTTGGTGTTCCCGATTCGCGCTGGTTGGGTTGAAGATGGCGGGCTAATCGAGGCGGCGCCGGAGCTTCCTGCCTCCGCCATTGGCCCGGACGATATCGCGCTCATCCCGGCGGCCGAGATCGCCCATCTCCAAGAGACGCACCTGGTCGTGCCGGATGTGGCGATCGTCGGTGAGCGCGAGGGGCCGATTGCAATGCGCTCTCCTGTCCGCCCGGATGCGGTGCAGGAGACGGCGGTGCGGCTCTACGGCACGAGCGGGACCGCTGAGCTTCTTGCCCGTGCCACGCTGCGCCCCTTCTTCGGCATCACCCCGACTGACTGGACGACCGAGGCATCGGCCGAGGCACAGGTCGTCATCGTCGAGGGGATGGAAGCGGTGCGGGAGCCGGAGGCGGGCTTTGCGGAAGACCTCTACCGGGCTTGGTTCATCCTGACCGGACAGCCGGTGGTCAGTCACCTCCTCGTCGCGCCGAAAGGGATCAAGCGAGTGGACTTGACGGGGCTCCTCGACGTCCTGGAGTGTGCCCGCTTGGCAGCGCAAGAGCGTCGGCGCGAGCTTCGACGCTCGCTGGCCGACGAATATGACCTTGATCGAGATCGCCTAGTCGCCGTCCAGAAGGCGCAGCGATTCCACCTGGAAGAGGCGGATCGCCAAGCGCTCCTGAACCTCTTCCAGCGGGGCGCTCGAGGCTCAGCCTATCCTGTCGTGCGGGAGATCGCGTTCCTGGAGCCGGACGAGCCGGTCCAATAGCAGGTCCGATTGAAGGCGCGCCTAGCCGATGTCCCAGCGGCCCTCCGCCGGCTCGCTCGGGTGCGCGCGAATGTTGATCTCGGCCTCTTCGCCGGGGTAGCGGGCGCCTTCCGCCGGCTCCGACGAGTGCTCGTTGTGGACGGTCTCGTTCGCGTCCGCTTGCAGGTCAGGCCGCGCACTCGCTGGCTGATCCTCGCGGCGTTGCTTCGTCATGACCGGCCTCCCTCCTTGCTTGGCGTCCTTCTGTACGAGTGCGTGGCGGTCGCTCAATTTCAGGCGAGGCAAGAAGGATGCCGCGCTGACTACGGATTGACGTCCTGGCGAGCGCCGCCGGCCGCGCGGACGGCGATCAAGGAGACGCGCATCACCAAACGATCCAAATCGAACGGTTTGGCGATGAAGTCCTCGACTTCGAGTTCCTCTCGCAAGAGGGCCGCGTCTCTAGCAGCGGTGACGAGGATGATCGCTGCCCGCCGGCCATGCTGGTTCCGGTACCGCACGATGAATTCCCGGCCGTCCATGCGGGGCATCTTCACGTCCAGCAGGATGATGTCGGGATGCCGCCGGGCAACCGCCTCCAGCGCCTCAAAGCCGTCAGCGGCCTCATCAACCGTGTGCCCCTCGTCGCGGAGGGCGAACACGATCACGCTGCGGATATCCGGATCGTCGTCGACTACGAGGACATGCGCCATAGATGCGATGCGTCTACTGCCCGTGCCGTTCGTCTGGTAATCGAGAAGGGAGAGCGACGACGAACCGCGTGCCTTGATGCTCCGGGTCCTCAATGCGAATCGAGCCGCCGTGCATCGTCACGATCTCCCGAGCGATATGCAGGCCGAGGCCGAGCCCGGAGAGATGACGCTGCGCGTGGGCCTGGTAGAACCGGTCGAACACCGCCTCGCGCTCCTCGTGAGGGATGCCGACACCCTGATCAGTGACGCTTAGCTCAATGCCGCCGTCCGTGCGCCGGCGCAACTTGACGGTTACCGTGCTTCCCTCGGGGCTGAACTTGATCGCGTTCTCTACCAGATTCGTGATCACCTGCTCGAAGCGGATGGGGTCGATCTCGGCTTCGAGGCTAGTTGGGCCGTCGTAGACGATCTTGGACCGTGCGTCGCCGAACTGCTGCGTGAGCACGGAGAGGGTGAGCATGGCGAGGTCGGTGCGCTCCGGCGCGATGCGCAGCTTCCCGGCCTCCATCTGAGAAATATCGAGCAATCGGCTGACCAGCCGGTTCAGCTTGGCGGTCTGCCGCTCGATGGCGTCGAGCGCGCGCTCGAGTCGCTCGGGTTCGGTCTCTTGCGCCTGGCGAAGATCGCGGAGAAGCAGTTGAGTAAAGCCGCGCAGGCTTGTCACCGGAGTCTTGAGCTCGTGTGCCGCGATCGAGAGGAACTCGTCTCGCGCGGCGATCGCGACCATCAGCGCGTGGTTCATCTCGATCAGCGTCTCCTGCATCCGTTGGCGCTCCTCGATTTCGCTCTCGAGCGCCTGTGCCTTTTGCTGCAGGAGCGCGATGGTGCGCAGCCGCGCGTCGTCCGTGCTGAGGGTGGTGTAGCCCTCGGCGGGCATGACCTGCGTGTGCTCCCCGCAGATCTTGCCCATGCTCTCACCGTCGGCCTGTCGCCGGAAGACGCCGATCGGGTACGAGCAGCGCACGTTGAACCTGTATTCGCGAATCAGGTCGTTCCAGATATTTTCGACCTGCCAGGCAATCTCATGACGCCCTTCCGCGCAGAGCAGCGCGGCCATCTCGCCGAAAACGATGATGTCCGGCTGCCGGTCGGCGGTAATCTCCTGGGCATGGCCAACGAGCCGGTGAATCTGCTCGTTGAAGCACGCCGCGCTCGGCTGGCCATTCGAGAGGCAGGTCGCGAGCATTTCTCGCGCATCGGCGGCGATGTATCGCTCGGACGCGCCAGGATTCACGCCCAGCTTTCGCAGCCCGGCGTCAAGCAGTTCGAGCCGTTCCGGACTATAGAGGGAGATGCACACCTTGCCGGCACGGAGGGAGGCAGCAAGCTCCCGGCACAGGTCGTCGACCAGTGATTGCTCTGCCGTATAGAACCGGACGGCGTGTTCCTGGGAGCCAAGCTCAGGCTTCCGCAGGGCGAGCGTTGCAGTAGCGGCGCCGCCGCTCGTGTGATCGGCCCCGATCACATCACTCCTCCTCACTCCGCCCATCTTGGGAAGGAGGGGGCATCCTGGTGATCACCAGACGCTCCGCGCGGCCGAGCGCCTGACGCGCCTTCATGCCAAGCACTTATGAGATCCGAGCTAGATCTATACCATCAGCAAGATTGTCTCATAAATGCTGGCGGATATTGGAGCAAGAAGCAACTGGCGACGCGCCAGTCGTCGTTAGATTCGCTCAGCGCGGACGATATGCCGGGAGAGATATTCGGTACCGGTGAATGGCCCGGTGCAGGTGATGAGCGTCAGGGCCTCGTAGCCGACATCGCCGATGATCGGACCGGCGTTGGCGTCAGCGTCCACCTCCCAGGTCTCCGTGACCACGTAGGTGGCGCCGCGACCATCCTTGGCGATGAGGTAGATTTTGTCGCCCGGGGCGAGCAGCTGTAGGTTCCAGAAGACGGTGGGACCGATGCCCCACCAGTCGCGATGACCCGCCATGGTCACATTCGTCCGCTCGCCGGGGGTTGACAGGTCCGGATACCAGCCGACGTTCCAGGGGTCCTTCGGCGTGTCCATCACGCCGTCAATGATCCCGACCCGCTCGATCGGCGCGTCGACGCTGATCTTGGGGATCACGATACGGACTGGCGCGAATCGTCCCTTTGCCTCTGGAATCGTGCCGTCGCCCTTGAACTCGCGGAATCGCCGAGGATCGAGCCGGAGGAGCCCGCCGCGGTCAACCGGCGCCAGGTCAACGCCTCTCAGGTGGGCTAGCTCAACGCCAACCGGCGCTACCGAGACTGAGCCGTCTTCCAATCGCTCCTGGAGCCGGCCGAACTCAAACCATTGCACGCGATACTCGGCAGTCGTGTAGGGCGCGGAGAGCGCCTTGCCGAACCGGTCCTCGCCCCCGTTGCGCCTGAGGAATCGCGCGAACGTTCCGGAGTCCGCCTCAGCCTGTTGCCGAGCCGTTTCCGCGAATGCGGCCGCGCTGCGCTCGCTTCCGACGCGCCGGCCAGCGACCAGCCGGTCGGGAGCGTGCCGAGCGGCCAGCAGCTCGCTGCCGGTCCGCGCGCGGACGAGACGCGGAGATTTGGAGCCGCGCGAGTTCTCTGCCTCTTGGAGCACGCCGTACTGGAAGTACTGGGTCAGGCGGCCACTGTGTTTGACCGGCTCCGAGATCGGCCAGCCCAGGAGATTCATGCCATCGCGGCGGACCCAGTAGGAGAGGAAAGGCTCGCCGAGGATATGCCCCGTTTCCTCGGAGTAGTAGCTCGCGGTCGGCGCTGCCGAGACCGAGGCGACCGGTAGCCCCTGCGCGAAGATCATCCATACCGCGAGCAGACAGACGACGCATCGCCAGCGGGCGCCGGCTCCCTCCGGTCGTCGCGCACTTCTCACGGTCAGGGTCATCCCAAAGCCCCCGCTTCCCACACGCACTCCTAACTTCCCTTGACGATCTTAGGCGATTCGCCAAGCCAAGAAAAGATGGACATTCGTGCCGTTTAGCGGGGACTAACGGGCGTAGGACTGACGGGTCGTGTTAGGGGTGCCGTCGGTGGCTCAGAGCCAGCGCCAGATCAGGAGCCCACCGATGCCGCCGACCACGATGACGATGATCCACGGCAGGATGAAGCCGAGGAATGATTCGCGCTCGAAGCCTAGGCCATAGATTCCGGTCGCATCTTTGATCCGGTCGAGCATGCCGCGCTGCTGGCGGTACGGCTGATCGCTCATCCTGGCCTCCATACACCCCAACCTCCGGCTGCGCACGGCAGCCCAATCCAAGCGGGCCCCTTCCTGACGTGATGATAGCGCAGGGACTCGCTATGTCGCGGCAAGTGAGGAATTCGTTGCCTTGTTGGCGTCGTCTTCGCCGGTCGGCTCCCCACCCTGCTGCGCCGGGAGACGCCGCATCGCCGGGAAGAGGATGACGTCGCGCAGGCTCGGCTGGTCGGTGAAGAGCATCGCTAGCCGGTCGATGCCGATGCCGACGCCGCCGGTGGGTGGCATTCCGTACATCAGAGCATTGACATAATCGAGATCGATCGGCATCGCCTCCTCGTCGCCGGCAGCGCGGTCCTTCTGCTGCTGGACGAAGCGGGCGTACTGATCGAGCGGGTCATTGAGCTCGGTGAACGCGTTGCCGATCTCGAGGCCGCCGATGTTCGGCTGGAACCGCTCGACGTGCGTCGGGTCGTCTGGCTTGCGCTTGGCGAGCGGGGAGAGCTCGACCGGGTAGTCGATCACGAACGTCGGCTGGATCAGGTGGGGTCGGACGAACTGCTTGAGCAGCTGGTCAACGATCCGTGGCCAGACCGTGCCCGGCTCGACGTCGGCGCCGGCCGCGCGAGCAGCCGCGAAGAGAGATTCCTGCGTCGGGTGCTCGACGTAATCAATTCCGGAGTACTGCCGGATCGCGTCGCGGAGCGTGATGCGGCGCCAGGGCGGCGTCAGATCGATCTCGTTCCCCTGGTAGACGAGGCGCGTGGTTCCGAGCGCTTCCTGGGCGGCGTAGACGATGAGGCCCTCGACGCGCTGCATCATCGTCTCGTAATCCGCGTACGCCTCGTAGAACTCGAGCATCGTGAATTCCGGCGAGTGGTTGCGATCGATCCCCTCGTTCCGGAAGTCCTTGCAAATCTCGTAGACCCGCTCGTAGCCGCCGACGATCAGCCGCTTGAGATAGAGCTCGTCCGCGATGCGCAGGTAAAAGGTTTGGTCGAGCGCGTTGTAGTAGGTCGTGAATGGCCGCGCGGCGGCGCCGCCGTAGAGCGGCTGCAGCGTCGGCGTCTCGACCTCGATGTACCCGAGACTATCGAGGTAGCGACGAATGGCGCTGATCATCCGCGAGCGGATGAGGAAGACCCGTCGGGTCTCCTCGTTGGCGATCAGATCGGCGTACCGCTGGCGGTGGCGCAGCTCGACGTCCTGCAGGCCATGCCACTTCTCCGGCGGAGCATTGAGCGCCTTGGTCAGCGGCCGGTAGCGCTGAACGCGGAGGGAGACCTCGCCGGTCTTGGTGCGGAAGAGGGTACCGGTCGCCTCGATGAAGTCTCCGAGGTCGATGAGCTTGAGGAAGCGCTCGAACTCCTCCTCGCCGAGGTCATCACGGCGCAAATAGAGCTGAAGCTCGCCGTGTCCGTCGCGGATGTGGGAGAACGCTGTCTTGCCCATGTGCCGGACGCTGACGACGCGCCCGGCGAGCGTCACCGGCTCGTCATCCTCGGCGCCCGCGCCGCGCTCGCTCTCGATTTTCAGAAAGCGCTCTCGCGCCTCTTCCGTCGTGTGAGTCCGGATCGCGCGCGGCGAGTACGGATCGAGGCCAAGGCGGCGAAGCTCCTCAGCCTTCTGCCGCCGCAGCTCTTGCAGTTCGGAAAGCTCAAGCTCCATGTCGGTTCCTCGGCGTTAGCGTGGCGCGCGCAGCCGACCGGCGGCGGCGCGCGCCGTGCTCGCCGCCCGACTGTCGCAGGATCAGGCCACGCGCAGAATCGTGTAGACGATCGTGCCGCCCGGCGTCTCGACGGTCGCCTTCTCCCCGACGCGCCGGCCGATGAGCGCATGGCCCACCGGCGAATCGGTCGAGATCGTCCCGGAGCGGGAATCGGCCTCCTCCGGGCTCACGAGCCGCCAGGTCTCTTCCTCACCCGAATCGTCGCGGATCGTGACGACGGAGCCAAGGGTGACGCGGTCTCCCTTCGTTGGCTCGATGATCTCGGCGCGCTCCAGCGTCTGCTCGAGCTCGTGGATGCGGGCATCAATGAGGACGAGCTCATCCTTGAGGGCCTCGTACTCGCTATTGTCGGAGACGTCACCGTGCTCGGTAGCCTCCTGGATGCGCGCGGCGAGCTCTGGCTTCTTGACGTTGAGGAGATGGGACAGCTCGTCCTCCAACTTGGCCTTCCCTTCAGGAGTCAAGCGGACAACGCGATCTCTCACCATCACGGGCATCCTTTCGACCACGGCGCGCGGCGCCTGCCAGACCGGGCGCGAGCGACGCCTCACCAGACCCCTCCACGCGCACTCGGCGTGCTCGGAGCGCAGCATGAGCGTTCAGCGCACGCGGCATTGCTGGCTCCCTTGGAGACAACGACGAGCGCGAGGAGCAACGCCTGACAATGGACAAGGAGCCGAGGGCGGGCGCCCTCAGCTCCTGCATGGCTCAAGTATACGGCTGAAACGATCCACTGTAAACGCTCGCCTTCGTACGGGCGCGAGTACCCGATGATTTCGTGAAATTTGGGTTGACCGAAGGGGGGGCGCTCGGTTATGCTCCAGCAGACGCGCCGAGGGTGTCGGCGCGTCATTGGCGTGCGGGCGCAAGGAACCCGAACGGGTATTGAGAGCGCTCGCCATCGGCTCAGTGAAGGGAGCGGCGTTGGACGCCGGTAGTTCTCATCGAGAAGGTCCGGAACGCTCCGCCTCCCGGGAGTCGTGCGCCGCATGATCTGCCTCTGCTGCTGATCGCGTGCCGCCCGCCCCGGAAGGCCGGGGCGAACATGGCCGGGCGAGTGTGCCCGGTGTAGAAAGGCGGTGACGCATGCAGCAAACCCCGATGCGCTTCTACATCCAGCAGGGCGATGATCGGCCTGTCGTCCGGACGGTGCCAGTGCCGAAGCCGGCGGCAGAGCCGACGACTCCGTCGTCCACGGAGACTCGTGCCGTGGCGCCGGTCGTGGATGAGCGCCCGGCACAGCGCGCGGGCGCCTTGAAGCGGCTGGTGCGAGTCGCCGCGCGACAACGCAAGAATCAGTCGTAAACCGGGGCGCCGGTCATCATGTCGGTGCCTCCGCACTCGGAGTCGACCGGCGTCGGCTCTGTCCTCGATGAGCTGCGGGCGGCGATCGCCGCGGGCGATCGTGAACGTGCCCAGCGGCTGGCCGCTCGTATCGTCGAAGAGGACGCGCTGGCGCTCCTGAAAGATCTCGAGCCGGCCGAGCTGAGCCGGGTCGTCAGCGTGCTCGGCGATGAGGCGCTGGCCGACTTGCTCGTGCGCCTTGACGAGCGCGACGCGGCCGATGTCCTCGAGCGCATGTCCGCCGCCGAGGCTGCCGGCATCCTCGAAGAGATTCGTCCGGACGATGCGACGGACATCTTCGAGGAAATCGATCCTGCCGTTGGGGATGTCATCCTGATCCAGATGGAGCCGGCCGAGGCGGCCGAGCTCCGCGAGCTGATGGCGTACCCGCCGGACTCCGCCGGCGGGATCATGACGCCGGCGTTCGTCTCGATTTCCCCCGACCTGCGCGCCGATCAGGCGATCGCGGCGCTGCGCAAGGTGGCCGAGCAGGCCGAGACGGTCAACTACGTCTACGTCATCGACTCGCACGAGCGCCTATTGGGGGTCTTGTCGCTCCATAAGCTCGTCCTCAGCCGGGGCGACACGCCGGTCAGCGAGCTGATGTACCGCGATCCCATCGCGGTCCGCGTCGATACTGACCAAGAGGAGGCGGCAAGGATCCTAACCGAGCACGATCTGCTCGCGCTGCCGGTGGTCGATCACGAGGGCAGGCTCGTCGGCATCATCACGGCGGACGATGTCGCGGACGTGCTCGAAGCCGAGGTCACCGAGGACATCGAGCGGCTCGGTGGTTCCGCGCCGCTCGAAGAGCCCTACTTGCGCGCCTCCCCGGTGCTGCTGTTTCGCAAGCGGGTCGTCTGGCTCTTGGTGCTCTTCCTCGCGCAGTTCGTGACTGTCTCTATCCTCGATCATTACGAGCGCGTGCTGGTCCAAGCGACGGTCCTCAGCCTTTTCATCCCGATCTTGATCGGCACCGGTGGAAACATCGGCAGCCAGACGGTCACGACGGTCATCCGCGCCCTCGCGCTCGGCGACGTCGAGCCTCGTCATGTGCCGCAGATCCTGCGCAAGGAGATGGCGACCGGGCTCGCGCTGGGCATCGTTTTGGCGGTGTTGATGTTCGTCCGCGCCTTGCTGACGAGCCAGGGGACGGCGGAAGTGGGTCTGACCGTCGCCGTGGCGGTGATGGCGATTGCCGTCTGGGCGGCGACCGTTGGGGCAGTTCTGCCGATCGCGCTCAGCAAGCTGCGCATTGACCCAGCAGTCGTCTCCGCGCCGTTCATTAGCTCCTTCGTCGACGGCACCGGGTTGATCATCTATTTCACGCTGGCGCAGGTCATCCTCGACATAACCTAACAAGCTCTTCCCGATCGGGTAGGGCTCTACTTCGAGGGCGGCGAGGACAAGATGCCGACTGGCCGCGCTTCGGATACCACGATCGGCGCGAGAGTGCACTTCCAAACCTTTACCATGGGAAATTTATTGGCGCGAGAGGCGTACTAGACCTACTTGCTATCGTCGATTATTTGACATCTATCCTGCGATCTAACGACAATCCGCAAAGCAGCCAACAGCCTATCGCCGGCGGGGCCGGAGGAGCAACGTTGGAAGGGCGGATGCGCTCGTAGAGCCGTGGAGGGGAGCGGTGGTTCCCGCGGACCCTGGGTTGGCGTGGCTGACCGGCTAGCGGTGAGCGAAGTGGACGCGACGGGAGAAAGGAGTCGAAGATGACGCTGCACCTCGATGCGCCGTTTGTCCGATCTCGCCTGACACGCCGGAGACTCGTCGGCGGCGCGGCGGCAACCGCTGCCGGATTGGCGCTGACCGGCCCGCGTCTCGAGCGTCGCGCGGCCGCTCAGGAGGAGCCGACGATCATCATCGGGACCCTGGGCGAGGCCAAGACCATCAATCCGTTCCTCTCCGATGAATCCGAGGGCGACTGGCGCTGCAAGATGCTCTTCGACGAATTCGTCCGCGCAAATCCCGCGACGTACGCGCCGGAGCCGGGTCTTGCCGCCGAGTGGACGATCGACAACCTGACCTTCACCTTCAAGATCCAGCCGAACGCCAAATTCTCCGACGGCACCGATGTCACCGCTGATGACGTTGCGTTCACGATCAAGGGGCACCTCGCCCAGTCCACCGGGTCGTCCCGTCAGACGAAATACTTCGCGATCGAGGGCGCCGAGGCGTACGCGGCGGGCGAGGCGGACGACGTCTCCGGGATCAAAGTGGTCGATCCCAAGACGCTCCAGATCACGCTCGCCAGGCCGGACGCGCCGTTCCTCTACAACTTGCGCTTCATCTTCGTCGTGCCCAAGGCGCAGCTGGAAGGCAAGAGCCTGACCGACGACCCGTTCTTCCAGAATCCGGTGGGGGCCGGTCCGTTCGTCTTCCAGAAGTGGGACGTCGGTGGGGACTTCGTCGCCACTCGCAATCCGTACTACTGGCAGCCGGGTAAGCCCGCGCTGGCGAGCTTCACTCACCGCACCATCGCCGACGCCAACAGTCTCGTTCTCGCGCTCCAGTCCGGCGACATCGATGCCTCCAATTACCCGGCGCCGACGGCGAAGGAGCAGCTCGAGCAGAACTCGGACCTCGTGATCCTGGTGCCGCCGTTCGCCTCGGCCAACGGCTGGATCTTCAATTGCACACATGAGTGGCTGAGCAAGAAAGAAGTCCGCAAAGCGATCGCAATGGCGCTCAACACCGAGCAATTCGCGCAGGACTCCTTGCTCGGGCTCGGCCAGCCGGGCAACGGGCCGATCGCGCCGGACAACTGGGCGTATGACAAAGACCTCCAGCCGATCCCCTACGACGTCGAGGCGGCCAAGCAGCTCATCGCGGAAGCTGGCATGCCGGAGGGCACGCAGATCCGGTTCATGGTCAATCAGGGGAACGTCCTGCGCGAGGACTGGCTGACCTTCACGCAGCAAGCCCTGAAGGAGATCGGCATCGAGGTCGTGCCGGAGGTGATCGAGTACGCGACGCTCGTCGAGCGTGTCACGGTGGAAGGTGACTATGACGCTTGTGGCGTCGACTTCGCCGGCGTGACAGCGGAGCCGAGCGAGCTTTACGAGCAGTTCCACACCGGCTCGCCGGGGAATTTCGCCAAGTACAGCAACCCCGAGCTCGATGCGCTTCTCGAGCAGGTGCGGCAGGAGCTCGACCTCGAGAAGGCAAAGGAAATCTACAAGGAGATCCAGGCGATCCTCCAGGACGAGGTGCCGATGTTCTTCGCTTGGTATCGCCCGTTCCTCCATGTCGTGCATCGGCGCTACACCGGCTACGTCGACAGCGCCGCCTATGGCCTCTTCCACACGCTGGAAGACTGGACTGTCGTGGAGGAATAGCTCTAAGTACGCATTGACCCCTTGCCCCTCCTCTCGCTTCGTGCGGGCGGCTGGGGCAAGGGGCCGGGCCGTCCGTTGGCATGCCTTTCGTCCCCTCGAGGAGCGACACGGCGCAATTCGCCATCGGGACACCGTCGCTAGGTGCTGACGATGCAGAGCGGGACCTGGGCCTACCTCACGCGGCGCGCAATCTTTCTCGTGCCGCTACTGATTGGCCTCTCGATCTTGATGTTTGCGCTCATCCACGCCGCGCCGGGCGATCCGGCATTGGCGATGATGGGCGAGCGCGCCGCGGCCAACCCGCAATACGTCGAGCAGGTCCGCAAGAATCTCGGCCTCGATAAGCCGCTCCCCGTGCAGTACTTCATCTGGATGCGAAACCTACTCCAGGGCGACTTCGGCACGGCTTATACCTTCGGCAACAAGCCGGTGCTCGACCTGATTGGAGAGCGGTTCTGGTCGACCATCCAGCTCCAGGCGATCTCCCTCTTCCTCGGGATAGCAATCGCGGTCCCGGTGGGGATCATCTCGGCGACGCGGCAGTACTCGCTGCTCGACAACACCGTGACCGTCGGCTCGTTCCTCGGCCTGGCGTTGCCGAATTTCTGGCTGGCGCTCTTGCTTCAGATCTGGATCGGGGTCAAGCTTGGCTGGCTCCCCGTCATCAGCACCGGTCAGGCAAACGCCGAATTCCCGGAACGGATCAAGTACTTCATCATGCCGGTGCTCGTGCTGACCCTGCCGAACATCGCCTACTTCGCCCGCTTCATGCGCTCTTCGATGCTGGAAGTGGTCAACCAGGACTATGTCACCGTCGCGCGCGCCAAGGGCTTGGATCACCGTGCCGTGATCTACAGCCACGCCCTTCGCAACGCGCTGATCCCAATGGTGACGGTGATTGGCTTGCAATTGCCGCGCATCTTGGGAGGGGCGGTCATCATCGAGCAGATTTTCGCTTGGCCCGGCCTCGGGGATCTCGCCTACAAAGCCATTGGCCAGCGGGATTACCCAGTCATCCTCGCGGTGACGATGTTGAGCGGCGTGGCGGTCATGGTCGTCAATCTCCTGACCGATCTCGTGTACTGCCTCGTCGATCCTCGGGTGTCATTGACAAGTTGAGGCTAGGGTTCGTGGTCTAGGGGGACGGGAGCACCGATGGACTCGAGGCAGGCATTCGCAAGCGCCGTTTCGGACTCCCCGTCGCTGACCTCGCCTGCCCTCGAGGATTTGCCGCGGCGTCGGAAGTGGACGACCGTCCGGCGCTTCGCCGAGAACCGGCTGGCGGTGGCCGGGCTGGTGGTCGTGATTCTCCTCTACCTGTCAGCGATTGCCGCGCCCTGGATCTCGCGCTATCCGTACGATGAGATCTATGCCGGCATGCGGAGCAAGCCGCCCTCGGCCGAGCACTGGCTCGGGACCGACCGCAACGGCCGCGATCTCTATGCTAGGCTGATTAAAGGCGGCCAGGTTTCGCTCGCGGCCGGATTCGCGTCGGTCGCGATCATCATGACGATTGGCGTCGCGCTCGGCGCGCTGTCGGGATTCTTCGGCGGGATCGTCGACGGCATCATCATGCGCGCGACCGATGTCCTCCTCTCCGTTCCGCAGATCCTGCTGCTGATCACAGCCGCCTCACTCTTCCAGCCGGGACTGAAAACGACCGTGATCGTCATCGGCCTCACCTCTTGGCCGGGCGCGGCGCGACTCGTGCGCGGTCAATTCTTGGCACTGAAGGGGCAGGAATTCGTCACGGCCGCGCGAGCGATCGGTGCTGGCCCGCTGCGGATCATGCTCCGCCATCTCTTCCCGAACGCGCTGGCGGTGATCATCGTCGAGGCGACGCTTTGGCTTTCCTACGCGATCATCCTCGAGGCGAGTCTCAGCTATCTTGGGCTCGGCGTCACGATCCCGACGCCCTCCTGGGGCAATATGTTGCAGGACGGCCAGCGTGAGCTGATCCGCGGCGCCTGGTGGCAAACCTTCTTCCCAGGCATGGCGATCTTCCTGACGGTCCTGTCGTTCAACCTGATGGGAGACGGTCTGCGCGACGCCCTCGATCCCCGGCACCGCCGGCGATGACAAGCGTTCCCGAACGGCTGACGTTGATCTTCGATGGGGAATGTGGGTTCTGCACGCGATCGGCTCGCATCGCGCGGTCGCTCGACCGCCGGGGACGTGTGACAATCGTGCCGTATCAGAAGCCGGGCGTGTTGGCCGCGCACGGGCTGACTGAGGCGCAGGCCGCCGCCACGGTTTGGGCAGTTGCGCCCGACGACCGACGGTACGCGGGCGCGGCGGCGGTCGCTCAGGTACTCTCCGTCGCGCTCGGGACGCGCTTGCCGTGGCTCGTTTACCGGATTCCCGGTATGTCCCGGCTGCAGGAGCGAGTTTACGACTGGGTGGCTCGGAACCGCGGGCGGTTGCCGGGTGATCAGCCGTACTGCGAGCAGCATCCCGAGGAATGCGGAGCCGGCGCATAACGCGGCGCCGGCTCGGTGGATTGCGCATGGAAACGCGGAGTTAGGCCAGAGGAGAATGGTCATGGCGATGACGGACGGGAAAGGCACGATGACACATGCGGCGGCGGCGCCGGCGACGGAGCGAACGCCGGTCCTCGAATGGCAGATCGGTCCGGCGGAGTACGACGCTCGCGTCGAGCGCGTGCGGACAGAGCTCGAGCGACGCAAGCTGGACGGCCTCGTGTTGTTCCACCCGATCCGGATGGCCTACGTTTCTGGGTTCTTCCATCTCAGCACCGAGCGGCCGATGGCGATCGTCATCGGACTGGACGGCGGACTTGGGGCGCTCATTCCGCTGCTGGAGCGGGAGCACATCGCCAAAGCTCGCGGCGTGACGCGGGTCAAGGTCTATCCCGAGTACCCGACGGGTGGCACCAAGCACCCGCTCTACCACCTGGCCGATCTTCTCACCGAGATGGGGCTGAACGCGCCCGGCAAGCGGATCGGCTGCGACAACGATGGCTATCTCGACGTCAATGGTTATGACGGGCCGGCTCTGTCGCAGGTCGTCGAGTCGGGCGTCGAAACGGTCAAGGCGCGCGACATCGTTGATCGGCTTCGGGCGGTCAAGAGCGAGGAGGAGCTTCGCTTCATCATCGAAAGCTGCAAGTGGGGCAATCTCGCGCATCGCCTGATGCAGGAGCGCATCGAGGTCGGCCGCGACCCGATCAACATCTCTATCGAGGCTTCAGCCGAAGCGACGCGGATGATGGTGGCGGCGCTCGGCCCGAGCTATCAGCCGCTGACGATGGTCTGGGGCATGCCGGTGGTCTCGATGTTCCAGGCAGGTGCGAACACGGCGTTGCCGCACAGCCTCACCACCGCCGTGGGCGTCCGCCCGGGCGACGTGCTCGTTACCGGCGCTGGCGCCGATGTGGGAGGCTACACCTCTGAGCTGGAGCGGACGATGATCGTCGGCGAGCCCACGCCGGAGTTCGCGAAGTACTTCGACCTGATGCTCCAGCTGCAACAGGCCGGCTTCGACGCCCTGCGGCCGGGCCGCACCTTTGCCGAGGCGGAAGCGGACGTCAGCCGCGCCTTCGAGGAGCTTGGGCTGGGCGAGCTCCAGCGGCACCACACCGGGCACGGCATCGGCCTGGAGGGGCACGAGTGGCCTTTCATCGATAAGGGGAGCGAGGACGTCGTCATCGAGGAGAACATGGTCCTCTCCGTCGAGCCAGGGTTGTACGTGCCCGGTCTCGCCGGCTTCCGCCACAGCGACACGGTCGTCATCCGCAAGAATGGCGCTGAGCGGCTGACCTTCTACCCGCGCGATCTGGAGAGCTTGATCATTCCGGTGTAGGTGCCGTCGGAGCGCGGGCACGCCTACCTAGGTAGGTCGTGAGCTCATACAGGCGCGCAATCGGTGAGGCTAAACGGGACAGCGGCGACCCGTCATTCGGATCGCCGCTGTCCCCCATCCTCTGTGCGCTATTTGCCCGTCGTCGTCAATTGCGATTCGGAGGCTACGCGTCTGTCTTCCCTATCGAATAGGGCGCCCTTGGCACGGCAGGCTTCACGCTGCTCGTCCGTCTAGCCCGTCACGTTAATCATGCGCGTGCCGGTTAGATCGGCGGCTTCCTCCGGGTTCGCGTCCGACAAATTAGCACCGGTGAGATCAGCCTTGGTGAGAATCGTTCCGGTGAAGTTGGTTCTGGTTAGGTCCGATGCTGACAAGTCAGCTTCGCTGAGGTCTGAGCCAGAAAAATCTAGACACGAGAGGTCAGCGCCCGAGAATTCCACACCATAAAGATCGCGATTGGTGAGGTCCATTCCAAAGAGCGCCCAGTCTCGCATGTATCCCGTTCCCGCGCAGTCTTGGCAGTGCCAGGAGCACGGCCCCGGTCCGTCAATCCAGCATTCGCCTCCGCAGGCCAGACATGTGATTGGTGCTCCATCACCCAGAATCTCGTTAATGACGTCATCCGAGACATTCCCGAGGTGATCGCACTCGCTGCATCCCCAACCTTCGCAGTATGGACATCGGTTGACCAGACCAAATCGCTCACAAAACTCTTCTCTCTGCTCATCGTCGTATTCAACCCAGCCGTGGCTGTCGCACTTCCGGCATCCTGAACCCCTGCAAAGCGGACACTTGCGGTAGTTCTCCGAATTGAGCCAGCCGCGCTTGCTGCAGAAGTCGCAACCCGCCGCGTTGCAGATGGGGCAGCGCATGGTCCAGTCAGGCAAGTCGTCGACAGCGACGTGGCCCGTAGCACCGCAAACGTCGCAACCTTCCCCCTCGCATTCGGCACACTGGACCATGACGAGCTCGACAGCTTCGCTTGAGGTAGTCGGGTCCGGTTCGGGGTCAATAGTCTGGACCGGCGCGGGCTGATCCGGTGAATCGTTTGCTGGCTGCTCGGGAACTGGGAAGGGAATTACAACCGCTGGGCCAGGTGGGTCAAACATCCCCACCATACTCAATTCAAAGTCGGCCGGGATTCCGCCGGATGGCTCCGTACCGAGATCGTGCTTCGCGGCTTCCGTTGCAGGCTTCGGCACGATTTGGAATCCCCCAATCGTCAAGCCAGACCAGGAGGTCGTCCGCGATGGAATCAACGCGATCGATTGCTTGGCCAGGAGTCGTGTCCCCATCGCCTCGAGAAAGGCGTCCGGTGAAGAGCGCCTTTTCAAGTGCGCGGGTCAGCGCTTCGTGCGCCACGAGGAATGCGATCTTGTCCTCATGAGATGCGTCGCGAAGCCGTCGCCCCATGCGAAGCAGGAGAAGCTTGCGAATTCGGTGGCTGCTATTGACTATGCCTAGTGGATATCCGCTTTTCTTAAGCTCCTCGATTGGGCGTGGACGGGGAAAGTGTTGCTTCCAGGCGAGGGGATCGGCGTGTGAGGACTCGGGTTCGCGCGCCTTTGCCGCGCAATCATCGCCGAAGAGAAAGCGAAGCAGGCGGTCGAGATAGGGGGTGGACACAGGCACATCGTGTTCCATCGTGAACTCCTCCCGACTAGATTTCCTGGCCGACAGTTTCAGCGCGGACTGCTCTTGGGAGATGGTTCAGATGGGGAACACGATCCGGCCCGCACGATCGTGCGGGGTTCGACCTTTGGTTCCGCAACATGCGGCCCATCTCCTCTGTTGAGGACAAGGCACCTTGGCGGTCGTCACCAGGTTGCCGGACACCAAACTGCTGGTGTCACTCTTGATGGCGCGTCTTCGACGCTTAGCTTGCATAATAGATCAAACGTTCGAGATTGTCAACCCTTCTAGAATCGGAAATTGCCAGAATCCGATTCCGTTGGCTGGCTGCATGGCTTGTTGCGTAGTTGATTAGCGAGCGCGGGCAGGTAGGCGCGCCGTCAGTCAAGTAGCGCGCTGACAATGCCTGTGATTCCGCTGATGGTGAGGAGCGCCAGCGTGATGCGGCGGAAGAGCGGCACCGAGACGCGCCGCGAGAGCGCGATCCCGGTTAGCCGGCCGAGCAGGACGGCGGGGATGAGCGCGATCAGCACCGGCAGCGACGACCGGCTGACGAGGTTCTGCGTCAGGATCGCCGGCAGACCGACCAGGTCCAGCGCGACGAAGTAGGCGGCGAGTGTCCCGCGAAAAGCGTGGATGCCGTAGCCGCGCAGGGTCAGCAGGAGCACGACCGGCGGGCCGGAGAGACCGGTGCTGGTCGAGAGGGAGCCGCTGGTGAACCCGGCCAGCATCGTCGCCCACCCCTGATGGGCTTTGCCTTGGGGTGAGCGCTCCACGCTGCCTCGACGGTCGCGTATCGAGAGCAAGACGGCGATGAGCACGACCACGTTCGCCAGCAGTCGGATCGTCTCCGCGTCGGCGAGCCGGAGCAGCGCCACGCCCGCCGCCATGCCGATGAGCGCGCTGGGGAACAGGGCGCGGACGGTCCGCCAGACGATATCCCGGCGGGTATCCACGAGAACGACCCAGCTCGTGCTGAGGGTCAGAACCTTGGTGATGACCACGGCGAGCGGCGGCGGATAGAGGAGCAAGAGGGGAGGCGCGGTCGCGAGGCCGAATCCGAACCCAGTGAGTCCGGAGACGATGCCGCCGATGTAAACGACGGCACAGGCCGCTATCAGTTCCCAGGTGATCACCCTCTAGCTACGCCTCTCCTTGCGCCGCGCGCACGGATCGCTATCGTACCCGGTAACGAGGAGCGATCGTGAAAGGGGATCGTGTGGCGGTGCATGACTTGGGGCACGGTGGGCACAACGCGCGGCCGGTTGTGCTCGTGACGGACTACGCCTGGCCGGATCTGACGATCGAGGAGCGGGTGCTTGCGGAGATCGGGGCGCGGCTCGTGGTGGCGGGCGCCGGCACGGCGGAGGAGATCGTCCAGCACGCCCCGGAGGCGGACGCGATTCTCACGTGCTGGAAGCGCGTGCCGGAGGCGGCGCTTGACGCCGCGCCGAGGTGCCGGATCGTCAGCCGGTACGGGATCGGCCTGGACAACATTCCGGTCGCGCATGCCACCGAGCTCGGTATGTTGGTCACGAATGTCCCCGATTTCTGCCTCGATGAAGTCGCCGACCACGCGCTGGCGCTGCTGCTCGCCTGCGCGCGGGGCATCGTCCGGTTCAGCCGGGAGACGAGTAGCGGGGTGTGGAACCCGTCGGCGGGTCGCGCGCTGCCGCGCCTGCGTGGGCAAACGCTCGGCCTGATCGGGTATGGCGCGATCGCGCGCAATCTCGCGCCAAAGGCGGCCGCGCTCGGCCTGCACATCGTGGCCTACACCCCGCGCATCTCGCCGGACGATGTCTCGCCTTATGGGCGGGGCACGCGAGACCTGGATGAGGTGCTGCAAGCCGCGGACTATCTCTCGATCCACGCACCATTGACCGAGGAGACGCGCGGGCTGATCGGGGAGCGGGCGCTGCGGTTGATGAAGCCGACCGCCTATCTGATCAACACGTCGCGGGGCGCAATCGTTGATGAAGCGGCGCTGGTGCAGGCCTTGCGAGAGGGGTGGATCGCCGGCGCGGCGCTCGATGTGCTGCCAACGGAGCCGCCCGACCCGGCCAACCCGCTGCTTGCGCTGGAGAACGCGATCGTCACGCCGCATGTCGCGTTCGCTTCGGCGGCGGCGGTCGAGGATCTACGCGCGAGGGCGGCGGAGCACGTCGTCCAGGTGCTGCGCGGCGAGGTGCCATCGAACCTGGTCAACCCGGCAGTGCTGGAGCAGCCGAACTGCCGGCTTCGCCGCGACCTGCCAACGTTTCCGTCGTGATGACAAGGAGCGAGCGATGCAGCAAGGACCCGCATTTGTCTTCGATCTCGATGGGACACTCGTCGATTCGGTCTATCAGCATGTGCTCGCTTGGAGAACCGCCCTGGAGGCGGTAGGAATCGAGCTGGCGGTCTGGCGGATCCACCGGCGGATCGGCATGAGCGGTGGACTCTTCGTCAACGCGCTGCTGCGGGAGATCGGACGGCCGGTCACCGTGGAAGAGACGGAGCGTCTACAGGCGCTCCACGCGGAAGCGTACCGGGAGCTTGCCGGGCACGTTCGACCGTTGCCTGGCGCTCGCGAGCTGCTCGTCACGCTGACAGAGCATGGCGTGCCCTGGGCGATCGCGACGAGCGGGCGGAGAGAAGTCGCGCGGCCAGTGCTGGACAGCCTGGCGGTACCGCCGAGCGTACCCGTCGTCACGCGCGACGACGTGGCTCACGCCAAGCCAGACCCGGACCTCTTCATTGCCGCGGCGAAGCGCCTCGGCGTCGATATCACGGACGCCGTGGTCGTCGGCGATAGCGTCTGGGACCTCCTAGCCGCGCGCCGAGCGAGGGCACTCGGCATCGGGCTCCTCTCAGGAGGCTACGGCCGGGCGGAGTTGGAAGTCGCGGGCGCCTACCGCGTCTACGAAGACCCGGCCGAGCTCCTGAAGAGCCTCGATGAGGTTGGTGTCCGGCTGCGCGATATGCCGGCGTAGCGCGGCCGTTTCTTATACGCCGCCCAGTGCCGCGACCCGCTGCGCGAAGGCAGCGATCTCGGCCTCGCCGTCGAGCGCGCCGATCTCAAGGTCATAGACCCGCTTCTCGCCCGGCTGCAGGATGGCCAGCTCGCCGCGCTGGCGGGCATCCAGCCGTCCTGAAGGCCGATTCGAGGAGGGCTCGATTCCGATCACGTACGTCCCCTCGCCGACCATCCGCCAGACGAAGTGGAACGGGAGTTGGCGCGCATTGAAGACCTCGTAGGCGCCGAGCCCGCGCGCTCGGTTCACGACGGCGACGGGAACGCTGCCGTCTTTCTCCGCGATGACCTCATGCTCGAAGACGCGCTCGACATATGCCGGCTGCGGCCCTTCCAGGACGCGGTAACCCTCCGCCGGGTAGTCGCCGCGCGGAATCACGTTGCGAGCCGGCACCAGGATTTCAGCTCCCTCGTCCACCACCGGGAATCCAACGTTGACGTGGTAGAGGTACATGTGTGGCGTCGGGTCCCAACCGACGTTCTCGACCTCGTCGTGGATCGTGAAGCGCGATTCTCCAACGCGTGCTTCGATCCGGCGGCGCAGCAGCAGGTGCTCGCCGAAGACTGAGGCCTGGAGCACCTCGCCCTCAGCGTAGAGGATGCATTCGTCTCCTTCCCAGCGGTGACCGTAGGCGGCAAGACGAGCTGGACGGTTGGAAACACGGCCGTGCAAGCCGAAGCGCTCGGTCTGCTTCGGCGGATAGTGGTACTGCGTCGCCGTGTCTTCGGCCATGAACATCGCATGCTCGAGGCCGCAAGTCGTGACCAGGCCGCCGCCCCAGTTCCGCAGCCAGCCCAAGTCTTCGTACTCGGCGAACCACGGTCCGCCGAATCCCACGCCTGATTGCCAGCCGATCGCCCGGCCGCCAAGCTCGCAGCGGCCGATATCGAAGGCGCGATCGACGATGACGTCGAATTCGAAGCCGGTCCCGGTCCGGAACTCGAGCACGCGGACGCCGCGCTCGTTCCCATCGCCCAGGGTGACCAGCCGCACCCCGGCGACCTGGTCCAGACTCCCCACCCGGCGCAAGAGCTCTTGGCGTGAGATGCGCTCTCCCCACAGTGTTGGCATCGTCAACCCCTTCCCATCATGGTTCCGGCGTCCGTCGCGACGCCGGTCAGTGCATTACCCACCCGCCGTCGATATGAATCATCTGTCCGGTTATGAACGAGGCAGCGTCGCTGGCGAGAAAGACGACCAGATTGCCGATGTCTTCCGGCGTGCCCCGGCGCTTGATGCTCTGTTGCTCCAGGACATAGGAGTTATAGCCCTCGGGATCGGGATGGATCTTCTCAGCGTCGGTCGGGAACGCTCCAGGCGAGATCGTATTGACGGTGATACCGTCCGGACCGATCTCCCGCGCCAGCGCCCGCGTGAACGCGACGATCCCGCCCTTGGAGGAGACATACGAGAGGAGCATGCTCCAGCCGCCGGAGATAGTGATAGACGAGATGTTGATGATCCGGCCCCGGCCGCTTGCCTTCAGGTGCGGGTACGCCGCCTGCGCGCAGAGGAAATAGCCGGTCAAATTGGTGCCCAGCACCTGGTCCCACTCGTCTTTGGTGATCTCCGTCCATGGGCGGCGCGGATAGATCGCCGCGTTGTTGACCAGGATGTCGATCCGGCCAAGCTGCTCGACCACGGCCTTGGTCATCCGGGCGATAGACGATTGGTCGGAGACGTCGCACAGCACGGAGATGGCAGAGCCGCCGGCGGCTCGCACCTTGTCTCGGATCGCGTCGATCGTCTCCTGCGTGCGTCCGACGCAGGCAACAGTCGCGCCGGCGTTCGCGAGGCCGAGGCAGATACCTTCGCCAAGCCCACCTCCGGCCCCGGTGACGATCGCCACGCGACCGTGCAGCGAGAATGCCTCGGGTTTGCCAACTGTCACGATCCCGCCTCCTCGATGCGCATCAGCGATGGACTCGGCGCGGGGGCCGTGTTCTCGACACGCCGCGTCCCGGATCGCTCTGTCCGGCTCCTGTGGCCGTCGGCATTGTATCCACATCGCCACGGGTGTACCGAGCGGGCACGCACCCGAGATGCATCGTGTGGTCTTGGCGCAATAGGTTGGACTGGAGGAGGCGCTACTGAATGGGATTCGCCCAAGAGCCGAGGACCGCTGGAACGGCCGCGAGGTCGGTGACGGTCCATTCCGGCGGCGGACCATGCCGATCTGGCGGGAGTTGGTTGCGATTGATCCAGCAGGTGCGGAAGCCGAACGCGCCCGCTCCCGCGATGTCCCAGCTATTGGCGGAGACGAAGGCGATCTCGCTCGGCTGGCACTCATACCGGGCGGTGCCGAGCGCGTAGACGCTGGGATGCGGCTTGTAGGTGCGAACGCTGTCGACGCTCAGGAGGGCGTCGAGGTGCTCGAGCAGACCGGCGGCGCGCGCCGCTTCCTCGAGCATGAGAGGCTCGCCGTTCGAGAGAATCGCGCAGGGAGTCGGAGCAAGGGCGGCGAGCACGGCGCGTGCCTCCGGATCGGCCGCTGGCGTCATCCAGGCCCGAACGAGGGCTTGGCGCCCAATCTCTGGGATGTCGAGATCGAAGTAAGCGAGGACGTAGTCCAGCGCCTCCGCGGTGACCTGGCGAAAGTCTCGGTAGTGAGCCTCGCCCATCAACGAGCGATGAACGCAATACTCGATCTGCTTCGTGCGCCAGAGACGGAAGAATTCAGAGGTCGGCGGTGACGGCCGGTGCCCGACGAGGATGGTCGCGCAGATCGCTTCGATCGCCTCGAGGCGGAAGAGCGTGCCGTAGGCATCGAAGAGGACGGCACGAGGCCGTGAATTGTCGCTCATCGCTGCCCCCGGCTAACCGGCATCTCCGAACGCCGGCCGTCAGCCTCAGCTACTGGCTAGAAGTGGCGCGCCGGCCGCGAGGACGACCGGGGCGGCGGGTGCGAGTCGCTTCACCGCTGCCATCGGCCGAGGCTGCCGCAGCCTGTCGCCGGCGACGCGTCAGCCGGGTCCGCGCCTGGACCGCGCCGGCAGGTGGGGTCACGGGGCGAGAAGTGACGGGAGAGGAGAGGACGAGCGATGCCGTGCAACGGGCGCCGGTCGCGCTGAGCCGATCGACGAGTTCCTCGAGCGCTGCCGCGTCGGGCACGTGAGCCTTGATCAGATAGGCGGCTTCGCCAGTCGTGCGGTGGCACTCAGCGACAGCGGGATCATTGCGGACGACGTCCAGGAATGCCTCGGTCTGCTCGCGGTCGACCGAGGCGGAAATGAGCGCCGTCAGCGCGCGGCCAAGAGCCTTCGGATCGACAACCGCGTGATAGCCGGTGATCACGCCGCGCTCTTCCAGCCGCCGCACGCGCTCGATCATCGCCGGGCTAGAGAGACCAACACGCTCGGCTAGCGCCTTCATCGTCAGGCGACCGTTCTCCTGGAGTTCCGCCAGGATGCGCTCGTCAATAGTGTCGATCAGGTTCATTCCCCTCTCCCAGCTTTATTCGGATGCGCCTATGATCCTTGTTTCCACACGGGGTTTCGTTGCGTGCCCGCTAGGCCGGTCTTTCGACAAGGTAATACCCGTCATGTAGTCTATCCGTGAGGCTCATTTCGTGCAAGAATCGCTATGTTCCCGAATGCAGCATCTAGTTGCAAAGAATCGGCCAGCCATAACCGCTTGGCTAGCGTGGTTCAGCACGGTGATTTATGAACCGGCTCGGTTCGAGAGTCGCTGCGGTATCCTTCGCCCATCCGAAGCATCGAGCAATAGGAGCAGCGTCACGTAGCGGATCGAGCGGAAGAGACAAGGATCATCTGCGACGGGCGTCCGGCGGCGAGACGTGGGGCCATTTCAAGCGTTCGCCGCGCGGCCCGCGGGGCGAGGAGAAGACCATGCGCCTGGAGCGGCTCGACGGCGATGACATCAATCGGCCGGTTGGCGCGGCCGTCGTTCGCGTCAGCAATGGCGACATCGTATTGGAGCTAGGACCGGCTGACGGGCCGCCGCTCGCGCGGCTCGCGATGAGCCACGCCGAGGCGACACGGCTTGCCGCGACGCTTACCTCGGTCGTCCGCGGGGGCGGCGAATCGGTGCTGATCGTGGAGGATTGAGCGCTCGCCGGGGAGATTGTGCAGCGTTTCACAAGAGGGTCTAACCATTCGAGGGTCTGTAGCGTCTAATCTAATGGGATGCGCGAGATGCCGGCTCGCGGGCCGGCCCCCGACTTGGAACGTTGACAACCGATCCGAGGAAGGGAGCGCCAGCTCGTGGGGCGGCGCGAACTTGAGTCCGCCACCGGCGACGTGAGCCCGTCGCCGCAGCGCATCCACTTCCTCAGCTCATTCCCCACCTTGTTCGGAGCGATGGCTGTCGCTTCAGACGGTCGCTCCGCCTCTTAGTTTTTTCTCCCCTGCAACGTGGTTGGCTCGGTCGCGGCCACGTTGATGTCCCTCAGGGCAAGCGATCGAGGCAGCTGTCACGCCCGGCCTGAGATGATCTCGGGCCGGGCGTTTGGCGCTGACCTGAATTCGGTGAGTGTGTCTACGGTAGCCGCGCCAACGCCTGCAAGATGTTTCCAGAATCGCAACGGTCCTGTAACGCTCCCGCGCCAGTCGCGACGTACCTGTCACGGCCAGTGACTAAGATGCAGGTAGAAGCGATCGAGGGGCGGGCTCGCCACCAGCTTGTTGAAATTGATTCGTGGCGAGCCGAGGAGGCAGCAGTGGTGAGGCCGAGCGTGCTGGTCGTGGAGGATGATGCCGCGACGCGTGCGTTCCTCCAAGATCTTCTGGCTGCCCAAGGATATCGGGTCCGGGTGGCTGCTGACGGAAAAGAGGCTCTCGCGGCAATCGATGCCGAGCATCCGGACCTCGTGCTCAGCGATGTCGTCATGCCGAATCTCGACGGGATTTCGCTGGTTGTGCAACTCCGCGCTCGCCAGGACAATGTCCCGGTCATCCTAATGAGCCGAAGCCTTCGGCGATCTCCGCTGGCGACCGTACGCCTCATCAGAAAGCCGTTCGACGTTCAGCGCCTGCTTGCCGCGGTCAGCGAGGCACTGGACAGCGCTGCACGCAACCATCCCGTTCCCACTACCTGAGACAGCCAGATCGGGGGAAATAAACAGGACATCCGCTTTTCGATCGAAAAGCGGATGTTATCGATGTGCTCAGGCGAGCGGTGGAGGCTTAGGCGTTGGACGCCGATTCCTCGGAGATTCGCGAGCCACCGGCCACGGCGCGCTCCACCGTTGCGTAGGGTTGCGGCCCGATCTCGGCCCAGCCCCTCTGGACCGCGTAGCGCAGCGCCGCGACGCGGTCGTCCACTTGCAGCTTGCGCAGAACCGAGGTCATGTGGTTCTTCACCGTCTGCTCGGTGATGAAAAGCGCGTCGCCGATCTCCTTGTTGGAGTGCCCCATCACCAGGCAGTCGAGAACTTCGAGCTCTCGCGGCGAAAGCGTCACCTCCGGGTCGGCAGAACCGCCCTCGCTGAGGGAGCGGAACTCGCCGAGCACCCGCCGCGCCAGGTTCGGATTGGTCAGCACCGTCTGATGCAGCGGGTTCTCGCCGCGTAGGACGGCATGGACCGTCTCGACGATCTTGGCCGGATCGAGATCCTTCGTCAGGAAGGCCGAGGCGCCCACGCGGATCGCGGCGAAGAGCCGGTCATCATCGACGTGCATCGAGAGAAAGATGATCGCCGTGTTCGGCCGCTCCCGCCGGAGGGCCGAGGCGACGTGGAGACCGGTGACGCCCGGCAGCTGCACGTCCATAATGACCAATGCTGGCTTGTAGATATCCGCCTCATGGAGGGCTTCGTGGCCGTTGGAGGCCTCGGCGACCACCTGCAATCGCGGATCCTGTTCCAGAATGCGCCGTAATCCGGAGCGGAACAGCGGGTGGTCATCGACGATCATGATCCGGCGCTTCAGCATTGCGGGGTCTCCTTGACTTTCGGTACCAATCGCCCGGCTGCCGTGACTCGGCTATTGACCGGACGCCTCACTTTTAGGCTATTGAGACTTTTCACTCCAGGTGCAAGAGGATGACCTGGGTCCAGGATTCTCCGGGACAAATTTCCTAGGACTGTAAGTACGCCCCGAAAGGGTGATGCGGAGCACACCCGCGAGTGCTCGGTATACTTGCCGCGCTGCTCCCATCAGCCACGGTCGGTGTTTCGACGGTCGGCGCGACGATGGAGCCGTGGCCGCAGCCTAGAGCCGAAGTTGCAGAGGTTCTCGATGACTGATACTGACACGTCTACCCGGACTTGTCCACACTGCGGGGAGCCCAATCCCGCGGTCGCCCGCTACTGCATGCACTGCGCCGGAAGCCTTGCAGGCGGTCCGCCGCCCGTCGCTCCTCGCCGCGTCGTCGTGACGGGGCTAGGCGCGATTACGTCGCTCGGTCCAAGCGCGCCAGAGACGTGGCGGCGCATTTTGGCAGGGGAGAGCGGCTTGCGCCGGGCGGCGAATTTGGACCCGGATGTCCATCCGTGCCTGGTGCGCGGTGACGTGGATGACAGCCAGGTACCGAACCGCTTCCTCGATGCCAAGACGGCGCGCAATACCTCGCGATTCGCGCGATGGGCGGTCGAGGCGGCTGGGGAGGCGCTGATCGACGCGGGCTTGCTGACTCAAGACTTCCAACCGACGACAGAACTCGAGGCAGGAGGCGTCATTATCGGCACCTGCATCGGCGGCACCCACGACGACTTGCTGCCTGCCTACGCGGCGTTCCTCGAGCGGGGGCTGAGCCGCGTGCCGCCTCATCTCCACGTCAAGTTTCCGCATAACCTGGCGGCGTACTCGATCCACTGGCGGTTCGGCCTGCGTGGCCCGAGCAATACCGTCGTCACGGCCTGCGCGACCGGCTCACAGGCGATCGGTGAGGCGTTCCACACCATCAAGTACGGCAAGGCGCCGCTCATGGTCGCTGGCGCCGTCGAGTCGGACAGCCATCCGATGTTCATCGCGGCGTTCGAGGTCATGAAGGCGCTCGCGACCGACGCCAACGACCGCCCGGAGGAGGCGAGCCGTCCGTTCGATCTCTCGCGCGCCGGTTTCGTGCTGGGCGAGGGCGCGGGCGTGGTGGTCCTCGAGGATCTGGAGCACGCGCTGCGGCGTGGCGCTCGCATCTATGCCGAGATCCTCGGATTCGCCTCGACCAATGATGCCTACCACCCGATCGCGCCGCACCCGGAGGGCGCCGGCGCTGCCAAAGCGATCCGGGCCGCGCTCGCCGACGGAGGCGTCGATCCCGATCGCGTCGGCCATATCCAAGCACACGCCGCCTCGACGCCGGTGGGCGATCCGGCGGAAGCCGCGGCGATCAAGGCGGTCTTCGGCGAGCGTGCCGCCAGCATCCCGGTGACGTCGCTCAAGGGAGCGCTCGGGCACTGCATGGGCGCCGCCGGGGCGATCGAGACAGTGCTCGGCATCTTGACGATGGCCAACCAGTGCATCCCGCCCACGCGCAATTACCGAACGCCGGACCCGCAGATCGGGCTCGACATCGTTCACGGCGAGCCGCGGCAGGCGTCGTTCGACGTGATGACGAAGCACTCGTTCGGCCTGGGAGGCCAGAATGCCTGTCTCGTCATCGGGCGCGCGGACCATTGAGACGGCGCAGTTCGAGGACAGGAGAAGCCATTATCAGGAGGGAGGACGATGAGCGGAGTAGCGGCAACGAGGCAATTTGTGGCCGGCATGGGCTTGCCATCTGGTGATCTGCATGAGCTTCCGTCCTCTCCGCTGCGGTTCCCGGACGGCGGGCAGTGGCGCGTGGAGATTCCGTCGGTCGAGGGGCCAAACGCGCTGCGGATGGTCTTCGAGGCGGCGGACGAGTTCGGGGTGCCCGTGCACCGTGTCAGCCAGGGCAGCGGCGTCATGCTCCTGACCGATGCCGAGCTCGATGAGATGGCGGCGCTCGGTAGGTCGCGCGGCGTCGAGGTCAGCCTGTTCGTCGGACCGCGCGCCGGTTGGGATACCGGAGCGATGGCCTACTCGACCGCGGGCCGGATCGTCGCGCCAAAGATTCGCGGCATGGAGCAAATCGTCCAGGCGGTCGAGGACGTCAAGCGCGCCTGCGAGCACGGCATCAACAGCGTGCTCATTACCGACGAAGGCTTGCTCTGGGTGCTCAATGAGATGAAGCGCGCCGGCGAGCTCCCGAGCGATCTCATCCTGAAAGGTTCCGTTATGCTCGGCGCCAGCAACCCTGCCTCGATTGCCTTGCTGGAGCGCAACGGCCTGACGACCTTCAACGTGCCGACCGATCTCTCGCTCGCGCAGCTTGCCGCTATCCGCGCCGCCACGACGATGCCGCTCGACATCTACATCGAGGTGCCGGACGATGTGGGCGGCTTCGTGCGGCACTACGAGATCGCCGAGATCGTCCGCGTCGCCGCTCCGGTTTACCTCAAGTTCGGTCTGCGCAACGCGCCGAATATCTACCCGAGCGGCACGCACCTGGAGCCGACGGCTATCTCTCTCACCCGCGAGCGGCTGCGCCGCGCGAAGATCGGGCTCGACCTGCTGCGCCGGCTCGATCCTGACACGGTGATGTCTCCGCTGCCCTCCGCCGCGACGACTGCCGCAGGCGCGTAAGCATTCGAACCGACCTAGGCTGCTGCCCGGCCGGGAGCTTCGCCGCTCTCGCGCCGGGCGATTTCGTTGCGGGCAAGCAATACCGGTGAAAAGCGCTCGTCCGGCATTGCTCGCCGTGAGAGCGCCCGATCCGCCTTGTCTTCCACCTGGGCTATCGCCATTCCTACGGCGATGAGACGATACTCATAGCGGCCGCGGCCATGTGATCAGCAGGGCTGTTGCCGTTTCGTCGGTATCGCCGGTCACGAGGGACTCGCGCATCGTGAGCGCGTCGGTGCAACAAGCATCCACAACGCTTCAGGTCGGGCCAACGCTGCGTGGCCTGACCCGGGAGGAGGTGCTTGCGCGTCGCGCGGCTGGTCAGGGCAACGACGTTCGTCTGGAAACGACGCGCTCCTACGGCCAGATTCTCCGGGCCAACGCGTTCACGTTTATCAACGTCGTGCTCTATGCCACGAGCGGCGTTCTCGTCGGCATGGGCCTGTACGGGGATGCGCTGGTCACCGCCGGCCTGGTGCTGCTCAACGTCGCGATCGCTGTCTTCCAGGAAGGGCGCGCGAAGCATAAGCTGGACCGGATTGCCCTCCTGACCAGACCCTCGGTCACGGTGATCCGCGAGGGTGAAGCGGAGAAGGTCAACCCGGCCGAGGTGGTCGTCGGCGACTTGATCCAGGTCGCGCCGGGGGACCAACTAGTCGTCGATGGTCAGATCGTGCGCGGCGAGCTGGAGCTCGATGAGTCGCTCTTGACGGGCGAATCCGAGCCGGTGACGAAGCGAGCGGGCGATACGGTCTATTCCGGCAGCTTCTGCGTTGCCGGAACGGGGGTCTTTGAGGCCCAGCGAGTGGGCAGAGAGTGCCGAGCGAGCCAACTGACGATCCAAGCACGCTCGTTCCGGCAAGAGAAGACGCCCCTCCAGCGAGAGACCGAGCTCATTATCCGGGTGATGGTGATCGTCGTCGTGCTCGTTGCCGGGCCAGTGATCATCGACCTCGCCGTCCGGTTCGTGGACGTGATCGCGGAATGGCTCGGGTCACTCGATGAGTCGTTCTACGCGACGCTCGATGAGGCCTACCGGGGATATTCAGCGCGGGAGATCGTTCGCGCCGCGGCGGTCGTCGTCGCCCTCGTGCCGCAGGGACTGGCGCTGATGGTCGTCGTCACCTACGCGGCGGCGGCGGTGCGGCTCGTCGGCAGCGGGGCATTGGTGCAGAGCGCGAACGCGATCGAATCGCTCTCCCACGTCAATCTCCTATGTCTGGACAAGACCGGCACGCTGACCACCAATGAACTCACCCTGGAGACTCTGGTGCCGCTGTCGGGCTCGCCGGACGAGATTCGCCGCATGCTCGGCGATGTCGTTGCTAGCCAAGGCGCTCGCAACCGGACCAGCGATGCGCTGGCGGCGGCCTGTCCAGGTCAAGCACGGCACGCTGTCGCCTCGGTGCCTTTCTCATCCGCTCGGAAGTGGAGCGCGGTCGCGTTCGACGAGCCGGCGCTGTCTGGCGCGTTCTTCCTCGGCGCGCCGGATGTGCTTGCCTCCTCGCTGCAACCGGGTTGGGATCTCCAGCCTCGTGTCGAAGCGTGGACCAAACAGGGACGACGCGTCCTCCTCTTCGCACGCCACTCCGCGACCAGATCGCTGCACGATGAAAACGGAGACCCGCGTCTACCGTCCGATCTCGAGCCGCTTGCGCTACTGGTCCTGGCGGACGTGCTCCGGACGGAGGCACGCGAGGTCATGGAGCGCTTCGCTGCGCTCGGAATCCACCTCAAGCTGATCTCCGGCGACGATCCACGGACGGTCGCCGCCCTGGCGCAGCAAGCCGGGTTCCCGGAACCGATCCACCTCGTCTCCGGTGATGAGCTCGAAGAGGCGGATGAACGGAAGTTCGGGGAGCTTGCCGAAACCGGGACGATCTTCGGCCGCACGACTCCCGAGCAGAAGGAGCGCTTGGTCCGCGCCTTCCGCGCTCAGGGCGCGTATGTGGCGATGGTCGGCGACGGCGTCAACGATGTCCTGGCGCTGAAGCAGGCGAACGTCGGCATTGCGATGCGCAGTGGCAGCGCCGCCGCGCGCGGCGTCTCCGACCTCATCCTGCTCAACGACTCGTTCGCCGTGCTGCCGCTCGGCTTCCAAGAGGGGCAACGCATCATGGGCGGCATGCGTGATGTCATATCGCTCTTCCTGACGCGATCGCTCTCCGTGCTCGCGCTCATTCTCGGTGCGGGACTCGCTGGCGCGCCGTTCCCGATTACGCCGAAGCACAACTCCCTGCTGGCCTTGCTGACGGTCGGCATCCCCACCCTTGCGCTCGCCGCCTGGGCGAAACCGGAGCGCGACAGCGGGCAGCTCCTCCGCAAAGCGATTCCCTTCATCGCCCCCGCGGTGTTGCTGCTCACTCCGGTGGCGCTGACGCTCTACCTCGCGTGGTGGCACGCGACGGGTGATGCCATGCTGGCTCGCACTGTCCTGACCGTTGCCGCCACTGTAGCGGGCGTGCTCCTCATCCCATTCGTTCAGCCGCCGACTCCGGCGTGGGTTGGCGCCGAGACGCTCAAAGGCGACTGGCGCCCGACGATCCTTGGCGTCCTGCTGCTCGGGATGCTGCTTTTCGGGTTGCAGAACGAGGACTTCCGGCAAACGTTCGAATTGTCGTCCCTCGCCTGGACGGACCTCGTGGTCATCGGGCTGGCGTGCGCGGGCTGGGCCGTCGCGCTCCGCTGGGCATGGCGCACGCACCTGATCGATAGGCTGCTCGGACGCTCTCTGGATTCCTGATTCGGAACCGGTTCTGCGCCGACGGCGACCGCTACCATCACCCCGGACTTCTCGGTCGACGTGAGCGCGCCGATCCCGCGATTCGGCGACAATTGCCCCTGCCATAGTCGGTGGACAACGGAGACGGAGGGCTCGGGGACGATGGGTATGAGCCTGAATCGAGTGTCTGGTTCGGCGGAGACCCCGCACGAGGTGCGCGTGCAATCATCCGGGCGCGCTCTCGCGACGATGACGCCCGTCCTGAGCTTCTCGAGCGTAACGAAGTCGTGGAATACAGAGTCCGACTCTACCCGACGAGCTATCTGTTCAAGCCAGGGCACCGGATTCGCGTGGACATCTCCAGCAGCAACTTCCCGCGCTTCAGCCGAAATCTCAACACGGGCGAGGATGTGGCAACCGGAACGCGGATAGCGATCGCGCACCAAATGGTGCTGCACTCGTCGGAATGCCCGTCACACATCCTGTTGCCGGTAGTCCCGCGCTGACCGCGGCCGCGTCGCAGGCAAGGGAATGACCGACGGTGCCGCACGTGGCCCGGCTGCGTCCACTGAATTGCGATGATTGACGAGAGATTGGGGGAGGATGTTGCCGTTTCAGGAGGATGAAGCGTGAGCGAGGCGTTCAATGGGCTCGGGATGCATCTCGGCAATCTGTCGCGGCTGTCGAACGCGGAGACGCGATCGATCAGCGCGGAGAATCCAACCGGCGAGAAGGGGCGTGGCGGGATGGCGACCGAGGGAACGGGCGCGATCCCCGCACGGGAGCTTGGTCGCGGCTGGAAGGTTTCGCCGAGCATCAATATCGCCGGCCACCAGAAGGCAGTGCTGGCCGATATCGAAGGTCCGGGCGCGATTCAGCACATCTGGCTGACGGTGAACCCGAGCGCCTGGCGGCGGTTGGTGTTGCGCGCCTATTGGGACGGCGAGGAGACGCCGTCCATCGAGACGCCGCTCGGTGACTTCTTCTGCAACGGCTGGTGCGAGCGGTGCAATATCTCCTCGCTCCCGGTCGCGGTCAATCCGGCTGGTGGATTCAACAGCTACTGGGAGATGCCGTTCCGGAAGCACGCGCGCATCGAGGTGGAAAACCTGAGCCCGGACGAGATCCGCGGCTTCTACTACCAGATCACCTACACCCTCACCGACGTGCCCGAGGACCGGGCTTACTTGCATGCCCAGTGGCGCCGGAACAACCCACTCCCGAGCGGAGAGGTGCACACGATCCTGGACGGCGTACGCGGGCAAGGCCACTATGTCGGCACCTACCTGGCGTGGGGCGTGAACTCAAACGGCTGGTGGGGCGAGGGCGAGATCAAGTTCTATATGGACGGGGATACCGACTGGCCCACAATCTGCGGCACCGGCACGGAGGATTACTTCGGCGGCGCGTGGAACTTCGAGCACCCGCAAGGGCAGTACGGCATCTACTCGACGCCCTTTCTCGGCCTGCCCCAGGTCATCATTCCGGATGGGCTATACCGAACGCAGCAACGGTTCGGTATGTATAGGTGGCATGTCATGGACCCGATCCGATTCAAGTCGGATCTACGGGTCACGATCCAGGCGCTCGGGTGGCGATCGCCGCTAGAGGGGCAGCGGCGCTATTACGCGCGGAACGACGACATCGCCTCGACGGCGTTCTGGTACCAGACCGAGCCGCACGCGCCTTTCCCGCCCCTGCCCGGCCTGAACGATCTCGAAGTGATTTGAAAGGGTTGGCTCCTGGCTCCGCGTCAGTCATGGAGCTAGGAGCCCTACCGTGGTGTGCTCAGTCGCCGGTAACGGCCCCGCGTTCTGGCGCCGGGCGCGTCTCGATCGGAGCTGGACCGGCCAGCGATGGCTGATGCAGGAGCGGGGCGACGCCCGACTGGTAATAGACCCGCTTGTTGGCCAGGATGCCGTAGAACTCCGGTCGCGGTCTTCCAGGAGGTTGAGTCCGAACCAGTCCTCGGTGCGGGCGCGCTCGATCGCGCCGTGGAGGCCGACGATCGCGGTTGCCAAGTCTCCTCGTTCTTGACCTCGGCGACGATCTGGCCGGTCGGCGCGACGATGCGACCGTGGCCGTAGGAGTTCGCGCAGCCTGGCGTGGGCGGGCGTACGACCTGGTTGGATCAGACCGTTCAGGACTGGTTTGCGAAAGTCATCGCCCCAATTGGAGCCGGGGCACAACCCAGCGCGGCTGGGCAGGGCGGCATCACCCGCCGGAGCGCGGCTGGATCGGCGGGCTATTGTCAAAGTCAGAGCCGCGATTGGTGGTGCTGGTGCTGCTGCCGCGGGAGATGCCGACGACGCTCGCGTAGCGCTGGATGCTGTCGCGGCCACGCGCGGTGTATTTGCCGCCATTCCGCTGCAAGTCCTGCAGCGCGTGTTGGAGCTCGGAAAGCTCGTCGGCGGAAAGCTGATCGCAGCGCAGCGCGGGACCCTCGTTCTTGATCAAGACCTCGGTGCGCGTCTCGTAGCCGCCAGTCGGCTTGTGACCGGTCGCGGCGCAGATGCTTCGTTGCTCGATCCCGGATGGGCGCGGGAACTCTTCGGGGAGCGGTTGCCCATCCGGCCCCAGAAGGTACTTCGACCAATTCGGGTTCCGATGGATCTCCAGCATCATTGCTTGCCAAATCGGCCCGGCGCCCTCGATGCCGTCTCGCGGCGGGAGCTGCGTTGCCGCGCTTCCGGTCGCCGATGTCTGGCCGGACCAGACGCCGACCGCGAGGTCGGTCGTGTAGCCCATCGTCCAGATGTCCTTCCAACCATCGGTCGTGCCGGATTTGGCGGCGGTCGGACGGCCAAGCGCTTCAGCCGTCTGCTCGAAGAGGTTGCCACGCGCGAAGACCATCTCACGCGCCTCGTTGTCGGTCAGGATCGACGTGATCTGGTAGGCGTACTCCGCGCGCAGCACCTGCTCGCCGGGGTTGTTTTTCAGCGATTCCTTCAGGTCGTAAAGGACGTTCCCTCGCGCGTCCTCGATCCGCAGGATCGGTGTGGCGGGAACGTAGCGGCCGTTGTTCGCGAAGGTCGCGTAGACGTTCGTATGCTCGAGGAGGGAGACCTCGCCGGTGCCGATCGAGAAGGAGAGGCCGTAGTTGTACCAGGGCTCCGGCAACCCGGTGCGGATGCCCATCCGCTTCGCCAGCTCGTAGGCGTGCTCGATCCCGGCGAAGCGGCCAGCTTTGATCGCCGGAATGTTCAGCGAGTTCGCGAGCGCCGTGCGGACGCTGACGGCGCCGTAGAAGGTGCCGGTGTAGTTCTGCGGCCGCCAGACGCCGCCCGGACATGTCGGGCACGGCTCCTCGAACGAGGTATCCATGATGATGGTGCCCGGGTTCCAACCGCTTTCGAACGCGGCGGCATAGATGACCGGCTTGATCGAGGAGCCCGGCTGCAAGAGAGCGAGCGCGTAGTTGTTTTGGCCGCCGATGCCCGCGTCGTTGAAGTCGGCCGAGCCGACCATCGCGAGAATTTCCCCGCTCCACGGGACGATCGCGACCATCGCCGCGTTGTTCCGCTCGTAAGGAAGATTGGCCTGGACACCCTGGCGAACGATCTCCTCGGCCCGCTCCTGCAGCTCCACGTCAATCGTCGTGTAGACCTGGAGACCGCCGCGGAAGTAAGCCTCCTCGCCGTAGGTGCGCTTGAGGTACTCCTGCACGTAGATCGTGAAGTGGGGCGCGTGCTTGATACCGCCGGAGCGCGTCTGCGGCTGGAGCGGCACCTTGAATGCCTCATCCGCCTCGGCGCGGGTGATGTAGCCGTACTTGACCATTTGGTCGAGTACGTAGCGCTGCCGGCGCTTGGCGATGTCGAAGTTGACGGTCGGGTCGTAATACGACGGCGCCTGCGGCAAACCGGCCAGGAGTGATGCTTCTGCTAGGTTCAGATCCTTGGCGTGCTTGCGGAAGAAGGTTTGCGAAGCCGCCTCGATGCCGTAGGAGCGCTGCCCGTAGAAGATCTGATTGAGGTACATCGTGAGGATGTCCTCTTTCGAGAACTTTCGGTCGAGCTCGACCGCGGCTAGCGCCTCCCGGAACTTGCGGGAGATGGAGATCTCGTTCGGATCGATCTGGTCCGGGTACAGACCGCGCGCCAGCTGCTGCGTGATCGTCGAGCCGCCCGAGGAGCCGGCGCCACTCAGATTGATGAACGCGCCGCGGATAATCGCGATCGGCTCGACGCCGTAGTGGCTCCAGAATGTCGCGTCCTCGGCGGCGATCGTCGCGTCAATCAGCTCGGGTGCAATTTCGTCGAGCGTAACGAACTCGCGGAAACCGCCCTCCGGCGCCTCGACTTCCATCAGGAGAACGCCGTTGCGGTCGAAGATCCGCGTCGTCTCGAACGTACTGGAAAAGACGGAAGTTGCGTCTGGCAGACTCTCGTTGACGCGGCGGTAGGCCTCAACCGTGCCGGCGACTGCCGCCGCGGTCGAGGCGATGAACAGACCGACGCCGACGAAGAGCAAGATGAGGGAAATGACGGCGCCGGCGATGACGAAGCGCCAGTAGCCGAGTCCGCGCTTCTCCTCGCGTCCTGTGACGCCGGGGAGAAGGTGAGGCGGCAGGCCAGCGGCCCGGCGAGCTAGCAGCGAGCTCCGGTACTGCGCCGCGCGGCGGCGGGATGTTGGATAGCGACGATGCGCGCGCTCGATGCGTCCGTGGCTCATCGTACCTCGTCTGCCGATCTGCGAATGTGTCCGGCGGCGGGCGCGCCCTCTCCGCGGGCCCTTGGTCCCCCACCCTGCCTGGCGGCAGAGCTCACATCTCCGGACGCGCGGCGCGCCGGCCGCGTTTCACAGATGGTAGCACGCGGCCGGCATCGTCACGTTCCGGAGATCACGCTCGTCAGGTGGCGGAAGATGGCGCCGCGTTTCGCGGCAAGCTCTTCTTCCGTGAGATGCCCGGCGTCGCGCAGCTCGATGAGCGATCGGAGCCGGACAGCCGCTTCCCCGAGCGCCACGATTCGCGTCGACCGCCGTTCCGCTTCTTCCTCGGTCAGCGCTCCCATTCTGGCCAGGAGATGCAGCGCGGTCAGCGCGGCGGCTTGCTGCGCCGCTGTCGGCGGAACAAGGTGAACGGCGCTGTTCGCATCTCGGGACTCGGCGAAGACCGCAATCGCGGCCGCTTCATATGCGCGGACGGTCTCCCACGCCTCGGCGACTTCCGTCGGCACGTTCGGAGCGGGCGCTTCCTCCTGCGTCTCGACCTCCTGCACCGTGCCTTCGATCTCCGCCGGTTCCGCTGCGGCTGCTTCGAGTGAGGAGTGCTCCGTGATCACTTCGTCTGGCGACTCCACCTGCTCGGGAGTCGCCACCGCGACATCTTCCTCGCTAGGCGCGGCAGGCTCGGCGGCGGCGCCATTTCTGCCGGGAGCATCGACGGCGTCGAGCGTCGCGGTGGCCGTCGTCTCCGCTACTGTTGCCGGTGTAACAGAGACGACCGACTCCGCCGGTGACGGAGCAGGCTCGGCTGACGATGTATGGGCGGCAGCGACCTCGGTGGACGCCGCTGGCGCGGCCGGCGCTTCTGAATCAACCGGCACGAGCGTCGCGGACTGCCTGTACGGCTTGCGCCAGGGCTGGATGAGCCGAGCAGGGACGCCGAAGGGTACGCCTCGCGAGCGGAGCCCGACCAAGAACGCGCCGCGCTCGCGAAGATTCCGATCGGCGTCGGCGAGCTGATCGAAGATGAACGGGATCTCGTACCGGCCGGTCGTCTCGTCGCCGATGCCAATATAGACGACGGGCGTTCTGTGCCGATCGGCGCATTGAGCGCCGAGCACGTCGATAAGGAGCGGGAGCGGCAAGCGGTTGATCCCATCGCCCTCGGGGCTGCCCCAGATCAGCGAGCGCGTTGTCAGCCAAACCTCCGATGGCACGACGGGCAGCCCGACGCGCAAGGGGGCGGACGCTCGCCCGGTCCAGATCACATTTTCAGACTCGAAGCGCGATGCCTCGTTCCACGAGATGTGGAACGCTGGCTCCGGGAGGGTGCGATCGGCGAGCGCCGGGGGCAGACCCGCGTAGATCAGCGTTTCCCGCATCCGCTCCGCCCGGCGACCGATACGGGACCCAAGGCCGCGCCGGAATCGGATCGCGAACAGGCGTGAGAGGTCTCCGTGCCGGTAGAGCACCTGCAAGCCAAGCTCGTCCCACGGCGAAAGGGGTGTGAGAACGATGCCCTCGATCAAGGAGATCGGAATGCCGAAGCCGGTGGGTTCGCGCTCATTGACGAGAAGGTAGCGCTGGGTCACGCGCAGGCGCGCTCGCTCCAGGCGACCGCCCCGCTCGGCGAAGCCGGGGAAGCCGCCGAAAATCTCGCCCTCGGCTTCGAACAGCACGTCGCCTCGCTCAGCGATCCAGTGCTTGATCTCGCTCTCCGGCTGCGCTCGGAGTTCAGGGGCGATCGCCATCGCCTCGACGAACTTGCCGCGTGGCCAGAGACGCAGGCGCGAGACGCCCAACACCATCGCTTCGTACCCTCCACCCTCGTTCGTTCGATGTCGCGATCCTGCCCGCCGTGGCGCTACACGGAGCGCGCGACACGGGCAGACGCTTGGCGCGGCGAGCGACAGCCGCGGGAGGCATGGCTCGCGCTCGGCCTGTTGCGGCGGGGCACCAAATCAATGCTACTCGAAATGCCCGCGTACGTACAGGGGTAACGCGCCTAAGGAAGGCATTTGGGGCGCTTGATAAGCCTGCAATCTCACACGAATCGGGGTTTATACGTTATAACAGTAGCAACGGCGCCAGGGGGCGACCGTGATCGGGCAGGAGACCGCCGGAGCACCGCTCAATATGACGCTCACGGTCGCCAAGCCAACTTCGGGCGCGGAAGGGCTGCACTCCAACTTGGAGGGCGTGCCTCCGGTGTCGTTCGAGTCGCTGGTGGAGCGCCACCAAGCGGAGATCTATCGTTTTGCTCTCCACCTGACTCGAAATCAGGCGGATGCTGACGATCTTTACCAGGAGACGATGCTCAAGGCCTACCGAGCGTTCGGTCGGCTCGACAGCCAAGCCAATTACCGGGCCTGGCTGTACCGTATCGCGACGAACACCTTCCTCAGCAGCCGGCGCAAGGCTGGGCGCGAGGGACCGCTCGATGCAGCGGTAGAGGCGAATGTCGCGGCCGATCCGGTCGACTACGCGGCGAGCCTGGACGCACGGGACATCCTGGCTGAGATAAAGGCCTTTGTCTTGAGCTTGCCCGCGAAGCAGCGCATTGCGCTGATTCTGCGAAAATATCACGACATGGGCTACGACGAGATCGCGAGCACCTTGAAGTGCAGCGAAGCGGCCGCACGCGCCAACGTTCATGAGGCGCTGCGCAAGTTACGGGAGCGCTTCGGTGACCGTCTCTAACCGGAATGGGCGTCACGGGGCGACCATCCCGCGCCGACCCGCAAGCTGAGCTGGATGGATACTGCCATGTCCACGCACCCTATCGCACGCCGGAACGTCACGAAGCCGCAGGTGATTCCGCAGCGAGTCGCCGTCGCCCCCCCAATGGACCTCGCGAGGCTCGCCGACCAGATGGGCATTGATGTGTGCGACGTTGCCTGCGATGCGATGCCGGCGCTGGTGCTGAAGGACCTCGATCCAGCCGACCGCCAGTGGGTCGTGCGACACACCAAAGAGTGCAGCTACTGCCGCGACATGCTTGCCCGCTACGAGTTCGTCAATACCGCCCTCGACCGCCTTGCCGAAACCCTGGAAGCAGAACGACCAACGCCGCCGCCGCTTACGTTCTTGGCCAAGCGTTTGCGTCGTGCCGCCTATGCCCGGATCGAAAGCCCGGTTGGGCCGCTCTTCGTCGCGGCGAGCGATCAAGGCGTATGCGAGGTCGGCTTCGGCGTCAATGAGACGGAGGAAGCATTCCGCCGCCATTTGGAGCGCCGAGGTTTCGCCCCGACCGCGAATGGCGTTGCCATTGAATGGATTGCGCGTCAGCTCCAGGAGTATTTCCGGGGAGAGCGGAACCGATTCGAGGTTCCGCTCGACTTTTCCGGCGTACCGGCGTTCACGCGCGCCGTCCTCCTTGCCACCGCGGAAGTACCCTATGGCCATCTCGCGACGTACCGGGATATCGCCCAGCGGGTAGGGCGTCCCGGGGCGACGCGAGCGGTTGGCAACGCACTCGGGCGTAACCCGATTCCGATTATTGTCCCCTGCCACCGCATCGTCCGTTCCGATTCCTCGCTTGGTGGCTACGCCGGTGGTATCGAGATCAAGCAACGACTGTTAGCACACGAAGGCGCAACACTTCACTGAATCCCCCAGAAGACTCCCCAAAATCCCATCCTCCCTCTCGTTCACTCCGACGGGTTATGCTTCCCCCAGACCGGCGCTGACCGGCCGAGGCGCCATGCAGCACGCGGTCGTTCAGCATAGGGTTTATCCGGTGTGAATCGGTCTTCCTCATCACCTCGCCTCGACATCGCCGATGGAGCGATGCTCCTCGTCGCCCTGATTTGGGCGGGCAACAACGTTCTCACCAAATCCGTCCTCAACGTTCGGCTGAGCCCGTATACCTACGTGGCGCTCCGCTTCGCGATCGTCGTGACGCTGCTGTTCGGGTGGCTCATTTGGCGTGGGGCTGACCTACGGATTCGCCGCGAGGATTACGGGCAGTTCTTCCTAACCGGTATCACTGGCTTCGCCGCCTACAACCTCCTCTTCACCGTTGGGCTGTCGCGGACATCGGCGTTCTCGTCGGCGATCATCGTCTCCCTCGGCCCGGTCTTTACGTTGCTGCTCGCATCGACGCTCAAGCTCGAGCGCGTGCGCCCAGTGCAGTGGCTAGGCGTCGCGTTCGCATTCGCCGGCGCGGCCGTCTTCGTCGGCGAGAAGCTCGCGGCTGGGCGTCCCGCGCTTGGCGACGTGCTAAATCTGCTGGCAGCGTTTAGCTTCGCTATCTACGGATTGGCGACCCGGCCGATCGTGCGGACCTACGGCTCGCCTCTAATGACTGCCTGGTCGGTGCTGATCGGGCTCATCGCCGTCTTCCCCATCACGCTCCCCGCGCTGCTGCGCGAGGATTGGGGTGGCATTGGGGCGCAAGGCTGGATCGCGGTGCTCTACGCCGGGGCGTTGTCCATGCTCGTCGCCTATACGCTGTGGGGCTGGGCGATTGGGCGGCGTGGCGTCGGACGGACGGTGCCGTACCTCTACCTCATCCCCGTCATCACCGGCGTGCTCGCGTTCCTCTTCCTCGATGAGTCGTTCGGGACCGCGCAGCTCGCGGGGGCGGCGCTCATCTTCGCCGGAGTGGCGCTGGCGCGTCGAGAGCCAGCCGCTCGAGTTCCCGCTACCACTTCCAGCGACGATACGCGCCCGGGCGCCCCGTCGCCGAATACGGAAGCCGAGAGCGCGGCCGCGCCGAGGCCGACCCCGGGGCCATAGGCTGGCCGAACAGACGATCAGTTCAACCGATGCGGACCTGCGCCGCGGGGAACCGGTACCGCGTCGGCCGCTGGCGGCGCTGGAGCGCGTAGGCCGCGGTCAGCGGGCCAATCCGGCCGAAGAACATCACCACGCAGAGGACCAATTTGCCTTCGGTCGTGAGCGATGGCGTGAGTCCGGTCGACAGACCGACGGTCGCCAAGGCGCTCATTGCCTCGAACATGATCGCGATGAAGCTAGCCTCTCGGTGAGCGAAGAGGTCTTCCGTGATCGCGAGCAACGCCGTTGCCGTGAAGTGGGCGATCATCATGATCGTGACGACCGCCAAGGCGCGAAAGACGATCGCCGTCGGGATGCGCCGGCCGAAGACTTGCGGCTCCTCCTGGCCGCGCAGCGTCGAGAAGACTGCCGCCGCGATCACGCCGATCGTGGTGAGCCGCACGCCGCCGGCGGTCGAGCCGGATGCGCCGCCGATGAGCATGATGCCGACCCAGACGAACTGCGTGACCAGGTGCACATTCTCGAAATTGACAGTGGAGTAGCCACCTGAACGCGCGGCGACGCTTTGGAACAGGGCTGCCATCGGGCGGTACTCCGTCGGTACCGTCGCAAGCACGCCACTCCACTCAGCGAGGAGGAAGACGAGCGCCGCGCCGATGAGGAGCACGCCATTGAGGACCAGAATGAGCTTGGTGTCGAGCGAGAAGCGCGACCACCGGCGACTCTGGACGACGTCGGCCAGGGCGACGTAGGAGAGCGCCCCGGCTTGAATCAGGATCATGATGACGAGGTTGACGACGATCGAGGTCTGGTAGGGGATGAGAGAGCGAAACTCGCCCTGAATATCGAACCCGGCGTTGCAAAACGCGGAGACGGCGTGAAAGACGCCGTGCCAGAGCGCGTCGAGAAACGGCCGGTCTTGCCAAAACGCGAGGGTCAGGATGACCGCGCCGACGAACTCCGTCGCAAAGGTGAAGATGGCAATCCGGCGGGAGAGTTCGACGGCTTCGCGGAGGGAGAATCCCGGACTGCCCTCTCGGACGAGCAGCAGATCGCTCAAGCGCGTCGAGCCTCGCCGGAGCGTCTGCAAGACGATGCTGGCGCCGACCATAAAGCCGAGCCCGCCGGTCTGGACCAAGACGAGGATGACGGCCTGACCGAACCCATTCCAATGCGTCTTCGTGTCCACGGTCACGAGCCCGGTCACGGCAGTGGCGGAGACGGCGGTAAAGAGGGCGTCGACCGGCGGGGTGGCGTTGCCGCTGCGCGTCGTCCACGGCGTCGCGAGCAAGATGGTGCCGGCCAAGATGATGACGACGAGGGCGAGCACGAACGTCTGGGCATGACGCCGGGGATGTGGCACCTCCGGACGCGGCGGAGGTGGCGGCAGCTCGATGACGACCGGCTCGCGGATGCGCCGGCGCAGGACCTGGGCCGGCGGCCGTCGTCGGGTCGGAGAATCGCTCACGCCTTGTCCTCAACCGCTCCGGTCTCGACAAAGGCTTCGATCGCCGCGTCCGGACCGGCCACGATCAGATCATCGCCTCGCTGAATGCGCTCTGAGTAAGACGGCGTCGTGATGAGATGTTGTCCCCGCTTGATTGCAAGCACGCTCAAATTCGCGCCGCACACCGCGTAGACATCGCTCAGCGTGCGCCCTTGGAAATGGGGCGGAGCCGCGAACTTGGCGACGCCGCTCGTTGGCGAGAGGGAGATGTAGTCGTCAATGCGCGGCACGGCCAGCGTGTGCGCGAGGCGGACGCCAGCGTCGCGCTCGGGGAAGATGATCCGGTCGGCGCCGATGCGACGCAGCACCTCGCCATGCAGCTCGTTGTTCGCCTTGGCGATGACGGACTTGATGCCGAGCCGCTTGAGGATCAGCGTCGAGAGGATGCTCTTCTCGAGATTGCTCCCCTGAGCCACGATCGCCACCGCTGAGCGATCGACCTGCAGCGACCGCAGGAGATCTTCGTCGGCGCCGTCGCCTTGCGCCGCGAGCTCGACGAACTCGCTCGCCTCTTCGACGCGGCGCTCGTCCTGGTCTATGGCGGTCACCTCGTAGCCCAATTCGTGGAGCGTTCTCGCAACGCTCCGACCGAACCGGCCGAGGCCGATCACCGTGATCCGATCGCCCATCCCAACGCGAACGTTGCCCATTTCTGTATTCCCAATCGCCTGGGCCAGGGAGCCGAGCTGCTCCTGGCGCGAGTCTCGGCCGCGGCCGCGTTTCGGCCATCGCTGTGGCCGGGCCGCTGCCCGATTGGTGAACGGTAGCACGCCTCGCTCCAGATGTTATCGACCACGAACTGATGCCGAAAGCACGGATGCGGGCGCCGTATCAACCGCGGTTGACCGAGGTCGCGTGGCGTGCGAGCATTGCTCGCCTGTACTGGCCCGGCTGTACTAGCCAGGGGCCTCAATCCCCCTCTGCTGGAGGACCGCTGTGAGCGGCTCTCAAAGTTATCCCGCCGATCGAGACCGTCAGATCGCGTCGCTGATCACCGAGCTGCGCTCACAGGGTATCCGCGACGAGAGAGTGCTCGCCGCGATCGCGCGCGTGCCTCGGGACCGGTTCGTGCCGGAGGCGTGGCGCTCCCGCGCTTGGGAGAATGTGGCGCTCCCGATCGCCGCCGGACAGACGATCTCTCAGCCATACGTCGTCGCGTTGATGACGACCGCGCTCCTCGTGCGCGGGGGCGAGCGCGTGCTGGAGGTTGGCACCGGCTCCGGTTACCAAGCGGCGATCCTGGCCGAGCTTGGTTGCAAGGTGATCTCGATCGAGCGCCACGCCGATCTCGCCGCGAGCGCGAAGGCGTTGTTGAGCGAGCTCGGATACGACTCCGTTGATGTCGTCGTCGGTGACGGGACCGCTGGCTGGCCGCCGGCCGCGCCGTATGACCGCATCATCGTCACCGCCGGCGCGCCGCGAGTTCCGCGCGCCCTGCTCGATCAGCTTCACCCAAGGGGCGGCCGCCTGGTCATCCCGGTGGGAGATCCGAACGATCAAACCCTCCTCGTCATCGAGCGTCAGGGCGCCCACTTATGGCAACAGACGCTCAGCTCTGTCCGGTTCGTGCCGCTCGTCGGCGAGGCCGGCTGGACGGTACAGACGGACGAAGGACCGGACCAAGCGTCTGACTGAGCGCGGGAAAACCGGTTCAATTCGTCGCCCTCGCGCCGCTGGTGTTCGCAACGCATCACTTTGCTGAACATCCGCAGGCCGATAGCGCTGCGAGCGATAACGTCTTCAAGGCGACGTGGAAGCCGACTTGGCAATTGTCCCATTGCCGTCATTTGCTACACTAATCGCAAGTTGTAGGTCGTCGGGCACCGGCCGGCAGGATCTCCATGGACCACCACGTCGGCGCAACTGCCGAGCGCTCGACGTGTGGGGGGAGCGTGGCTACGCCCGATTCGGCGGTGGGGTGTTGGGAGCAACCGGGTGCCACGGCGTGGCGCTTGCACCGGGGCAAGCGCAACACCCGGAGGAATGTCTCAAAGGAGGGACATCATGAGCGCGAAAGAGTCTTCTGGTCTCCTAAACCGAAAAGTCTCGAAACGAGCGCGGGCGCTGGCAATTCCGACTGGTCTGGTCATGGCCAGCGTCGGCCCGTTCATCAAGCGGACGGCCTTCGCGCAGACGACCGTTCGCGTGACCGGCTGGACGTCGTCGGGCGCTGAGTACGATCTCTTCTCCGAGGTGCTGCAAGACTTCGAGGCGGCGCACCCAGACATCAAGATTTCCTACGAGCCCGTCCCGTCCGACTATCCGACGAAGCTCCAGACGGACATCGCGGCTGGCACGGTGGCGGACGTCTTCTATGTTGACAGCATGTTTGCCCCGGACCTGATGGCCGCGGGTCAGCTGCTCCCCCTCGATGACTTCATGAGCCAGTCGGGCGTCAGCGTCGATGACTTCTATCCGGGCCTGATCGCCTCGTTCCAGTGGCAAGGCCAGACGTACGGCCTGCCGAAAGACTGGTCGCCGCTTGGCACCGTCTACAACCAGCAGTCGCTGTCTGACGTCGGAATCACCGCCGCCCCGGCGACGTGGGACGATCTTCGCGCCGCGGGTCAGGCGTTGCTCGACGCGACCGGCGAGCCGCGCATCATGATCGCGGCGGATCCCGCTCGCTACTTGGCGTTCCACTACGCTGCCGGCGCCGAAGTCTTCAGCGCCGATGGCTCGCAGATCGTCATCAACAGCCCGCAGGCGGAGCAAGCGCTCGAGTTCTACTACGGGCTCTATCGCGACGGAATCGCGACCACGCCGGCCGATGCCGGCGCGCAGTGGCCGGGCGACGGTCTTGCCAAGGGCCTCTCTGACATCGTCTTCGAAGGGAATTGGCTCTTCCCCTTCCTGCAGGACAGCGCGCCTGACCTCCAGTACGGCGTTGCTGAGCTGCCGGCTGGCCCGGCAGGCAAGGTGACGCTCGCCTTCACCGTTTCCTTCTCCGCTTTCGCCGGCACCAAGGTCCCGGAGGCTGCCTGGACGGTCATCAACTACCTGACCGGTCCCGAGGGCATGTTGAAGTGGACGTCGCTCGGGTTGGCGATGCCGGCGCGACCGGGTCTGGCCGAGCAGTGGCTCCAGCAGTATCCGGAGCGCGAGCCGTACCTGAACAGCGGCGAGTACGCTCGCGGCTGGCAGCTCGGCGTCGGCGGGCAGGCGTTCTACAACGACGCCGCCGCCGAGATGCAGGCGCTGTTCGCGGGCTCGCAAGACGTGCCGACGACGCTCCAACGAATGCAGGAGGCGGCCGAACAGCGGATCCGCCTACAAGCTACGCCGGTCGCCACGCCGACCGCTTGATTGAAAAGACGGGGGCGCTGAAAGTGGCGCCCCCGTTGATCTTTCTGCTCCGCGATCCGATCAGGATCTGGCGACCGAGGAGGCGCGTATGGCCGTCGCGTTGGCTCGCCCACGTCCCAGTCGGAACCCGATCGTCGCTGAGGATCGTCGTGCTGGCTGGGTTTTTATTCTGCCGGCGATGGCGATCTTCATCGTCTTCGTTTTCGGGGCGATTCTCTTCTCGTTCTACGTCAGCTTGCACAACTACTCGCTGTTGAGTCGCGGCGGCGCGTGGCAGATCTTCGTCCATCCAGGCCGCACGTGGGTCGGTCTCGACAATTACCGAGACATCCTCAGCAGCGACGACTTCTGGTTGGCCTTCCGAAACACGGCCTGGTACGCGCTCGGCGTCGTCCCGGCGCAGACGTTCTTCGGACTCGTCCTCGCCGTACTCGCCAATCGCAAGATCCGCGGCCGCACGTTCTTCCGCACGGCGTTCTACTTCCCCGCGATTAGCTCGTCGGTCGTCATCTCCATCATCTTCCTCTGGATGTACTCCGCGCGCGGGCCCATCAACTACGTGCTGCGCGAGCTTGGCTTCCCCACGCCCCGGCCGGTTTGGCTGGCAAATCCGAACGGCATCTTCGCGATGCTGCTCCACGAGTTGGGAATCGAACACGTCTCCGTCTGGCTGGAAGGTCCGAGCGTCGCGCTCCTCTCGATCATGATGCTCAACGTCTGGACGACAACCGGGACGATGATGGTGATCTACCTCGCGGGGCTGCAGAACATTCCCGGCGACGTCTACGAGGCGGCGGCGATTGACGGCGCGACTCGTTTCCAGATGTTCCGGGACATCACGATTCCGATGCTCAGGCCAGTCACCGCCTTTGTCGTCACGGTCGGTTTGATCGGGACGTTCCAGGTCTTCGACCAGATCTGGGTGATGAGCGAGGGCGGCCCGGCGAAGAAGACGACGACGATCGCCTACCTCGTCTACGTCGAAGGGTTCCGTCAGGGCCGGGGCTTCGGTTATGCCTCGGCGATCGCCGTCATCCTCTTCCTCATCATCCTCGCGCTCTATTTCATGCAGCGCCGTCTGACGGCCCAGGACTATCAGATGTAGGTGGAGGAGCAACGATGGCCGTCGCAACCGGTGAGCTTGCCAGACCCCGCACCGGCGCTGCCGCGCGAAAAGGGCGAATGGATACCGCGCTTCAGATCCTCGCCTATGTCGTGCTCACGCTGGTCGCCCTGTTGATGTTCTTTCCGTTCATCTTCTCGGTGACGACCTCGCTGAAGACGCAGGCCGAGGCGAACCGTCTCCTCTCGCTTCGCGGACTCTTCTGGCCGGAACAGATCACCTTCGACGCGTACCGGAAGGTCTTCGAGGCGGACATCGAGCGCTGGTTCTTCAACAGCGCCTTCGTCGCCGCGATCTGGATCATCGGCCGGGCGTTCACCGCGACGACTGCCGGCTACGCGTTCGCCCGCATGCAGTTCCCCGGCAAGAACATCCTCTTCTTGATGGTGCTGAGCACGATGATGATCCCGGGCATGGTCACGATCGTGCCCAAGTTCCTCATCCTGAACGAGCTGAAGCTGATCAACACCTATGGCGCGCTGACGCTGCCGTTCCTCGCCGATGCCTTCGGCATCTTCCTGATGAAGCAGTTCTTCGAATCCATCCCGACAGAGCTGGAGGAAGCTGCCCGCGTTGATGGCGCCAGCCGCTACCGGATGTTCGGGGAGATCATTTTGCCGAACGCGATGCCTGGCCTAATCGCCCTGTCGATCTTCTCTTTCCAGGCAAGCTGGAACGCGTTCCTGGAGCCGTTGATCTTCATCAGCAAGCCGGCGCTCTACACGCTGCCGCTTGGCCTCGCTTACTTCCGCCAGTCGAACTACACGGAGTGGCCGACGATGATGGCGATTGCCGTCATCACGACGGTACCGATCGCGATCTTCTACCTCATCTTCCAGCGCTGGTTCGTCGAAGGCCAAGTCTCAAGCGGAATCAAGGGATAGGAGCGCGGGGATATGGGGTGGGAGTTGGGGGTCAGGGGCGAGGGGTAGGTGTTCGACGCGGTCGCCATGGCACCTCCTCGCGCGATCATCTAAGAGAAGGGGCCGGAGCCGCTCCTGGCTCCAAGTCTCGCGGCTCCCTCCCATCCCTAACCCCTAACTCCTCACCCCTGACCCCTACGGACCAAAGCGCTTGGATTCTTTGCTCTTGGCTTCTTCAACGAGGCGTTCGTCGGTGGGCGCGAGTGGGTCCGGGATGGGGATGCGGAGGTTCGTCAGCACGAAGCGGTTGAGGATCGCCGCGAATGTTGCCGGGAGGAACATCACGAGCGGGACGACGAGTACGCCGCCAACCGCGGTCAGGATGAGGATGAGGGCCATCACGACCAATGCGCGTGGCAAAAAGGCCATCGTCAGCAGGAATCCCTGCCGAAAGGATGGCCACGCCGGGAGATCGAGCAAGGCGGCGGTGGCGAAGGCGGCCAGCATCACGAGCACGCCGAGCAGCAGGAGCGACAGCCAGATTGGTCCCAGGATCGAGAACCAACTGTCGCGGGAACCATAGAACCACAGGTTGTAGAAGAGCACGAAGAGCAGCGAACCGCTGATCAGCGCCAGCTTCCAGCCCCGGCCGAGATTGCGCAGCGCAAAGGCGATGCTCTCACGCACGCCCGGACGGTCGTCGGTCGCGGCGAGGAAGCGAGGATCGGCGAAGCGGAAGAGCGCCATCGTCGCGCCCGGTCCGAGCGCGACCGTCAGAACCCCGGCCCACCAGAGCAAGCTGGCGATCGTGAACGGCAGGAGGCTCTCGAAAGCGTCGTGCAGGCCGCGGAACGCGATTCTCAGCGCCGTCATGCGTTCCGGAGAGATTGCCGCGAGATGAGGAGCGCGGCCGTTGCCACGTTCGTCGCCAGCGGCACGTTGTGGACGTTGCAGACGCGCAGGACTGCCTGGATGTCTGGATCGTGCGGGTGGGCGTTCAGCGGATCGACCAGGAAGATGACGCCGTCGATCTCACCGGTCGCGACCATCGCGGCGATCTGGACGTCACCGCCCAACGGTCCGGAGAGTACGCCTTCGATCGGGAGACCGGTCTCCTCGCGAATCAGGCGCGCCGTCGTCGCCGTGCCGACCAGTCGGACGCGCTCCAGCTCCTCTCGGTGGTGGCGGACGAAATCCAGCATGGTCGCCTTCTTGCCGTCGTGGGCGATCAGCGCCAATCGCAGCTGATCTTGCGTCATTCCTGTGCTCTCCGTCCCCTAAGCCCGATCTGGCGCGCCCGCGCAGGCACGTCATGCCGCCTTGGCGACGGCAACGGCCATCCTGCTGCATTTGCAGGCGCTGTCCTTACCTTCAGTGTGCTTCATCAAGGCGCGAGCGGCAACGGGCAGCCGCCGATTCCCGTCTGGAGAGGGGCGATTCCTTTTACAGATAGCGGCGCGGGGCGATACGCTACGGGGAACGACGCGGAACGCGCCAGAGAATTGGTCGAGGATCATGACGCAAATCAATGCCAAGGCGGAGCAGGACGTGGCGATTCCGGGTGCACCGGACCAAGACGCCGCTGCCGCGAGAGCCGCCTTTATCGAAGCGATGAGCCGAGCCGTGACCGGCGTGACGGTGGTGACGACGGCAGGGGAGGCGGGGCGGTTTGGCCTGACGGTCAGCGCGATGTGCTCCGTCTCCGCCGATCCTCCGATGCTCCTTGTCTGCATCAATCAGCGCACGCTCTTGGCCTCGGCAATCCCGCGCAACCGGGTCTTCGCCGTCAATGTCTTGCGGGCCGATCAGCGCCGGGTCGCGGAGGTCTTTTCGGGCCGGCCGCGCTGGGACCAGCCGTACGATTTCGGCGTCGCGTCTTGGGAAACGGCGGTTACCGGCGCGCCGCTGCTGGCGGCTGCCGTCGCGCGATTCGACTGCGCGCTGGACTCGGAGCATCAGGCGGGCACGCATCGAATCTTCATCGGGCGGGTGCTCGCGGCGAGCGTGAATCCGGGCATGCCGCTCGTCTACGCTCGCCGCGGCTATGGCGAGCTTGTCGCCTTCCCGCGAGATGTCGTCGCGGCGACGCCGATCCCCCTCCACTTCATCGAGGACGAGGAAGATTTCTTGGAGGACTGGGAATGATCCGCACCGGAGAGGAGTATCGCGAGTCCATCCGGGACGGGCGCGAGGTCTGGATCGACGGGGAGCGCGTCGAGGACGTCACGACGCACCCGATGTTCAAGCCCGCCGTGGACATCCGCGCGCGGATCTACGACATGGCGCACGAGGCGGCGACGCGGGACATCATGACCTACGTCGATCCGGAAACTGGTGAGCGCAACGCCATCGGACTAAAGCTCCCGTATACCCGCGAGGATTGGCACGCTAAGCGCCGCGCCGTCGACACCGTGATGGACGATGTCGGGGGCGTTGTCACGCGCGTTGGCGATGAGACCGTCGGCGAAATGTGGTCGCTCTACGACGGGAAGGACGTCCTGGACGAGATCGATCCGACGTTCACCGAAAACATCCGCCGGCACGTCCTCCGGGTCGCTCGCGAAGATCTGTTCCACGTCTCGGCGAACACCGACCCGAAGGGGGACCGCTCGAAGCGGCCGCAAGAGCAGGACCCGGACATGCTCCTCCACGTTGTGCGGGAGACGGATCGAGGCATCGTCGTCCGGGGCGCCAAGTTCGAGACGGCGGCGGCCTACGCGAATCAGGCGTTCGTCAAGCCGACGGCCGCCAACTGGGGCGATGAGCCGCTCTCGGACTACGCGGTCGGGTTCATCGTCGATATGGGCGCGCCCGGGATCAAGCACATCTGTCGCACGGGCTTCGCGGGCCGGAAGCCAGCTGAGGACTACCCGATCAGCAATCGCTTCGATGAGGTCGATGCCCTCGTCGTCTTCGATGACGTCGAGATTCCGTGGGAGAACGTTCTGTTCTACCGCCACACGAAGGCGGCCGCCTACGTCCGCGCGACGCTGCACCGCTACAGCGCGTTCCCCTTCGTGCAGCGAGTGCTGCGCTTGGCCGACCTCATGATCGGCGTGGCGCTCTTCAACGTTCGGCAGACCGGGCTGGAAAAGCAGCAGGCGGTGCAAGAGAAGCTAGCGATGCTCGCCTGCTTCCGGGAGGGGATCAACGCGCACTTGACGGCCGCCATTGCCGAAGCGGAGGTCAGCTCCGCCGGCCTGCTGATGCCGAACCAGTCGCTGCTCTACGCCGGCCGCGTCTTCGCTAGCTCGCAGCTGCCGGTGATGATGCACATCGCGCGGGAGCTGTGTGGCGGGCAAATCAGCCTGACGCCGGATGTCGCCGCGTTCCGCCACCCGGAGACTGGCCCCTGGTTGGAAAAGTTCTACACGATCAACGAGCAATGGGTGGCCGAGGATCGGCGCAAGCTCTTGGCCTACGCGCGCGATCTCCTCACCTCCGATTACGCTGGCCATCGGGTGATGTTCCAGCTGTTCGCGCAGTCGCCGCCGTTCGCGAATCTGGCCGCCGTCTACCGGACCTTCGATTGGGACCGGGCGCTGGAGCTTACGCGCCGGGCCGCCGGTCTCTCGGAGCGGGTGCTGCCGCGCGCGAGTGAAGCCGCGGTGAGCGCTCCGGCCGAGGGTTCGTAACCCGCATGGAGCCTGGACGCGCCTACCGCGTCCAGATCGCGCTCCCGCCTATTGCCAACCGCTTCATGCCCGGACACCGCATCCGGCTCGATATTTCGAGCAGCAACTTCCCGCGCTTCGAACTCAACCCGAATACCGGCGAGCCGGTGGGACGCCACACCTACACGCAGTGGGCGCGCAATTCCGTCTTTCTCGACCGCTCGCGGCCGTCGCACGTCGTGATGCCGGTGATTGATTGATCTGTCAGGCGGCGCGGATGGGGGGCGCGGCAGGGTGCGTCGTCCGGAGCCGCTAGAATGGAGGAGAAAGCGGCAGGCGCCGGTCGTCAGGATGAGATGAAACGAAGGAGGCTGCGATGACGAGCGGTGGAGCGACGGAGCCGACCTTCGTTCGAGAGCGCCCGAATCCGCTGCTACGCTTCAGCCTCAAGCTGCCTGTCTATCTCTACCGGGGACCGATCGCCGAGCTGATGCGCTCGCGGTGCGTGCTCCAGTTGACGACGATCGGGCGGAAGTCCGGCCTGCCCCGCAAGACGTGCGTCAGCTTCATGCCGCTCGAGGATCGCATCATCGTCTTTTCGGGGCTGCGTGGCGTGAAGTCGAACTGGTACCAGAATATCCTTGCCAATCCTCGCGTCACGGTGAAAGTCGGCCGGAGGACGTTCCAGGGGACGGCGCGCGAAGTGGGCGATCCCGCGCGTCGCCGGGAGCTGATCGTCCGGCACCGCGACCGCTCCCACTCCTGCGGGCCTCCGACTTGGATTCGACCTCTCTTGGGCCGCACCAAGATCTTCGACTACGACAACGAGCTGCGCATAGCGGTCGAGAACGCGGAGTCGTTGCCGGTCGTCGAGATCATCCCCGACACGCCGCAGCGATAAGCGCATAAGCGCGCGTCGCAATCGGTGTCCAGCGCCATCCGCGTCTCATCCCCGCGATCTACGCTGTGACCTTATGCCCGGCATGAACGGCATCGAGGCGACGCGCCGGATCGTCCAGGCGAATCCGGCGCTCGGCATCGTCGTCTTGACGATGTTCGAGGATGACGACTCGGTCTTTGCCGCGATGCGCGCCGGGGCGCGTGGCTACATCCGGAAAGGGGCGGACCAGTTCGAGATGCTGCGCACGGCTCGCGCCGTCGCCAACGGTGAGACGCATTTTGGCCCCGCGATCGCCTCACGCCTGCTCGCCTTCTTCGCCGGCAAGCCCGCGACGCTGCCCGTGCCCTTCCCGGAGCTGACCGATCGCGAGCGGGAGATCCTCAACCTAATCGCGGCTGGACGGAGCAACGCCGAGATCGCCGACGCCCTTTTCTCAGCCCGAAGACGGTGCGCAATCACATCTCGAATATCTTCAGCAAACTGCACGTGGCCGACCGCGCGCAGGCGATCGTTCGCGCCCGCGAAGCTGGACTCGGCGCCTGAGTTGCGCTTCGTGCCTTCGTCAGGCTCGCCGCCGCATTGACTATCATGTCTCGTGCGGCGTGTCTCCGACCGATGCGAGGAGACGTTCGGGGACGACGAGGTCTATCCAACGCCGCAACCTGTCTCTCGTGGTCGAGCAGGGGAGGAGCCACGATGGCGCTCGGAGTTCAATTCCACTTGAACAACTACACGCTGAGCAGCGCGGAAGATAAGCAGCTACGCCGCCATTTGCAGCGACTCGAGCGCCGACTCCAGCGATTTCAAGAGCCGAGAGTGTCGGTGACGATCAAGGAGTTCCCGCCGGAAGGCAAGGTGACAGTCGATTTCCGGCTCATTCCGGCGCCGCGAGAGCGGGAGCTGATAAGTCACCAGGCGGGGCAGAACGCCGGGCAAGCAGTCCGGCTTGCCGTGGAAGACATCGAACGGCAGCTGGAGCGCTGGTTCGCGAAGATGCGCGGCGAGCCGGCCTATGGCGTGCCGAGCCGGCGGGAGCCGGAGGAGCTTCGCGGGCAAACGCCGGAGATCGAGTAGGCGGTGATCCGCCAGCGTCGAGCCGTTAGGGGAGCAAAGGAGTCACGCCCGGTGCCCATCGTCTTTGGCGCCATCGCGCCGCATGGCTTCCCGATCATTCCCCACTTGAGCGAGGACGCTGAAGGCGCGCTCGCGACGCGCGAGGCGATGCAGGAGCTTGGCCGGCGCTGTGTGGAGGCGGGCGTCGAATCGATCGTGATCGCCGGACCGCACGGTGTGCGTGTCGACGGCGCTGTCTGCCTGGCCGATGTTTCACGCGGAGCGGGCACGCTCATCTGGCAGGGTCGGCGGGTCGAGATGAACGTGCCGGTTGATATGGCGCTGACGGACCGGGTCGCTCGAGTCGGCCAAGAAGCTGGCATCCCGATCGCGCGCGCCGGCTACGCGGGCAACCGCCGTGACCAGAGTCGCATCCCGCTCGACTGGGGCGTGATGACGCCGCTCTGGTTCCTGGGGCACGGACGTCACCTGGAGGGGTACGGTGACGTCTTAGCCGATCCACCGGAGGTGGACGAGGGGCCGCCAGCTGTCATCATCACGCCGTCCCGCTCGTTGCCCAGGCAGACGCTGGTGGCGTTCGGTCGGGCGGTCGCGGAGGCGGCCGCGACCGACGAGCGGCGGATCGCCTTCGTCGCCTCGTGCGACTGGGGACACCGGCACCGCGAGGATGGCCCCTACGGCTACCACGAAGCCTCGGCACGCGTCGACCGGATGGTCGTCGAGGCCATCGAACGTGATGATCTCGGCGCCCTCATGGCCATTACGGACGAGGACGCCGAGAATGCGGCGATTGATGGGCTGTGGCAGGCGCTGATGCTGGCGGGCGTGCTCGAGCGCGTGCCGATGCGCGGTCAGCTCCTTTGCTATGAAGCTCCGTCGTATTACGGGATGATCGTCGCTGCCTACACGCCGATCGCGGCCTGATCACGCCCGCGCGGCTTGCCGCCACGGCGGCTCAGGATGACGTGGATGAGGCGCTCGCTCGAGCGCCAACGGCTGGCTTCGTCTCCTCTGTCCGAACGGACGAAGGCACGACCACGACCGGCGCCACTCCCGCTCTGATCATCTTCTCCGCCATGCTGCCGAGCAGCCAGCGGCTGACGCCACTTCGGCCATGCGTCGTCATGACGACGATATCCGTCGGGCGGATGGCTTCGATCAAGGAAAGCCCGATCGGACCTTGAACGATCTCCCCGTCGGCAGTGGCGCCGGCGGCTCGGAGCTGCTCGACCGCGGTCTTGACGCTCCGCTCAGCGTCTTCCTGAGCCTGAGCGACCGCGTCCTCAAAGGAGACGGGCAGGGGAGTCGGCGCCAGCGGCACATGGGTGACCATCGCATTCGGATCAATGGCTCGCAGTGCGTGGACAGGCACGCCCAGCGTCTGGCCGAGGTTGGCGGCGACCGGAATTGCCTGGAGCGACAGCGGTGAGCCGTCCGTCAGCATCACCACGCGCTCGATGACCGGTTGATCCTCCGGCTTACTCGCGATCTCGCGCGGATGGATGATGAGCACCGGGATCGTCGAAGCGCGTGAGACGCGGTCGGCCACGCTGCCAAACGTCCACCGTCCGAGCGCGCCGCGACCGTGACTGGCCATGACGATCAAGTTGGCCTCGACGGCATCCGCGGCCCAAAGGATGTGCTCGGCCGGATCGCCGGCCCGAATCTCGATGCTGACGCCTGGCCGGTCACCGAACCACCGCTTCCGGACGTCCTCGAGTTCTTCGCGCGCGGAGGACTCGTAGGAGGCTTGCAGGTCGGGCGCGGGAATGACGATCTTGCCGAGCAAATTGCGGACGTCCTCAGCCCATGGCACGACCGTCAGTAAGACGATCTCCCCGGCTTCCCCGGCCACCACCCGCGCATAGGGGAGCGCCTGCTCAGCCAGGGGCGATCCGTCGAGCGGAACGAGAATGCGTAACTGCTTTGGTGTGGCCGTCATATTTCCCTCCCATCGTTTGCAGTGGGCGCCACGCAGCCAGCGCTGGCCGCGCCACTAAGGCAATGGTAGCGGCCGATCCGTTGTGAATCCGTCGCGGTGTCATCGCCGCTGTTGCAACCGCATCGCATTTCTCGCGCCGAGTCGCGCGATCTGCAGAGAACTGCCTTCTGGCATGCCGCGTGCAATTCCCGAGCGACACGAGAGGCTGGCGCGCCGGCGCATTGAATTCGACGCGGCCAGGTTCCAGCGAGAGGGAGTCGGAATGGACGCCGAGACGCGGCGCAGGCGAATCACGACTGCTGGCATTCTGCTCGGCCTCGGGCTTGGTGGCTTCTTCGACGGCATCGTGCTCCACCAGATCCTGCAGTGGCACCACATGGTCAGCAGCGTCTCGGACTATCCGACCACAACCGTCGCCGGCCTGGAGGCGAACACGCTCGCCGATGGGTTGTTCCACGCCGCGACCTACATCTTCACGGTGACCGGGATTGCCGTGCTCTGGACGGTGATTCGCTTGCCGAACGGTCGTTGGGCGACGCGAGGATTCCTCGGGTTGCTCATCTTGGGATGGGGAATCTTCAACGTCGTCGAGGGACTGGTTGATCACCACCTGCTCGGCGTTCATCACGTCCGGGAAGACACGAGCCGGCAGCTGGCGTGGGATCTGGCGTTCCTTGCCTGGGGAGCGCTGATGATCGCCGGCGGCTGGTATCTCTACCGAGCCGGCCGAGATATCAGCCCCGCTCGTGAGGAGACGGAAGGTCGGCAGCCCGAGCCGTCACGAACTCCCTGAATTGGCAGCGGGATCGCCGTCAGCAGTGCCGCCCGCGCTCGTCTCGCCGGCGGGCAACGGCGCCACGAGCCGCTCGACGGTCGTTGCCACCGCCACAATGGCGATGGTGCCCCAGAGGTAGCCGCCTAGGACGTCGGACGGCCAGTGTGCGCCCACGTAGATACGGCCGAAGCCGGTCAGCAGGATGAACGTGGCCGCGCCGGCAACGATGCCCCGGCGGAGCCAACCTGGCGGCAACAGGCGGAGCGCGACCCAGATGATCGAGCCGCACAGCAGGGTAATCCCCATCGCGTGACCACTCGGAAAGCCCCAGCCGCTAACCGGCGCTTCGACGTGGACGAGGTCGTTGGTTGGTCGCGGGCTATCGAAAAGTGACTTCAACAGCGTGTTGGCCGGTCTCAGCACGGTCACGCCCGCCACGACGGCCGCTTCCACCGGACATCGGCGCAACCAGAGCGCGGCAACGAGGACGATGGAGAGCGGTATCGAGACGGTGGCTGAGCCGGCCGCGTTCCCCAAGTCGGCCAAATAGCCGACTATGGTGCTGTCGGGTCGTTGGATCTGCCGAGTCACCGCCACGTCGCCCGGCAGCACGCTGTCGCCCCGAGCCGCGACCGTCAACGCCAGCGTCACGAGCAGCAGCGCGATCGTCCACGCACCGCGATTCGCGCGCGGGACTCGCCGGCCGGATTGAGCCGCACGGTCTGTGCCTTCGTGCTGGGAAGCGATCGCGGACATGAGATCCTTCGGTTTCCGCGTCTTCTGAAATACGCGCACCAACGCGGCGCTCGCTCGTGCGATCCGCCAAGACCAACGATACTTGCTGACATGAACGAGCGCTAACGCTTCGCGGGCGGAGCGCCCATGCACGATGGAGACTTCAACGGGAGAAAGATATGACGGACGCAGAACACCCGGTAATCCTGGTACCCCTTGATGGCTCGCCCGAGGCGGAGCGAGCCTTGCCACTGGCCGAAAATCTCGCTGGATCGGATGGCAGGCTCATCTTGCTGCGCGTCGTGCGTGCTTCTGACGCGCTGCCGGAGCGATGGCCGCCCGTGGAAGTTCCGGAGCGCGATCTCCGCGCCGAGGCCGAAGAGCACGTTCGGCGCGAGACGGGCGAGGTCGCGGAGCGCGTGCGCCCGGCGGTGCCAGGGGTCGAGGTGGTCACCGCTGTCGGCGATCCCGCGGAGGAGATCATCCGCCTGGCGGAGGAGGAGCAAGTCGATCTGATCGTGATGACGACGCGCGGTCGCAGCCTGCCGGGCCGGCTCCTCTTCGGCAGCGTCGCCGATCGCGTTGCCCGCCATAGCACCCGTCCGACGCTTATCGTCCGCGTCGATGTCCCGCCGACCCCGCTCGCTCGCATCATCGTGCCTCTCGATGGCTCGCCGCTGTCCGAGGAGGCATTGCCAGTCGCGGTTCGCGTCGCGAAGCGCCGCAACTTGCCGATCCATCTCGTGCGCATCGTGGAAGTCGAAGAGATCGTAGATGAGATTCGGCGCAACTTGCTGGGAGACCTCTACACGATGCCGCGTGACGATGCCTACGCGTTGGCGCGCAGCCGGAGGGAGGCGGCTGCGGCTGACTATCTTGCGAAACGCGCTGAGCAAGTCCGCGCGGAGGGAATCGAGGCCGACGTGGAGGTCAAGTCGGGCACGCCCGCGTTCGAGCTCTTGGATCTCGCTCGTCCGTCAGATCTCGTCGTGATCACGAGCCACGGCCGGGGTGGCGTGCAGCGGTGGCTGATCGGCAGCGTGGCCGAGAAGCTAGTGCGAGAGGCGGACGCGCCCGTGCTCATCGTGCCCGCGCCAAAAGAGCGCGCTGATTCCGCATCGCGGGAAAAGTGAGCTTGAGAAACGAAACAGCCTCTGTCATCGTCATGAAAGCAACCGGCACTACTTCGGCCGGGCGGCGCGGAACCGCGAAAGAAAGGAACGAGACATGCCGCGTTGGCGAGGCGCTCGCGGAATTTCATGGGGTAAGCAGGCTTTGTTGTTGCTCGCGCTGGTCGGCCTCCTCTTCTTTGCCGGCGGAGCCAGGGCGGCAGCGCAGGAGGCGACTCCAACGGCCACGAGAGATGCAGCGACGCTCACGGTCGTGGGGCGTGGCGCGGTTCGAGTCCAGCCCGACCTAGCGACCGTCAACCTAGGGATCGACATCGTCCGGCCGGCGCTGCCTGATGCGCTGACCGCGGCCAACACGCAGATGGAAGCGATCATTGCGGCGGCGCGGGCCGCTGGCGTGGCAGAGAACGATATCCAAACGACGAGCTTCTACGTGAGCGTGCTGCGCAGTTACGATCCGACCGGAAACCCGAGTGAGATCACCGGTTTCCAGGTCTCTAACCAGGTCAGCGTGACGGTGCGCGATCTCACGAAGGTCAGCGATGTGCTGGCCGACGCGGTGGCGGCCGGCGCGAACGCCATCTACGGCATCACATTCTCTCTCGCCGATCCGACCGGGGCGGCGATGGAAGCGCGCCGGCTCGCCGTCGAAGACGCGCGTGCTCGGGCCGAGGTACTGGCAGACGCGGCCGGTCAGCCGCTCGGCCGGATCGCGAGCCTGACGGAAGTTTCCTCGCCGTACGGTCCGCCGTCGCCGCTGCTCGCCAGTGGCGCCGAAGGAGCGGCTGGCTACGCACCGCCGATTCAGGGTGGCACGGTCGAGGTGGTCGTCCAAGTTGAGGTGACGTTCGAGCTAGGCGCGGCCTGAGCGGCCGTAAGTGTGGCGTGGAGGGCTGGTTGGTGGTGCGGCCGGGAATCGCGCGGCAGTGCATGGCCCAGCTGCCCGCTGGCACGACTCCCGCATGGAATCTGCGAACATGGCCGATGGTTGGACGCCGGGAGGCGGGAGGAGGGAATCATGGACGATGACATCGTTGGGTTGCGGCGAGAGCTTGGCGAGCGGGAGATTGAGGTTTGTGAGGTCTGCGGCCGGCCGGTACTGCGCGAGGGCATGAGGGTCCTCCCGGTCGACCGGGGAGCGGGCGAGCCGGTCGAGGCCGTCCGGATCTGCGAGGGCTGCGGCCGTGCGCTCGATGCGGGCGATCTTCCTGTGGATGTGGAAACGCCGTCGGCGCCGGCGGAGGATGAGGCGTGACGGAGCGTCAGGGCATGCAAATTGTCCTCGCGACGGATGGATCGAAAGATGCCGCCGCGGCGCTGGCGATGCTCACCTCGCTCGAGTTGCGTCCCGAGGATGAGGTGAGCGTGATCGTGGTCGTGCCGCCTATCCCCGTGCTGGGCAAGGAGCTCGAGGCGCCGCGCGGCACTGATGCGCCATCGCTGAGTGACGCGGCACGGGTGATCGCGGACGACGTCGTGGCGAAGCTCCGGCAGCGAGGAGTGTCCGCGCGACCGGAGACTCGCCTAGGCAACCCGGCCGAGGAGATCTTGACCTGCGCGGAGGAGACCGGCGCTGACTTGATCGTCCTTGGCGCCAAGGGTGTCGGCAGCGTCCGTCGCTTCTTGCTCGGCTCGGTCGCGCACCGGGTGGCGCGCCACGCCTCATGCTCGGTGCTCGCCGTGCGTGGCGAGGGCACGCTGCGGCGGGTTCTCTTCGCCACGAACGGCTCTCGCCAATCGGACGACGCGGTTTCCGCTTTCCTCTCGCTGCCGCTACCGGCCGGATTGAGAGCCACGGTTATCTCAGTTGCGCCGCCGAATGGTGATGTGGAAGCCGCGGCCGCCGCTTCCAGCGCGGTCGCCAGTCGGCTCAATCAAGCCGGCATTGACGCGACGCCGTCTACCGCGTCGGGCAACGAGGCGGCGACGATCATCGCCACCGCCAAGCAAGAGGAAAGCGATCTGATCGTGGTCGGCGAGGGGCGGCGTCTCAGCGATGGCGAACCGGTCCTCGGTCCCGTTGCCTTCGGCGTTCTCGATGGCGCGCCGTGCTCAGTGTTCATTGGCCGACCGGGGCCGCGGGGCTAAGCTCGGGCATCCGATAGGTCACGCCGGCGAGGTCGTTCGCTACCGGGCTCGTCGGCGTCAACCAACGCTGGTGACGAGGTAGATGCCGAGCGCGTACGTTACAAGGCGAAGCGCGGCATCCGGCTCCAGAAACCAGATGCGGTGTTCTGCCTTGTTCAGCACTTCGACCGCTGTTTGCCCGATGAGCAGGATAGCGAAGAGCGCCGCCACGACCGCGTCCGGCCCGCCGTGGGCGAGAACCGATCCTTTCCCGTCGGCGAGATCGAGGGGCAGGAAGATGACCATGTTGAAGCTGACGCTGCCCATGAGGTTCCCGATGGCGAGGTCGTAAGCGTGCCTGCGCACGCTCTCGAACGTGACCGTCAGCTCCGGGAGCGTGGTGAGGACCGCGAGAAACGCCACACCGACGACGCCCGTCGAAACGCCGAGCTCATCGGCGATGTCGGCTGCGGACCTAGCCAGCGGGCGTCCGGCGATGAGAATGGCGAGCGCGGCAACGGAGAAGCCAATCACGGCCCGGCGCAAGCTGGGCGCGGTACGGGCGGCTTCCTCTGCCTCGGCCTGTGTGGTGAACGGAGGTGGGCGCCGATTGATGTGCAGGAGCCAGATCCCAGCCACGTAGCCGAAGGCCGCGAGGACCGTGGCCCATCCGAGTGGACCGAACGTCAGGGCGTCGCCGGTCATGACCCCGGCGGCAATGGTCGCGGTGAGACAGATGGCAATCACGCCGACGAGCGCCTGGTTGATCGCGATCCGCATGAGCAAGCGTCGCCGCCGCATCGTAAGGTCGGCCAGGGCAAGGATCGCCATGGTGGACATGTTCGAGCCGAACAGACCGCCAATCGCGAGTGGCGCCGTGCCCTGACGCACCGCGTAGATGTCGGTGATGAGCTCGGGCAGGGAGGTGGTAGACGCAACGAGCGTCGCCCCAATCCACGCCCCGCCAAGCCCGGTCCGCTCCGCGATGGTGTCGCTATCGCGTGAGAGGCGAATTCCCGCGAAGACGACAACAGCGCCGCTGAGTGCAAAGACGAGCCACGGACTCACGCTACGCCTCGGCCTGAAGGAACTTCTAAGCTGCGCCGCGGGACTCCGCTGCCCGCGCCTCCGAAATCAGGAGCGGGTCATGAGCGGCCCACTCCTGTCCATGGTCACGTTGCCACTCTAGCAGAGGGACGTGACCGTCGCGTCATGCGGCCGACGTCCCGGGCTGTTTGGATCGCCGCTCCGACCCCGGGGCGCGGCGGATTGTCGTCGCCTTTCGGATGCTCCAGTCGCGGCTGCCCTGCGAAATCTCACGGCGTTCCAGACTCCAGACAGCCAACGCGCCGAAGGCAAGGGCAATGGCCAGTAGCCCTCCCGCGCGCCACCAGTTGAACCCGTTCATCAGAACAAGGGAGGGTTCGGCCCAATAGAACGGCGACACTTTGCGGATCGTCTCCAGCGCGGGTGCGAGATCGCCAACGAGATGGACGAAGTAGGTGACGACGACGAGGCCCGTCACCAGGGACGCCGCCGTCCCTCGCGTCGGCAAGGCGGCGCTCAACCAGAGGCTGAGCATGAGGAAGAGAAGACTGATTGGGAGCATGTTGGCGACGGCCGCGCCAATTCGCCCCATGCTTACCTCGATCTCCGCCCATGATTTGCCGAGAGCGAAGCCGACGAGACTCGCCGCCGCCGCGAGCACGACAGCGATCGTCAAGGCCAATCCCTTTTCGACGGCGAGCCTCCAACGCTTCACCGGCTGTGCGAGGAGCAAGTCGAGCGTCCCGTTCGCCTCCTCGCCCGCGAAGGCGGCAGTCCCCGAAATGATGGCAAGGGTGATCAGCAGGAGCGGAACCCAGGAGAAGAACTCGGCTGTGAGGAATCCTTCGGGCGTCGCGATGCTGCCCGCCTCGCCGAGGAGCCCTTTCATTGCCTCGGGAATCTCAAAATCCTGGAGCGTGTCCTTGTAGCTCGGATAGATCAGCACATCCAGGAGCGCAATCCCTGCGATGACACTGCCGATACCGATCGTAGCTCCCCGGGCGTCCCGGAGCGTCTTTCTCACCAGACCCAGGCGCGTCATCGGCTGTCCTCCTGGTAGAACGTAAGCAAGATCTCGTCGAGACTCGGTTGCTCGGTCCGTAGATCGATGATGGGATAGCGGGCCGCCGCCTTTACCACCTCATCGAGGTGACCGGCCACCTCGAGCACGACGCTTGTGTCATGGCGTCTCACCTCACGCACGTCGGGAATGCGAAAGGCATCGGCCGGGACGGGTTGCGCAAACGAAATCTCCAGCCTGCGCAGCGATTTCCCCTTGAGCCGGGTGATCGGTTCGACCGCGACGAGGCGGCCCGCGCGCAGAATCCCGACCCGCTCGCAGACCTGCTCCACCTCACTCATGACGTGGGAAGAGAAGAAGACGGCCGCGCCGCGTTCCGCCTCACGCCGGAGCAGATCCCAAACCACCTGCTGCATGAGCGGGTCAAGCCCCGAGGTCGGTTCATCGAGGAGCAGGACGTCCGGACGATCGAGCAGCGCCAAGACGATGCCTAGCTTCTGCCGATTGCCTTTCGACAGCACACTCACGGGACGGCTGAGATCGAGATCGAGCGCGTCAGCGAGACTGGCGACATAAGTGGCGTCGACCGGCCGGCTGCGCAAACCGGCAATCAGCTCAACCGTCTCGCGACCGGTCAGATTGGGATAGAACCGGGGATCGCCGGGAAGATATCCCGTGACGGCGCGAACGAGATGAGACTGTCGCTGGCAATCGAGTCCAAGGATGGTCGCCCGGCCGGCGGTCGGCCGGATCAGGTCGAGAAGCAGGCGGATCGTCGTCGTCTTCCCCGCGCCGTTCGGCCCGAGAAATCCGAAGATCTCGCCGCGCTCGACCCGAAGGTCAAGTCCGTCGAGCGCGCGGTGACTGCCGTAGTCTTTTGTAAGGCCTTCTGTCAGGATCGCGGGTTCCACTCTCTTGCCTCTTGTCGCTTTCCTGTTCCATCGTGGCCAGGGCCAAGCTGCGCTCGTGCGCCGCTGGGCAGCGGGCTATCTACCGAGCCGCTAGCTCCATGCCAACGAAGATACGGGTCAGGCAATCGAATGAGCGTTACGCGATCCGACGTTTCCGTGGCAATGACGCATCAGCATCAGCCGCGCCAGAGACTGTAGGCGAGCTGGCGCGAACGGCGGTATCAGTTGCGCGGATGGGGAATGCGTCAGTCGCTCAGACGCGGGTCAAGGGCATCGCGGAGGCCGATCCCGACGAGGTAGAGGCTGAGCGACGTGATGTAAATCATCAAGCCGGGGATGAAGACGTTCGTCCAGTTGGTGCGGTAGAAGCGCGCCGCCTCTTGGAGCATGTTGCCCCAGGAGGGAGTCGGCACTTGCACGCCGAGCCCCAGGTAGCTGATCACCGATTCGAGGATGATGACCGAGGGGATGGTTAGCGAGGCTTGGATCAGGAGAATCGGCGTGACGTTCGGCAGGAGGTGCCGCAGCATGATCTGCCACGACGGGACGCCGACGACGCGCGCGGCCTGGATGTATTCACGGTTGCGCAGCGACAGCACCTCGCCGCGGATCAAGCGGGCGTCGCCCGGCCAGTAGATTGCGCCGATGATGAGCGCGAGCAGGACGTAGCCCGGCTGATAGAGGGAAGAGATCAGGATCAGCAGCGCGATCGTCGGGATAGAGATCATCACATCGACGAGGCGCATGATGACCGCGTCCACCCACTTCCCGTAATACCCGGCAATCAGGCCCAAGCCGAGGCCGAATGCCAGTTCCGCCACGGTGCCGAAGAAGGCGACCAGCAGCGAGATGCGCCCCCCGTAGGCGAGGCGGGTCAGGATGTCGCGGCCGTTCGCGTCGCTACCGAGGATGTAGCCGTTCTCCCCAGGCGCGGACAGCTTGAACCGTAGGTGATTCTCGTAATACGTGAACCCGGTCAGCTTCGAGATTAGCGGCGCGCCGAGCGCGAAGAGAACGATGACGATCACGATGATGAGCGATGCCATCGCTAGCTTGTCCCGGCGGAACCGCATCCAGCCGCGCCGGTAGTACCCAGGCGCGGACCGCGCTCGATGGTCGAGCGGCAACGCGACCTCAGCGGTGGCCGGTCGGGCAGTGACGTCGGCAGAAGATCGGCGGACACTCATGGCTCAGATCAATCCACCCGAACGCGCGGGTCGAGGACGCCGTACAGCACGTCGGCGATGAGGTTGGCCAGCATCGTCAGAACCGCGAACATCAGCGTCGTCCCCATCACCAGCGTGTAGTCGCGCTGCTCGACCGCCTGGAGCGCGAGCAAGCCCATGCCGTTCCAGGCAAAGACCGACTCGATCAAGATCGCGCCGCCGAAGAGCGAGGGGATCGAGAGCCCGACGAGTGTCACCAGTGGCAGGAAGGCGTTGCGGAAAGCATGTGAGAAGAGGACCGCGCGATTGGCGAGCCCTTTCGCGCGCGCCGTCCGGATGAAATCGGAGTGAAGCGCCTCGAGCATGGAAGAGCGGATGTACGCGGACCAGATGCCGATTTGAATCAGGCCGAGCGAGATGGTCGGCAGGATCAAATGCTTGATCCGGTCCATGAGATCGCCGCCCCCACGAGGACTGGTGATGCCGGTCGCAGGCAGCGAGGGCAAGCCCCACTCCTTGAACTTGAACGAGAAGAGCACGACAAGCATGATCGCCAGCCACGCATTGGGTATCGCCCAGAGCGCCACGGTTGCTAGGTTCGTCCCGCGATCGAACCAGGATCGGTGGCGCGCGGCCGCGTAGACCCCAAGTGGCACGGCGATGACGAGCGAGAAGATCAGCGCGGTCGTGGTCAGGAGCAGCGTGTTCGGCAGCACCGCCGAGATGCGGTCAATCACCGGGACCTGGTTCTGCATGGAGCGGCCAAGATCCCCTTGCAGCAGGTCGCCGAGCCACTCGACATAGCGGACGGGCCACGGACGGTTCAGACCGAGCTGCTCCTCCAACCGGGCAATGTCGCTCGGCCGGATCCGTGGGTTGCTTCTCAGGTTGGTGTACGGGCTGCCGGGGATGAGGTTCATCAGCCCGAAGGTGAGGAACGTCACGCCCACCGTCAGCGGGATCATCAAGAGTAGGCGACGGATGATGAAGCGACCCATGGCTGATCAAAGAAAAGGCGGCCGGGGCAAGGCGCGGCGTCGTCGCCCTGCCACCTGCCGCCTATCGCGTGCCAACTACTCCTCGACCCAGAGTCCGACGTAGCTCTGATTGCCCCAGGCGCTTTCGTGGTAGTTGTGGACGCGATCGTTATACGCCCCGATGGCGACCGAGAAGGTGATGATGCCGACCGGCTGCTCCTCATTGACGATGTCCGACGCCTGGATCAGCAGCTCCCGCCGCTTCTCCTCGTCGAACTCCCGCTTGGCTTGATCGTGGATCTCGTCAAGCTCCGGGTTGCAGTACTTCATGTCGTTGAAGCCGACGGGCGGCGTCTGGTCGCAGCCGAACATCACGTCCTGGATGAACGTCGCGTCCCAGCCGAAGCCGTACATCGCCATCCGCCACTCGTTGTTCGAGGTCGTCGACTCGATGAGCGTCGGCAGATCGAGCGCGCGCGGCTGCATGTCGATCCCCACCTGACGCCAAGCGTCCTGGAGATAGGCGACGAGCGTGTCGTTCGTCGGCGAGCCCGAGGCGTACAGGAACTCGAACGACATCTCCTGGCCGTCCTTATCGACCGTGCCGTTCCCGTTCGTGTCCGTCCAGCCTGCCTCGGCCAGCAGTTGCTTGGCCCGCTCCGGATCGTAGGTGTACTTGGTCGTCATCCGGTCCGGCGCGTACCCAGGCGAGATCTCAGGGTGCGTGCCAGTCGCGACCTCGCCGAAACCGCGCATGATGTCGTTGACGATAGACTCCCGATCGAGCGCCCACATGAACGCTTGGCGAACGCGCTTGTCCTGGAAGAGCGGGACACTCGGGTCAAGGTTGAACTCGTAGTAGACGAAGCCGCGCTCCGGCCAAGACTGCCAGGAGAGCCCATCCGTATTCTCGACGACCTGGACCTGCTCCGGCTCGAGGCCGATCGCGTCGATGTCGCCGTTCAGGAAGGCATTGAACTGCGCCTCGGCATCCGGGTAGATCCGGATCAGGTACTCCCGAAAGTTCGGCTTATGCTCGTAGTAATCCTCATTGCGGACCAGAGAGATTTCCTGGCCCTGCAACCAGGAATTGAACCGGTACGGGCCGGTGCCGATGATGCGCGCTGGGTCCTGGCCGGTGCTGCCGGGGTCGGTCGCCCACTCTTCGAACGGCACGTTTTCCCAAATGTGTTTCGGGACGATGAAGAGCCCCTGAATGTCGTAGAGGAAGGTGAAGCGCGGCTCCTTGGCGACGATCTGGATCGTGTCCTGATCGATCACCTGCCAGGAGTCCACCGCCTCATTGAAGGCGCCGGTGTACGCGCTGCCGGTCGCTGGATTGGACAGGGCCTCGAGGCTGAATGCAACGTCCTCCGCCGTGACGTCGACGCCGTCATGCCAGCGCGCGTCCTTGTTGAGATAGAAGGTGTATGTCAGGCGATCTGGGGAGATCTCCCAGTAGTCGGCCAGCGCCGTTGGAATCGGCTCCCCGGTGCGGGGATCGCTGTTGTACAGACCCTCGTACACGAGGCCGACAACGTCAAGCGACGGGCTGGACTCGACGAGGTACGGATTGACCGATTGGAGATCGCTCGTCACACCGGTGACGTAGACACCTTCGGTGTTCTGAGCCGGCTCGTCGGTTTCGGCAAAGGCAGCCTGCAGCTCCGCGTGGATCTCCTGCCGAGTTGGCGAGCGGATTACGCCGTCCGTCGGGCTAGGAGAGGAGTCCTGCGCAGACGCGGCGAATGGCGCCAACAGGCCGAGCGCCAGCGCAATCGCTAGAGCCGGACGAAGAGCCGCGCCGCGGAATCTTTTCATTCTTTCGTTCCCCCCTGGTGACGACGAGGGGCAGCTTCGGGGCTGCCGTGCCTAGGGCCGATTGTACTACCCGGCCTGCCCATGACCGCGACTTAGGGACCGCGCCAATCGTGGCTTAGGACGTTTTGGTGAGATGGCTCACCCCTCCAGAGGCTGTGGCCGCTCCCAAGTGCCCGAGGCGACGCTCCGCTCCACCGCGTCGAGCACGGCCTGGCAGCGATAGCCATCCTCGAAGGTCGGCGCCGGGTTGACTCCAGCCTTGATTCCGTCGAGCAGATCCTTCACCGCGTGCGTGAAGGTGTGTTCGTAGCCGATGATGTGTCCGGCCGGCCACCAGACCGCGTAGGGATGGGCCGGATCGGTCACGTTGATCGTGCGGAATCCCTGAAGGCCCGGCGGGTCGTCCGCGAAATAGACCTGTAGCTCGTTCATCCGCTCCAAATTGAAGACGATGCTGCCATTGGAACCGTTGATCTCGAAGGAGTTGTAGTTCCGCCGGCCCGGAGCGAGTCGCGTCGCCTCAAATGTCCCGGTCACGCCGTTCTCGAAGCGGGCGAGGAAGGTGGTCGAGTCGTCAACGGTGACTGGCCCGCGCTCGGCCGCTCCAGTCGCCTCCAATCCGGCGCCGCCGCCACTTGTCACCTCGAGCGGGCGCTCTTTGATGAACGTCTGCAACGTGCCGACGACCTCCTTGATCGGCCCGATCAGGAAGTGAGCGAGGTCGACGCTGTGGGCCGCGATGTCACCTAGGGCGCCGGACCCGGCCGTCTCCTTGCGCAGGCGCCAGACGAGCGGGAAGTTCGGGTCGAGAATCCAGTCCTGGAGATAGACCGCGCGCCAGTGCCGAATCTCGCCAAGGCGGCCTTGCTCGATGAGCTGTCGCGCAAACCAGACCGCCGGCACCCGCCGGTAGTTGAAGTTGATCATGTTGATGACGCCCGCCTTGCGCGCGGCTAGCGTCATTTCTCGCGCTTCCTGCAAGGTGTTTGCCAGCGGCTTCTCGCAGAAGACGTGCTTCCCCGCCTCGAGCGCGGCCATGACGACTTCATAGTGGGTGTACCCAGGCGAGGAGACATCTACCAGCTCGATATCGTCACGAGTGACAAGCTTGCGGAAGTCCGTCTCGTACGATTCCCAGCCAAGCTTCTCGGCAGCGGCGCGGACGGCGGCTTCATCGCGGCCGCAGATCGCGCGCATCCGCGGCACCGGGTCGACATCGAAGTACCGCGCCACCTGCCGGTAGGCGTTGGAATGCGCCCGCCCCATGAACTTGTAGCCGACCATTCCAACCCCGATCTCGCCCATAGCAAGCTCCTTTCAGTTGAGGGGTTGGGGGTTAGGGGTTGGGGGTTGGGGAGGACGGAATTCGGGAGTTGGAGCGAGTTCTGAACCTCGCGTCAGCGAAGCCCGACCGCCTTCCCTAACCCCCAACCCCGATCCCTAACCCCTCTCTTCTACACCCACCATGCCGCGCCGGCGGACTCGGTAATGACCGATTGCTTGAGGAACTGAACGGCCTTGGTGAAGCCTTCGTTGACGCTCATCAGCGAGTCTTCGTGCTCGATAGAGAGTGCGCCGTCGTACCCGGCCAGGCGCAACTCGCTGATCAGCGCGCGCCAGAACTCCTGCCCATGCCCGTAGCCGACGGTGCGGAAGATCCAGGAGCGGTTGACTTCGTCCGTGTAGACCTTGGTGTCAAGGACACCGTTGCGGCGGATGTTCTGGGCATCTAGCCAAGTGTCCTTCATGTGCACGTGGAAGATGGCGTCCTTCAGCTCGCGGACGCAGACCAGCGGGTCCATGCCCTGCCAGAACAAGTGGGACGGATCGAAGTTGACGCCGATTGTCTCCCCACCGATCTCGCGCAGCCGCCAGAAGGATTCGGTGTTGTACGCGACGAAGCCAGGGTGCAGCTCGATCGCCACGCGCACGCCGTGATCCGCGGCGAACTTGGCCGCATCCTTCCAATAGGGCGTTACCTTTTCCCGCCACTGCCAATCGAGGATCTCCAGATAATCCGGCGGCCAGGGGCATGTGACCCAGTTGGGGCGAGTCGCTTGGTCGGAATCGCCCGGGCAGCCGGAGAAGGTAATGACCGTGCTGACGCCAAGCGCCTTAGCCAGCCGGACAGTGTCGCGGAAGTCGGCGTCGTGCGCTCCGGCAATCTCCTGATTCGGGTGCAGCGGATTGCCATGGCAGGAAAGGGCGCTGATCTCCAAGCCGCGGCTGGTGATCGCGTCCTTGAACCGCTGCAGTGCGGCGGAATCTTCAAGGAGCTCCTTCGGCTTGCAGTGCGCATTGCCGGGATACCCGCCGCAGCCGATTTCGACCGTTTCGCAGCCAGACGCCTTGATGTAATCGAGCGCCTCCTCGAACGGTCGCTGCGCAAAGAGCACAGTAAAGACGCCGACCTTCATGCGTTCCCTCCTCCTGCGCGGATACGCCAAAGATACTCCATGCGTGTTGGGAGCATGATACCGACAGTCTACTTCTCTGGCAGGACTGTCGCCGTGTTGTTTGTCCTTATGGTGATGGTCTCGCCCGTCTCGGCGGCTTCGACGGATGCTAGCACGGCGGCGAGACTCTTGAGATGATCGCGCCCACTCGTCTCCGGCTCTCGGCCGGTTTCGATCGCCGTGAGAAATGCCTGGAGAACGCCGGCGCGGTCCTCCGCCTCCAACGGCGGCACCGGGACGGATTCCAATGCGCCACCCCAGCGCTGCACGGCAATGTCGCCGGCGGCTCCGCCCCGCCAGAGCATCCGTCCGGCATCGCCGAGGAGCTCCCAGCTCCCTTCCCACGGCGTTTCGTCGGCCAGGGCTGCCCAGTCGCCGTCGTATAGACCGGCGGCGCCCCCGCTCAGGGTGAACACGATGGCGGCGGCAGGGTGATGTCGGTATGGACTGTCCGGCACTGGCCAGCTTCGCGCGGCGACGCGGACGATGTCCTGCCCCGTGACCGCGCGGATCAGGTCTAGGTGATGGATCGCCATGTCCACCAGCAGCGGATGGCGCATGCGGTAGCGGAAATTTCCCGGTGGGAAGAGTGACCGAGTGTCGCGCCGAAACGTGAGGCGAACCGAGATCAGCGACCCGATTGCGCCGTCCGCGATGACGCGTTGAGCGGCGCGCGGGCCGGCACGGAACCGATAGTTCTGGCCGACCATCAGCGTCTGGCCTACCCGCGCGGCATGCTCGACGACTCGCCGCGCCTCGGGCAGGCTCGGCGCTAAGGGTTTTTCCACGAGGACGTGCCGGCCCGCCTCGAGCGCCGCGATGGCTAGGTCCGTGTGCGTCTCGGGCGGCGTGACGATCAAAGCCGCCTCGCTCGGGACGCGCGCCAGGGCATCCGCGAGCGAGGCGAAGCAGGAGCCGGCGGGCAGGCCGAGGTTCGTTTGCGCCCAATCCAGAGCGGCCGGCGCCGAATCGACGACCGCCGCCAGCGTCACGCCAGGCGTCGCCTGAACCAGGGTCGCCCAGCTCCGGCCGAACCCGCCCAGACCGACCTGGATCAGGCGCATCGCTCTACCCTGGCCGATGGTGACTGGCTAGCTGCACGTCCCGGCTGGCTCTGGCTCGGCGCCGGCGTGCTGCTTCTCGTATTCGGTGATCACCGCCACCTTCGCCGCCGACGGAGAGTTCGGGTCGAACTCGTAGCTGAGCCACTCGGTGACGAGCTTCTTGGCAAGCTCCGGGCCGATCACCCGCGCTCCGAGCGTCAGGATCTGGCAATTGTTCGAGAGCACGGAGCGCTCGACCGAGTAGGAATCGTGCGCCACAGTCGCGCGGATGCCCGGCACCTTGTTCGCGGTGATCGCCATACCGATACCGGTGCCGCAAACCAGCAGGCCGCGCTTCGCTTCTCCGCGCGCGACCGCTTCGGCCACGGCCAGACCGACGTGCGGGTAGGCGGTCGTGTCATGCTCGTCGGGAACGCCGAAGTCGCGCACTTCGACGCGCGGATCGTTCTCCAGATGCTTCTTGAGAATATTCTTCAGCGCGGCGCCCGCGTTATCGGCGCCGACCGCCAGGACGTAGCGTTCCTGTCCCATCGTGTTTCCTCCTCCGGCTCGTGTCATACAGCGAGAGCGTCCCCTGCCGCGCGGAGGACGTAGTAGATCGAGGTCGCGCCGGGATCCTGGTGCCCGCGGCTGCGCTCACCAAGGCGCGAGGCGCGGCCGCGCTTGCTGACCATCTGCGCCGTGGAGCGCATACCGTTCTCGCCGGCCTTCAGCGCCTTCGCCCAGGCGTCGGGGAGCGGCTCGCCCTCAGCCATCGCCGCCTCGAAGGCGCGGACGAACGGGTCGAGCGTATCGAGCATCGTCTTGTCGCCCGGCTGCGCCTGGCCGAGGCGAGCAACGATCTCCAACCCGGCGCGCAAGGCCCGGCAGATCGCGTTGCGGTCGATCGCATCGTCGTCAATGGGTAGCGCGCCGCCCATCTCGGCCAGCCAGCCGCCCACTAGCGCGCCGGACGCGCCGCCAGCCGTGTTCATGAAGGCCGTTCCGGCCCGAATCAGCGTCTCGCGGGCGGTGAGATTACCGTCCACGGCAGCGGCCACGGCCGCCTGGAAGCCGCGAACCATCCCGGCTCCGTGGTCGCCGTCGCCCGCGGCGGCATCGAGCCTACCAAGCTCCGCCTCGTGCTCCTCCATTGCCCGCAGCGCCGCCCGCAGCATCCCGCGCACGATCCGCCCCGCTTCGCCAGGCTGGCCGACCGTCGCCTCCGGCTCGCCAGATTCCTCTTGCGTGGCCGTGGTGGCTGCCGGCGCCGCCTCTTGGGCCGTGATCGTCGCGCCGCCGGGTCCGTATCGCGTGTAGGCCGGGGTGGAGCACGGAGCGTCGAAGAGCTCCTGAAGCTCGTCGTCGAGCCAGCAGAGCGTCAGCGAGCAACCGGCCATATCGAGCGAGGTAACGAACTCGCCGACGTGCGGCTCGTGCACGATGATGCCGGCGCGATCCAGCAAAGGCGCGATCTCCCGGTAAAGGACGAAGAGTTCCTCGTACTTCGTCGCGCCCAGACCGTTGAGCAGGACCGCCGCGCGGCCATCCGTATCGGGCGGCGCCTCGGCCAGCAGCGGATCGACCAAGAGCCGCGCAATGTCCTTCGCGGGCAGCCGCTCGCTGGTGCGAACGCCTGGCTCGCCGTGAATGCCGAGGCCGACTTCCATCTTCCCTGGCTCGACGGTGAAGAGCGGCTCCGACTGACCCGGCAGCGTGCAGCCAGCGAATGCGATCCCGACCGACTTGGTGCGAGCGTTCGCGCGTCGGGCGAAGGCTTCCACGGTCGCCAGATCATCGCCGCGCGCGGCGCTCGCTCCGGCGATCTTGTAGACGTAGAAGCCGCCGGCGATGCCGCGTCGCTTCTCCTCCTCTTCCTTCGGCGCGGAGAGGACGTCGTCTGTGACGAGAACAGTGCGGGCATCGATTCCCTCGGCGCGCAGGCGCGTCTCCGCCATGCCGAAGTTCATGATGTCGCCGCTGTAGTTGCCGAAGCTAAAGAGGACGCCAGCGCCGCCGTGTGCCGCCTTGGCGACTCGGTAGGCGTGCTCGCCCGGCGGGCTCGTGAAGATGTCACCGATGACTGCCGCAGTCGCTAGCCCCTCTCCGACAATCCCGTAAAACGCCGGATAATGGCCCGACCCGCCGCCAATGACGACCGCGACCCGGCCCTGCACCGGAGCGCCGGCCGCGATCACGCCAGAGGCGCCGGGCACGCGCCGGGTGTACCGACCGTAGGCCGCGACGAAGCCCTCGATCATCTCCTCACGGAAATTGGCCGGCGCATTATAGATCCGCGTCACTGTGAAGGCTCCTCCTTGCCTCGTTCACAGACACACGTCACGCAAAGCGCGGGTAAGGCTAGCTCGATGCGTCGAGGCGGCGCAGCAATTCGTCCCGGATTTCACTCAGCGACGGAGCGACGGCCGCACACAGGCGGAGCGCCTCCTCCTTGGGCGGATAGAGCCGGTTCGGAATCGCAAGGACGGTCAGACCGGCAGCGGACGCCGCCTTGATGCCGTTCGTCGAATCCTCGACAGCCAAGCAAGATTCCGGCGGCAATCCCAAGCGGCGGGTCGCCTCCAGATAGACATCCGGCGATGGCTTGCCCCTCGGCACTTCTTCGCTTGACACCAGAGCGGAAAAATATGAGCGCAGACCGGTGGCCGTCAACACTGCCTCGATCAACCGTCGCGGCGCCGATGACGCCAAGCCAAGCGGCACGCGCTCCGCGAGATCGCGCACCGTCTGCTGAGCGCCATCCGCGAGTTCCACGCGGCCATTCTCCAACGCCGCGACCATGCCGTCGATCACGGCAGTGGCGACCGCCTCTGGAGATTCCACATCGCCGGTGTGGCGCGCGAGATAGCGTGCCCATTCCGGCACGCTCATGCCCATGACCGCCGCGGTATCTTGGGCCGTCCAGACGGTGCCGTGTCGAGCCGCGTAGGCGGTCCAGTTCTCTTCCCACAGGTGCTCGGTGTCGGTCAGGACTCCATCGAGATCGAAAACCACACCGCGATAGCGGCAATTCTCCGTCACATCGAGGCGGCGTCCGGAGTGCTGAAGATCCATTGTCCTGCTCACTCGCTGAGCGGCGCGATGGCGAAGGGCACCTTCGCGGCTTCCAGCTCACGCAGATGCTCGTCGCTCGCCCCGCTGTCGACCACGACGAGATCGAAGGCGTGCAGCGGCGCCAACCGATGCAACGCTGCTTTGCCCAATTTCGAGTGATCCACCAGGAGAACCTTCTTCGCGGCGGCCGCGAGCATTGCCCGCTTGACGGTGACGATTTCCTGCTCCTGGTGGTAGGCCATGCCCCCGGACACCGCAGAGGTGGACATAAAAAAGACGTCGGCGCGGAGAGATTCGATCGCGGCCAAGCAGACGATCCCAACGAACGAATCGTGGCTCGGCAGGTATTCGCCCCCGAGGGAGATCAGGCGAATGCCTGGCCGCTCGCACAGCTCGTTGATCGTCGCGCGGTAGTTCGTGATGACGGTCAGCGGCGTGACGCGCGGCAGAAGGCGGGCGAGAGCGAGCGTTGTCGTCGCGTCGTCCAACAGCACCGCTTGGCCAGCTTCGATCAGGTTCAGGGCGTAGCGGGCGAGCGCTTCCTTTTCCGCGACGGCGGCATGCAAACGAAACCGCACATTGCTTTCGAACAAGCTCGACGGCTGCGGCGTGGCGCCTCCCCGCGTCTTGCGCAGCACACCCTGCCGCTCTAGCTCATCGAGATCGCGGTGAATCGTCATGACGCTGACGCCGAAGCGGGCAGCGAGCTCCTTGGCCGACACGAAATCGTGGGCCAAGACGAACTCCGCGATCTGTTCGCGTCGCCGGCGCGGCTCGAGCGTTTCCTCGTGGACCTCGATCGCGTTCGCGCGCGCAGTTGTCTCTTCTTGGTCGTCGGCGATCCTCATCTGCTACCCGAATTGTGTCGCCACGTAAACGATTGTGTCGAGTGTGGAGTTTGGTGTGATATTCTCATGTCGAGCATTGATATCGTAACAGCATAATGCGGGTTGGACAAGGGTTGCCTTTCACCCATTCGCATGATTTCTTTCGGGCAAATAGCCCAACCATCACTGCACACCTGCCAATAAGATCCGGGTTGCAACGCGGTAGCTATCATGCTAGGCTGTGAAAACCACACATTCTGATGTGGAATACTGGCGGTCGCGCCGCGATGCTCGCGCGATCAGCGAGGCTCATGCGGGGACCGGTTTCGTGAGCACATCAGACATGGTGGCCGGCGACATGGTGCGGTCTCGCGTGTTCGCAAAGGAGGCAACGATGACGCGGAGTGGCGTTCGAGACGGACATGGAGGTTTCGGCTTGTCTCGGCTGTCCCGTCGACAGCTCCTGGAAGCGATGGCTGGCGCCGGCGCTGTCGCGGTGGCGGGTTCGCTCCCGCGAGTCGCGCGAGCGCAGGACAGCGAGGCGAACGACGTAACTGGTCCGTTCGACTGGAAACGGGAGAGCGGCAAGACCATCAAGGCGCTGTTGAACACGCACCCGTACACCGACGCGCTCAAGGCCGACCTCGGCCGGTTCACCGAGCTGACTGGGATCGAGGTCCAGTACGACGAGTTCCCGGAGAACAACTACTTCGACAAGCTGACCGTGGACCTGCAGTCCGGTCAGCCGACCTACGATGTCTTCATGCTCGGGGCGTATATGGTCTGGCAGTACGGCCCTCCGGGCTACCTAGAAGACATGCTGCCATGGATCCAGAACCCCTCGGCGACGAACCCGGAGTACGACTGGGAGGACATCTATCCCAATCTCCGCACGTCCGATCAGTGGAACTTCGAGATCGGCAGCCCGCTCGGCACTGGCGGCCAGTACGCGCTGCCGTGGGGCTTCGAGACGAACACCATCACTTACAACCGCGAAGTCTTCGAGAAGGTGGGCGTCAAGCCGGCCGAGACGTTCGATGAGCTGATCGAGCTCGCGGCCGCTTTGAAGGAGAAGGCGCCCGGCGCGGGCTATCCCGATATGTACGGTATCGGGGCGCGCGGCTCACGCCAGTGGGCGACGATCCACCCCGGATTCATGACGCAGTACTCCCGCGAGGGCGGCAAGGACTTCGAGCTGGTGGACGGCGAGCTCAAGCCGGTCATGAACTCGCCCGTCGCGGTCGAGTTCACCCAGAAGTGGGCTCAGATGATTCGCGATTCCGGCCCGGCGAACTGGACCAACTACTTCTGGTACGATGTGGGCTCCGATCTCGGAGGCCAAAAGGCGGCCATGATCTACGACGCCGACATCCTCGGATTCTTCCAGAACCAGCCGGGCGCGAGCGCGGCCGCCGGCAAGCTCGCGTGGCACCCCGGTCCGAAGGGACCGGACGGCTCGCTAGCGACCAACCAGTGGATCTGGTCGCTTGGCATGTCGGCCAAGTCGAAGAACAAGCTCGCGGCGTGGATCTTCCTGCAGTGGGCGACGGGGAAGGATCACCTGCTGCGGGCGGCGCTGGAAGGCAATCACGTCGACCCGGTCCGCCGGTCGATCGTCGAGAACCCCGACTTCCAGGCGAAGATGGCGAACAACGCCGACTACCTGACCACGTTCAACGCCATCATCGAGGAGACCAAGATTCTCTTCACGCCGCAGCCGCGCTTCTTCGAGACGACCACTCTCTGGGCAGGCGCGCTCCAGCAGATCTACGGCGGCGCCGACGCCCAGGAGACGCTGGACGATCTCGTGAGCCAGATCGAGGAGCAGCTCGAGGAATAGCGCAGCACTGAGTCGGGTTGCGGTCCGGTAGTAGGAGCGAGTGATGGGAGCGACGGCAACAAGCCTCGCTGAGTCACGGCGAGAGGGCTCGGGCAGCCGGCAACTACGGCCATATCTGCTGACGCTGCCGGCGATCCTGCTGACGGTCGGGATTATCTACCCGTTCCTGCTGGGCGCCTATTACTCGTTCCAAAACCGGACCGCGACCCGGCCCAATCCAAGCTGGGTCGGGCTTCGCAACTACGAGCGCATCTTCGAGAACGACACGTTCTATAAGAGCGTGCTCGTCACACTCGAGTTCGCCGTGGTCGCCACTGCCGTGGAGACGGTACTGGGTACCGGTGTTGCCCTCCTGCTCGCCCGCAGCACCCTGATCACGCGGATATTTGAGCGCTTCTTGATCCTGCCGCTGATGATCGCGCCAATCATCGCGACGATCATGTGGCGCGTCATGATGCAGCCGAGCATCGGCATTCTCAGCTACGTCCTCTCTCCGATCGGGTTGCGGGGATTCGCCTGGACCGACACGCCTCTCAACGCCTTCATCTCGATCGTGCTCATCGACGCCTGGACCTACACTCCCTTCGTCGCACTCTTGGTCCTCGCCGGCTTGCGCTCGTTGCCGCGGGCGCCGTTCGAGGCGGCGGCGGTCGAGGGGGCGCGCTTCTGGTTCACGTTCCGCAATCTGACGCTGCCTATGCTCTGGCCGTATATCCTGGTCGCGGTGATCTTCCGCTTCATGGATTCGCTGAAAGTCTTCGATGTCGTCTACGGGCTGACGCAGGGAGGACCGGGCGATGCCCTAATGACCTTGCAGGTTCGGGCGTATCAGGAAGCGATTCCCTTCTCGAATTATTCGCGCGGTCTCGCCTACATGCTGATCCTGTGGGTGTTCGTCTATCTGGCCTCGACGGTGCTCGTCCGCATCCTCGGCCGGGCGCAGGCGCGGGCCGCTGGCGTCTGATCGGGAGCGGCGGTCATGGCACAAACGGAAGCACGAAGATTGCAATCGGCGGGAGTGCAAGTCACGACGGACGCTGAGACGCGTCAGGTCACGTGGGGCGCGCGGCTCCTGCAATGGTTCCTGGATCTGCTGACGCTCGCTTATTTCGCCTTCGCTCTATTCCCGCTGGTGTGGATGTTCTTGCTGTCGCTCAAACCGCAGAGCGAGCTCTATTCCACCTATTTCCGGTTTAGCCCGACGCTCGATGGCTATCGAGCCGTCCTCGGCATCGGCGGCACCGAGGAAATTCCCTTCCTGCGGTTCTTCTTCAATAGCCTTGTCGTCTCCGTCGGCGCGGTGGCCGTCTCGCTGCTCGTTGGACTTCCGGCGGCTTACGCCTTCGCGCGGTGGAAGTTCCGGGGCAGCGAGTCGCTCCTCTTCACGCTGCTGTCGTTCCGTTTCGCGCCGGAGCTGATGGTCATCGTCCCGCTCTATGTCATCTATCAACGCATCCATCTTTTCGACACGCGGCTCGGTTTAGTTTGGGTCTACCAATTGATCACATTGCCGCTGATCGTGTGGATCCTACGCTCCTATTTCCAAGATCTGACTCCAGAGCTCGAGCAGGCCGCGCTGCTCGACGGCTACTCGCGCACGCAGGCGTTCATCAAGATCGTGTTGCCCCTCGTCAGGCCGGGGCTTGCCGCCGCTGGCTTGCTCGCATTCATCTTCGCCTGGAACGCGTTCGCGTTCCCCTTCGTGCTGACGGGCAGCAATGCGCAGACCGTGACCGTCGGGGCGCTGTCGTTCCTCGGCGGGGCCATACCGCGATACAACCTGACGGCGGCCGCGGCCCTCATTTCCCTGGTGCCACCCTTGATTCTGGCGCTCTTCATCCAGCGCTTCCTGGTGCGCGGCTTGACCTTCGGCGCCGTCAAGGGTTAGGCAAGAGGTAGCAATGCTCATGTATCGGCTCGGAGAGCAGGCGGACGGATGGCGACCGTAGCGCTGCGCAACCTGCGCAAAGTGTTCGGCAAGACCGTCGCGCTCGACGGCTTGGATGTCAGCATCGGCGATGGCGAGTTTTTCGTCTTGCTCGGCCCTTCCGGCGCGGGGAAGACCACGACGCTCAAGTGCATCGCGGGCTTGGAGGAGCCGACCGAGGGGAGAATCGTCATCGGCGATCGCGACGTGACCACGGTCGAGCCGAACAAGCGGCGGGTGGCGATGGCGTTCGAGAACTACGCGCTCTACCCGCACCTTTCCGTGTTCGACAACATCGCCTTCCCGCTTCGATCGCCTCGATACCGCCTGCCGGAGTCCGAGATTCGCTCTCGGGTAGGCACCACCGCCGAGGTGCTAGGGATCAGCCACTTGCTCGATCGCCTGCCGGCGGAGCTCTCCGGCGGGCAGCGCCAGCGCGTCTCGCTGGCGCGGGTGCTCGTCCGGCCGGCGGACGCGGTGCTTCTCGATGAGCCCCTATCGCATCTCGATGCGAAGCTGCGCGCGGCGATGCGGGCCGAGCTGAAGTCGCTCAGCCACATCCAGCGAACGACGACGATCTACGTGACGCACGACTACCTCGAGGCGCTGGCGCTGGGCGACCGGATCGGCGTCCTGCGAGCGGGGCAGCTCGTGCAGGTTGGAACGCGCGAAGAGATCTGGCAGGAACCGCGAGACACGTTCGTCGCGCGAGCGTTCGGGCAGCCGGAGATCAATCTCCTGAAAGGGACCGTCGTCACCGGGGAGGATGGGCCGGCGTTCCGGCTCGACGGTGTGGAATGGACGGTCGCGCTCCCGAAGCGAAACGTGCCGGTCGGCGCGCGCGTGGAGCTCGGTCTGCGACCGCGCGACCTGACCTTGGAGCACGGCGATTCCAGCGCATCCGCGCGTACTGGTTTGCGCTTCCCCGGCCGTGTTTACGTCGTGGAGCCGCTCGGTCGAGAGTTGGAAGTGACGGTGAACGTGGGATCGGTGCAGGTGGCGGTCGTCGTTGACGGCCAGATCGGCGATTGGCCCTTGGATGCGCCGGTAACGGTCATCGCTCCACCCGATCGTGTGTTGCTCTTCGATGAAGCTTCGACCCTTCGCATCGCCTGACCGGTAGAGGCAGCGACTGTGCGCGACTATCTCGTCCTTGATCGGCTCGTCAAGATCTATCGCCCGCGCGGCAAGCCGGAGGTGCTCGCCGTACAAGGCATCTCGCTGTCCGTGGCCAAGGGAGAGCTGCTCGGGCTGCTGGGGCCGTCGGGCTGCGGCAAGTCCTCGACGCTCCGCATGATCGCCGGACTGGAGACTGTCACCTCGGGCGATATCCGCATCGCGGGACAGTCGGTGACGGGGCTTCCGCCGCATCGCCGTAACGTGGCGGTCGCCTTCGAGAATTACGCCCTCTATCCGCCCCTGACGGTGGAAGAAAACATCGCCTTTGGGCTGCGCGCCCGCGGGGAGCGCGACGTTCGACGCCGCGTGCATGAGGTCGCCGAGCGACTTGGGATCACCGATTTGCTGCCGCGCAAACCTGGCTCGCTCTCGTCCGGCCAGAAGCAGCGCGTCAGCCTGGCGAGGGCGATCGTGCGTGAGCCGGCTGTCTTGCTCCTGGATGAGCCGCTGTCGCACCTCGACGCTTCTGAGCGCGAGCGGACGCGCCGCGAGCTCAAGCGGCTCCAACGCGAAACCGGATACACGACGATTCTGGTGACTCACGACCAGCACGAGGCGTTGACCCTGGCGGACCGAATCGCGGTCATGAACGCCGGACAGATCATGCAGCTCGGCACGCCATCGGAGGTCTACGACGCGCCCCAGAATCTCTTCGTCGCCGATTTCGTTGGCGAACCGCCGATGAATATCATTCCGGCGACCGTGCGAACGGATGGCGATGCGCAGCGGCTCCAATTCTCGGATTCGGCCGCGCTGCCGCTGCCTGAGGCGGCGTTCGGCGATGGCGTGGAAGTCGTGGTGGGAATCCGGCCGCAAGATATTCAAGTCGTCAGCCAGACGCGGCCGGGCACACTGCCAGCCACCGTCTTCGCCTTCGAGCCGCTCCAAGAATTGAGCCGGCTCACCGTGGCCATGCCCGGCGTGGAGACGCGGCTCGTCATCCAAGCGCCGCCGACATCTTCATATAGCCCGGGAGAATCGGTTGGCCTGCTGGTCAACTACGCCCGCCTGCATATCTTCGACGCTCGGACAGGAGAACGAATGCCGTGTCCCTGGATGGACGCTCAACCCCTGACCGCCCTGTCTCAGTCCTCGTCATCGGCGACCGGTTCGTCCTGAACAGCCTCTTGGTCGATGCGCTCCGCGAGGAGCTCGGCCCCCGGCTCGAATTGATTCGAGAGCCGGTCGAGCTGCCGTGGCCGGTCGAGCCATTCGGCGATGTCGCTGAGGTGCACGAGGCGTGCGGCAGCGAAGAGGAGATGCTCGCGCTGGTCCCGGGCGCCGAGGTGATCGTCACCGAGATGGCGCCCATCACCGAGCGGGTTCTCCAAGCAGCAGACCGGCTAAAGCTGATCGTCGTCTGCCGAGGCGGTCCGGTCAATGTCAATCTCGCCGCCGCGACGGAGCGTGGCATTCCGGTTTGCTTCACTCCGGGCCGGAACGCCGCCGCGACGGCTGAGTACACGATAGGTCTTATGCTGTCGGCGCTGCGCTGGATTCCCTTCGCTCATGGAGAGCTCAAGGAAGGCCGATGGCGTGGCGATTTCTACGCTTACGATCAAGCCGGCGAGGAGCTAGAAGGCAAGCGGGTCGGCTTGGTCGGCTTCGGCGCGGTGGGGCGGCGTGTCGCGCGCATCCTGCTCGCGTTCGGCGCGGAGGTGATGGTCACCGACCCGATGGTGACGCCGGAGGCCGCGGCGGAAGCTGGCGTGCGCTGGCTACCGCTTGCGGAGATGCTGCCTCAGTCGGAGGTGCTCAGCCTGCACGCCCGCCTGACGCCGGAGACGCGCGGCATGATCGGCGCCAAGGAGCTGAGCGCGCTCCCGCGCGGCGCGGTCGTCGTCAACTCGGCGCGAGGCGCGCTCCTGGACGCCGATGCGCTTTGTGACGCGCTCGAGAGCGGCCACCTGCGGGCCGCCGCGCTCGATGTCTACGATCCCGAGCCGCCCCCGCCATCCTCTCGACTCTTCCGGGCACCGCGCTTGGTCCTGTCGCCGCATATCGGTGGGGCCACGCGCGAGACCGCCGAGCGCGCGGCGCGGCAAGCGGCCGAGGAGGTAGGGCGCTTCGCGCGCGGTGAGGCGTTGGCCTGGGTCGCCAACGCGCAGGCGCTCGCGTCAACCCGCTCCTGACCGTCCACGAGGAGTTCCGCATGATTCTGGGAGTCGATGCCGGTACGTCGGTCGTCAAGACGGTTGCATTCTCGAAGACTGGCGAAGCCCTCGCCGTCGCGAGTCAGCCGATGCGGACCGTCTCGCCGCGACCGGGTTGGCAGGAGCAGGATGTCTCCCAGGTCATCGCCGGCGTGGCCTCCACGATCCGCGAGGTGACGAAGCAGGTCCCCGAGCCCGTAGAGATGGTCGGGATCACCGGGCAAGGTGACGGTGTCTGGCTGGTGGACGAAGAAGGGCAGCCAGTGCGCCCCGCCATTCTCTGGTCCGATGCCCGCGCATCCGACATTCTCGAGGGGTGGCTCGCTGATGGAACCGGCGAGGCCGTCTTCCGGCAGACGGGCAACGCGCTGTTCCCCGGCGCCGCCGCGCCGGTTCTTCGCGCCTTGCTGCGAGACGAACCTGATTTGCTCGCAAAGGCGCGAACGGCAGCCTATTGCAAGGACGTCATCCTCCAGCAGCTCACCGGCGTCCGCGCGACCGATCTCTCGGACGCGTCATTGCCGTTTCTCGATGTCCATCGTCGGGTGTACGACGACTCCCTGCTCGCGCGATTCGGGCTTTCCGAGGTTGCCCATCTCTTGGCTCCGATCGAGCCTTCCGACCGGCTTTGGCCGCTGAGCGCTCGGGGCGCCGAGTTGACCGGTCTTCCGGAAGGCACCCCGATTCATGCCGGACCGTTTGATCTCGTCGCGACGATGATCGGCGCCGGCGCGAGCCAGCTCGGCGACAGTCTCATCGTCCTCGGAACGACGCTCGGCTGCAGCGTCGTCACCGATCGCGTTGAGACGAGCGGCGACATCTCGGGCATGACGCTCTGCCTGGACGAGCCCAACCGCTGGCTGCGGGTAATGCCGGCGATGGTCGGCACGCCGGTGATCGACTGGGTGGTGAACCTCATAGGCGTTACCCACGCCGAGCTCGATGGACTCCTGATGGAGAGCGCCCCCGGCGCGCGCGGCGTACTCGTCGTGCCGCTGCTCGCGCTTTCGGGGGAGCGCGCGCCGTTCGTCGAGCCGAACGCTCGAGGGTGGGTGCGTGGGCTCAGCTTAGATGCATCCCGCGCGGATGTGGTCCGCGCGTTCTGTGAGGGCATCGCTTACGCGGCGCGCCACTGTCTCGAGGCGGCCGGCAGCCCATCGGATCGCCCCGTGCATGTCTGCGGCGGTGGCATGCGCTCGCGGCAGATGCGGCAGATCGTGGCCAACGTGCTCGGCCGGCCGCTGCTGGTGGCGCGACAACCGGAGGTTGGCGCCCGCGGCGCGGCGATGGCCGCGCTCGATGCCGCCGGCGTGCCGTTCAACCGCGCCGAATGGACCCGGCCGGAGCTCGAAGTGCAACCCGAGTCGAGTTGCCGCGATGTCTACGCCGTCGGGTATCGCGCCTACCGAGACGCGGTCGCGGCGATGCGAGAGGAGCTGCGTCGCCAGCCGAACCAGCCGCACGCCGTCGCGTAGCTGACTCTGCTAGCGATCGAGCCGACTTGGCGACCACTCAGGGGAGCCCAAGTGGCGTTGCTGACCGGCCGTGCCTGGAGCAGCCAGTAGAGCGGCAAGTGGCCGAGATTGGCTTAATCTAATCCCATCTTACGGTTTTTCCGTCACTCCAGGGCTCTGACGATCGGGGTCACGTCCTAGCCCAATAGTCCTAAGGTCCGTCCGCGACTGGCGGCGTTCGTTGACGGCGAACGGACACTTTGCTAGCATCACGCCCAAATCGCACGAAGAAATTTATGCAGCGAAAGGAACAGCATGAGTCGGATTGTCGACCTGAGTGTCACGATCGGACCAGACACCCTAAGCCCACCGTCGGTGAGCCAACGGTTGACTCTGACACCGCACTATCGCGGGCCGGGCTATTGGCGCGCGTCCGTGGTCGCGATGACCCTGCATACGGGGTCACACGTGGACTTCACGGCGCACGTCGTGGAAGGCGGCGAGGTCGCCGCGGATGTCCCGCTCGAGCGGCTGTGCGGCCCGGCGCGAGTCGTAGATGTGCACGATCTCGTCGGGCCAGATAAGCCGATCACGCTTGAGATGGTCCAGGAGCGTGGCGCAGCGCTCCAACCGGGCGAGATCGCGCTGGTGCGCACCGATTGGGCCGAGCGCATGTGGGGTACCTTCCCGGACTACTATCTCCATTCCCCCTACTGCGACCCGGAAGCGGCGCGCTGGCTCGTCGGAAAGGGCGCCAAGGCGGTCGGGTTCGACTGCTTCTCGGAGTATTGCGCCCGGCTGCCGGATTTCACGTCCGAGGATTTCATCATCCACAAGATCGTGCTCGAGGGCGGCGCGATCCTGATGCAGCAGATGACCAACCTCTCCGCGCTGCCGGTGGGACGCACCGTCCAGTTCTTCGCTCCGTGCCTGAAGATGGACGGCGCAGAAGGTTCTCCGGTCCGGTACTTCGCTCTCGTCGACGATTGACGAGTCGTGTAGGCAGGTGGCACGCGCATGACGGCAGAGGCATTCCATCTCCCTCGCTCGATCGCCGAGGCTCTTGACCTGCTGCGGGAGCACGGCGACGACGTGGTCGTGATGACCGGCGGCACGCTGGTGATGAGCGCGATCAACGGCGGGCAACTCTTCCCGCGCCGGCTGATGAGCCTGAAGCGCGCGGGAATTGATCAGCTCCGCGCGGAGAATGGCCGGTTCGAGATCGGCGCGGCGGTTACCGCGTCCCGGTTGGCAAGTGAGACGGATCTGCCCTTGTTGACCCAGGCGGCCGCGGGGCTCGGCGGACCCGCGTTGCGGAACCAGGCCACGATTGGCGGCAACCTCTTCGCGCACGCCCCGTATGGGGATCTCGGCGTCGCGCTGATGGCGCTCGACGCGGAGGTCGAGCTGACCCGAAAGGAAGGCGCGCGCACGGTTCCGCTAGCGGACTTCTTCGCGAACGGTGCCGCCGCTCGCCGGCCGGATGAGCTCGTCACGGCGCTGCGCGTACCGCGTCCGTCTGGCGAGACAGCCTGGGTACGGCTGGGCCGGCGGCAGGCGGCGACAGCTCCAGTCGCCACGGCGGCGGTCGTGATCGAGCGCGATGCGGACGGGCGTTGCACGGCGGCCCGGATCGCGCTCGGCGCGGCGGGACCGGCGCCGATGCGCGCCCGCGAGGCTGAGGCCGCGCTCGTGGGGCAGCCGCTCGACGAATCCACTATCGAGGCGGCCGCCCAAGCCGCGGCGATAGGATGTGAACCCCCAACGGATGCGTTGGCTTCGTCGTGGTATCGCCAGCAGATGATTCCCGTGGTCGTGCGCCGCGCGCTCAGCCAAATTGCCGCGGCCGCGCCGGCAGGGAGGTAAGGGAAAGAAGCGATGAGCGCGATCACCGTTTCCTTCACGCTCAACGGCCGAGCGACGACGCTGACCGTCTCGCCGGCCACGACGCTGCTGACCGCCCTGCGCGAGCATGCGCAGTTGACGGCGACCAAGGCGGGTTGCAGCCAGGGGGGCTGCGGCAGCTGCACCGTCCTCGTCAACGGCGAGCCGACGCTTGCCTGCCTCACGCCGTTGGCTCACGTCGAGGGGCAGGAGGTCACGACGCTGGAGGGGATCACGCCGGTCGGCGGGCTCCATCCCCTGCAGAAAGCCTTCTACGATCGGTTTGCCGCCCAGTGTGGCTACTGCACGCCGGGCATGATCATGGCCGCCAAGGCGCTGCTCGATCGCAATCCCCATCCCACTCGCGAGGAAATCGCCGCCGCGCTGTCCGGCAATCTCTGCCGGTGCACCGGCTATCTGCCCATCCTGGACGCGGTCGAGGATGTCGCCCGGCAGAACGGAGGAGGTGAGCGGTGAAGCAGCTTGGCATCGTCGGCCAGTCGGTTCACCGGTCCGACGGTCTTGGCCACGTCACCGGCCGCACGACCTTTATTGATGACATCTCCTATCCGCACATGCTCTACATCTCGATGGTGCGGAGCCCAGTCGCTCGCGGCAAGATCCGCTCCATCGATACTAGCAAGGCGGAGGCGTTCCCCGGCGTTGCCACCGTCATCACCGCGAAGGATGTGCCGAACAACCTCTACACGATCCTCTGCCTGATCGGCATCGGTCCGAACGACGAGCCGGTCCTGGCCGAGGACGAGGTGATGTACGAGGGTGAGCCGATCTGCGCGGTGGTGGCGGAGTCGGAGGAGATCGCGCGGGAGGCGGCGTCCCTCGTCAAGCTCGACATCGAGGAGCTGGAGCCGGTTCTGGACGTCGAGTACGCGCTCCGGCCGGAGGCGCCGAAGATCAAGAAGTGGGGCACCAACACCTTCACGTACGACGGCAAGGATCACTGCCAAATCCGCTTCGGCGATGTCGAGCGCGGCTTCGCCGAGGCTGACGAGATCGTCACCGGGACGTATCAACTCTCCCCGATCGAGCACGCGCCGATCGAGACGCACGTCTGCGTCGCCAAGCCCGAGCCGGACGGCCGGCTGACGGTGCACACGAACACGCAAGCGCTCTATTTCACGCTCGATAACACGGCGATCATCCTCAAGATGCCGAGCAACCGCATCCGGATGATTGGCGGCACTGTCGGCGGGGGCTTCGGCGGCAAGGTGGACGTGCTCACCGAGCCGATCACCTGCATCGCCGCGCTGAAGACCGGCCGGCCCGTGAAGTGGCGCTGGACGCGCGAGGAGGAGACTCGCTGCTCCTCGACCCGTGCTGCCGTCAAGATCGAGATGACGGACGGCGTGATGCGCGACGGCAGGATCGTCGCCCGCAAGGTGCGATCGCTCCAGGATGCCGGCGCGTATCACCGGCACTCGCCGTACGGCGCAATGAAGCACATGGTCAATGTCGTCGGGCCGTACACGATCCCGAACGTCTGGGTTGATGTTTACTGCGTCTATACCAATCGCCAGCCGTCGTCCGCGATGCGTGGCTTCGGGGTGACGGAAGCGAGCTTCGCGGTCGAGGTGCAGATGGATCGGATCGCCAAGGCGATCGGCATGGACCCGTGGGAGATCCGCCTGCGCAATGCCTACCGGAATGGGGACATGCGCCCGTTCGGCAAGATCACCGAGGACGCGACGCTGATTGAGACGATTCAGGCCGCCGCAAAGCTCGTCGGGCACGAGCTTCCGCCAGAGCTTGCTCAGATGCATTCCAACGACGAGGGCGGCTATGCCGCCGCGCAGCGGGCGACGGCCTAGCACGGAACGACGTCCGGGACCTTTCGGCTCGACTCTGTGAGAGGGGAAGATGGCCAAGGTACGTGGACGCGGGATTGCGTCCGTTAGCTATCCAACCGGCATGAACCTCGGGGGCGACCCGACCCAGGCGCTCGTCTTCTGCCAGCCGACCGGCGGTTTCTCAGTCAAGCTCGCCAGCACCGATCTCGGCCAGGGCTTGAAGACGGTCATCCAGCAGATCGCCGCCGAAACGCTCGGCGTGCCACTGGAGTCAGTGGTCGTCGATACAGGGGATACCGATTCCGCGCCGCACTGCATGGGAACGTTCGCGAGCCGCGGCACCCACCGGGTCGGCAACGCGGTCATCATGGCCGCGCAGGAGGCGCGCCGGGCATTGCTGGAGGTGGCTGCCGAGGAGCTCGAGGCCTCGCCGGACGACCTCGACATCTCGGATGGCGTGATTTCGGTGCGCGGCGTGCCCGATCGCACGCTGTCCGTCTTCGATGCGGCGCTCGCCGCGCATTTCAAGTATGGCCGCACGATTTCCGGCCGCGGGATCTATCTGAAGCCCAAGAGCACTGTTGATCCCGAGACCGGCGCCTGCGACCCCGATTCGACGGTGGCCCACGCTACCACGGTCGCGGACGTCGAGGTGGACACCGAGACCGGGGAGGTGACGGTCCTACGGCTTGCCAGCGCCTACGAGGTCGGCCGGCAGATCAATCCCGCCATGGTCGAGGGACAGATCGCCGGCGGCGCCGTGATGGGCATGGCTCACGCCCTGATGGAGACGGTCTATCCGGAGTATCCCGCGCTGCGGCCGCACGCCCACAATCTGTCCGACTACCTGCTGCCGACGACGATGGACTTGCCGGAGATCTCCAGCGTCGTGCTGGAGTACCCGTCGAGCAACGGCCCGTACGGTGTCAAGGGCGTGGGCGAGATGACGGCCAACTCGCCGATCCCCGCGATCATCAACGCGATCCATGACGCGATTGGCGTTTGGATCACCGAGTTGCCGGTCACGCCGGAGAAGGTGCTGCGCGCGCTGAAGGAGCGGGATGCGGCACAGAGCGCCGCAACGGCGGCGGACTGAGGGGAGGTGAGGAGCGCCTAGCAGCCGATTGCGGTCGTGTTGATTTCGCGCTTATCGCGTGGGCCGGGAAGAGCTGCTTGCCGACTGGTCTCGCTTGGAGTAGGTGGCCAGGCGCTCCGGCGCACGTCGCTTGGCGCGGCCGTTCGCTCTCGCGGGAAAGCGCGTACGTACGGACGTGGGTGGTCGGACGGGGCGTTGCGCACCGCGCGCTAAGGCGGGACGCTCCGATTGGCAAGTTGCTTGCCGAACAAACGCGTGCGCGGCTATGATGCGAACATCACAAGCATCGTGTGACTAACGTGGGGAGCGCTCGAACGACGCGGTTGGAAGCCCCACGGTTGTGCGCACGGCGAAGCGTCGTACGACGGAACGGTTGAGCGCCCGTCCGTCGAAGGTTCTCTCATCTCTGGGCTTGATCCGACGCCCGCGAGTGCGGGTGAGCGGCAGAGCGAAGGACATAGCGTCTGCGTCGCGACGAAGGCGTCGAGGCGACGGTGAGGAAAGGAGAGTGGAATGAGGGGACTTGATCGGCAGTCGGCTGACCTGTCGCGTGCTCATGTTCAGCTCTTGCGCGACGTGATGGAAGGCCGCCTCAGCCGGCGCGCCGCCGTCAAGCGCGGGATCTCGCTCGGCCTGAGCACGACGGCTCTCGCTGGCCTCCTGACTGCCCGGCGGACGCCGCGCGTGTCTGCTCGCCAGGACAGCCCGCTGGCAGGCAAGACGATCGACATGACGATCCTGGGCATCGCTGGTTGGCCGCCGAGCCAGCTCGGCGTGACGCTGGCGATGGAGGGGTTCAAGCCGTACGCCAAGGAGACCTACGGCTACGACGTGAACTTCTCCTTCGAGGAGTCGCCGTTCGATCAGCTCTTCCAGAAGGCAGCCGCTTCGCTCTCGACCGGGTCCGCGCAGTACAACATCATCATCTCCGACAGCCAGTGGCTGGGTGCGCTGGCCGAGCCGGGTTGGATCGTCCAGCTGAACGATATCATCGCCCAGAATCCTGAGCTGCAGATCGAGTTCGTCGAGGCCGCGCAGCAGGGCTATCGCATCTACCCGGACGGAAGCGACCAGATTTGGGGCTTCCCGCAGGAGGGCGATACCATCGCGCTCTATGTCCGCCAGGACCTGTTCACCAATCCTGAGGAGCGCGAGGCGTACAAGGCGGCGAACAACGGTGAGGATCTGCCGCAGACCTTCGAGGATTGGGAAGAGGTGGACATCGACCGCTTCGAGCGGATCGTCTCCTTCTTCCATCGCCCGGATCAGGGCCTGTACGGCACCTCCCTCCAGTACTCGAAGGTCTATGACTTCATCTCCTGCTACTGCTACCCGTTCATGTTCTCGACCGGCGGCGAGATCTGGGAGGGCGATGTCGGGTCGTACCGCGTCGAGGGCGTGCTCGACTCCGAGACGAACGCGGCCGGCTTGGCGCGCTGCAAGGACTTCGTCAAGTACGGGCCGGAAGGTGTGACCAACTACGGCATCGCCGAGGAAGTCGACGCCTTCACCTCCGGGTCGCTGGCTACCTGCCTCCAGTGGTCCGCTCTCGCCTTCCAGATGCTGAACATCGACATGAACAACCCGGACCAGCCGGCCGATCCGAGCAAGCCAATCAACCGCGACATGGTCCTGGTCACCGTGCCGCCCGGATTCCGCCAGGCCGACGGCTCCCTCCGCCGGACCTACACGCTCGGCGGTCAGCCGTGGGTGATCAACGCCTTCAACGACGAAGACCACATGCAGGTCGCCATCGACTTCATGAAGTGGTGGTACCAGCCGGAGACGCAGGCGGAGTTCGCGCGCCGGGGCGGCAACCCAACCGACAAGGCGACGCTGAGCCGGCCGGACTTCGACACGCTCCAGCCGCACTTCCGGGCGTACCGCTACATGCTCGAGGGCAACTCCCGCGATTTCTGGCACGACCCGAACTACTCGGAGATGCTGGCCGTCCAGCAGGAGGCGTTCAGCGCGTACGTCACCGACATCGAGGACGATCCGATGGATGCGCTGCGGTACGCCGCGTGCGAGCAGCAGCGGATCCTCTTCGACAACGGCCGCACGGACGTTGAGCCGTCGGATTCCTGCGCCGACGTCACTCTCGGGTAGTCCAGGCGCGGTCTGGATTCGCTGAACTGAATTGGGGGAGCGCGCGCAACGTGCGCTCCCCCGCCCGATGCGGTAGCCTTTGGGGGTGCGCATATGCCGCCCCCACATCACGTTTGTGGAACTACGATGGCTCAACTGGGAACGCAGATTGAGAGCGTCGCCGGAGCCCGGCGCATTGAAGCGACCCAACCGCGACTGAGTCGTTGGCGGGCGCTGGAAGAGAGCCGCCTCTTCCCGGCGGTGCTCGTCCTCCCCATCCTGATCTTCTTCCTCGTCTGGAACATCATCCCGCTACTGTGGCTCCTGGGCGTCAGCTTCTATCGGTTCAAGCTGACCTCCGCGCAACCGGAGCAGTACATCGGCTTCGAGAATTTCCGCCGGCTCTGGGAAAGCAGCGTCTATTGGGGAACGCTCGGCCGCACCCTGACGTTCATGGTGTGCAGCGTTGGGCTGGCGACGGTGCTTGGCATTCTGCTGGGCCTTCTCTTCTGGGGAAGCGCCCGCATGCCCGGCCGGCGATTGGCGCTGACGCTTCTCTTCACGCCGATGATCTTGCCCCCCGTGGCCGTCGGCACGTTCTATCGCCTGATTTATGACCCGACCTTTGGCGTCCTCAACTACTACGCGAATCGCATCACGGGAAAGACGTACGACTTCTTAGGCGATAAGGAGTTGGCGTTCTGGGCTTTGGTAGCCGTTGATGTCTGGATGTGGACGCCATTCATGACCTTGATGACGCTCGCGGCTCTCGGCTCGGTGCCGAAGGCGGAGCTCGAGGCGGCTGAAATCGATCGCCTGCCCTGGTTGAAGCGGCTTTGGTATGTCGTGCTCCCCCACGGGAAATTCATCCTGATGCTCGGCATCCTCTTGCGGACCATCGACGCGTTCAAGACGACCGATTTGGTCTACCTGATGACGCGAGGCGGGCCGGGCAACCGGACGGAGTTGGTCGGCGTGACGCTGTACCGGCAGGGCTTCGAGGCCTTCCAGATGGGGAACGCCTCGGCGATGGCGGTGATCGCGCTCCTGATCGCGATCGCCTTCACCTCCATCTACCTGTACGTCCTGAACTATCGTGAGACGAGGGCGGCGCTGCGATGACGCAACAACGAGGGTCCGAGCGCCAGCTCGGCCAGATCATCTACTACATCATCCTCTGGCTGGTAGCGATCGCGTTCTTCCTGCCAGTGCTCTGGATCTTCCTCGCGGCGTTCAAGTCCGGGGGCGAGCTGGTGCGCTGGCCGCCGAAATGGATCTTCTCTCCGACGTTGGACAACATCCGCGATGCGATCAACCGGCCGAACTTCTGGGAATACTTCCGGATGAGCTTCGTCTTCTCGATCGGCGCGGTGGCGATCGCGATCGTCGTTGCGTTCCTGGCGGCCTATTCCTTCTCGCGCTTCAAGCCGAGAGGGACCAACTTCATGATGTTCCTGCTGCTTTCGGTGCGCATGGTGCCGGCGGCGGCGGTCGTCGTCCCGGTCTTCATGATGTACAACGCCTTCGGCTGGAATAAGACGTTTCACGGGATGCTCCTCTTCTACGCGATGTTCTGCATCCCCTTCTCGCTCTGGATCCTGAAGGGCTTCCTTGACGGCGTCTCGGTCCGGTTCGACGAGACAGCGCTCGTCAACGGCGGCTCGCGGCTCCACGTCATCTTCCGCGTGGTGCTGCCGCAGGTGAAGCCGGGACTCGTCGCGGCGGCGATCTTCAACTTGATCTTCGTCTGGAACGAGTTCCTGTTCAATTACCTGCTCGGCGGCAAGGGGACGACGATGATTCCCGTGCTCCTAGCGACGGGCGTCAATCAGGGCGGGAGCGTTGACTGGTCGTTCATCGCCTCCCTTTCGCTCATCTACATGTTGCCGCCGATCGTCGCCATCTTCCTCTTCCAGAAGTACCTGCTCGTCGGCATGACCTTCGGCACCGTTCGCGGCGAGGTGTAGCCTAGCCGCGATCGGACCGAATGCTGAGGAACGTGAGGCGTAATCGTGCAAAGTGAGTCTGACAAGACCCCGACACAGGCGCAGCGCCTGCCCTTCGCGGCGCGGTTTCAGGCGATTTTGATCGTCACCTTGCTCGTGGCGCTGGTCCTGATCGGCCAGCAAGCCAATAAGTTGCTGTACCAGATCGGTCTGCCGGTGCTGGTCGTGGCGGCGTTCCTGCAAATCGCCTTCGGCAACATTCCGCCCAACGCCGGGTTCGGACGATCGATGAAGCTCCTGGCGATCACCTGGCTCATCGTCGCCGGCGTCTTTGCGCTCGCTATCTACCTGGCGCCGGACTTGATCGCGGCGAGCCGCGGCAATTGATCGCCAATCTCGAGGCACACGGATCGATGACGGGCACGAACACTATTCTCGAGTTCCGGGGCATCGCCAAGAGCTATGGCGCGACCCCCGTTCTCCAGGACGTCAATCTCACCGTCGAATCGGGCGACTTCCTCGTTGTCTATGGTCCGCCGGCCGCCGGCAAGACGGTGCTGATGCGGATTCTGATGGGGCTGGAGACGCCCGACGCCGGAACGATTCACCTGCGTGGTCAGGACGCGACGCGGGTGCCAGCGGCACAGCGCAACATCGGCTATGTGCCGCAGTCGTTCGCGCTCTACCCGCATATCAGCGTCCATGACAACATCGCCTATCCCCTGCGTCTCGCGGGTGTGTCGGAGCGGGACGCCGAGCCGATCGTGCAGCACGCGGCGGAGATGCTAAAGATCTCCGACCTGCTGAAGAAGCGGCCGGACCAGCTCTCCGGCGGCCAGAAGCAGCGCGTGGCGATCGCGCGCGGCATCGCCAAGCAGACGGACATCTACGTCCTCGACGACCCATTGGCCGGTCTCGACTTCAAGCTGCGCGAGCAGCTCGTCGATGACCTGAGGGGTCTGCAGCAGAGCTGGAACGCGACGTTTCTCTATACCACCTCCGATGCGATCGAGGCGTTGACGCTGGCGGACCGCGTGGCGGTGCTGGCCGAGCGAACGATCGTCGAGGCGGGAACGCCGGAACAACTCTACGATGCGCCGGAGCGGATCGAGACGATGCGACTCCTCGGCTTCCCGCAGGCGAACTTCCTGCCGGGCGAGATCGCTGAGCGCAACGGCTCGCTCGTCTGCCGGACGCCTCTTTTCGAATTCGCGGTTCGGCCGGACAATGGCGCGGTCTCCGCGTCTCACCGGTCAGTCACCGTCGGGCTGCGGCCGGAAAGTATTGCAATCGCCAGCAGCGGATCCGCGAATGGCGCGATCCAGGCGCCTGCGCGCGTGCTGTTGCAGGAAGATCTCGGCGGCGAGGAGATCGTCTATCTTGATGCCAATGGCGTCTCGCTGATGACCGTCGTTCGTCACGACACGTTTGAGGGAACGATTCCCGATCGGATCACGATTGCGCTCGACCCAACCGCGCTGATCGTCTTTGCGCCCGATGGGAAGCGCGTTGGGCAGGGAGTCCCGGTAGGCCATGTCTGAAATCCGCGTGGAAGGGCTGACGAAGACCTTTGGCCCGGTCGTCGCCCTCGATAACGTTTCGTTCGTCTTCCCCGAGTCGGAAGTCACGTGTCTCTTGGGGCCATCGGGCTGCGGGAAGACGACGCTAATGCGGATCATCGCCGGCTTGGAGACGCCGACGAGTGGCGAGGTCTACTTCGGGGACCAGCGCGTCACGCGTCTCAAGCCAAGCCAGCGCGACATCGGGATGGTCTTCCAGTACCCGGTGGTCTATCGCGGCATCAGCGTCCGGCGCAACATCGAGCTGCCGCTACTCTCTCAGAAGCTCTCGGCTGCCGAGCGGCAGCGACGGCTGGACACGGTCGTCCAGATTCTCGGCTTGGAAGACAGTCTCGACAAAGACATCACGCAGCTAGACAACGGGACGCGGCAGAAAGTCGCTGTCGCTCGCGCCGTTGCCCGACAGCCGCGCATCATCCTTTTCGACGAGCCGATCACGAACGTTGACGCGCATTCCAAGCTGCAGTTGAAGCGCTCCTTCAAGGAGCTGACGCGCCAGCTTCGGCAGACGATCATCTACGTCACCCATGACCAGACCGAGGCAATGACGCTGGCCGACCGCATCGCCCTGATGGAAAAGGGCAAGATCGTCCAGTGCGACGAGCCGCGCGAGCTCTATAACCATCCCGCGGACGTCTTTGCCGGGTGGTTCTTGGGCAATCCCGGCATGAACTTCTTCCCCGCCAACGTCGTCGCGGCCGGGCAAGGGTTGGCGCTGGACGCGCCGTTCTTCGCACGGCCCGTTCCGCTAACGGGGAATGGTCAGCCGGGGCAGATCACGGTCGGCATCCGTCCGGAGCACGTCGTTGTCCACGCCTCGCAAGCGCCCAACGCGGTCGAGGCGCGGCTGCTACGGAAGTCCATTACCATCGGTCGGCAATACCTGCTCGCGATCGATCGCCAGGGTCAGGCGCTGAAGGCGAAAGTTCCGCCCAGCGTCGGCGTGGCGCTCGGCAGCACCGTCTGGGTTGAGCTCCCTCTCGATCGGATCGTCCTCTTCAACGAGCAAGGGCGGCGCGCTGGACTCACTCCGAGCGAGTTGGCGGGCGCCTCGGCCGCGTCAACCGCCGCGCGCGTGCCCGCGGGCAGCGTCTGAGGGGCCGATCGCCCCGCGTGGTGAGAGGGCAGTGAGCCTGGGCGGACGACCCTTCTATTTCGGCACGAATGTCAAGATGCACCAGACGCCGGACGACACAGTCCGGTATCTGCGAGCCATCCTCGATGGCGCGACGGAGACGCCGGTTGCCTCGACCCTGTTCGTCTGCCCACCGTTCACCTCGCTGCCGGCGGCGACGGCGCTGACGCGCGCCGTTCCGCTTTGGATCGGCGCGCAAAACATGCACTGGGCGGCAAGCGGCGCCTACACCGGCGAGATCTCACCCACGATGCTCACGGCGGTGGGCGTAGACCTCGTCCTCCTCGGTCACGCGGAGCGGCGGCACCACTTCGGAGAGTCCGATCAGGTGATCCGGCGCAAGGTTGGCGCCGCCGCCGAGCACGGCCTGCGCATCCTGCTCTGTGTCGGAGAGACGAGGGAAGAGCGCGATGCCGGAGTCGGTCCAGAGACGATCGCGCGTCAGCTCAAGGTCGGGCTACAGGATCTGCCGGACGCGGCGGTCGCTCGCCTGATGATCGCCTACGAGCCGGTCTGGGCGATCGGCGAAGGTGGGACGCCAGCTACGCCGGTCGAGGCGGTAGAGATCATCCGGCACGCGCGGGCAGTCCTGGCTGACCGATTCGGGCCGGAAGGCGAGGCGGTGCCAATCCTTTACGGCGGAAGCGTAGATGCAACGAACTGCGGGGACTTCGCCGCCCTGCCGGAAGTTGACGGGTTATTCGTCGGGCGGGCGGTGGCGACCGCCGATGGTTTTCTGACTGTCTGCCGGACCGCGGAGCGGGCGCGTCGCTCGGCGACCGCGGTGCTGGAACCAGTGAGTGGAGCGTGAGCGAGTGGGGCCGGGCGCGACCTGGCCCGCGAATGACATCTGCGTCATGGGGAGGAGTCTGTGGCTGCAACGGTAGTGAGTCTTGGCATTCACATTCTGGATGTGCTGGGCCGGCCGGTAACGCGGATCCCACCGGGACAGCATGTTGACCTGATCGAGGAGATCCGGCTCACCGTGGCCGGGACGGCGGCCGGCACGAGCGTTGACCTGGCCAAGCTCGGCGCGCGCGTGATCGCGATGGGCGCGATCGGCAAGGACGAGATCGGCAACTTCATCATCGATACCATGAACCGCTACGGCATCGACACCAACAATCTCGTCCGCAAGGACGGCGTGCAGACCTCGGCCACGATGCTGCCGATCCGGCCGAACGGCGAGCGCCCGGCGCTGCATGTCCTCGGTGCGAACGCGGAGCTGACGATTGACGACATCAATTTCGATGTCATCAAGCAGGCGGATTTCCTGCATTTCGGCGGCACCTATTTGATGCCGAAGCTAGATGGCGAGCCGACGCGGGAAATTCTCCGATTTGCCAAGGAGCACGGCGTCACGACGACGCTCGATTTGATCGCCATTGATCGGCCGGACCTGCTGGAGGTCATCGAGCCGTGCCTGCCCTATGTGGATTACTTCATGCCTGGCTTGGAAGAGGCGCGGATGATCAGCGGCTTGCAGGATCGGAAGGATGTCATCAAGTTCTTCCTGGACCGCGGCGTGAAGCACACCGTCTTCAAGATGGGCGGAGAGGGGAGCAGCATCGCCAATCGGGACGGTGAAATCCGCATCCCCGCGTTCAAGGTGCCGGTCGTCGACTCCACCGGGTGCGGTGATGCCTACTGTGCCGGGTTCATCGTCGGTCTGTCGCTCGGGTGGGACTTGGAGAAGGCTGGCCGGCTCGGCACCGCGGCCTCGGCGCTTGTCATCACGGGACTTGGCTCCGATGCGGGCATCGTCGACCTGGAGTCGACCATCGCCTTCATGAACAGCGCCGAGTCCTATCCTCTTACTGACTGACCGTTCGCCGCGTCACCCGTAGCGCGGACGCTGGAGTCTGAGCGTGGACGGAGGGGAACTCGAACGGCTGTGGGACGTGCTGCGACCGCGCGACACGAGCGCGCTCGTGTCCGCGATCGTCGTTGGCGTCGTCGTGCAGATCGTGGTGCTGTTCCTCTTCCGCGCGCTCGGGTTCTTTCTCAATCTGCTGAGCTGGCTGCTGGGCCTTGCCATCAGCGTCTCGATCGCGCTCTACATCCTGAACAACGGCGTGCCCGAAGCGCTCGGCGGTGAGCAGATCGATCGGTTGATCGACGACGCGCGGCGTTGGCTCGGTATCTGACCTGAGCTGGCGCCGCGCGCCACCAGTCCCTGCCGTGACCTCGCTGTTTCCGTCCTATGCTGGTGCCTGGGACGCGGCGTGCGTCGGCGTGTCCAGGCCGAGCAGTTTCAGCGTGTCGCGGTGGATGATCCCCTCGATCACCTCTTCCGGCACTCGCGGCAACCCGGTCCCCTCAACCACGCGATTGATGCCCCGAAGCCCGGCAATCGATGCTTCGACGGTCGTGAAGGGATAGTCGGTGCCGAAGAGAATCTTGTCGGCGATGCCGTACTCCACGGCGCTCATCATCGCGAAATAGAACTGGAGCGGCCGCGGATGAACGGCGGACATGTCCGTGTAAAGATGCGGATGCTTGCGGACGACGACAGCCAGCTCGTCGCACCACGGGTGACCCAGGTGCGCCACCCACATTCGCAGCTCGGGGAAGCGCCGGGCGATCTCATCGAGCAGCACCGGGCGCGCGTGGATGAGCGGAGCGTCGCGCACGAAGGTCGTGCCCTGGTGCCAAAGGACTGGGATGCGCAGCGCGTTCGCGGCCTCGAGCAAGGTCAGCGCCTCGCTCGACCAGGGATCGAAGTGCTGGTAGATGGGCGCAATCTTTAGTCCGCGCAGGCCCAAGCGCTTGACCGCGTCCTCAAGGATGTAGCCGGCGCGCGGGCGCTTCGGGTCGACGCTGGCAAATCCGATTAGCTTCTCGGGGTGTTGCGCGACGTATTCGGCGACGTACTCATTCGGCACGACGAGCCCAATGTCCGGCGCATCGAACGCGAGCACGATCGCGTGATCGACCGCCTGCATCGCTTTCAAGTGCTCTTCGAGTTGGACGTTCCAGAGCGGTTTGCCCCAGGCCCGCATGAGGTCAGCCATGATCTCCCCGCGGACGTGGACATCCGCGAGCCCGACGTGGGTGTGACAATCGACGATCAAATGCCTGCGCTCCCTCGTGCAGAATCGGTGGTTGTTACCTGCAGCCTTGCTGGTCGCTATTTGACCATCAGACGGTCATACAGGTCCATGACGTCGGCCGGCGGACGGTAGTTTTCGCCGCGTTCGGGTAGGACATAGTCACGATAGAGCTGCGCACATTCCTCCCCGCAGAAGGTCCGCTCCGCGCCGCCGACCTCCTCACGGTAGATGTGCTTTGCGATCATCCGCCCGCAGCACTGACAGTGCAGCATTCGCTGCTCGTACCACGCCGCGTCGTTCTCGACCCAGCGCCCCATCGTCGCTCCTTTCGTCCGCACTCACAAATCGTTGGACAGTTGGCTCCGCTCCGATCCGAATCGCTAACCTCGGTAGCCGTAGTCCCGCTCCGCTGCCTCTCGCGAGATGAAACCCTGTCGCAGGTCTTCCTCGATCAGCTCGCGGGGCCGCTCGCGCGGGTCGCCGTACCCGCCGCCACCGGCAGAGTTGAGCATGATCTCGTCGCCCTCGGTGACGACCACGCGGGTGAACTTTGAGTCGGAGACGGTGCCAAAGACTTCGGAGAACGTGCGGAACTCCGTATCGCCCTTGCGCTTGATGAAGATGCCGCTGCTCGCGCCCGGACCGCCGCCGAAGATTCCCGGCGCTTGCGTCTTCGTCCGGTCGAAGAGCGCATTGACGGTGATCTCCGGCGCGGTGACGCGGAAGACGCGGGTGGAGGCGAGACCTCCTCGGTACTTGCCCGGACCGGCGGAGTCGTTGCGCAGCGCGTAGCGCTCGACGATGAACGGGTACTTCGTCTCCAGGATCTCGACCGGGGTGTTGCGGCAATTCCCGTTGTTCGGGCACAGCACGTTGTTCCCATCGTGCGTAGCGGTGCCGCCCCAGCCGCTCCCCTCGATGTGATAGTTCGTGTAGTACTCGCCGTACTCCGGATGGACGCCGCCGAACAGGAAGTTGCAGGAGGACGCGCCTTCCGCCGCCGAGACGCGGTCCGGCACTGCCCCAGCGAGCGCTCGCATCACGACGTTCTGGATGTGCGGGTGCGTCTCCGTGTTTCCTCCCACGGACGGGCCGGGATGCTTGACATTCACGAGGCTGCCGGGACGAGTGACGATGCGGATCGGGCGGTAGCAGCCGGAGTTGATCGGAATCTCGTCCGAGACGACGTGCAAGAACGCCGAATAGCAGGAGGCTGCCGTCACGACGAATGTCGCGTTGATCGGGCCGCGCGCCTGGTCGTCCGAATCGAGCCAGTCGCAGATCGCCTCATCGCCTTTGATCGTCAGCTTCAGTCGCATCCAATAGGGCCGGTCGGTGACGCCGTCGTCCTCCATGCAGTCCTGCGCGTAATAGACGCCGTCCGGCATCTCGGCGATCTCGGCGCGCATGAAACGCTCGGAGTAGTCGAGGAGCTGGTCGGCAGCCGCTGACAGGAACTCGCCGCCGTACTTTTCGAGGAGCTCCAGGACACGCTGCTCGGCGACGTGAAGCGAGCCGATCATCGCGTGGTAGTCGCCCCAGCTCGTCCGGGGAGTTCGGTGGTTGGCGAGGATGATCTTCCAGACGTCTTTGACGTACTCGCCGTTGTCCATGATCTTGATCGGCGGCAGCCGCAGACCTTCCTGGTAGACCTCGGTCGAATCCGCGGCGAAGGAGCCGGGCGCCATTCCGCCGATCTCGCCCACGTGCGCGACATTGCCGACGAAGCCCCAGGGCTTTCCCTCCCAATAGACCGCCTTGACGACCAGGTGCTCCGGCATGTGGTTCTGGCCGCGGTACGGGTCGTTGTGGATGTAGACATCGCCCGGCCCGAACGCCTCTAGTCCGATCTCGTCGAGCATCCACTTCATGGCGTACTGGCAGGAGCCGAGCATCGTCGGGCAGAACTCGGCCTGACCGATCAAGTCGCCACGGGTGTTGAACATCATGCAGGAGAAGTCGAGTCCTTCGTTGAAGATGGGGGAGTAGCTGGTGCGCATCATCGCAGTCCCCATCTCCCGGCAGACATTGACGAAGGCGTTGTTGATGACGCTGAGCGTGACGCTGTCGATCTGCTCGACGTGCTTGGTAGACACGGCTGCCCCCTCCCTTACAGCTGAATCGTCATCACCCCGGTCGGATGGACGGTCAGGCGCTGGCCCGGATGGACCAGCGTGGTCGAGACGACCTCCTCGACGATGAGCGGGCCGGTCGCCTCGAACCCGGCGACGAGATCGTCGCGCTGAACGATTGGGCAATCGACCACACCGTGACCATGGAAGTAGACCGGTCGCCGATTGCGGCCGATGTCGATGTCGCGCCCGTTCGTCGGCAGGGAGGGGAGTGACGGTTGCGGCGTGTGGCCGGTCGCTTCGACGTTGAAGCGGATCAGCTCGATCGTCTCGCCGCTGATGTGATAGCCGTAGAACTGCTCGTGGAGCCGGTGAAACTCATCGAGCGTGCGCGCTAGCAGCTCCTCGGTGACGTCTCCTTCCGGTAGCGGCACGTCCTGCTCATAGTTTTGCCCCCAGTACCGCATCGAGATCGAGCGCGTGATCCGCGGCTCGCCCGTATACCCCTCGGCGCGAAGCTCCGCGATCACGGCGGCGACCATCTCCTTGAAGTGCTCGTCGACCATTTCGTGCGAGCAGGAATCGGAGCGGAAGTGCTTGCTCCAGACCTTGTTCACCTTCGGCTCGGCGATCAGCGCCCCGAACGCCGAGGTAAGCCCTGGATAGATGGGGACAGCCACGTGCCGCATGCCCATCTTGGAGGCGATGTCGCAGGCATGGAGCGGTCCGGCGCCACCGAAGGCGACGAGGGCGTACTCTCGCGGGTCGAGCCCTCGATCGATCGACAGGACGCGGATTGCGTTGGCCATGTTTTCGTTAGCGATGTCGATCACCGCCTGTGCTGCCGCGTAGCGATCGAGTCCGAGCCGCTGGCCGAGGTCGGTCAGCGCCGCTTCCGCCTTCTCGCGATTGAGCGGGATGCTGCCACCCAGGAAGTACTCAGGGTTGAGGCGGCCGAGGACGAGATTGGCGTCGGTAACGGTCACCTCGGTCCCGCCCGCGTCGTAGCAGACTGGGCCGGGATCGGCGCCGGCGCTCTGCGGGCCGACGCGGAGCAGCCCGCCCTTGTCGATCCAGGCGATGCTGCCGCCGCCCGCGCCGATCGTCGTTAGGTCGATCGTCGGCGTCGCCACCGGCAACCCGAACTCGATCTCGAAGTTCGTCGAGTAGCCAAGCTTCCCGCCGCGGATCAGCCCGACATCGCAGCTCGTGCCGCCCATATCGAGGGTGACGATATTCTCCAAGCCGACGAGCTGACCGAAGTAATGGCCGGCGATGATGCCCCCCGCCAGGCCGGAGAGGAGGAGCTTGATCGGCTCCGCTTCGGCCGATTCCGCGGTTGTCTTGCCACCGTTGGACTTCATCAGTGCCCACGGCATCGTCAAGCCCTCGGCCGCCAGCGCGTCGCGGGTGCTCTGGACGTACTCCTTCATGATTGGCTTGACGTAGCTGTCCGCGATGACCGTGCTGCCGCGCTCGTACTCGCGCCAGATTGGCGCCACCTCGTGCGAAAGGGAGATCGGGATGTCGGGGAAGCGCGCCTGAAGCGCCTCACGCAGCCGAAGCTCGTGCACCGGGTTGACATAGGAGAAAAGCAGGCAGACCGCGATTGCGACGCTGCCCGTGGGGTACTCGGGGAGCCGCGCCTCGATTTGCCGCGCGACCTCCTCGATCGCTTCGTCTTCGAGCGGAATCAGCACCCGGCCGTGGAAATCTAGGCGCTCTCGGACACCGAGGCAGTTGCGGCGCTCGACGAGCGGCTTGGGCTTCCGCCACTTGAGCGAGAAGTGGTGCTTGCGGTTCATCCGCTGGATGTACGGGATGTCTTCGAAGCCCTTGGTCGTGACGAAGATCACGTTCGCGCCACGGCGCGTCAGGAGTGCGTTTGTGGCGACCGTCGTGCCGATGCTGAGCGCGGCGATTGCCTCGCCCGGCACGCCGGACTGTTCCAGGGCGTTCATGATGGCCTCGACCGGCCGGCGCGGCGTGGATGGCGTCTTGGCGATGACGAGCTGATTCTTCGCCTCGTCAATGCCGATTAGATCGGTGAATGTGCCTCCGGTGTCAATTCCGATTCGCACTGGCATGGA
>CALGSZ010000104.1 GCA_937901745.1 uncultured Chloroflexota bacterium | reverse complement strand
TTCCCGGACCGGTACGCAGATCGTTCTCGGCTACGTGGCCGAGACGCGAGTGCCACAGCGACGAGGAGGTGTGCAATGGGGGCACGACCCGAAGCTCGCTCAGCTTCTCGATGAAGTCCAACGTCTCAAGTTGAGTCGCCGCTCGGTACTCCGCCGGGCCGCGGCGCTCGGAGTGACAGGTTCCGCGTTAGCGACCGCGCTTGCTGCCGCGCCGGCGCCGGCACGGGCACAAAGCAAGACGAGGATCCGCCTGGCGACCTGGGCCGGTGCCGACGAGGCCAACGAGCTTCAAGGCGTGATCGACAAGGTCAACCAAGAGGCGACGAACTTCGAGATCGTCTCCGAGCCGACGCCAGCTGACTACTACGTCAAGCTGCAGACGACGATCGCCGGCGGCACGGCTGCCGATCTCTTCTGGCTCTCGCAGGAGTACATCGCCGGCTATGCCGATTAGGGCGCCTTGCTCGACATCACGGATCGCCTAGAGGGTGATTCGCGGCCGGCCGCCAATCTTTCGGACTACTTCGAGCCGATCCTCCGCACGGCGCAGTACCAAGAGCGCACCTACGGTTTGCCGTGGATCAGCCAGCCGGTCCTTCTCTACTACAACCCGGACCTCTTCGCGGCCGCTGGCATTCCCGAGCCGGACGACACCTGGGATTGGCAGCGCTTCCAGGAGGTCGCGGCGCAGCTGACCGATCCGTCGAAGGGGATCTATGGCACCGCCTTCAACGGCTGGCCCCCGGTCCAGATGTTCATTTGGCAGGCCGGTGGCGAGGTGATTACGCAGGACCTCTCTTCCTGCCCGGTCGACAGCCCGGAGGCGATCCAGGCCGCGGAGTTCTACGCCAGCATCATCTTCAATGAGGAGTACGCGCCGTCCGAGGCGACGCTCCAGGAACAGGGCTTCGGCGAGATGGCCAAGGCTGGCAAGGTGGCCATGTTCTTCGGCGGCGCCGCGGACGATCTCGACTACGCCCACAAGAAGGATCCGGCCAACGCCCGCATGAAGGTCGCGCTCGTCCCCAAGGGGCCGCAGAGCCGCACGACCTTCGCTTGGACCGCCTCGACCGTTATCTACGCGGGGACGGAGAACGCGGACGCGGCCTACGACGCGCTCGTCGCGCTGACCGAGGGGATCCATCACTGGAAAGTGGTCGCGCCGCGCCAGTCGCTAGCCAACGAAGAAACGATCACCGCAAGTGTGCCGGACAAGCAGGAGTCGGCGCCGACCATCATCAAGGCGATGCCGGACATGCGGTCCTTCAACATCATCCCGCGCCACCAGGAGTGGGACGAGATCTTCTGGAACGAGTTCCAGGATCCGCTCTACCACGGCGAGGGAACGGCGCAGGAACTGGCCCAGTCCGTTCGCCCCAAGCTCGAGGAGCTGCTGCCTTAGGACAAAGGAGCCGAGCGGAGCGAATCAGGAGGAAGCCGCATGGTCGGCTGGTACACCCTGACGCTCGTCGATTACGCCATCGCGGGGACGGCCATCATCGTTTCGATGGTCGTCCTCAACAAAGTGTTGCGATGGCTGGGCGTCAACCGGGAGGCAGCGACGGGGTACGCCTTGATCTTGCCTTGGCTGCTCGGCTTCCTGATCTGGAATCTGGGCCCGTTCATCGCCTCCTTCTATTTCAGCCTGACTGAGTATGGCCCGCTGCGCTCGCCGCGCTTCATCGGCCTGGACAACTATGTCCGGATGTTCCGGGACGACCCGAACTTTTGGCCGGTGATTCGCTTCACCTTCCTCTACTCCCTCTTCAACGTCCCGCTCGGGCTGCTCGGCGCGCTGTTCACCGCGACGCTGCTGAACCAGAACGTCCGGGGCTTGGGATTCTGGAGGACGGTCTACTACCTGCCGGCCGTCTTGCCGGCGGCGGCGACAGCCCTTCTCTGGCGCTGGCTTTTCGCGCGCAGCGGGCTAATCAACTTCATTCTTCGACCCATTTACAACCTCTTGGATATCGAGGCGCCGTCGTGGTTCACCGAGCCACGGCTCATCCTGCCCGGCTACATCATCATGGGGATGTGGGGCGTCTTCGGCGCCAACACGATCATCCTCCTGGCCGGCCTGAAAAACATTCCGCGCGATCTTTACGAGGCGGCGATCCTGGACGGCGCCGGGCGGGTCAAGCGCTACCTGACGATCACCCTGCCGATGCTCAGCCCGAGCCTCTTCTATGTCCTGATCATGGGGATCATCGGGTCTTTCCAGGCGTTCACCGTCGCCTTCTTCGTTGATCACTCGCGCCGCGTCGGGACGTTCATCAACGTCTACATCTACGAGCAGGCGTTCGGTCGGCTAAACGGGATGGGCTACGCGGCGGCGCTCGGCTGGGTGGCGCTCGTCATCATCCTTCTCTTCACGCTGCTGGTTTTCAAGTCTTCACCCGCCTGGGTCTACTACGAAGGCGAGCGAGCCGGTTAGGGCGGAGGAGCGCGATGGCAACAGTCGAACAAGTCCAACCAGCGGTTGTGGCTCCCACCGTCGTGGGCCGGAGTCGCGCGGGCGAGATCGCGCTGCGCATGCTCACGTACCTCCTGCTCATCGCCGGCGCGCTCATCGTTTTCGTCCCGTTCGCGTGGATGATTTCCACCTCGCTCAAGGCGGAGCAGAGCCTCTTTCTGTACCCGCCGGAGTGGATCCCTCGCCCGCCGCGCTGGTCAAACTACGTCGAGGCATGGCGCGTGCTGCCCTTCGGCCGGTTCCTGATCAACACGCTCTTCATCACGACCCTGGCGATGGTGGCCGAGATCTTCACCGCCTCGATCGTCGCCTACGGCTTTGCCCGCTATCGCTTCCCGCTGCGCAACACGCTCTTTATCCTGCTGCTTTCGACGATGATGCTCCCCGGCATCCTGACGATCATCCCGAAGTTCGTGATGTGGCGGGAGCTCGGGCGGATCGACACCTTCTCCCCGCTGACCGTCGGCGCCTGGTTCGTCTGGGGACCCTCATTCGTCTTCTTGCTGCGCCAGTTCTTCATGACGATCCCGCGCGAGATCGAAGAGGCAGCAATTCTGGACGGCGCGAACACCTTCCAGGTCTACTGGCAGATCATGCTGCCGCTGGTCAAGCCCGCCCTTCTCGCGATCGCTGTGCTCAGTTTCCAAGCGAACTGGAACAACTTCGAGGGGCCGTTGATCTACCTGAACACCCTCGAGAAGTACCCGATGATTCTCGGCTTGCAGTTCTTCGGCGAGACCCTCTCCAAGGAGGCGCCGAAGTGGCACTACATGATGGCGATGTCGACGATGATGGCCGCGCCGATCCTGGCTCTCTTCTTCGTCGCGCAGCGCTACTTCATCGAGGGGATCGTCGTCGGCGGCGTCAAGGGTTAACAGTGGAGTGTGCATGAAGCTTCAGAGGTACGCGGGCAATCCGATACTAGCGCCGATCCCCGACCACCCGTGGGAGGCGCGCACCGTCTTCAACTGCGGCGTCGCGCAGATGGACGGCGCGGTCGTCCTCATCTACCGGGCGCAGGGGTTGGAGAACAACGTCTCCCGGCTTGGCTTCGCCGTCAGTACCGATGGCTTCAACTTCGCCCGGCTTGACCGGCCGGTCTTCGAGCCCGCCGACGAGACCGAGACCTGGGGCGTTGAGGACCCGCGCCTGACGCGTCTCGGCGACCGCTGGTACATGGTCTACACCGCCTGGTCCCCGCAGGGCATCCAAGTGGCGATGGCGTCAACCGCGAACTTCTTCACATGGGAGCGGCACGGCATCGTCCTCCCGGGGCCGGACAACAAGGACGCCGCGATCTTCCCGGAGAAAGTCGGCGGGCGCTACGTAATGTTCCACCGCATCCCGCCGGCAATCTGGCTTGCCTACTCGGATGATCTCGTCCACTGGGGCGATTATCAGAAGATCATCGAGCCGCGGCCAGGCAATTGGGACAGCCTCAAGCTTGGCGCTGGCGGTCCACCGCTCAAGACCGATCGCGGCTGGCTCTGCATCTACCACGGCGTGAGCGAGGATCGCGTCTATCGCCTGGGAGCCGTCTTGCTCGACCTGGAGGACCCGTCCAAGATCATCGGCTGGCCCAAGGAGCCGATCCTCGAGCCGGAGGAGCCGTGGGAGCTGGAGGGTGACGTCCCGAACGTCGTCTTCACCTGCGGTACGGCCGAGATCGGCGACCAGTACGTCGTCTACTACGGCGGCGCGGACAAGGTCATCGCCGCGGCCACCGCGCCAAAGGCAGCGCTGCTCGATTTTGCGGAACGCGGCTAATGCCGATCCTCGCCTGGAGCCGTCGGGCATAGAAGCCTGGCGGCTCCGGCGCTTCCCCTGCCCGTTGAACCTGCTTCAGTAGGCTGCCAAGCGCGGCCAGAGCGAAGCGGGAGCATTCCTCGCTACGTTGGACAGCGTTCCCGCTACGTCTAATACGGTAGGGGCTGCTCCGGCTAGGGCCAATCGGCACTCTGGTTTACGTCGTATTACGGATATACACATTTCTCGCCGAACCAGATGATAGCCGCGTTGTCCTTGAGGTTCTCGTCGTAAGCGAGAAGAAAGGGAGTGCCTTGATGGTCGCTACTCTGCAAATGTCCAATGTTCAAGTTATCGAATCTGACGATGCTCCGGCGGTAGTTGTACTCGTTGCCCTGACTCGGCCTGAGCCCGCGTCGCTGACGACAATGCCCGTGACAATCCCCGTGGCGATGGCTTTCGAGGCAGAGCCAACCTGGGAAGACGCTGAGTGGCAGTAAGCGACTCGAGCAAGACGTCAGCTGGCGAAGCTGCCCGAGACTGAAGCCTTCCTATCCCGATTCTGTCCCCTAAATCTGCGCGAATGCCTGCGATAATAGGCGAAATCGACGGGGACAGAACGGGGATAGGAGATGCTGGCGAAGGTCTACAGTTGCGCCGTTGTCGGGCTGGATGGGGTACTGGTTGAGGTAGAGGTTGACGCCGGCAGTCCGCACGGTCAGCCGGGCATCGTGATCGTCGGTTTGCCGGACACAGCGGTGCAGGAGAGCCGGGAGCGGGTGCGGGCAGCCATTCGCAACAGTGGTGGCCGCATCCCGTTTGGAAAGGTGACGATCAACCTGGCGCCGGCCGATATCAAGAAGGCCGGCCCGACCTACGATCTCCCGATTGCAATCGGCATCCTCTTGGCTTCAGGGCAGCTCGAGGCCGACCTCTCGGATGCGCTGATCGTCGGTGAGCTTTCACTGGACGGCGTGCTCCGGCATACGCCGGGGATTATCGCGATGGTCTCCCATGCCGCGCAGAAGGAGATGCGCCGCGCCTTCGTCCCATACGACGACGCGAAGGAAGCGGCGTTGATCGGCGGCATCGAGATCTATCCGGTGCGCACGCTCGCCGACCTCGTCAACCATCTCACCGGTGACGCGCCGATCGAGCCCTACCGCGCGGATGCTGATGAAGTCGCCGGAGAGCGGACCGCGCGCATTGATTTCGCGGAGATTCGCGGGCAAGAGCACGTCAAGCGCGGACTCGAGGTCGCGGCCGCGGGGGCGCACAACGTTCTGATGAGCGGACCGCCAGGTTCGGGCAAGACGATGCTTGCGCGGGCTCTGCCGACGATCCTGCCGCCGATGAGCATCCAAGAAGCGCTGGAGGTCACGAAGATCTACAGCGTGCGCGGCTTGCTCCCGCCAGACACGCCACTCATCCGCGACCGTCCGTTCCGCGCTCCGCACCACGGAACCAGCAGCGTCGGCTTGATAGGCGGCGGCTCGTGGCCACGGCCGGGCGAGGTGAGCTTGGCTCACAGGGGCGTGCTCTTTCTCGACGAATTGCCGGAGTTCCCGGCGGCGACGCTGGAGATGCTGCGGCAGCCACTCGAGGACCGCCAGGTCACGATCGGCCGCGCCACTGGAACGGTGACCTTCCCAGCCAATTTCGCGCTCGTTGCCGCGATGAACCCTTGCCCGTGCGGCTATTTCGGCGATCCGGCGCGTGAGTGCCGCTGCGCGCCAGCTGCTATCGCGCGATATCAGAAAAAGATCAGCGGGCCGCTGCTGGATCGGATCGACATCCATGTCGAGGTGCCGCGCATCGCCTATGAGCAGCTGGCCGACCGCCGTCCGGGCGAGTCCTCCGCGGCGGTGCGAGCGCGGGTGGAGGCGGCGCGGGCGATCCAAGCGGAGCGATTCGCGGGGACGGGCTTGGTGACGAACGCCGATATGGGGCCACGCGAGCTTGCCGAGTACGTGGTGCTGGACGCGGTCGGTGAAGAGATGATGAAGGCGGCGGTGCGGCAGCTGCAGCTGTCCGCGCGGGCCTATCACCGGGTGCTGAAGCTGGCGCGAACGATTGCTGATCTCGCTGGCGTGGAGCAGGTGCGGCCGGAGCACATCGCCGAGGCCCTGCAGTATCGGCCACGGCAGCTCGGGGTAGGGTAGCGCTTGCTGATCGTCGAATTCTGCCCTGCCGGCCGGCTCCGCTGTATCGGGCGGGCCGCGTACGTTTGCCATGGATCGGGTTCGGGCGGTCATCTCCGCTCAAGCCTTCCCTCGCCTTGCCTGCAAATAGAGGAAAATATTGATTCCGGCGGAGATTCCTTCCAGCGCGTCCACCGTTGGGTACTGCTACCCAACATAGCGGAAGTGGAAAAGGCGTTGCCGCCGCGCAATATTGGGCGATCGTTAGCGGGGCGGCGTGTGAAGACGCGTTCCTTGTGTCCGGGTGAGTCAATGTGGACGATGGTTGAGAAAATAGACGCGCGAGTTGGGGAGTTTGTCAATGCCCTGACTCGGATCTGGGCGAAGCAGCGACTGCGGCGAACCATCGCGGTCGTGGTGGCGATTGTGTTCTTGGCGAGCCTCATCTTCCTCGTGGTTGAGGTCCCCAGGCGACACGTGGAGACAGCGACCGACGTTTCGACTCCCAGTCAGCTAGTGGCATTAGAGAACGAGATTCGCCGGACGTGGGCAACGATCGCGGCTGGCGTGTCCGTGATGGTCAGCGGCTTTCTGACCTGGCTCAATGTAAGAGTTGCCCAAGAGAACCTGAGGGTCACCCAAGATGGCCAGATTACCGACCGGTTCAACAAGGCGATCGAGCAGCTAGGAGCAACCCACGGCGACGGTCGACCGCACATCGAAGTGCGCCTGGGCGGGATCTACTCCCTGGAGCGCATTGCGCAGGACTCTCCGGCTCGCGACCACTGGACAATCATGGAGGTGCTGGCGGCCTACGTTCGCGAGCACGCGCCCGTTTCTCGTGCCGGGGAAGGGGAGGACGCGGTAACAAATGGATTTGGTGAGGATAATGCGACTCCCCGGCCTCGTATCGATGTGCAGGCCGTCTTGACCGTGCTGGGACGGCGGAGCGAAGCGCAGCTCGCGCACGAACGCGGGAAGGTTATTGACCTATCCGGAACCGATCTTCGGGGAGCGGACCTCGGCGGGGCGACTCTGGCGAGGGCGAACCTGGAGCGAGCGGACCTGAGGAAAGCGTCCCTGGCGCTGGCGAATTTGCAGGAAGGCAATCTCAAGGGGGCGAACCTCGAAGGGGCCATCCTCGAGGGAGCGAATCTCGAGGGGGCGAACCTCCAACGAGCCAATCTGCTCGGGGTCACCGGGCTGACTCAGGACCAGCTCGATAAGGCTGTCACGGATGAGTGCACGATCCTGCCGGAGGAACTTGCCCCCGATGGAAAGCCGTTGCGGCGCTCGACTCGCAAGCCGCCGGCGTGAGCGCTCGTCGCGGATGTAATACTTTTCTCCTTCAATCCAACGACAATGCCAAGCGGTTCTACGTACCCTGACGTAGATCGCTTCGAGCCGGTGCGGTTCCTCAACCCGCGCACTGGTCGGCATCACGTCCTCGTTGACGGTGGCCTGCTTTCGAATTTCCCAGTCTGGCTGTTCGACGAAGAGAGTGCTTGGGGCGTGCCGACGATCGGGATCCGTCTGGACGAGGGTTCAGAGGTCCTTTCCGACTCGACAGGCGGGATGCTCGCAATGATTGATTTCGTGCGAAGCCTCGCGCAGACGGTCCTGTCCGCGCACGACCGCCACTACCTGGAGCGGACGCGCTTCGACCGGACGATCTCAGTGCCCTGTCTCGGCGTGCGCACCGCTGAGTTCGATCTCTCCGCCGAGCGAGCCTGCGCGCTGTATGAGGCTGGTCGGGCGGCTGCCGAGGCGTTCTTGAATGGTGGCGCCTTGGGTGAGGGGAGGGAGACTGTCATGAGCGAGGTCGGAAGCGCTCCCTCCGCACGTCGGGCGGCTTCAACTCCTGCCCATGATCTCGTCCTCAGTGCTCCGGTGTGACAATTCACTAATCGCGGACTTTGCCGAATGTCAGGGAGTCGCCGGGGCCGGCGCGAAGCGTACTTCGATCGCGTCGAGCACCGCGGCGGTGGCAGCCTCCGCCTGCGCGCGGCGCTCCGCTGCTTGCGCCAGCAGCTCGGCTCCGCGCTCCGCGTTGGAGAGGAGTCGAGCGTTGACCTCGACGAAGAGCAGGGCACCCTTGAGCGCCGCTTCGGCCAAGAGCGCCGCTGTCTGAATGTCGGTCAAAGCATGCTTCGTGCCGAGCTTGCCGACCGTCTGGAGGTGAGCGAGGAGGTCGAGCACAACGGCAGCGACGCCGAGCGGCGCGCTAGCCGATGCTTCAAGCGCTTGATCGAGCGCTTCCTGACGCCGTTGGCGTTCCTCAGGGGTAGCTTTCGGTAGGGCGACGGCGCTCCGGTAGGCCGCGTAGGCGCGCTCGTCGGCCGCGGCGAGATCGAGCAGCGTCTCGCGTAGGCGAGTCATCGCAGTGAGCGCCGCGCCGAGTCGCTCGGTGACTGCAGCGTCGCGGGGACGAGCAAGGGTCAAGCGCGTGACCATCTCGCCGAGACTCGCCGCGAGGGCAGCGGTCGTCGCAACCACGCTGCCGCCGCCAGGCGTCGGCTCCGCTGAGGCGACTGCCGCCGCGTACTCGGCCACGGTTCGTGATGAGCTCGGAGAATCTGACATCGCTTTCGTTCCTGACATGATCCGCTAAACCGAATGGCGTCGGGGCCGCGCGGTTGCGAAGCGTCCCTGGATTGCGCCGCTCGGCAGTCTACGCGTCGTTAGTGTTTGTCTCCAGACGTTAGGTCAGCCGACGGGCTGGAACAGTAGCTCGTCGCCGGGCTGGATGTCGCTCTCGCCCGCCGCGCCGCCATTCATCTCGATGACGGCCGCGGCGTTGGTGAAGTCGAATCGCCACGGGGGAACGGATGGGCGGATCTTGACGACTCGATTGCCCTTATCGAGATAGATGAGATCGATTGGGAAGCGCATGAACTGCGTGTGAATGCCGCGAGCCGGCCTGAAGAGCATGCCATGCCCCTGCGGCAAGGATTTTCGAAGCATGAGCCCGCGGAAGGATTGCCATGGTCCGGCTGCTTCCTCGATACGAGTGGCAACCACCCGCCCGGTGCGAGCATTCACAACTTCGTAGACGCGCGCGGCCATGAGCTCCTCCGCTCGGTAAGAGCGCAAACTGCGAGACGATTTGTCCAACATCGTCTTAGCAGCATGGCGCCGCGCCGACGATCACCCAAATGTCGTCTTCGCCGAAAGCTCTCCCGACCAATCAGGTCTCCGCGCCGGCGGCCTTCTTGACCAAACTGGCAATCGTTGCTTCCTCGGCCGAGGTGAGCTCCTTCACCGCGAAAGAGGTCGGCCACATGCTGCCGTCGTCGAGGTCCGCCACATCCGTAAAGCCGAGCGTTGCGTACCTGCTCTTGAACTTGTCGGCCGCTTGGAAGAAGCAGAGCACCTTGCCGTTCTTCGCGTAGGCGGGCATCCCGTACCACAGCTTTGGCGAAAGGTGCGGCGCGTTCGCCTTGACGATCGCGTGGATGCGCTCGGCGAGCGCGCGGTCCGGTTCTGGCATCTCGGCGATCTTGGCGAGCACTTCGCCCTCGAGATCCGCCTTGCTCCCGCGCCGGCGAGAGGCTGACTTCAGCTCGCGAGCGCGCTCCCGCATCGCGGCGCGCTCTTCCTCGGTGAATCCCTCGCCCTCGTCGTGGACCGTCGTCTCGTCAGGCTTGTTGCTCATACTGTCCAATCTCCTTTTCCAGCTAGGAGCCTGTCTCGCGACGTGTGACTTGTGATTGCGGGGACGCTGGGGAGGATGACACGTGTCGAAGCCAATTGTACTGGCTGGCGCCTTCGGCCTTCCGATTCACGATGACTCCCGCCAATTGCGCACCGCTCTGCGAGCCTGCCGAAAACGAAGTGCCGCCGGCGCGGGACCTGGCGGCACTATAAGCGCGAGCTGGTGTGGAGAACCGGCAGCTACCCTGGCTGGAACGAGTGCGCGGCAGCGATTGCCGCTTCGATATTGCTCTCCGGCGTATCGATCGGGATGACGCAGCCGGGTGTTAGCAGGTGACCGCGGCCGCCGGTCGCGTTGAGGGCATCCCGCGCCTCGGCCTCGACTTCGGCCGCTGACCGATCCGCGATGAAGCGCTCGTCCAAGCCGCCGGCCACGCTTCGCCCGCTCAGCCGCTGCCCGTCGGCGAGCGACGGCTCGGCGTGGCGATCGTGCCAGTTGATGATCGTGGCCGGGTACTCGGCCTGGAGCGAGAACATCGGCCGCTCGCCGTGGAGATGGAGGAGGATGATTGTCTCCGGCGCGGCAGCGCGAAGCACGGCGAGATCGTACGGCACGCCGAACTCGCGATACTCCTCGACCGTCATCAGACGCTCGTCCGCGCATTGTGTCGCGAAGAAGATGCCGTCAGCCCCCGCGTCGAGCGACGCCGCGAGCATCGCTGTCGTCACGTCGGTGATGACGCGAAGCGCTTCGTGCAGGAGTTGCGCATCCTCGCGGAGGTGTTCGATCGCCTTCCCGCCGGAGAGCTTCATCGCCACCGTGAGCGGGCTGAAGATCGTCTGCAGGAGCGGGACCTCCGGATCGAGGCGTTTTCGCGTCTTCTCCACCGCTTGCAACACGACGCCGTTGAACCCAGAGTGGACATCAATCGGCTGGAGCCGTGACCACGCGGAAATCTCGGGTACGGGGTAGCGCTTCGTCGTCCGCGTGCCGGATCTGGCGCCTTCGTACACCGTTTCGCCGCCCCAATCAATGATGGGGTAGTCGCCGGGGGGCATGAACTTGACGAGGTCGAATCCGAAGCGCGTCTGCCAGTCGAGCGTGACCGCTGCCAGGTCCTCCGCGGTTTGGTCTTGCTCCGGGAAGTGTCGCCACAGCGCGACCGGCGGACGGTCCGGCTGCTCTCCAGCGATAGCGGCGTTCAGTCGCTCCCTGGGCGTCATCGCGGCTCCTTTGTCGTTCAGAGAACCGTGCCGAAAATCGGATAAGCGTCAGGATCGCTTCTTACGCGATTGGGCGGCGAGCGCTTCGAGCTCTTGGATGAAGCGCTCTTCGTCGAGGAACTCGACGCGATACTGCGATTCGTCCGCGCTCGGGGCGGGGGGAAAGACGAACCGGATCCACCCTTCCTCGGCGCCACGGCAGAGGAGATCGGTTACGCGCGCCTCGAACCGGTTGTACGGCATGTCAGGTGCGAGCACGCGGTAGTACTGCTCGCCCATCCCGTTGCGAGTCCACGTCAGGCGTATGAGCTGGCGGTGCTTCGTCCTGAGGTCGGAGGCGACGAGTTCGGTGGCCATCAAGCCTCGCAGCATCGCCGACATCCTGCCCATCTCTCGCATGGGCCCGTGGCAGAGCGGGCAGAGCTTTTCCGGCGCATCGTCATGCGTGAAACTTCGACGGCAGGTATCGCACCAGAGGTAGGTCGTGCTTGGCATGGCTGGGTAGGGGATAGGAGCTAGGGGTCAGGGGTTAGGGGCGGCGATTCGGGGTGAGTAGAGAAAATTTGAGGACGCAGCTCAAATTCAACTGCGTCCTCGTGTGCCCGGCGCTTGCGCGCTTGCCCGACCTCCGACTCCTCCGTCGCGGCTAGTCGCGTAGGCCGCGTTGCTCGTAGCGTTCCGTGCCGCCACCCAGACCGACGTTTACCGCACCGGGGTGCTCCCCGGCCTTGTCGGCCCAGACCTGGATACGGTGGGTGATATAGATGCCGCCGATCATCATGATGACGGCGACGATGACTTCGACCGTGTCCGCAAGGACTCCGAAGTCAGCCAGGTTCTCGACACGCAGGTTGCCGAGCCACTCGATTGCATCTCGCATCGCAATGCTCCTCCTGAGCTCGCCTGGCTATTCGACGACGAGCGTGCCGACCATGCCACCCTCGCGGTGGCCTGGGACATTGCAATAGAACTCATACTGGCCAGCGGGCGCGTTGATGGTGAACTGCGTCTCCTCGCCAGGTTGCACGTCCACACTGATTCCCAGCTCGTCAACCGCAAAGTTGTGAGGCAGCGCGCCCTCATTGCGCAGCGTCACGGTCACCTCGGTGTTCGCCGGAATCGTGATCTGCGACGGGTCGAACTGCAGCTCAGCCGGCTTGCCAGCAATCACCTCGATAGCTGTCGCACCAGCCGGCTGCTCACCATTTGCCGGTGCCGGCTGCTCGCCGCCCTCTTGCTCCGGTTGTTCCTCCGTGGTCTGCTCCGGCTCTGCAGGAGCCGCGCTGCCTTCCACTGTCAGCGTGCCGACCATGCCGCCCTCGCGGTGGCCTGGGACATTGCAATAGAACTCATACTGGCCGGCCGGAGCATTGATCGTGAATACCTTGGTTTCGCCGGGTTGCACATCAACGCTAATCCCCAGCTCATCGATCGCGAAGTTGTGCGGCAGTGCTCCCTCGTTGACGAGCGTGACCTGGACGTCCGTATCCGGTGGGATCGAGAACTGAGCGGGGTCGAACTGGAGCTCCGCCGGCTTGCCAGCAACCACCGTGATCTCAGTCGCGGCGCCTCCACCGGTATCCGGCGTCTCGGTCCCTTCCGGTGCCGCGCCTCCATCTTGCGTGTCATCGGACGGCGGCTGCGTCGGCGCCGGCGGCGGAGTCGGGTAGCCACCGAACTCGTGAATCGCCTCGTTATAGACCCGGTTCCAATCGACGTGCTGGATCATGGTGACCAGCTCATCGATCTGTGAATCGATCAGCGGGCCGTTGTTATCGACGCTCCAAGCGGGCATCTGATTGCGGCCCTCGCGAATCACTTGGGCGAGGTACTCCGCTCTCGCTTCCACGCCACCGGGATACGGAGAGCCATCCGCATTAATTCCCTCTTGGTTGAGCTTCGTCGCGTAGGTGTCGCCACCAAGCGGCAGGCCGATCCGGCCCGTGCCAGCAGCGCCGGGCTCCAGGAACCCTTCGCCGGCGGGACCGTGGCAGGAGACGCAGAGTGAGAGGTAGTTGCGAATGCCGCGCTCGATCGCGGCCTCCCGTTGCTCCTCCTCCTCGGCCTTGATCCGATTGTTTTCGTCGGCCAAGTACAGGACGAGGACCGTGGCGAGTGCCACTAGCCCGATAATCACCACGGTCGCGAGCCGCTGTACAGCTCCCACGATTCGCTCTCCTACCTTCCCTGCACGCCGCGGAACACCTGTGTACCCGTGCCGGTCAACCCTGTTGCCTCGCCGTTACGGTCATCAACCCGGGAAGGGAACGGCCTGGCTCGGATCGTACTCTGGCCGCTCGATGATGGTGCCGGTGTCGACGGTGATGGTGCCGTCATCGTTGACGGTGACGGCCATCAGATCCATCGAGCGTGGCGCGGGACCACCGGTATAGGAACCCTCGTACGTGTACGTGCTGCCGTGGCACGGGCATGCGAAAGCTTGTGGGCTATCGGCCGGGCCGACGTACGGAACGGCGCAGCCGAGATGCGGGCACTTCTGATACAGCGCCAAAATGCCGTCGTTGTTGCGGACAAGGTAGAAACGGCCGGGCGCGTAGCGGAACGGCGTCCCGTACACCTCCGGCACGTCCGAGAGCGGAATCGTGACCGGGCTGCCGAAGATGCCCTGCTTGTTTGGCCAGATGAAGCGGACAAAGCCGACGCCCAGCTCCGCGAGTACGATCAGCACGGCGCCAAGTGTGGCGTTCCGGACAAAGCCGCGCCGCGTGACCGTCGGGCGGACCGCCGTTCCGGCGTGGAAGCGACCCAGCAGCCCGAACAGCCGGGCCAGGATGCCGCCCATGACCAAGCCGATTGCCGTTCGAATCAGTGAAATCATGGTTCCTTTGCCTCGTTACATGCCGGTGCGCGACCGGTTACGCAGGGCCGGCAGAGTGCGGAACCGGCGTCCGCCACAATTCTCTTACGTTCGCCCCGGCAGCGCGAACTCGCGATTAGTGGTGCTCGAGCGGCAAGTTCCACGGCCACATCAGGTCTTGCTCCGGGCCGCGGAATGCCGTGCCGAAGATCGTCAGAACGATATACGTGACGTAGAAGCCGGTAAAGAGCGCGATGATCATCTCTCGCCGCGTCGGCTTGAAGATCGCCTGAACAATGCCCATCAGCACGCCGATCATGATGATCATCACGAGCGAGGGATAAATCGTGTTGTAGACAAGCTCGGAAGCGCCCTGCTCGATCAGCCACGTCTTGACGCCCCAGCCAGTCCGGGTGCCGCCGATGTACTCGTCGGCCACGATCATCACGATTAGCGCGACCGTGGTGAAGACGGTGGTGAAGCCGATGATGCGCCGGCCCTTTGCCGAGGTGCCGAGAATGCCGACGCCGAGCGGGCTGCGATCAATGTACGGAATCGCGGCGATGGCGACCAGCGCGATGGTCGGGACGATAACGCCGGCCAGACCAGCGTTCATGTGCAGGAGCAGCTCCTGCAGATTGAGGAAGTACCAAGGCGCCTTCGACGGGTTAGGCGTCTGGTTCGGATTCGCGTGCTCGGTCAGCGGAGCACTGACGAAGATCGACAGGAACGTGAGGATAACCAGGAAGACGGTGGCACAGACCGCCTCGATGACGACGAGCGAGGGCCACACCATGACCTCGTCCTCGGCGAGGTCAGTCGGCCGCGCCAGCGCGCGCCCGCGCACGAGCTCAAGAAGCTTCTGTCGCCGAGCTTCGTCAATCTGGGCCGGACCGCTGGCTCCCATTCCCGGCCGCTCAACGAGTTCCGCCATCGTGCTCCTCCACGGTTGTATGAGCAGTCAGCGATTGGCGCTGGATCATCTGTCATTCGGGTTGCCGCCGGCCTACCAGCACCATACGGCGCGGCGGCAGTCGCCAGCGATCACAGCGGGCCAGAGATGCCTCCGTCCTTGCGGATGCGCCAGAAATGGACGGCCATCAAGAATGCAGCGGTTAGCGGCAAGAACAGCACGTGCAGCGTGTAGAACCGAATCAGACCCGCCTGCTCAACTTCCTGGCCACCGCGAAGGATGACGAGAATCTTCGGGCCAAGGAGCGGAGCGGCGCCGCCGATGTTCGTGCCGACCGTAATCGCCCAGTACGCGAGCTGGTCCCACGGCAGCAGGTAACCGGTAAAGGAGAGCAGGAACGTGACGATGAGGAGCAGAACGCCGATCACCCAGTTGAATTCGCGCGGCGGCTTGTAGGAGCCGGTGTAGAAGACGCGGCCCATATGGAGGAAGACCGCGATGACCATGCCTTGCGCGGCCCAGCGGTGCATGTTCCGCATCAGTGAGCCGAAGGTGACGCTCGCCTCGATGTCCTTCATGGCCTGGTAGGCCTGGTCGGTCGAGGGCACGTAGTAGAACATCAAGAGCACGCCCGTGAAGACCAGCACCAGGAACATGAAGAAGGACAGGCCACCGAGGCAGAAGGTGTAGGTGACCTTCGTCGCGTAGCGCTTGATCTTGACCGGGTGGATATGGAGGAAGACGTTACTGGCAATGATGAGCGCCTGGTTGCGCTGGGTATCCGGATACCCGTGGCGGAAAATCGACCGCCAGATCGCTGAGCCGGTGATGCGATCGGCCAGCGTCTGCTCGCGCCTCATGCCATCTCCTCCTCGGTCACGATCGCTCGTTCTGAACGGGTGACTCTCCCGAGCGCAATCTTATTCGGCCCGGCGTCTTTAGCATCGCACCGCACGACCTGGCCCGCGCCGGCGCCCTGCTGGGCGGTATTGTCAAACGGCGTGCGGGGTCGGTCAAGCTGATTGTATCTGAATGCACGGACCAAGCGGGAGGCGCGGGAGTGGCGAAAAGAGATTCGGCGGTGTTGGGGCTGAGTTTGCGGAAAATGCAATTGAAGCGAGCGGCGCTCTAATTGGCCGTTCGCCTTCGTCATTTAGCTGCTGACCTGTGAGGGCGGTGGGCGCGACAGGACTCGAACCTGTGACCTCGCGGATGTGAACCGCGCGCTCTGACCAGCTGAGCTACGCGCCCGATCAGACTGCAACAGGTATGATACCACGGCGCGGATACGGCGAGCAGGCGAAATTGCCTTACTGCCGTACCCGCGGCGGGTCGCTCACTCAGCAAGGGCGATGCATTCGATCTCGACGAGGGAACCGAGCGGCAAGCGGGAGACCTGCACCGTGCTCCGGCTGGGCGGATCGCTGGGGAAATAGCGCGCGTAGACCTCGTTGAACGCTGAGAAATCATCGAGATTGACGAGGAAGCACGTGGTCTTGACCACCTTCGCCATCGACGAGCCAGCGGCATCGAGCACAGCGGCAAGGTTGAGCATTACCCGCTCCGTCTGCTCAGCGATTCCTCCAGGAACGAGCTGCTTGGTCTCCGGATCGATCGGGATTTGCCCAGAGGTGAAGACGAAGCCGTTCGCCTTGATCGCCTGGGAATAGGGGCCGATCGCCAGTGGAGCACTCGTCGTCGAAACTACATCGCGCGCCATCATTCCTCCTCGACGGGTTGGGTCTCTGCCTGCACAATGGTGCGCATCTAGCCAGATTCGATGGCTGGCGTCAAGCTATGAGCGCGGCGATGAATACGCCGCGGTGAGTCGGCGGCGCGGCGTCTTGCGTCTGTCGACCCGAAATTACCGCTTGTGTACGTACAATCTGGCGCGATAGAATGCGGCATGGTCCGACCTTTAGATACGAGGTGAGCATGGGATCGGCGCCACATCTGCTCTCGGTCACGCTCCGACGCCCCTTGCCGAGCTGGAGCTCCCGTGAGACTTGGCTGGGCGTGTCACGCGGGGCCCGGATCGCGCTCGCGGTCGTCGCGGCCTTCATGCTGACGATCGCGACTGGACTCTTGTTGTATGCGACAACACACACGGATCGCATCTACGAAGGAGTCCGCGTGGCCGGCATCTCCGTCGGCGGGCTGACCAAGGCAGAGGCGCGGACGGCGATCGAAGCGGCGTTCGCGCAGTACGCGGATCAGACGACTCTCACCTTGGAGCACGGCGACCAGCAGTTCGCGTTCAGCGCCCGGGACGCGGGAGTGACGCTCGACGCGGAGGCGTCGGTCGATGCCGCGTTCGCGTATGGGCGCGAAGGATCGATTTGGGATCGCTCGCGCGACTGGGCGCGTGCCTTGCTGCGGACGCGCTCGGTTCCGCTGCAGGTGACGGTCGATACCTCGCGGCTCGATGCGCGGCTGACCGCCTTCGCGGAAGAGGTCATCTATCCGCCGACCGATGCGGCAGTCGTGTTCTCCGGCGCCGGTCCGGAGATTGTCCCCGAGCAGCCGGGACTGGCCTTCGACCTCGGAGCGACTCGTGCACTGGTCCTCGATCGCTTCCGCACCCTCTCCGGTGAGCCCGTCCCGCTCATCACGCAAGAGGTGCCGGCGCGGGTGGCGGCGAGCGACCTGACGGACGAGCTGACCGCCGCGCGCTCGATCGCCGCCAACTCATTTGCGGTGACCGGGCTCAATCAGCGGTGGATTATCTCCGCGGACTACGTGCAGCGCCTGATTCGCATCCCGCCCGGCGGCGGCGATGTCTCCGTCGACCGCGAGGCGATCGAGTCGTACGTCGCGGCACTGGCCGAGACGATCGAGCGGCCGGCCAAGAATGCGAAGGTCAAGCGGAAGGGAAGCACGTTCGTCGTAGTGCCGTCGGCGTCGGAAGTCGACGTCGATTCGGAGCGCTCGACCGAGGCGATCGTTTCGGCCCTCGTCTCTGGGAAGCGAGAAGCATCGCTCGTCATCAGCGAGACGGCCCCGGTCGTCGGCGACGAGCAAGCGGAAGCGGCGGCGGCGCGTGCCAATGAGCTGGTGGCGAACGGCATCAAGCTCGAATGGGATGGAGGGAATGCCCGGCTTGGACGCGCCGACCTCGCGCGAGCGCTCGTCATCGATGAGCGGCCAGGGGAGCCCGAGCCGTTTGTGCTCTCGTTCAGTCATGAGAAGCTGACCGAACTGCTGGCTCCGCTCGCCGACGAAGTGAACGTTCCGGCGCGCGATGCGAAGTTCCGGCTCGTAAAGAACAAGATCAGGGTTGCTAAGCGCGAGGTGGTCGGGCGGCAACTGAATATCGAGGCGGGTAGCGCCGCGATCGCCGAGGCATTGCTCGATGGCAAGCGGTCGGTCACCCTGTCGGTCGAGACGATTGAGCCGCAATACACGGCCGCCGACGCCAAGCGGATCAAGCTCCCGGATATCCTCGCCGAAGCGTCTACCTATTATGGGAACTCGAGCGAGGCGCGACGGCACAACGTCGAGACCGCCGTGCGTCTCGAGGATGGTTGGCTTGTGCCGCCCGGTGGCCAGTTCTCCTATGTGGAGTATGTCGGCCGCGTCTCCGAGGAAGAGGGATTCGTGACGGGCTTCGGCATCGTCGCGAGCCCAGAGGGAGACGGCACGGTGACGACGGCGCCGGTCGTCGGCGGCGGCATTTGCCAGGTATCCACGACCATCTTCCAGGCCGCGTTCTGGGCCGGGCTGCAGATCGATGAGCGATACGAGCATCCCTACTGGCTCCAGACGTACGGCGAGCCCCCGCGCGGCATGAAGGGGCTGGACGCGATGGTGAACGTCGAGGAGGATTGGGCGCTCGACCTGAAGTTCACCAACACGACCGGTAACTGGATCGCCGTTGTGGTTGTCGCGGATGGTCAGAACGTCACCGCGGCTATCCGCGGCACGGATCCGGGGTGGACCGTTCAAGTGTTCGATCCGGTGATCACCGACGTAGTGCCGCCGGACACGCGGACCTACTACACCGAGTCGCCGGAGCTGCCGCGTGGGCAGGAGATGCAGGTCGAGACGGCGCAAGAAGGGTTCACGGCGACCGTGCACCGGGTCGTGACCGATCGTGACGGCAACGTCATCGACGACTTCGTGATGACGAGCACCTACGCGCCGTCCCGCAACACCATCCTCCGCGGCACGGGCCCGGTCGAGGGCTAAGCGCCGAGCGAGATCCGATTCGCGAAACCCGCTCGCTGGCGACGGTGAGCGGGTTGAAACCTGCGTGGCGAGTTAGTATCATTCGTACGCCCTCGGCGAGAGGAACTCCAGCGGCCGGTGAGACCGGTCCGCTGGTTGAAACGCCGGGGTCGCCCTTGACATAACAGCGGAGTCCGAGGTATCATTCGAGGGCTCTCGACGAGAGGGCGGCTATCGTTCGGGCAGTAATGCCCGCGATAGCAAGTGACACCTCCCTTGACAGTTTGACACTCGGTCTTTACGATTACCGAGCCTTCGACGAGAGGGAGGTTTCCCCTGCGGAAATTGCGGGGGACGCACCTTAGACAAGCTGGCATGGCCGTGCGGTGGCTGAGGGGTAGGGAGCTTC
>CALGSZ010000103.1 GCA_937901745.1 uncultured Chloroflexota bacterium | reverse complement strand
ATGCCGTCGCCCTCATCACCCCAGGTAACCGCGCGTTCCCATGGCTGGACGAGGCGTTGAAGCGCTCGGCTGGATCGCTGGCTGCGCCATCCGGCCGGAGTCCCTCGAAATCAGAGGATTCCTCATCGGAGAGCGCGCCACTCGCGATACCGCTCCAGATGGCCCGTCGCGTGCGCCAGGTTATTGCCGCCTGGCGCGACGCCGGTCGCGCGCTAGGTCACGAAACTGGCGGGGGAATCCGGGCAGCGGTGACCTGGAACGCGATCTGTCTCCAAAGCGATGACGTCAGCGTCGCTCGCCCCTCGCTCAACCTGGCTTGCTCGCGATCGCGTGGTGGTCGCCGAATCCTTGCGCGCCGGCTGCGGCGTGCATTGGCTCCGGTGCCGCTCCCGAAACCGTGGCTGCCGTGGCCGGAGTCGGAGTCAGATGCTAATCGAGCGCGGAAAGAAGCGCCGGCGCGACGTATCCTGCAACGTCGCGTGCCGGCGCGGCGCGTTCGAAACCTGCGGTCGAGACTGAGGATTGATGGAGCTAGTGCCGGGGCCGGGTCCGCGTCTGCTGCCACCGCGGACGCACCAGCCGGCTGAAGCGCCGCCGCAGCTCAGCTTCCCGCTGTGCAAGCCGCTGGTTGATCTGGGCACATCGCGCCTGGACGCGGGGGATATTCGGCAGGCGCGAGCAATCGAGTCGCGGCAGCTGGGGATAGAAGTTGCTGATCTGATAGGCAACTGCCTCGTCCTGCAACGCCGTGCCATGGGCGGCGATGGCGCTGGCCGAGACGCCCAGAGCAGCGAGTCCCCGCAAGAGTGCCCGGCGGCTGATTCGGCCGCTCGCGTACGCTTCCAGGAGCTCTTCTTGTGACATCGAACCTCCTCCCCTGCCGGGTACTCCTCGTTCATAGCCCGTCTGGGGCACAGCAAGGCGTACGTCTCATCGCCTTCTATCATGAGCGCGTCGCTAATGCAAGAGGGCGGAAGTCCTTTGTTCAGCCGCGATAGATTCACGATGCCGTCAATTCAGCGACCTTCTGTGCGACCTCGGCCGGTGAGACGACGAAGTAGTCGATGCGTTGCTGCAGGAGCGGATCCTCGTAATCCTCGACGGTCCCGGAGAGCGTCAGCAGCGGGATCGACTCCGGCGTGCACGAGCCACGGTAATCCTTGGCGAGCGCGACGAGCTCATCGGGTGCGAGATCGGTCCGGATGTGCGTCTCGAGCGCCGGGAGCAGCTCGTTGACGTCGCGGGCGATGTCGCGCTTCGCCGCCTCGCGAATGAGGGCCCCGATGATCTGCTGTTGGTTGCGAATCCGCCCGAGATCGCGATCCGGTCCACCCCGGTACCGGGCGTAAGCGAGCGCCGTTTGCCCGTCGAAGCGCTGCGGACCCGCTTCGAAGACGGTGCCATCGCTCGCGGTGAACGCTTCCGGCACGTTGATCGTGACACCGCCGATCGCGTCTACGAATGCCGCGAATCCGGCAAAGTCGATGAGCGCGTACCGGTCGATCTCCAGACCGAGCAAATTGGCGACGACCAGCTTCTGGTATGGAATTCCACCCACGACGAGCGCATGGTTCACTTTCGACTGCCCGTATCCGGGAAGCTCGGTGCGAGTGTCGCGAGGAATTGAGAGGATCCGGCAGGTGCCCCGCGTCGCGTTGAGGTGCAAGACCATCAAGGCATCGGGTCGTGTCGAGATATCGATCGGCTCTCCGGGGCGCGCGTCGACCCCCATCAGGAGGATCGTCGTCGTCTCGTCGAGTGGAGCGCTCAATCCAGCCGCCGCTGCCGCGCCGCTCACGACTCCTTTGACGCCAGAGGCAGTGTCTTGGAATCCGGCAAACAGGCCGCCACTATCCGACTCTTGGGCAGCGTCGGGAAGCTGCTGCTCGACATAGGCCAGGGCGCGACTGGTATCGATCTGGATGCTCTGATCGCCACCGAGCGCCGAGCCCGAGACGACCTCCGGGGGGCGATTGATCGACTGCATCGTCGACAGGGTCTGGTCGACCCGGTAGCCGACCCAGCCGACGACGGAGGCAACAAAGACCAGGAAGAGCACGGGCGCGACTACTCGACGTCGCCGGTACCAGGGGCGGCGGCGTCGCCGGCGGCGCCGATACTTGATTCGCTCCGTCCGTGGCGCGGGAGTCGAGTCCGTGCTCGCTTCGGTATCGATCACCGGAACGACAGGCGTCCAAGGCGTGCCGCCCAACCGTCTCCGGACGACTGTCCCGTTCCCGTCCGCCGAGCCATTGTGGGTTCCATCGCGACGGCTCCGCGCATCGGGGGCGGCCGTTTCCGTCTCGGACTCCTGGTAGCCTGTCTTCAATTCGCTCGCCTCCGTTTGCCACCGGTTGCCTGGCACGGAACCATGGCCGCATGTAGGATACTTCGGAACCGCGCTTCGTCAACAGCTAGCGGCGGCATCCGCCGTAGCGGTTCGTGCTGCGAGGATCTACAGCAACACATCGGTGTCGCTTGAATGGCCTGGGCGTTATGGGGCTCCATACTGATCATGATCGGCGGCCTCATTGGACCTAACGTCTCCGAGGGCGCGAATGGTTCCCCGATGGTGGCTCGGCGTATCACGAACGCCCAGGATCTGGAGGACGCGGTCTCGGGGCGGCTGGGCGGCATGCGACAAAGCTTTACGGACGCTTACAGCGCGCCGGTGGAAACGCAGCCTGGAATTGGCGATGTCTATGCGCTGCCCGATGTCGGTCTCTTCGCGGTCCAGTTTCAGCCCCGAACCGAGCCGGCCGAGGAGGCGCGGGCGATCTGGATCACGCTCCGTAGCCAACGCCCGGCAACCCTGCCAGCGCTCACGCCCCACTCCGCCGACTGGACGATCGATGACGCCCTTGCCCGGGTGTGGCCGCTCCTGCCGGCCGACGCGGAGTTGGCCGAGCCGATCGCCGATGCGGGGACGATGTCGCTCCTGATCGCCTGCCAGAGCGATGCGCTGGCCACCGTCTTCGAGACGGATGGCGGCTGCCGCGTGCGTCTCGTCACGCCGACGCCTGAGACCGTCTCATTCGCCCTAATCGCGCTCGGCGGCCCGGAGCCGCGGTCAGGTGGAACGCCGGTCGCGACACCGGTCGATCCGTGTGCCGACGTCGCCACCTGGGCGAAAACGACCGCCGACCGTGTCGCCGAGGCGGTCAGCCTGCTCGACGCCATTGCGGCACTCGTGCCCGATGATCCCGGCACGCCGGAGCAGCTGCGTCTCTGGGCTACCCGGTTCGCCGCGATGGCGGCCGATCAGCGAGGTGAATCGCCACCCTCCGCCGCGAGCCGAGCCAACCGCCTCCTCGCCGACGCCTTCGCGGCGTACGCGGCGGCGCTCGATGAGGCCGCGGCTGCCCTTGTCGCGAATGACGAAGCGGCGATGGAGCGAGCGACGACGATGCTCTCCAGCGCGAACGCCGACCTCACGCGCGGCGACGCCGCTCTGACGCAGGCGCTCACCCGCTGCGGCGTGCTCGATGCACAAGAAACTGCCTCGATCGGCCATTTACAGATCGTTCGTTTCGTGTACGATGATATTGTGCCCGCTGGTTGCCCGATAGATCATCGGATGTCGGTGGCGCCGTGCGCGTGATTGATGGAACGGAGACAGTATGGCCGCTCGGAAAGGACTGACTCGGTACTCGCATGCACGACGCTCTCGTGCCATTCCGAATCGCCCTGGAACGGTGCGCCGAGCGCTTGCGAGCTTGTTCGCCTCCGCTCAATCGCCAGCTTCGCAAGCGGAGAGCGAGCAGATCGACCTCGCGGCCTTGACGCTCGTTCCGGCCGACCTTCCCGTCTCCGGCTTCGGTTTCGTCGACGGACGGCTGATCGACTTCGACCCGCTATCGGACGCCCTGGCGGAAGATATCGCGGAGATTGCTGACCTCCGTGGGACGAGCGCGGAGATTGATGCCCTCATCCCCTTCTTGGAGGCGATCGGTTGGCGGCGGCAGTACGAGAGCCTGCTGGCACGGCCTCGATCGGCGAGCAGCGACCGCTTCCGGCGGACCGTCTCCTCGTTCGTCATCGAGTACACCAATAGCGACAGCGCGGCGATCGATTATGTCCTGTTGCAGAACGCGAGCAGTGAGGCCGGCCACGTGGAAGTGCCCGGCACCTACACGGTGGGCGATGTCTCGCGAATCGCTCGGGAGAACGGCAGGGATCCAGAAACCCGCGAGGAGTTCTGGGCGCTCGATCTCGTCTTCCGGCGGGGCCAGTACATCGCCGGCGTGACGATCGTCGACTTCGTCGGGGAAGAGCCGACTGTCGCGGAGATCGAGCCGCTGGCGGATATCCTGCAGGCGCGTCTCGACGCGGCGACGCCAAGCACGACCCCGACTCCCAGCCAGATTGTGCTGCGTCCGACCGCGCCAGAGGGTACGAACATCGGCTACGTCGCGGAGTACTACACGCGCCGCGATGGGAATGTCATTCCGCTCTTCGAGGAGACGCCCGAGGAGGTCGAGAGTCGCGACGAGCGCGATGCTGACGCTGGAATTCGGGACTTCTACCGCTTCGAGGTGGAAGCCGAGGACGGCAGCTACGCCTACGTCGGTTTCCTGGCGCGCTTCGAATCGAGCGATCAGGCGGACCGCTGGCTGCGGGATGCGCCGGAGCGGCTGGCCGAGGATCCGGGACCGCTCCGTGACATCGAGCAAGTGGAGGCCTTGCCGATTGGCGATGACTCCCTCGCCTTCTCCTATCGCTATCCGCTGAACGGGGACTCGGCGCGTGGCTACCGGATTCTCGCGCGCGTCGGGGAGATCGTGGCGGACCTGCATCTCGACGCTCTGCCCTCTGCGCCGCTCGAGGCCGTCGAAACTCTGGCCGAGGCGCAGATCGCTTGTCTCGAGTCTGGCGGCTGTGTCGAGTCGATCCAGATCCCGCTGGATCCAGACGAGCTGGAGCCGGCGCCAGCGGCCGTGACTCCCGAGACGGCATCGGGCTTCAGAGCGACGCACCTGACCGATGAGTCGTTCGAGGTGAGCCTGCGGGAAGAGCCGAGCGCGACCGCGATGACCGTCGCCGTCCTGCCACCTGGCACGCCCGTGCGAGAGATTGGGCAGGATGTCGACTCGGATGGCGAGACCTGGTTGCAGGTCGAGACGGCCGACGGCGAGCGGGGCTGGCTCCGCGAGGTCGATCTCCAGCCGGTGTGAGACGGCCCCTCCCCTCGGGAGGGCGCTCCTTCTGTGGGGCGTCACGTCCCCCGCGACAGGCGGCGCGTGGCAGCTAGAATCTTGAGCGAGCGGCGCGGTGACGCCTATGGTCCGCCTGTGCCGTCACCGACGTTGCGCGGGGTCGGCGTTGGCGTCGCGGTCGCTCTCTCCCGCCGCTCGTCCCGGTCGCGGTTGGCTTTCGTCGGAGTGGGTGACGGATCGCGAACATCATCGTCCGTCACCTCCGGCGTAGTGGTCAGCGACGCCTCGGCTTTCTCCCTCGGCGGCGATTGATCGTCGTCGGCCGGGACGTATGGCTCGGTCGAGAGGACGATTCGGTCGAGAGCGAAGCCATCCTCTCGCATCCAAACCACCATCGCATAGCGCCCGGGCGCCGGAATCTCGATGGTGGCTGGTTCGCCGTCGGCTAGCCACGACCAGGACCATGTCCCTCGCTCGAAGCCAGCGATCCGCTGCAATTGCGTCGGTGTCTCGCCGGCGATGCCGACCCAGACCGAGTCGCCGCCACCGTCGCTTGCCCAGCCTCGAACCGCGAGGTAGTAGGTTCCTGCCCGGGTGAACTCGACGTGGTAGCGGAGCTCGGGGCTCTTCGCTTCGACGTCGGTGTCGATGGTGACGCCAGTATCCGGCTCGGCAACGACGTAGCCACTGCCGAGATAGCCATCGAGGTCCGTCGCCACGCTCCACGCGGCGGAGCCGCGCGCGATCGCGACGTGCGCATCCTCTCCCTCCAGCAGTAGGCGACCGTCCACCATCTGTACGGGGATGAGCCTCGCTCCAAGCCGAATCTCCGGCGTGCTCCTCACCGGGAGGAGGGATCGTGCCGAGGAGGTTGGCGCGTTCGTCGGCGTCGGCGTAGGAGGAGCGGGCTGCGTGGGCGTCGGCGCCGGACGCGTTGGAGTCGGGGAGGGCCGGACGGGCGTCGACTGTGGACTCGCGGACGGGCTGGCCTCGGGCGATGCGTCGGGCGTCGCCGGAGTAGCGGGAGGAGTAGCCGGCGTGGCCTCGTCGCTAACGCCGGAAAGTGCCGGAGGGGTGGCTTGCTCCGCTTGCGGCTCCGGGGAAGGGTTGCCTGGGGAAGGACTAGCGACGGCGCGCGGCGAGGCCACGGGAGTCGCGGGTGTCGCCACTGGCGAAGGCGCGACGGGTGTTCCGGTGATCGCCGGTGCGGGCACCCGCGTGCGCGATGATGGCTCATTGCCGCCGCCTGACATGCGCCCGATGACGGCGCCGACCGCGACCGCGGCAATCAGCGCAAGCGCGACGATAATGACACTCGTTCGCTGCATCGCCCCTCCATAGGCATCTATCTGCTGCCGGCTCCCAACATCGATAAGATGCGGCAGCTCCAGGAAGAGCTTCGGGCGGTGGGCGGGGCAGACCTTAGGGTACCACGTGCATCGATCAGGCGTGGCGGCACGGTGTGGCGAGGGCAAACGCCAGCAGCCACCAACTGAGATGATCGACAACCATTGAATCTCGCGGCTTGTCGGATCGACGAAGTCTCCTGAACAGCGAGCGCTCTCCCCAAATTAAGTTGTCCGGACAGTTGACATTCAGTGCTAGTCCCGTAGAGTGCGCACATACCTCAACGCAACGACGGAACTAGGCGAGCCGCCTTGCGCTGAGCCAGGCTGTTTCCCCAGTCCACGCCTTCATCGGACACGGGAGGTCTCTGCCATGGACGGTTCGCATGCCGATAACCTCGGCCGTCGGCTTACCACGCGCCGGGCTGTTGCCAAGACCGGGGCAAAGCTCGCCTACACCACACCGCTCATTGCCGCGGCGTTCAAGGTGTCCGCCCTGAACGCCAGAGCGCAGATATTCATCAGTCCGCTCCCACCTGAGTCGGGGACTTGCAGATACGGGCAGGACACCTGTAAGCAGGGCCCAGCCGGCAACACGTGCAATGGCCGAGACGACTGCTTCTGCTACAACGGAGCGAACGGCGTCCCTGTCTGCGTGTCGAGCGATGGGGTCTGCGGCGGAGGCGGCTGCGACGATCCCCTGGACTGTTTTTCCATCCTCGGGCCGGGGGCAATCTGCGTCGTTCACGCCAGCCCTCACTGCGCCAGCTGCCCTCTCCTCCAGCACGCTTGCCACTGGCCGTGCCCGGCGTCAGCGTAGACTCGGATTGGGGATAAAGAGCGGGAGGTAACCAGAACATGTGGCATGACTGGGCACCAGCGTGGGCGCTGGCGATGCTTGGCGAATGTTCGCTGGTGGGAGACCGCCCGCGCTCATGTCCTTGAGCGGTGGCTAGGCGGGGCGAAAGCGGGAACGTGTCATGCGTGAGCCGGAATTACTCTGGTCCATATATATTACGGAAGAAGCCATAGAACCTAGAGGCGCAGACCGGCCACCTCAACCACCATTATGGGCCGGTCTGCGTATGCGGTAGCTAAGACAAGCCAAGCCAGGATGCTCATGTTTGATGGACATCCTGGCTGGGTCTACGTCTGACTAATTCCCTGCAAGGCTGCGCTGCAAGCTGGGCGCCGCCTCGAGCAACTCGCGGGTGTACTCGTCTCGCGGATTGGTGTAGATGGCTTCCTTTTCGGACAGCTCAACGATCCTCCCGTCGTGCATGACCGCGATCCGGTGCGCGATTTGGCGCAAGACGGCGAGGTTGTTCGTGACGAAGACGTAGGACAACCCCAGCTGCTCTTGGAGATCGAGCAAGAGGTTGAGCACCTGCGCGGCGAGCGACACGTCGAGCGCGGCGACCGGATCGTCGCAAAGGAGAATCTGCGGACGCACCGCGAGCGCACGAGCAACGACGACGCGCTGACGCTGACCGCCGCTCAGCTGGTGCGGGTAGCGGTCGCCGAGCCGCCGACTCAGGCCGACGAGCTCCAAGAGTTCGGTAATCTCCTCCTCGACGGTCTTGCCATCGCGCGTGCCGTGAACGCGAAAGGTTTCGGCGAGCGTCCGGTAGACCGTGAGGCGGGGATGGAGCGCCGCGCCCGGATCCTGAAAGATCATCTGAATCGCGCGCTTATCGGCGAGCGGCCGGTCCTCCGTCCTTGGGCGGAACTCGCGTCCCTCGACGATGACGCGCCCCTCCGTCGGCTGGACGACGCCGAGAATCACGCGGAGCAGCAGCGATTTCCCCGAGCCGCTCTCGCCGACGATCCCGAGTGTCTCGCCGCGCGGCAGGTCGAAGGTGATGTTGTCGAGCACCGTTTTCTCGCCAATGACGCGCTTGGAAATTGGCGCTCGAATGGGGAATCGCTTGGTGAGTCGCTCGACTCGAAGCAGTGGTGCATCCACCTTAGGTCTCCGACACGCTTATCCCGTCAGCTTGAGCTCATCGAGCACCGCTTCTTGCACCGGGTGGTGACAGGCATAGCGGTGTCGCGGATCCTCAGGGGCAACGCCAAGCTCGGGTCGAACACTCTGGCACAGGCCGTCGGCGGCTTCGCAGCGAGGATGGAAGATGCAGCCGGTCGGCAAGTTCAGGAGATCCGGGGGGAAGCCGGGGATCGACTTCAACCGCTTCTCCCGCCGCTCCTCGATCAACGGCACGGAGCGAATCAGTCCGGCCGTGTAGTGGTGGCGCGGTCGCCGCAAGATCTCGAATTTCGGCGCGTGTTCGACGACCCGTCCGCCGTACATGACCATGATCTCATCGGCCATCCATGACACGACACCGAAGTCGTGCGTGATCAGGATCATCGCCATCGCCAGCTCTTCTTGGACCTTGAGCAGCGATTCCAGGATGTGCCGCTGGGTGCGCACGCCGAGCATCGTCGTCGGCTCGTCGGCGATGAGCAGTGCCGGCCGGCAGACGATCGCCATCGCGATCATGACGCGCTGCTTAGCGCCCGAGGAGAGATCGACCGGGTAGAGATCGAAGACTTCGGTGGGGTTCGGGATGCCAGCGATGGCGAGGCTCTCCAGCGCCCGCTCCCGCGCCTCGTTTTTCGACGCTTTGCGGTGCGTCATGTACGTCTCGACGATCTGCGTGCCCACCTTGCGCACGGGATTCAGGCTGGCGCCGGGGTCTTGGAAGATCATCCCGATGTCACGCCCGCGAATCTCGCGCATTTCCCGCTCGGAGAGGGTCAGAAGATCGCGGCCGAAGAGCTTCACGCTTCCGCCGACGACTCGGCCCGGCCGGTCCACGACGCGCAGGATCGAACGTGCCGTCACGGATTTCCCGGAGCCCGATTCACCGATGATCCCGAGTGTCTTCCCCTGCTCGACGGTGAAGCTGACGTCGTCAACCGCGCGAATCAGGCCGTCCCGCGTCGGGAACACGGTTTGGAGGTTGCGGACCTCGAGCACCGGCTGCGCGGACGTCGTTTCACGAGATTGGCTCATCAGCGTGCGCTCCTGGGATCGATGTATCGGTGCAGGCTATCCCCGAGCAGGTTGAAGCTCAGGACGGTAAAGACGATCGCGACGCCGGGCAGGGTCGGTACCCACCACGACGAGGAGAGGTAGTTCTTCGACTCAGCGATGATGTTCCCCCACGAGGCAGTCGGCGGCTGCACGCCCAGGCCGAGGAAGCTGAGGAGCGACTCGAGGACGATCAGCGTCGCGATGTCGATCGAGGCGACGATGAAGACCGGGGGGACGATGTTCCGGCCGACGTAGTAGCCGAGGATGCGCCACTGCGGCACGCCGATCGCGCGCGCGGCGATGATGTAGTCCGCGCCGCGCTCTTGCTGAGCGACGGAGCGAACGACGCGCGCGTACATCGGCCAGGCGGCAAGCGAGAGCACGACGATTAGGACCGAAGGACGCGGCCGCGTCAGGCTCAGGAGCGAGACGGCAAGGACAACGAAGGGGAACGAGAGCTGGATGTCGGTGATCGCCATCAGCACGGTGTCGGCGATGCCGCCCAGAAAGCCGGAGACGATGCCGATCACCACGCCGATCGAGACGGCGAGCAAGACGCCGGCAATCGCGATCAGGAGCGAGGTGCGGAACGCGACGACGATCCGCGCCAGGAGATCACGGCCGACGCCGTCCGTGCCGAGCGGGTGGTCCCAGCTACCGCCATCCATCCAGACGGGAGGCATCAGCCGGCTGCGGGAGTCGATGTAGTTGGGGTCGTGCGGAACGATCCATGGGCCAGCGATCGTAATCAGGGCGACGATCGCCACCATCGCGCCGGAAATGATCAGTCCCCAGTCCCGCGACTGCTTTCGACCTGCCGTCTTGTCGCTCGAGGCCTCGATCGCGACGTGCGACGCTGGCGCGCTCGCATCAACGACGCTAGCCAACGATTCTGGTCTCCCGCTCATCGCGTCATCTCCCGGCGGATGCGCGGATCGAGCGCTCCGTAGGAAATGTCGATGATCGTGTTGATCAACACGAATCCTCCCGCCATCAGGATGGTCACCGCCTGCACAACCGGATAATCCCGGCGCAGCACCGCGTTCAGGATCGTCAGGCCGATACCCGGCACGTTGAAGATCGCCTCAACGACGACGGCGCCGCCTAGCAGGTAGCCAAGCTGGACGCCGACGACAGTGAGCAGCGGGACGAGGATGTTCGGAATCGCGTGGCGGAACACGACCGTTCGCCGGCGCAGGCCGCGAGCGCGTGCCGCCTTCACGTACTCCTGCGCTAAGACATCCACCATCACGAGCCGGGTTGACCGAATGAGTGTCGCTAAGAGCGAGATTGCGAGCGTCACGGCTGGCAGGATGAGGTACTTCGGCCCCTTATAGCCGAACGAGGGGAACCAGCCCAACCGGACGCTGAAGATGAGGATGAGGACGAGCCCGAACCAGAACGCGGGCATGGATTGCCCAAGGACGGCGATGGTGAGAATCGCTCGGTCCAGAAATCGATCTTGGAAAAGGGCCGCGATGGTTCCGAGCGTGACGCCGACGATGAGCGCCAAGGCCAGCGCGGTGAGCGCGAGCCGCAGGGTGTATGGCAAGCCCTCGGCGATCACGGTCCCAACGTCTTCTTTGAGGAATGCGGAGTGACCGAAGTCGCCCTTGATGGCCGACTTCACGAAATCGACGAACTGAACCGGAATTGGCCGATCGAAGCCGAGCTCTTCACGGATCGTGGCGAGCTGTTCTTCCGATGCATTCGGGGCCATGATCCGAGCTGGATCACCAGGGACGATTCGGATGAGGGAGAACGCGGCGATGGACGCACCTAGGATGATCACCAAGCTGTAGATAAGCCGGCGGACGATGAACGCCCCCATGGTTGCTCCTGTAGAAATTTCGGCCGGGGCCGAACGCTAACGGGGGGTACGAGAAATTCGTGCCCCCCATTCTAACCCCAACCGGGGCGTCGCCCCCGCATGACGCGGGGACGACGCGGAATGCTCGATTACTCCTGCAGCGAAACGTCCTTGAGATCCCAGGTGCTGTTCGGGTTCGCCTTGAATGCCGGCACCTTGTTGCTGACGCCGCTGATCAGCTCGCTGGTGAAGAGCGGGAGCGCCGGCATCTCCTCCATCAGCGCGGGCAGCAGCTCGTCGCCGATGATCGTCAGCCGCTCCTCGGGATCCGCCGTGCCTTCCTTGTCCAGGAGCGCGTTGATCTTCTCGTCGTCGTAGTAGGTGATCCGGCCGCCGCTGTAGAAAAATGCCTTCAGGACGAGGTCCGGATCGATTCCCGGCGGCATCCAGCCGGTGTCGAAGAGGTGCGCGCCGGTCTCGGCGTAGAGCATCTCGAGCCAGGCCGCCGGCTCCTTCGCCTGGAAGTCGATGTTGATGCCGATCTCGCCGAGCGCCTGCGTGATGTACTGCCCGTATTCGCGGGTCTTCGGGTAGAAGCCGACCGACGTGACGTAGACCAGCGTGTCGAGGCCCTCGCCGTTCGGATACCCAGCCTCGGCGAGCAGCGCCTTCGCCCGCTCCGGGTCATACGTCGGCGTGTTCTCTTGCGGCTTGTAGCCGAAGAAGATGGGTGCGACGTGGGCGTCGCAGACGCGACCGTGCCCCTCGAGGATCGAGTCGACGATCAGGTCGCGGTCAATCGCGAAGGAGATTGCCTGCCGCAGGAGCTTGTTTTCCATGGGTGGCATCTTCGCCTTGAAGATGAGCCACTTGTTCTCGGTGGTGAGGGTGGTGTCGACGCGCAGGTCGGGATTGGCCTCGATCTCGGGGATCTGCTCCGACTCAACGCGCTCGATAACGTGGGCTTCGCCCGTCTGCAGCGCGGCGAGGCGCGTCCCGGGATCCTGGACATACTGGTAGGAGAAGCCGGCGAGCTGCGGCGGTCCGCCCCAGTACTCGTCGTTCGCCTCGAACGTCAGCGTCTCCTGCGAGTAGTCCTTCCACTTGAACGGGCCGGTGCCGTTGTACCGCTCCTTGAGCCGATCGGGGTTGTTGACGTCGGCTTCGGCCATGATCGAGGTGACCGGCAGCGTGTAGAGCAGGCCTGGATACGGCGACTGGGTGCGAATGCGCACCGTCAGGTCGTCAACGACCTCGACCTGCAGCTGCTCGCGGTACCAGGCGCGGTGCGCCACCTGGTCGCTGGTCATGTACTCCAGCGACGCCTTGACGTCCTTCGCGCCGAACGGCGAGCCGTCGTGGAAGGTGACGCCGGAGCGCAGCTTCAGCTCGAGCACCGTCGGCTCGACGAACGTCCAGCTCTCGGCGAGTTGCGGCTTGAGCTCCTTGGTCTCCCAGTCGAGGGCCATCAGGCGGTCGAAGCAGTTCCACTCGGCGTGGATGTTGGCGAGGATCGTGTGCGAAGAGGGGTCCCAGCTGCCGAAGAACGGCTCAGCGGAGAGCAGGGTGATGGTGCCGCGCCCGTCATCCTGGGCCGACGCGCGCTTGATCCACGGCGCTCGGCGCGCAATTGGGCTGTTGAGCGCGGCGACGCCCGATGCCGCCGCGGCGCCCTTGAGGAGGGTTCGGCGGTTGAACGAGGTGTTGATGAGCGAGGCCGATGTCTGCGCAGGTTTACGCGACCGGGTCTCTGTCATTCCCTGTCCTCCCGGGCGACACGCGCCCAAATACGTGCACGAGCTGGACCGCCAATGAGCCAGCCGTCTACCACAACCGTGATTTGCCGAGTAGTCGCGAGTGGTATATACCAGTGAACGCTGTGCCCTGGACTATACCGGACTGTCAAGAGCGTGTCAAGAGGTTTCGGGTGCATGTAAACCGATTTTCCCCAACCTGACGCGGATTCTTGTGGTGCGCTGTTGACAGGGGTGGAAGCGATGGCTACAATGCAGGCGCTTTGGTATAGACCAGAACTGGTGGGGGTTCATGACGCTCGCTGCTGATGATCCGGCAGTTTATCGCCGGATTGCGCGAAGCTTTGAGCAACAAATTCGGGCTGGAACGCTTCCTCCCGGCAGCCCAATCCCATCAGAGCGCGCGTTGGCCAGCGAGTACGGTATCTCGCGAATGACGGCGCGGCGCGCGATTGATGTCCTGGCTCAGCGCGGGCTCGTCGAGCGGCGCGGCCGAGCCGGGACGTTCGTCGCGCGGCCAAAGCTAATTTGGGACTTCACGAGTGTCGCCGGGCTCCATGAGCAGCTGAGCCGGCAGGGGGTCGTGCCCAGCTCGGATGTCTTGCGGGCGGAGACGGTCCCGGCCGGTGAGCTCGACCCGGATGTCGGCCGGATGCTCGAGCTCGAGCCGGATCAACCGGTCCACGTGGTCTGCCGGCGACGATTGGGCGACGGCGAGCCCCTCGCGCTGGAGGAGTCGTATTTCCCGGCTAGGCGTTTTCCCGATCTGCTCCAGCAGGATCTCGGCGCTTCGATCTACGGCATTCTCGCGACGTGCTACAGCGTTCACCCTGTTCGCGCCCATCAGGAGATCGAGCCAACGCTCCTTCCGGCAAGCGCGGCCGCGGCGCTCGGCACTGGTCCGGACATTCCGGTTCTGCGGGTGACGCGCACCGCGTGGGATGCGTTCGGGCAGCCGATCGAATTTGCCCGCGACATCTACCGTGGCGATCGCCTCCGGTTCGTCGCTGAAACAGGCGCTCCGACGTCCGGGTCGAACGAGGCGATGACCCGGCTGACGCATCGCATCCATGAACGAGGGCCGACTGGCTGACGCATCGGAACAAACCGCGTTGGGTGTTACGGACCAGGCAGGTTTGAGGCTTGGAGTGGGGGAACGATGGAGATCCTAGGCTACGCGGACCGCTTGAGTGTGAAGCCGGGCGAGCGCATTCGGTTCATGGTGAGCACCACCAGGCCGTCGTATCGCGCCGATATCGTGCATCTGGCTCATGCTTACACGACGCCCAAGCCAGAAGGGTTCACCGATCCGGTGGTGCCAACGCCGGTGAGCGGCGAGTATCCCGGCCGGCATCAGCCGATTCACGCGGGCTCCTACGGCATTGTTGAGCATCAGCTCGATTCGACCACGGGTCTGACGCTCCAGGCGTGGATCGCCCCGGCGCTGCCGGCGGACGGTCGGCTGCAAGGACTGCTCACCAAGAGGACCGGCGATGGCACCGGCTATGGTCTCTTGCTCGACGAGCAAGGCCGGCTCCTCTTCGCGGTTGGCGATGGGCAGCGCGAAGAGCGGCTGACGACGGAGCGCACGCTGCGCCCGAAGACCTGGTACTTCGTCGCCGCGTCCTATGACGCCGGCACGGGCGAGGCGCGCCTGATCTGCGAGCCGGTGCCGCGACTTTGGATCAAGGAGCCGGGCGAAAACGTCTCGCGGTCGTTCCAGACGGGCTTGCTCACCGCGACGTCCGCACCTTTCCTACTCGCGGGTAGCCACCAGGAGACGGACGCGGGGGGCAAGCAGTTCGCGGCGGGGCTCTACAACGGCAAGCTGGAGTCGCCCCGCGTCTGGGGCCGGGCACTCAGCGGTGAGGAGATCTCCGCCCTGCGCGATGGGGCGGCACCGACGGATCTCGCGGGGCTTCTCGCCGCCTGGGACTTCACGCGGGACTTTAGCGGCGACGTGATCCACGACATCTCGGGAAATGGCGCGGACGGACGCTTGATCAACATGCCGGCGCGGGCGATGACCGGCCATAACTGGACGGGCGAAGATGTCTCCTTCCGCGCCGTGCCAGAGCAGTACGGGGCGATCCACTTCCATGAGGATGACCTGGAAGATGCTGGCTGGGAGCCGGATTTCGAGCTCGTCGTGCCCGAGGATCTGCGCAGCGGTATCTACGCGGCTCGGCTGACTTCCGGCGATGCCGAGGAGTACATCCCGTTCTACGTCCGGCCGGCGGTCGGCGCGCCCAGCTCACCGATCGCGTACCTGGCCCCGACGAACACCTATCTCGCCTACGCGAACGAGCGGCTCTACGCCGAGCACGATTACACGAATCTGGTCGACTTCGAGATCGAACTCGGGCCGGAAGACCATTACCTCCACCAACACCCTGAGCTCGGCTTGTCGCTCTACGACGTCCACCGCGACCGCAGCGGCGTCTGCTATTCGTCGCGGCTCCGGCCGATCGTGAACATGCGGCCGAAGTACCGCACCTGGCTGAACGCCGGCGCTCGCCACTTCGCCGCCGACCTGCACCTGATCGAGTGGCTGGAGAAGAAGCAGTTCACCTACGACGTCATCACCGACGAGGACCTGCACCTCGACGGGGCCGATCTGCTCCGCTCCTACAAGGTCATCCTGACCGGCAGCCACCCGGAGTACTGGACGACGCCGATGATGGAGGCGCTGTTTACCTACCTCGGCGAGGGCGGCCGGCTGATGTACCTCGGCGGCAACGGCTTCTACTGGGTCACCGGCATGGACCCCAAGCGCCCGCACGTCATCGAGGTGCGGCGTGGATTCGCCGGCACCCGGTGCTGGGAGTCGGAGCCGGGCGAGACCTATCTCAACCTGACGGGCGAGCCGGGTGGCCTCTGGCGCTACCGGGGCCGCTCGCCGCAGAAGGTGTGCGGCGTCGGGTTCACGTCGCAAGGTTGGGGCGGCGCGGCCGGGTACCACCGATTGCCGGATAGCTTCGATCCGCGCGTGGCCTTCATCTTCGAGGGGATCGGCGAAGATGAAGTCATCGGCGACTTCGGCCTGATCATGGGCGGCGCCGCCGGCGACGAGCTCGACCGGTACGACCCGGATCTCGGCAGCCCGCCGGAGACGCTGCGCCTCGCCACCTCCGAGGGCAAGCACACCGACTACTACCAGCTGACGATTGAAGACGCGCCGATGATGCTGCCGGGAATGGGTGGCACGCAGAATCCGAAGGTGCGCTCTGACCTGACTTACACCGAGTTGCCAAACGGCGCGGCCGTCTTCTCGGTCGGCTCGATCAACTGGTGCGGCAGCCTGCCCACCAACGATTACGACAACAACGTCTCTCGCCTGACGGAGAACGTACTCCGACGGTTCATGTCGTAGCGGCGAGCGCTGATTCGATCGGATTCAGGAGTCCGCGGCCGGTGGTCATCGTTGGCATCGATCAAGGCACGACTGGCACGACGGTTGTCGCATACGATCACATGCTGCAACCGCTGGCCCGAGCCTATCGGGAGGTGCCAACGCGTTACCCGGCCCCCGGCCGCGTCGAGCAAGACCCGGAGGGCGTCGTCACGACCGTCGTTGAGGCGGTCGGCGAGATCCTCGAAATCATCGGCGGGCCGGGACAGGTCGTGGCGGCGGGCCTCGATAACCAGGGTGAGTCGGTAGTCGCTTGGGACGCGGTTACCGGCGAGCCCCTGAGTCCGATCCTCGTCTGGTCGGATGAGCGGGGCCGGGAGATCGTCGAAGCGCTCAGCGCGGCGGGCCACGCCGAGCGTGTGCGATCGCTGACAGGACTCCAGCTCGATCCGTACTTCTCCGCCGCGAAGCTGCGGTGGCTGCTCGATAACGTTCCCGCCGTGCGAGCGGCGGCGGATCGCGGGACGCTCAGGTTCGGCACGCTCGATGCGTGGCTCGGCTGGCGGCTTGGGGGGCAGCGGCACTTGACCGATCACTCGACCGCCTCCCGCACTCAGCTGATGGGACTGGAAAGCGGCGCTTGGGAGCCGGAGCTGCTCGACCTGTTCGGCATCCCGGCCGAGGCGCTGCCGGAGATTCGCCCGTCGCTCGGGGATTGGGGCACGCTGAGTCATCTCGCGTGGGGCGGAGCGATTCCCTGGCGAGCGAGCCTCGTTGACCAGCCGGCGGCGCTCGCCGGGCATGGCTGTATCCACGAGGGCGAAGTCAAGGCAACCTACGGCACGGGATGCTTCGTCCTTTCCCATGCTGGCACTGAGCCTCGCGTGCCGCCGCCCGGCGTGCTGATGTCCGTCGCCTGGAGCGGTCCGGCTGGGCACGCCTTTGCCCTCGACGGTGGGGTGTTCACGGCCGGGACGGCCATGAGGTGGCTCCAGTCCGTTGGCCTGCTAGGTGATGTCGCGACTAGCGCGGACCTGGCCGCCTCGGCGACTGACGACGGCGTGGTCTGGTTTCTCCCGGCGATCACCGGACTCGGCGCGCCCTGGTGGGCCCGCGAAGCGACGGGCGTCTTCTCGGGGATCACGGCGGGCACGACGCGGGCTCATCTCGTGAAAGCCGTCCTGGACGGGATCGCGTTCCGCGTCCGCGACGTGCTGGAGGCGATCTGGGCGACGGGCGTGGAGCGACCCGCGGAATTGCGTGTTGATGGCGGCATGACCGCCAACCCCTATCTGATGCAGCGACAGGCAGACATCTTGGGAATCCCGATCACCTGCTACGCCTCGGTCGAGGCGACCGCGAGAGGCGCGGCGGCGCTGGCCGCGATTGCCGCCGGGTTGCTCAGTGAGAGCGACTTGCGCTCGCTGACCAGTCACGGCCCGCGATACGAGCCGCGCCTGTCCGCCGACGCCCGCGATTCCGCCTATCACGCCTGGCAGCGATGGGCACAGCAAGCGATTGACCTCTCTCGAGCCGACGATCCATCGGCAGCATGATGGAGTAGCTACAAGAAATGACGTCTTCAAGCCGTACCGTCGACGTGGTGGTGATAGGTGGCGGGGTAGTCGGCTGTTCGATCCTCCGGGAATTGTCGCGGTACGACGCGAGTCTCGCGCTGATTGAGCGCCATCCCGACATCTGCGAGGGAACGAGCAAGGCGAACAGCGCCATCGTTCACACTGGCTTCGATGCGCCACCGGGCACGTTGGAAGCGCGCCTGCTCGCTGAGGCCCGCGAGCTCTGGCCGGATGTTATCACCGACCTCAATATCCCCTACCTGCAGACCGGCGCGGTAATGGTCGCCACGGACGACACGGAGCAAGCCGCGCTGCACGAGGAGGTCATTCCGAAAGCGGAAAAGAACGGCGTCGAGCTTCAGCGACTGACTGGCGAGGAAGTTCGGGACATGGCGCCGTATGTCACGGAGAGGGCGCGCGAGGGCGTCCTGATCGAGGGTGAGGGCGTCATTGACCCATTCTGGACGACCCGCGCCTACGCGGAAAGCGCGGTGCGCAACGGCGCGGAAGCGTTCCTCGGGCAGGAAGTCGTCGCGATTGACATCGAACCGTCGAAGATCACCCTCCGGACGAGCGCGGGGCTAACCATCGAAGCCAAGGTCGTCGTCAACGCCGGCGGCCTCTGGGCGGACGAGGTGGCGCGACTCGCCGGCGACGACTCGTTCCGCCTCACGCCGCGCAAGGGCGAGTTCATCATCACCGAAGATGAGCTCAACGTCTCCCAAATCATCCTGCCGGTGCCGACGAAAATCTCAAAGGGCATCCTGGTGACGCCGATCGTCTTTGGCGGGACGCTCCTCGGCCCGACCGCTGACGACATTGAGGACAAGCGCGACCTCGGGACCACCCCCGACGGTTTGCGCAGGGTGCGTGACGGAGCGGCGAAGCTCGTTCCCGGCGCGGCGACGGCCTCGAGCATCCGGCAGTTTGCCGGCCTGCGGGCGGTCAGCAGCACTGGCGAGTACATCATCGGCCCCTCCAAGGTGAGCCGAAACCTGATCCACGTCGCCGGCATTCGCTCGACCGGACTCTCCGCTTCCCCGGCGATCGGCCGGTACGCCGCCAGCCTCGTGCGCGACACGCTCGGCCTGAGCCAGCGGACGGTCTTCCACGCCGCGCTGCCTGAGGCGCTCTCCGAGGAGCACGCCGACGAGGGCGAGGTCGTCTGCCTGTGCCGGTCCATCACCAAGGGCGAGATCCTGGCTGCCATGCGATCCCCGCTCCCGCCGCGATCCCTCGACGGGCTCAAGCGGCGGACTGGGGCGATGCTCGGTGATTGCCAGGGGAATATCTGCGCGGTGCGCATCGCCGAGCTGTTCGCCAAGCACCTTGGCCGCGACCCGCTTTCCCTCGAGAAGCACGTCGCCGGCTCTCGCCTTTTCGTTGATGGTCCCGATGGCGATGGCTCGGCAGGCGAGACCCGACGTGGTGGGGCGCGCGCGGCTGAGCTGGCTGTGACGAGCGAGTAAGCAGCATGACAGACCTGTATGACGTCGTCGTTATTGGCGCCGGGCTATCCGGCCTCAGCTTCCTGCGGGAGTGGGAGCGAATCGGGGCAGATGGATCCATTTTGGCGCTCGAGTATGGGGACGCTGTTGGGGGACTCCTGCGGCACGCCTTGCCCGCCGAAGAGTTCGAGGAGGCGAGCCAGCTCCTCGCGGATGCAGCGTCAGGCCGGGCCGAGATTCGATGCGGAACGACCGCCGTCGGTCTGCTGCCGGCCATGAATCGCGATGATCCGCACGTCATCCTCACCCGGGGAGCGGGCGGCACGACGCGGGTAAGCGCGAAGCGCGTCGTGCTCGCGAGCGGCGGACTCGAGACCCCCAGGGAGCACGACCAAATCTCCGGTCCCCGCCCCGCTGGCGTCGTCACGCCAATCTTCGTCCATCAGGCGCTCGCCAACGGACTCCTGCCAGGCCGGCGCGCCGTCGTCTACGGCGCTTCAAAGCTGGCCGTCGTCACCGCTCTCCGAATGGCGACGGCTGGCATCGAGACCGTCCTCGTTCCCCCACCTAGCTCTGAGGTTTCGTCCAAGGACCTCGCTCCCGTCACCGTGGAGTCTCCGAGCGAGCTCGTCGCGGTGCAGGGATACGCGCGCCTGGAGCAGGTCGTCCTGCGTCGGGACGGTACCGAGCATTCGCTGCCGGCGGACACGCTCGTCTACGCGGTTGACCTGATGCCAAACACGCACTGGCTGCACGCGAGCGGCGTCGCCACCGATGACCGGGGGCGCGTCGTGGTTGATGATCGGTACGAGACCAGTCTGGCGGGCGTCTTTGCGATCGGCACGGTTGTCGCGCCGTCGATCGACCATGCGCACTCCGTGGCGATGGGAGCCGCGGCCGCGCACGTACTCAAGGGGGACATCGCGTGAAGATCGAAGGCGAGCTGATCGTCAAGGCACCGATCAACGAGGTCTGGACATCCATTAACGATCCGGAGCGGCTGCGCCGCATCCTGCCCGGCTGCGAGGACCTGCACCAGGTTGACGACACGCATTTCACCGCGACACTGGCCGTCAAGGTGCAGTTCATGACCATCCGCGCCAACGCGACGTGCGAGCTGGTGGAGGTCGTCGAGCCGAGCCGGCTGGTGGCGACGATGGTCGGCGAGGCAACGACGTTCGCGGGGGCGTTCCGGACCACGCTGGCGCTCGACCTTTTCGATGAGGGCCCGGCGACGCGGATTCGGTACGAGATGGACGTGAACATGCTCGGGCGCTTGGCGAGCCTGGGCCAGCCCATCGTCCGCTCGACGAC
>CALGSZ010000102.1 GCA_937901745.1 uncultured Chloroflexota bacterium | reverse complement strand
CACCGACGTCGTCGGCATCTTCCCCAACACCGACTCGGTCATCCGCCTCGTTGGGACCCTCCTCGTCGTGTCCCGAGTCAGCTTTCTTGCTCAGTTTCGGGGGTGGTCGGGTTTGAGTTCGGGGAGCCCACGCTGAAAGGGCCGGCCCGGAACCCAACCGGATGAGCGGGGTCCGCTAAGGCCACAGATCTGACTCTCCAGTCGGCTAGGCGGTTCGAGTCAATGACTGTCAGTCCCCGGGCGGAACGAGTATCGGTGGGACCTCGACGCCAACCTCATGAATCGGCTGTGCACACCATTGGAATGACGAAATTTGCTCCCAGGGTGACCTAAGCGACACATAACCGAGAAGGAGGTCGCATGCACCAAACGACCGATCACCCGAACTGGGAGCGAGTCGATCGACTGCCGAAGTCGCTTGAGAGGGTGCTGCCTCAGACGTGGATCGGACGCGCCCTTCACTGGCGCCGCATCCGCCCTTCGGATGGCGAAAGGGGCTTCTATGTATCGGCACTGGTCGCCGATAGCGTGGACCGGCCCATCTACGTCACCACCCACACCACTCGAGTCTGGGCGATCCCGAGCTATTCATGCCCGTCGTACCCAGAGGGCGTATTGGCCGAGATCGAGCGTGATCTCGGGGGACTATTGGACACCCTCTCAGTCGACCAGATCGAATCTACGGCGGCCTGGCTTCGGGATCGGAGGATCGAGGTCAACGCCGACTGACGATGTCTGCTGAAGCTGGTGCGGACACCGGCATCGCGTTGCTGGCTGAAACGATGGGGCCCGCCACTCTGAGGCGGGCCCATCGTTGTGTGCGGACAACGTCGGCCCATGCCACACCGTATGCCCGTCGTTTGCGAAGCGCCTCAGGCCGCCCGGCTGATGTTCTCCTGCAACTTCAAGGCCAGCCGATGGGCAGGCTGCTGGGAGGGATGGCGAACCGTGCGGACGTAGGCGATCAACTGGTTGAGGGAGCGGTGGAGGCTGATCTCTTGCATCTCCGTCGGCTCGAACCCGAGGTGAGCCATGTCGGTGAGGATCCCGGCCCGAAGGCTGTGGGCTCCAAAGAATCGGGGATCTCGCCCGGTTGCCGCTACTCGGGTCTTGACCACATCGGCTACCGCCGCCCCGCTGATCGCCAGCAACTCCCTTAGGGCGCCTCGCCGGGCGGTCGGGCTGTCCCGCAGGAGGGACTCATCTATGGCTGGCACGTTGCCATGCCGGTCTACGGTCACGAACAATGGTTGGTAGGCATCGAGTGTCTCGAAGTGCCCTTCCAGTGCGGCCACGTACTCGGTCAGCGCTGTAGTTGGGCACATGCGCCACCCGTCCGCCGCCGGAAGCGGGAACGTGTGTGCCTCCCCGGTCTTGGACCAGCGCATCGTGACCTTCGCCATTTCGCCACTGAGCGCCACGTCTCTCATATCCAGCTCCGAGAGGTTGAGCCGTCGCATTGCGGTGAAGTAGCCGACCAGGAGCAGTGCCCTGTCGCGGAGGTCGATGAATCGGACCAGGGGCATGGAGTCAGCCAGCGATTCGAGGTGGGCAGGCTGAAACGAGAACCGACGGCCAACCAGGGATACGCCGACCATGTCGCGCCAGTTCTTGGCCTTGAGGGCGATCGCTTGGCGTGTCAGGGGCCGGTCGTCGAGCCTCCGGCTTGCCGTTGGGCCGGAGACTCTTCGGAATACCGCTCCCGAGGCCCCGCTCTCTTCGGCGAGCATGGTGAAGGCGTCGACCGGTGAGAGCCCGCCAACCGGCTCGCTCAGCACTAGGGGCTTGCGAAGCGAAGTGGGCCGCACGACGACCACGTCTCCTTTGATCTGTATGCGGTCCCACTCGAGGGCCGCGGCGTCCGCCGGGCCCCAATCCTCATCGGCGAGGATCCACGCGAGGGCGCGGTTGCTCACCGCCTCGAGGTCGGGCTGGAAGGTGGTCTCGATCATCTCGGCGAGGATGTCGGAGGTGATGGCGTCCTTTCGATTGAGGGGCCGCATGGTCTGGCAGCGACGCTCCAGGTGTCGCATTTTGTCTTTGATCTCCTGGTACTCCCAGGGGTTCTGGGCGCCCACGCTCCTCGCCGCTTGAGCCAGGGCCGCGAGGCGCACTTTGATGGTCGAGTAGCTCCTCAGGCTCCGAAGCAGCTCCCCGGTTTGCGGGTCGTGCACTTCCTCGCCGAGCGAGTGCAGGTACGCCACGATGGCTCTGGGGTGCAGTCTCCGTGGGTCGTAGGGCTGTTCCCCATAGACGAAGAAGCGGGCGTATTGGCGGAGAGCATCCTCGTACGTTCGATGGGTCTGATCGTCGAAAGGGTTCTCGAGTTCCGCTTCGGCTTCGGAGAGAAGCTGCAGGTAGTGGGCGTCGAAGTCGGCGCCCACATCGTCGATCCCCGACCAGGGCCGACGCCTTAGAAGATCCTCGACGATCTCGGCGACCTTCAGCTCGTACCGGAGGATGAGCTCGGGGTCGAAGGGCTCGCCGGTCTCGTCGCAGAGGTCCGTGCGCCCCGCAAGCGCCTGCAAGACCCGTAGGTTCTGGGCGGTGATCGGGGCTCCCTCAACAGGTCGGCGGTAGGGGTTGTAGGCGGACAATTCGGTCTCCAACGGTCGGGGTCTCTTCGTTGGCTGCCGGAGCCGTCCGCTGAGTTGTCACGGAAGCTGGGTTGTCGATGACAGCCCGGCTGCTCGCCCACAACAGTGGCGACCAGGCTCGAAGGCCCCAGTCGCGCGTTCTTCGTCAAATCTGGCCCGCGCTATTGGGGGTTCGCCCGGCCCAGACTTGACGAGCGGACGTCCGGCATCCGCCTCTCGACGGTGACTGGGCTTCCCCAGACGGCAATCAGGTGGCCCGAGAAGACTTCTCGCCGAACCTGATTGCCTCTTCGAGCACTGTCCGGACCGTGGCCTCCATGGCACGTTTCGAAGAGTTCTTCCCGTCCTATGAGAACCTGTTGGGCCTGGACGGGCCTGACGCCCCACCGTCCCTGGTCGAGTGGTTCGGACGACACAAAGATGCGCTGGCCTCTCTCCTCGACGAGGTGCGTTTCACCGACGGAGTGCGCAGCGAGCTCGAGCGTTGGCTTTCTCATTGCGATGCCCGCGGCGTGAACCCCTTCGACCCGACCGCTGGAGAGCTGTTCAATTATCTAGCCGAGCGCTCTCCCCTAGGGGGAGGCACCCGCAGCCCTCGCGGAGTCCTGTCCGCCTATGGGACCCTCAAAAGACACCTTCCCGGGGAGGCCGCCCAACGGCTGAAGGACCCGAAGATTCGGCGCCTCCTCGACTACGCAAGGAAGCTGCCGCGCCCAGAGCCGCAGCGCGCCACACCACTGCTGCTCCAACACGCCCAGGAAATGCTCGCTTCTCCCCCACCCACCAAGGACGAACTGACTCTGCGCGCTGCGCTGCTGATCTCACACTTCTGTCGAGTGCGGCTACGCCGGCTGGAAACCCTCACTTGGGACGACGTAGACGTCCGAGCCGACGTGGTCGGGGTAGTCGTCAACGGGGAGCGACTCGAGATCGCTCGACACGCCGACCCCTTCTTGGATCTCGGGGCAACTCTCGAGGCCCTTGCCGACATCCGAGGTGACGCCCCCCAGATACTGGAGGGCGGCCACAGGTGGTGGTCGGAGCGCTTCAGATTGAGCGCCCGACGCCTCGCAATCGACGATTGGACGTCGGGTGGCTACGCCGGCCGGGACGCCGACTCAGAGACTCTGTGGCGGGTGTCGGCTGGAATCAGCGAGACCACGATGGCGCACATACGCAACCGCGCCGCCGTGTTGGGTGGCCTCCACTTTGGCCTCCGCCCTGGCGAGTTGGTCTCGCTCCGTAGCAGCCAGCTGACGCTGCACCCCGAGGGGATGGTGGTGGAGCTCCCGATCTCGAAGACGAATCGCAGCGGTCGCCGCAGGTCAGAGAAGATTGCGGCCGTGTACCACTCAGACAGCCAGCTGTGTGGCGTGAGAGCGCTCCTCGACCTGTGCCGCCTGCGCGGCTACGCCGTTCGCGGCTCTGGGCTAACCGGCCCAGGTCGCGGTGTCTTGTTCGGTCCGGCCGGCGCCCAGCGCGCGAGAGGCCTCAGCATGGACACGGACTCACTGCGACGAACCCTTCAGAAGATGGGGCGAGCGGCCGGCCTCTCGCAACATTTCGTCGGCTACAGCCTGCGTCGGGGAGCAGCACACCAGATGAAGGCCAACGGCGAGCCAGAGCCGAAGATCACTAAGAAGCTGCGCCATTCCAATCCAGAGACGACGGCCAGCTATTTGAAGCGTGACGGTCATGAGGCACGCCAGCAGATCCTCAACCGAATGATGGGGGACATCGGTGATGCGTGACACCACCTATCACTACCAGCGCGAACTCGCCAAGCTGGACCTTTGGGCCAACTCACGCGGCTACCCGCCCGACCATCCGGCAACGCTCGTTGCCTACCTGTACGAGGAGCGTTGGGACAAGTCGCCATCCACCGTTCGCAAGGTCGTCTCAGCATGGCGCCGTGCCAATCGTCCCGATAGCCCGGTTGTGAACCTGGTCCAAAGCGCGCACAGCCTCAGGGCGGGGGGGCGGCGACCCCGACCCGAGAACCAGAGCCGAGTCCTCACTGCGTTCGAGGTTCAGGCCTTCTGTGTGTGGGCGGTGGCCTCCAACTCCCGGCGCGGCCTCCAACTACGCCTCCTGGCGTCTGTCCTCTACGACACCGGACGCCGCTGGAACCACCTCGTACAGATGCGCATCGAGAGACTGAAGCGAACAACTTCAGGGTTCCTGTACGACTTCAGCTCGGCCAAGGGACGCATTGACCAGATGCGGATCGACCACACGTGCGGAGGTGAGCCATCTCCCCGCCGCATCCTCGGCGGGGAACTCCAGGACTGGCTTTCGAAGATCCCGTTCTCAGCACCTAGGAACGGCCTCAAGCCCGGTCGGGTCATGTTCCCCTTCGCGTACATACAGGGTCAGGATCTTGTCTTGGTTGGCGTGGACCCAAGCGAATCGTTCCACCCGACCTCCTGGTGCCCCGCCTGCGCCCTTGCTGACTGGATTGCTGTCCGCGGTGTCGCTGAGGGCCCGGTCCTGGAGACCCGCCACATCGGCCGCATGATCGGATGGATCCGCGACGGCATGACCCGGGCCGGCCTCAATCCTGAGGGCGTGGGAACCCACAGCTTCAAGAAAGCCCATGTGACCCACCGCAACGAGGCCGGGGAGTCGATCATGGCAATCGCCGCCGACACCAACACCAGCCCTGGGGTCCTGTTCGCCCACTACTTCCTACCCACGGACCTGTTTCACGGGACGGGCCAGGTCGGGATTCCAGGAACAGGCCGCAAATCGCCCCCGCCGAACCGTGGACAGGGACCTTGCGAGACAAGGCCCAGCGCCGAGGTCCAAGGGCACCGGGCACATTCGCGCACGGCGCCGTGAGGTAATTGTCCTGCGCTTCGTTAGACGTGTTGTGCCGACGCCCGTCGAACCACTCCGGGGTGCCGATGCCGCACCTAGCCGAAACGCCATTCCCGGGGCACGGGCGTGACCACGTGGCCCGAACGATCCAGTCCGGGCAATCGAGAGGCGCGGGAATCGCGGAACCCCTCCACCTGGCGTCCGACCAGATCAAGCGCAGCGCCCCCTAGAGGCCCCCTCTCCTGATGCGCGGGACCATTCGCGTGACACGGGGCGCGGCTCCTCCACTCGAAGCCCACCTATGCGGATCCCGACCGGAGCTAGCCGTCTCGGTCCCCTGGCAAGGACTAAAGGGGCCACCGCCGAAGCAGTGACCCCTTGGCGCCTATTCCGATCAGGCGACTTGTGTCAGATCCGACACGCTGGCAGGCGATGCCAACCACAAATTGCTTTCAGCATCCCGCAGCAGGATCGAGCCGTCGACCCTACCTACGGGTTCCCACCCGGAAGCCGAAGCGGCCCCACCTCGCCAGGTGGTCTCCGCGCCCAGCCTGTACCGGCCTAAACCGACACGGCCCACCACCCCACGATCTGTCAGCTTCGCCAGAATCGCAGTCGCGTGGTTCTTGGCTATTCCGATCTCCTCGGCGAGGTCCTGTGCTGTCCACACCTTCTCAGGTCGTGCACGCAGCGCGTCCTCGACCGCCTTCGCAACACTGCCATATGGGCGCCGTTGGCCTTTGGCAGGCGCTTCGCTCAAGTGCCCAGCCTCGTAGCGGCCACGCGCGACTCTTGAGACGTGACCGGCCCGAGCAAGGTACGCCAACGTGTCGCGCGCCTCGCGGTGGCTTAGGTCAAGCTCGGACGCGACGTCCTGGATCGACGCAGGTCCCGTACGCGTACGCAGGTACTCAAGGACCTCCCCTGTCCTACGCTTCCGCCTACCCGCCATTCCCTTTCCTTTCCTCGGGGCACCCGTTTGGCGCCTTCTTGTGGACCTATGGGTGTGCGAAACGGGGGCACAAGGGGTTTGTTGCCTGGGTAGGAGCCAATCGAGCGCACGAGCGGCATCGACTGCGTCACGGAGAGCTTCAAGGGCGCTCTGCCGGGAAGACGCATCCGCAGGAGCCGCCACCCACGGCCTACCGGGATGAAGCCGATCCCACGGTGTCGGCGTCTGTCCCCGACTACGAAGGTGACCCTGGGGTTTGGATCCGAATCCCTCCACCCCCTTGCTGTTCCACGGTGGGTTCAGCGCCTCGATCAACAGGGCCTCCACGAACAGGGCAGCAGGACGAGTCGGCGTCTCTACCAAGATCACGGCGAAGTCCTCAAGGTCGAGGTTTCTTGCGTACGCCAGGGAGTCGTGATGTTCTCTCATCCGGCGACGCAGGTCGCTTGCAGAGCCGACGTAGATGGGGTGCTTGCCGTCAGCGATCTTCCTAAGCATCGGCAGCTCCCCGGTGTACGTCAGCGCATACGCTCCCGTAGTACGCGGCGCTTCCGACTCGAGGAAGGGGCGCGGCTCTGTTTGGGCCAAGCGCCCGAGCTGGATCGAGTTGACGTCGGTGAACTCCCAGTCCAGACGGACTAGGCCGCCATCGACAGCCTCGAGGCTGTGTCCAGAATCGACACGAGCGCCTCGCTTCATCACAGCTCCTTTCCGCTCCGCTCAGCGGGCAATCCAAACTCG
>CALGSZ010000101.1 GCA_937901745.1 uncultured Chloroflexota bacterium | reverse complement strand
GCGACTTGCGCGCTTCCACCGTGGCGACCACTTCGCCACGCAAATTGACGGTGACCGCCTGCTGAAATTCCCCGCCGATGTCCAGGCCGACGACGCAGTACGTGCTCCGCGCGAGCGTGAGCAACTCCGCGGGCCTGCCGTCAACCGAGGCAAGCCGCCGGTCAACTTCCACCCACCCGCTCTCAATCAAACTGCTCGTCAGGCGACTGACTTGGCTGAAGCTGAGCCCTAAGACCCGTCCGATCTCTGCCCGAGTGATCGTCCCCCGATCTCGAATGACCCGAAGGACGGAAAGCTGACGAGCTTGGAGCAGAGGCGTCACTCGAACCAAACCTCCCCGTATCCTTGGCTTTGCCTCCGACGCGGCACTACACGCTTCGGCGAACACGCTCCCGCTTGCCAGCTCAGCTATTCCCTGATGCGTCATCGCTTGCGATGCCGGTAGTTCTGTGCCATTATACAAATAACCTGTCGTCGGGTTATCTATCTTCGTTGATCTGAAGTGCTCCAGGGGAGCAAGCCGGCGGCTCCCTTGCGCAACCACAGACGACCGAAGGCGCTACGAGCCTCTTTGGGCATTGGTGGGGTCAGGCATCAGAAAGGATCGACGCATGTCCGCAAGCGAAAATCACCATCTGGATGAGCTTCGGAAGGCCTACCAATCCGGGCAGATCAGCCGGAGAGAGCTGCTCAAGCGAGCCACCGCGATGGGCTTGTCCCTCACTGCGGCGGCTCGACTGCTCAGCTCCGCCGGCCCAGTCTCCGCGGCGCCGCGCGCACAGACCGCGCCGAGCGGCACCCTGGTAATTGCGAATGCTGAGCCGCCGACGTCCGCGCAATGGGACTCCTACACCGTCTTCGGCCTGGTAGACGCGCAGGTCGCATCCCTCGTTCACGACACGCTTCTCGGCTATGACTCGCCGGACGGCACCATCGTCGGCCACCTCGCCACCGCATGGGAGTACACCTCCCCGACGACGCTGCGCGTGACGCTCCGCGAGGGTGTCCGCTTCCATGACGGCAGCCCGGTCACGGCCGAAGACGTCAAGGCGACGCTGGACCGCGCTGGTAATCCGGAATCGGGCGTTGCCTGGCACGGTCTCATCTTCCCCAAGCTCTCCGTCAACATCATCGATCCCACCACGGTGGAGATCGTGACCGAAGAGCCGTTCGGTCCGCTGGAGAAGTCGCTGGCCGTCGCGCCGATCTTCCCGGCGGCTGACATCGCCGATCCGTCCAAGCTCACCGAGCGCGCAATGGGCTGCGGCCCGTACAAGTGGGTGAGCTACGAGGAAAACAAGGTCACGCTGCAAGCGAACACCGACTACTGGGCCGGTCCTCCGGGCATCGAAACGGTCATCTTCGAATACATCCAGGACGCCAACGCGCGGATCAGCGCGCTGCTGGCCGGCCAAGTCGACATCATCACCCGGTGCTCCGCGGAGCAGCTGGCGCGGGTCGAGGGCAATGACGACTTCTATATCGTCGATGCTCCGCCGCTGAGCCAGATCGTCTGCATCTATCAGAATCGCGGCAACCTCGCGAGCAAGGAGGTTCGCCAGGCGCTCGCCTACGCGATCGACCGCCAGGCGATCGTGGACGGTATCCTCCAGGGTGTCGGCAAGGTGCCGTACTCCGGCATCGCGACGAACTCCCCGGGTTACCAGGAGCAGCCAGAGCGGTTCGAGTACAACCCGGACAAGGCGCGCGAGCTCCTGGCCGCCGCGGGCTTCGAGAACAATCTCACCCTGACAATGGCGACCACCACGCTGGTGCCGAACCAGAAGGAGATCGACCTCGCGATCGCCCAGTTCCTCCAGGATGTCGGCATCAACGTCGAGATCACGACGCTGGAAGTCGGCGCCTTCCGCACCAGCTACAACCAGTACGACCTCACGCTGAACACGCTGGCGAGCTTCAACTACGATCCGGACTTTGTCCTGGGCTTCTACGGCGGCCCGGTCGCGCAGGCGGTCTTCAGCCTGGAGGACCCGGCGATTCCGCCGATGATCGACGCCCAGCGGACGGCCCAAGGGGAGGAGCGCCTGGCCAAGATCAACGAGATGGCCGGGTACCTCTGGGACGAGCAGAAGTCACTCTACCTCTCCGACGAACTGTGGCCGTTCATCGTGTCGAGCAAGGTGAAGAACTACGCTCGCGTCCCCGTCGTCGGCGAGCCCCTGCTACGATTCGCGACCAAGGATTCCTAGCCGTCACGTCGAGTGCTGCCGAGCGCGATCGCGCTCGGCAGCACTCGACCCCTTTCAAGCGCGGTGCGGCCACCACCTCACGGCCGGGGCCACAGCATGTTGTTCTGTCAAGGCATTACGTAAGCCATGCGCCAGTTCATCCTGCGTCGCCTGATTCAGAATGCGTTCCTCCTTGTCGGGATTGTGCTGGGAACGTTCA